>NZ_JOGB01000026.1 GCF_000719335.1 Streptomyces sp. NRRL S-87
AGGCCCACCCCTGGGGCAAGGGGGCTCCGCCCCTGGCCTGCGGCCACCCCAGGCCCGGGCCTGCCTCCGGACCAGCCTGCCATGACGCCTCAAGAGGCTTCCCCACACACCACGGGCCGGCCCGGCGGGAGCTGCGTAACGGTGACCTGGACCGCAGCGAACCGGCCCCGGGCGGCCCGGGTCGTGATGAGTTGGGTCGCGATGAGTTGGGTCTGGTGACTCGGCCGGAGCGTGCAATAGCCGCACGCCTCCTTGGCGGTGCCTGGTGGGTCCCGTGGTGTGTGGGGGAGGCGCTTGACAGGGGTGGCAGGCTGGCTCGGAGGCAGGCCCGGGCCGGAGGTGGCCGAAGGCCAGGGCGAAGCCCCAAAGCCTCCGGGGTGGGCCTGCCGCTGGGGGTACCTCCCAGCGGTAGCTGGGGGAGGCCTGCAGGCCGCCCCTGTCAAGCGCCGAGGGGACCCACACACCACGGGACCCCAAGCCCCCGCCCAAGCCCACCGCCCAAGCCCACCGGCCCAAGCCCGCACCCCGTCACCCGTAGTAGGCGCGGAGGGTCGCGTGTGCCTCGGGCGGGGCTGCCACGGCGTCCAGGCCCAGGAGGGCCGCGCCGAGGACGGGTGGGGCCGTGACGAGGGTGAGGCGGGCGCGGGGGGCGCGGGCGGCCAGCCGCTCGGCGATGCGGTCGTGCAGCTGGGGATGGCGGGCCGCCAGGACGCTGCCGCCCAGTACCACCGGTACGTCTTCGGACAGCAGCCCCAGGCGGTCCAGGGCGACGGCGGCCATCGCGACCACCTCGTCGGCCTGGCGGTGCACCAGGGCCAGCGCCACCGGATCGCCGTCGGCGGCGACCGCGAAGAGCACCGGCGTGAGCTCGTGCCGGCGCGTGCGCGGGATGCCGTCCAGGTGCAGGGCCTCGATCAGGGCCGGCATCGTCGGCAGCCCGAAGTGCTCCGGCAGTGCCCGGGCCAGCGCGGTCGGTTCGCCGCGGCCGTCCTCGGCGCGGGCGGCGAACCAGAGCGCCTCGTCCGCGAGGCCGCCCCCGCCGCCCCAGTCGCCGGAGATCTGCCCGAGTGCGGGGAAGCGGGCGGTGCGGCCGTCGGGGGTCATGCCGACGCAGTTGATGCCCGCCCCGCACACGACGGCCACCCCGCGCGGTTCGGCCCCCGCGGGCAGCCCGGCGCGCAGGACGGCGAAGGTGTCGTTGCGGACCTCGACCGAGCGCCCCCACGCCCGCTCCCCGAGCTCGGCGGCGAAGGCCGCCTCCTCCACCGGCAGGTCGGCGTTGGCGAGGCAGGCCGACACGTGGGCGGCGGTCGCGGCGAGGGGCGTGCCGGCTGCCGCGGCCCGGGTGCGGGTCGCGGCGAGCGTGGCCGCGATCGCGTCGAAGGCCGCCGCGATGCCGGTGACCTGCGGCTGGAAGCCGGGCCCGCGTCCGGTGGCGAGGACCGTGCCGGCGGTGTCGACGAGGGCGATGTCGGTCTTGCTGTTGCCCGCGTCGACAGCGAGGAGGAAGGGGAGGGGGCGGGCGCCGGGGGCGGGCCCGTCCACCACGACGCTGCCCGCCCGGTCGGTCGTCACGCCCATGCCAGGTGCTCCTTGTTGTGGGCGAGCAGGCGGTCGGTCAGGGCCTCGGCCCGCTCGAACTGCCCGATCAGCGGGTGGGCGAGGAGGGCCTTGAAGACGCGTTCCCGGCCGCCGCGCAGCGCCGCGTCCAGGGCGAGGTCCTCGTACGCCGTCACGTTCGCGATCAGGCCGGCGTACAGCGGGTCGATCCGTGGCACCGGCAGCGGCCGGGGGCCCGTGCCGTCCACCCGGGCCTGCACCTCGATGACGGCGTCGTCGGGGAGGAACGGCAGCGTGCCGTCGTTGAGGGTGTTGACCACCTGGTAGGGGCTGGGGGTCCCCGCGCCGTCGCCGAGCAGCGCGGCCGCCAGGTCGACGGCCGCCTCCGAGTAGAAGGCCCCGCCCCGCTTGGCGAGCAGCGCAGGCTTCTCGTCCAGCGCCGGGTCCCCGTACAGCGCCAGCAGCTCCCGCTCCATGGCGGCCACCTCGGCGGCCCGGGACGGCTTGGACCGCAGCTCCCGTACGACCTCGTCGTGCTGGTAGTAGTACCGCAGGTAGTACGACGGTACGACGCCCAGCCCGTGCAGCACGGCCCGCGGCAGCCGCAGGTCCGCGGCCACCGCCGCGCCGTGCCCGGCCAGCAGCCCGGGCAGCAGGTCCTCGCCGCCGGGGCCGCCGCGGCGCACCCCCAGCTCCCACGTGAGGTGGTTGAGCCCGACGTGGTCCAGGTGCAGTTCGGCGGGGGCCAGGCCCAGCAGGGCGGCGAACTTGCGCTGCAGCCCGATCGCCACGTTGCACAGCCCGACCGCCTTGTGGCCGGCCGTCAGCAGGGCCCGGGTGACGATGCCGACCGGGTTGGTGAAGTCGATGATCCATGCGTCGGGGGCGGCCCGGCGCACCCGTTCGGCGATGTCCAGCACCACCGGCACGGTGCGCAGGGCCTTGGCCAGTCCGCCCGCGCCGGTGGTCTCCTGGCCGACGCAGCCGCACTCCAGCGGCCAGGTCTCGTCCTTCTCGCGCGCCGCCTGCCCGCCCACCCGCAGCTGGAGCAGCACGGCGTCCGCCCCCGCCACGGCCGCGTCGAGGTCGACGGTGGCGGTGATCCGCCCCGGGTGCCCCTGCCGGGCGAAGATCCGCCGGGCCAGCCCGGCGACGAGGCCGAGCCGTTCCTCGGCCGGGTCGACCAGGACGAGCTCGGTGATCGGGAGGGTGTCGCGGAGCCGCGCGAACCCGTCGATCAGCTCGGGGGTGTAGGTGGAGCCGCCCCCCACCACGGTCAGCTTCATGTGACGGCCTCCTCAGCCCTTCACTCCGGTCAGCGTGACACCCTCGACGAACGCCTTCTGGGCGAAGAAGAAGAGGAGGATCACGGGGGCCATGACCAGCACGGTCGCGGCCATGGTCAGGTTCCAGTCGGTGTGGTGCGCGCCCTTGAACGACTCCAGCCCGTAGCTGAGGGTCCACGCCGCGGGGTTCTCGGAGGCGTAGATCTGCGGTCCGAAGTAGTCGTTCCAGCAGGTGAAGAACTGGAACAGGGCCACCGCCGCGATGCCCGGGCGGGCCATCGGGAGCACCACCCGCAGCAGCGTGCGCAGTTCGCCGCAGCCGTCGACCCGGGCCGCGTCGAGGTACTCGTCGGGGATGGTCAGCAGGAACTGCCGCAGCAGGAAGATCGAGAAGGCGTCCCCGAAGGCGAGCGGCACGATCAGCGGCCACAGCGTGCCCGACAGGCCCAGTTGCCGCGCCCAGAACAGGTACATCGGGATGATCAGCACCTGCGGCGGCAGCATCATGGTCGAGATCACCAGCAGCAGCGACAGGTTGCGGCCGCGGAAGCGGAACTTGGCGAGGGCGTACGCGACCGGCACGGACGAGACCACGGTCAGCAGCGTGCCGAGGCCCGCGTACAGCAGGGTGTTGCGCCACCACGTCAGGAAGCCGGGCACGGCCCACACCTTCGCGTAGTTGCCCCACTCCCAGGTGTGCGGCCACAGGTCCCGGGTCAGGGCCTGCCGGTCGCTCATCACCGAGGTCAGGAAGAGGAACACGAAGGGCAGCACGAAGAACAGCGCGGCCGCGACGCCGAGCGCGTGCACGGCGACCCAGTGCAGCAGGGCCTTGCGGCGCGCGACCCGGGCGGGGCCCGGGACGCCCTTCGGGTCCTTCGCGGTCGCCGCGCTCCCCGGGGTACGGCTCAGTACGGTCGCCATCGCCTCAGTCACCCGCCCCTACCAGTCCGCCGCTGCGCCGCATCAGCAGCGCGGTGAACGCCATCGCCAGGACGAAGAGCACGAGCGCGACCACGCACGCCGAGCCGTAGTCGAAGCGCTGGAAGCCCAGGTTGTAGACCAGTTGGGGCAGGGTCAGCGTGGAGCGTTCGGGGTAGCCGGGCTCGAACTGCTGGCCCGAGCCGCCGATCACGCCGGCCGCGACCTTTCCCGCCACCAGCGGCTGGGTGTAGCACTGCATGGTCTGGATGACTCCGGTGACGACGGCGAACATCACGATGGGCGAGATGTTCGGCAGGGTGATGTGCCGGAAGCGCTGCCAGGGCCCGGCGCCGTCCAGCTCGGCCGCCTCGTACTGCTCCTTCGGTACGTCGAGCAGCGCCGCCATGAAGATCACCATCAGGTCGCCGATGCCCCACAGCACCAGCAGTGTGAGCGCGGGCTTGGACCAGTCCGGGTCCGTGAACCAGCCGGGCGCCGGCAGGCCGACCGCTTCCAGCAGCGAGTTCGCAGGGCCGGTGCCGGGGTTGAGCAGGAAGACGAAGGCGAGCGTGGCCGCCACCGGCGGGGCGAGGTACGGCAGGTAGAAGAGGGTGCGGAAGAGCCCCGTACCGGTCTTGATCTTCGTGACGAGCAGGCCGACGCCCAGCCCGAACACCACGCGGCAGGTCACCATGACCAGGACCAGCCACAGGGTGTTGCGCAGCGCCGGCCAGAACAGCGGGTAGTCGGTGAAGACGTACGACCAGTTCGCCGCCCCGCCGAAGACCGGAGGCCGGATGCCGTCGTAGTCCATGAAGGAGAAGTAGACGGTCGAGACGAGCGGGTAGGCGAAGAACACGCCGAAGCCCACCAGCCAGGGGGACAGGAACGCCGCCGTACGCAGGGCCGCCCGCCGCCGCTTGGCCCGCAGCGCGGGGGCGGCGTCCAGGGCCGGGTTCGGGGCGGCGTCGAGGGCGGTGTCCGGGGCGGTGCCCGCAGGGGAGTGCGCGGGGGAGTGCGCGGCCATCAGGGGCTACTTCGCCTTCGCGATGTCGGTGTCGATCTGGGCGGCCGTCGCGGCCAGTCCCGCGGCCAGGTCCGGCACCGCGCCCTTCTCGACCCGGTAGGCGAACTCCTGGAAGGTCAGCTGGTACGTGCCGCCGTCGGCCTGGGCCGGGGTGGTGTTGGACTTCGGGTGCCGGGCGATGTCCAGGAACGTGCGGAAGCCCGGGTCGACCTTGAGCTTCGGGGACGCCAGCGCGGGCAGCGTGGAGGGCACGTTGTGGATGGCGTTGGCGAAGGACACCACCGCGTCCGTGTCGGTGGTCAGGTACTTCACCAGCTCCCAGGCCGCGTTCTGCCTGGCGCTGGTGGCGGCGATGCCGACGATCGTGCCGGACAGGTAGCCCTTGCCGTAGTCGCCGATCCGGTCGTCGGGGACGGGCAGCGGCGCGGTGCGGATGTCGAACTTCGCCCCCGCCTCCCGCGCCATCGCGCCCCGCCACTCGCCGTCGATCTGCATGGCGACCTTGCCGAGGTGGAAGGGGTGCTCGGCGCCCCACTCGTCACCGAAGCCGGCCCGGTACTTCTCCAGCTTCCGGTAGCCGCCGAGCGCCTCGACCAGGCCCTTCTGATAGGTGAGCATCTTCGCGAAGGCCGGGTCCGCCGCGAGGTTCGACGTCCCGTCGGCGCCGAAGTAGGTGGGGCTCCACTGGGCGGCCAGGCGCATCGGCGTGGTCTCGTAGCCGTGGAAGACGGGCATGACGCCGAGCCGCTCGTACGTGTCGCCCTTCGGCTTCGTGAGCCGCTTGGCGACCTCGGTGAACTGGCTCCAGGTCTTCGGGGGGCCGGTGATGCCGGCGGCCTTGAAGGCGTCGTTGTCGTAGTACAGCCCGTACGCGTCGTTGAGCAGCGGCAGGGTGCACTGGTCGCCCTTGAACTGGGTGTAGTCCAACAGCGGCTTGGGGAAGAGCGCCGTCTTGTCGATCCCGGACTTCGCGAGGAAGGGGTTCAGGTCGACGAAGGCGCCCGAGGAGCAGAACTTCCCGACGCTGTCGGTGGTGAAGGAGGAGACCACGTCGGGCGCCTTGTCGCCGCCTGCCCGCAGCGACTGGTTGATCTTGTCGTCCGTCATGTTGCCGGTGGCCCTGACGTGGATGTTGGGGTGGGCCTTCTCGAAGCGGGCGATGTTCTCCTGGATCGCCTTCACCTCGCCGGGGGCGCTCCAGCCGTGCCAGAAGGTGATGGTGACGTCCTTGGTGGGGTCGTCCTGGGCCCGGCTCGGACCCTGGCCGGTACACGCGGAGGCGAGCAGGGATATCGCGGCGGCTGCTGCGGCGGCGCAGGCCGCCCTGTATGTGCGGGGCATGACAAGACTCCCTGGGGCGGGGATCGGGGACGTTCGAGGTGCGGTCGTGCGGGGGTGCTTCCTTCTTGGGACGGGTGGCGGACGCGGCCTTCGGACGGGTGGCGGACGCGGCCTTCGGGCGGGTGGCGGACTCAGCGCGAGGTGTCGAAGACCTCGTCCCGGGTGGCGGCCAGCGCGCTCTCCAGCGCGCCGCGCAGCACCGGCTCCTCCTGGACCTCGCCGATGACCAGCCGCGGCCGCGCCGCGGCCAGCTCCGCGAGCTCGGCCTCGACCAGCTCGCGCAGCGCCTCGCCGCCCGCGGTGACGGCGGCGCCGGACAGCACGACGACCTCGGGGTCCAGCACGGCGACGATCGAGGCCAGACCGGTGGCCAGCGCGGTCGCGTACGCCTCCAGCAGCCGCCGGTACGGGCCCTCCTGCGCCCCCGCGGCCCGCTCGAGCAGCGCCACGGCCGGCCCGAGGTGCGGGTCGCGTCCGGCCCCGGTCGCGGGGGGCGGCGGGTCCGTGACGCCGAGGCCGCGCGCCAGCTCCGGCAGCCGCTGTACGCCGGCCAGCTCCTGGTACCCGCCGGAGCCGACCCGGGTCACGTGCCGCACCAGGGGCGTACCGGGCACCGGGAGGAAGCCGACCTCGCCCGCGCCGCCGGTCCAGCCGCGGTGCAGCCGGCCGCCGAGGACCAGGGCCGCGCCGATGCCCTCCTGGTTCCACAGCAGGACGAAGTCGTCGTGGCCGCGGGCGGCACCCAGGCGCTGTTCGGCGACCGCGGCGAGGTTGACGTCGTTCTCGTACTCGACCGGCACCGGCAGCACCGCGGCCAGCTCGTCGAGCAGGGTGCCCGAGTGCCAGCCGGGCAGGTGGCTGGCGTACCGGAGCTGCCCGGTGCGCGGGTCGAAGGCGCCGGGGGTGCCGATGACCACGCGGTGCACGTCCGAGCGGACCAGGCCGGCCGCCTTGACCGCGCCGTCGAGGGCGGCCACGACCCGCTCCACCGCACCGGGCGCGCCCGCGCTCCGGCGGGTGGGCGAGGGGAGCTCGAAGCGGCCGACGGTACGGCCGGCGAGGTCGGCCACCGCCGCCAGGATCCGCTCGGGCGTCACGTCGAGGCCGGCCACGTGGGCCGCACCGGCGTTGAGGGCGTACAGCTGGGCGCTGGGGCCGGGACGGCCGGCGTCGGTGCCGGTGGCGACCACCAGCCCGGCGGCCTCCAGGCGGGCCAGGAGCTGCGACGCGGTGGGCTTGGACAGCCCGGTCAGTCGGCCGATCCGGGTGCGGGACAGGGGCCCGTGCTCCAGCAGCAGGTCCAGCGCGGCCCGGTCGTTCATGGCGCGCAGGACCCGGGGGGTGCCGGGGGTGCCCGGGGTCGTACCGGCCATGGGGGGCTCCTCGGTGCCGGGGCCGGCCGGGGCGGCGGCCCTTGTTGACTGTTAGGAAAGTTTCCTATCGGCTTGCGGAGCAACCTACGACGCTGTTCAGGGGCGCGTCAACGGTCGGCGGGCGGAAACGCGACGGCGCCCCCGGACGGCCGGAGAGGGCCGTGCCGGGGGCGCCGGAGCGACTGCGGGTCCTACTTGGTGAACTTCACCCCGGGGGTCGCGGCCGGAGCCGGCGCGGGCGCCGGGATCGGGGCGGTCGCCAGCGACTGCGGCGAGGTCGGGTTGGCCAGCGCCGACGGAGCGGCCACGTTCGCGGTCGGGTCGGGCGCCGGGGCCTCGTCCTCCCCGGCCGCCGGCAGTGCGCCGCCGACGATGCGGATGCCCGCCTCGTCGAAGGCCTGCTTGATCCGCCAGCGCAGCTCCCGCTCGACACCGAACTGCTGGCCCGGCATCGTCTTCGCCGTCACCTTCACGGTCATCGAGGCGAGCAGCACCTCGTCCAGGCCCAGGACCTCGATCGGGCCCCACAGGCGCTCGTCCCAGGGGGACTCCTTGGCCATCGCGTCGGCCACCTCGGCGATGACCCGGCGCACCTTCGTCAGGTTCTCGGTGGCCTTGACCTGCACGTCCACGCCCGCGGTGGCCCAGCCCTGGCTCAGGTTGCCGATCCGCTTGACCTCGCCGTTGCGCACGTACCAGATCTCGCCGTTGTCCCCGCGCAGCTTGGTGACGCGCAGTCCGACCTCGATCACCTCGCCGGAGGCCACTCCGGCGTCGATCTTGTCGCCCACGCCGTACTGGTCCTCGAGGATCATGAAGACGCCGGAGAGGAAGTCCGTGACGAGGTTGCGGGCACCGAAACCGATGGCCACACCCGCCACACCGGCGCTGGCCAGCAGCGGGCCGAGGTTGATCTGCAGGGCACCCAGCACCATCAGGCCGGCGGTGCCCAGGACCAGGAACGAGGCCACCGAGCGCAGCACCGAGCCGATCGCCTCGGAGCGCTGGCGGCGCCGCTCGGCGTTGACCAGCAGGCCGCCCAGCGCGGTGCCCTCGACGGCCTCGGCGCTGCGGTTCATGCGGTGGATGAGCTTCGTGATCGCCTTGCGGATCGCCGAGCGGAGGACCCCCGCGATCACCACGATCAGCAGGATCTTGAGCCCCGTGTTGAGCCAGTTGGCCCAGTTCTCCTCCACGTACCCGGCCGCGCTGGTGGCGGTCTCGTGGGCCTCTTGCAGGGTGGTCGGTGCTTCGGGGGCCGTCAGGGCCAGCAGAGGGGCGGGCCAGGACACGACAGGAACCTCCAGGTGTAGCGGGCTGCCCAAAAAGTGGTCGGCGGGCAGCACAACCACACTAACGGGGCATCGCCCCGGTTCTGTTGCCGTGTTCGAGGGAGAGACGGGCATCACCTGGGGATGAATCCGGTGTGGTTGAAAACACCCCCGACCCGTTACGGGCGGGTGGTGGCGCTTCCACCAGCACTAAGGAGAGACTGAGAGCAGATCGTCCCGGCGCGAGCCACGCGCCGCCGGCGTACAAGGAGGCAGTCCGTGCCGCACGTCCTGGTCCTCAACGCGTCGTACGAGCCCCTCGGCGTCGTACCGCTCCGCCGCGCGCTCGTCCTCGTCCTGGAGAACAAGGCCGTCTCCCTGGAAGAATCCGGCGCCTTCATGCACAGCGCGACCAGAGCCGTCCCCGCCCCCAGCGTGGTCCGGCTCAAAAGGTTCGTGCGGGTCCCCTACCGGGGGCCCGTTCCTCTCACCCGCCGTGCCCTCTTCGCCCGCGACGGCGGTCGCTGCATGTACTGCGGCGGCGTCGCCACCAGCGTCGACCACGTGATCCCGCGCAGCCGCGGGGGCCAGCACGTCTGGGACAACGTGGTGGCCGCCTGCCGGCGCTGCAACCACCTCAAGGCCGACCGCCACCTCGTGGACCTCGGCTGGCGGCTGCGCCACCAGCCGGAACCGCCGTCAGGGCTGGCCTGGCGGATCATCGGAACCGGCCACCGCGACCCGCGCTGGCTCCCGTACCTCCAGCCCTACGGCGCCGAGGACGCCCTGGCGCGCACCGCGGCCTCCTGACGGCAGGAGGCCCCCGCACGCCCGGAACGCCGGGTCCGACCGCCCCACCGGGACGGTCGGACCCGGGGTCCTCGCACGGGAGCCGTGGCTCAGCGGCTCAGAGCGGTCTCCTTCAGCATGTGCGTGAGCTTCGCCGGGTTGCGGACGGCGTAGAAGCCGGTGATGAGGCCGTCGGCGACGCGGAGCGCCAGGACGGTGTCGACCTCGCCGTCGGCCGTGACGAGGAGCGCCGGGTGGCCGTTGACCTGGGCCGGCGCCAGGGACCAGCCGGAGGCGTTGATGTTGCCGATGCCGGCGGCCACCAGGCGGCCCACCTTGGCGGCGCCCACGATCGGCTTGAGGACGGCCTGCCGTACGCCGCCGCCGTCACCGAGGAAGACCACGTCGGGGGCGAGGACGTCGAGCAGCCCCTGCAGGTCGCCGGTGTCGGCGGCGCGCAGGAACGCGTCGAGCGCACTCTGGGCCTGGCTCCGCGAGACCGTCCCGCGCGGCCGCCGCGCGGCGACGTGGTTGCGGGCCCGGTGCGCGATCTGGCGCACCGCGGCCGGGCTCTTCTCCACGGCCTCGGCGATCTCGTCGTACCCGAGGTCGAACACCTCGCGCAGCACGAACACCGCCCGCTCGGTCGGGGCGAGGGTCTCCAGCACCAGCAGCATCGCCATCGAGACGCTGTCGGCCAGCTCGACGTCCTCGGCCACGTCCGGGGCGGTCAGCAGCGGCTCGGGCAGCCACTCGCCGACGTAGGACTCCTTGCGGCGGCCGAGCGTCCGCAGCCGGGTCAGGGCCTGCCGCGTGGTGATCCGGACCAGGTACGCACGGTGGTCCCGGACGGTGCCCAGGTCGACCCCCGCCCAGCGCAGCCAGGTCTCCTGCAGGACGTCCTCCGCGTCCGCGGCCGAGCCGAGCATCTCGTAGGCGACCGTGAACAGCAGGTTGCGGTGGGCGACGAACGCCTCGGTGGCGGCATCGGTGCCGCCGTCGCCGCCGGCCGGACCGGTCGCGTCCTGGGTGCGCTCGCTGTCCATCGGGTGCTCCTGCCTCTGCCGTGCCGACGACCCGCTGCCGACGGCCACCTACGCACGAGACGCCGGTGCCCGCGCTCCTGTGACATCCCCCGGCCGTGGCGCACGTCACACCGCAGTGCCCGTCACGCGGAACCCGCGGCCGGCGTCTGGTGGGCGTCAACAGACCACGAGGGAGGACGAGACATGAACGTCGACGTGCAGAAGGACGCCCGGCTCAACCTGTTCGAGAACGAGGTCGCCGCCCGGTTCGCCAAGCGGTTCGCCAACACCGGCATGGTGCTCCACCAGTCGTCGCTGCCCAGGACCACCCAGGAGCTGGTGTCGCTGCGGGCCAGCCAGATCAACGGCTGCGGCTGGTGCATCGACATGCACACCAAGGAGGCCGCGGCCGCGGGCGAGGAGGCGGTCCGGCTCCACCTGGTCGCCGGCTGGCGCGAGGCCACCGTGTTCACCGAGGCCGAGCGCGCCGCGCTGGCGCTCGCCGAGGAGGGAACCCGGCTCGCCGACACCCACCAGGGGGTGTCCGACGAGACCTGGGCCGCAGTGCGCGAGCACTACGACGACGACCAGGTCGCCGCCCTGGTCTGCCTGGTCGCCCTGATCAACGCGGCCAACCGGCTCGCGGTGATCGTGCACCAGAAGGGCGGCTCGTACGAGCCGGGAATGTTCGCGGCCGCGGTCGCGGGCTGAGGAAGCCCCGACCCCGGGGGCCCGCCCCTCTGGCCCGCCCGGAGGGGCCCGCCCCCTCCGGGCCCGGAAAGCCCGTTACCGGTGACCCGGCTCCCCGCTTCGCGAGAGTGCCGCCCCGTGGTGCGTGGGGGAGGCCTGCAGGCCATGACGCCTCAAGAGGCGAGGGGACCCGCACACCACGGGGCGGCCCCGCGAAGCCACCCCCCGAACGCCCTCGCTCCGATGCCCCGGGTCTCACCCCCCCACAGGCGCCGTCAGCGGTGCGGCGTACCCGAAGGCGACGTCCCCCCGGGCCCCCCAGCCGCCCCAGAACCCCCCGGCTTCCCCGTCGCGCCCGGCCCCACCGGCGCCCGCCAGGCGTTGGCCTCGCGGGCGGCCCGGGCCAGGAAGGGCCCGAGGACCCCCTTGCCGACCACCGTGGCCGCGTCGGCGTCCAGCTTCCGCCGGGCCTGCCCGAAGGCCGTCCGGGCCCCCGCGGACGTGGCCGCGTCGCCGTGCGACTGCGCCCGCAGCATGTCGACCGCCAGCTCGCCGGCCGCCCCGTACCCGGCCACCCGGTCGAGCCAGGGCCCGGCCTCCTCGGCCAGGGTGCCGTCCGCCGGCCCGCGCAGCCGCTCCCGTACCTCGCGCATCACGGTGAACGCCGCCCGCAGCCGGTCGGCCGCCAGGTCCTGGGCCTTCAGCCCGGCGGGCGTGGCCGCGTCCGCCCGCTCGCGGGCGGCCCAGAAGCCGTCCAGCAGCGGCTGCAGGTACGCAGACTCCTGCGCGCCCAGCACCGAGGACGCCGTGTTGCCGGCCAGCGCCAGCAGCCCCTCGCGGGCACGCGCGTCGCCGCCCGCCAGCTCGTCCAGTGCCGCGTCCCACGAGGCCCACGCCTGGTAGGCGCGCGGGTTCCAGGCGAAGTCGGCCGCCGTGAACAGCGGGATCCGCGAGACGGCCGCCTGCTGCATCGCGTTCGTGAGCAGCGCCGCCGACCCGCCCGCCATCGCCGGCTCGCGCCCGATGTACGGGCCCGAGAACAGCCGGCCCGGCGCGTAGTCGTTGACCGGGTAGTTGTCCATGGTCACCAGCGGGTGTCCGAAGACCTCCCGGGCACCGGCCAGCTCCAGCCCGGTGATGGTCCGCGGCACCACGCTCACCCCGGTCCAGGCGACCTCCACCCGCGGGTCCAGCGCGCGCGCCAGCGCGTCGCGGTAGGGGGTCGAGCCGTCCTGGTAGAACTCCGTCGGCATCAGCGAGAGCGGGGCCGCGCCCGGGTGCCGCAGCGCAAGGTGGGACGCGACCACCCCGGCCAGGTCGGCGTGCGCCCGGGCGGCCGCCTCGGGCCCGCGGCCGTAGTGGTCCGGGTCCGACCCGCACTGCCACTCGGTGTAGCTGACGTCCTGGAACTGCAGCTGGAAGGCGCGGACCCCGAGGTCCCACATCCGGTCCAGCTTCGCCAGCAGCGCCTGCCGGTCCGCGGCGGAGGACAGGCACATGGTCTGGCCGGGTGCCACCGCCCAGGCGAAGGTGACGTGGTTGGCGGCGGCCCGGGCGGCCACCGCCCGGAAGTCCTCCTGCTGGTCCGTCGGGTACGGGTCGCGCCAGAGGGCGCCCCGGTACGGGTCGTCGCCGGGGGCGTAGAGGTATCGGTTCTGCTTGGTGCGGCCCATGAAGTCGAGGTGGGCGAGCCGTTGTTCCCGGGTCCACGGCTCGCCGTAGAAGCCCTCGGTCGTGCCGCGCACCGCCGTCGCGGGCCAGTCGCGCACCACGACGCCCGGCAGCGCCGGGGCACCGGCGGCCAGCTGACGCAGCGTCTGCGCCGCGTGGAACAGGCCGTCCGCTCCCGTGCCGACCAGCGCGACCGTGTCCCGACCGCCCTCCTTGCCGATGGCGAGCCGGTAGCCGCCCGTCGGCAGGTCCCGGGCCGAGGCGGCGCCCAGCGCGTGCAGCGCCCGCTCCGCGTCGGGGCCCTGGGCGCGGACGACGGTGCCGCCGGCGGGCAGCGGCGCGTCCGGCTCGACCTCGTGCAGGGTGCGTACGCCGGCCGTGCGCAGGACCGTACGGACCAGGTCGAGCGCGTACGGATCGGCCGCGGCCGGGCGTACGAACACGGCCTCGGCGCCCAGGCGTATGCCGGCGCCCGCGGGGGCCGCGGACTGCGGCCGGGGCCAGACCGCGGGCAGGGCGCCCGTCCTGCGCTGCTCGGGCACGCGGCCGGCGGCCTTGGCGGTGCCCGGCGCGACCGCCGCGGGCGGGGCCACCGGGGCCGTGGGCTGGCCCGGGACCGGAGGGTGCGTCTGCTCCAGCGCCTGCGGGGTCGGCTGACCCTGCGTCGGGCCGTCGGCCTGCCCCACCGGGGTGCCCTCCAGGGCCGCGGATCCCGCGCGCACGGCGCCGGGTATGGCCAGCAGCCCGCCCATGACGGCGATGGCCACGGCCGTGGCGCCCTTCTTGCCCCTCAGCGGCACTGGGCCTCCTCCTGGTCTCGCGTCGTCCCCCCGCTCGTACGGATGAGCCCGAGCCCACCACCCGTGCGGCTGAGGTGTCAACGCCCGTGGCCGTTGTGACCGTTATGCCCCAAGATCCTTTCGTGGCCCTTCGCCCGGACTGCAGGAATGCGCCGCGGTGGGGTGGGTAGGGCTGCGATGTTCCGATTCGGCACGGGATTCCGGTACGGGATCCCGCGCGCGGCGGAACGCGGAACAGCGGAACAGCGGCGTCCCGGTGCGGGACGGCGGCGAGACGACGCGGCACGAAGGAGTGCGCCCCATGTCCGCGAGGACGCGAGTCACCCACGACCGGGCCATACCCGAGGGGACGGGCGGGACGGACCTGAACTCCGGGACCTCCCGGGCCCCCGGGACCCCCCGGACCCCCCTCGCGCCCTGGCACCTCCCGCGGCAGGCGCCGCCGCCGCCCCTGACGAGCGAACCGCCGCTCGCCGACGCCGCCCCCCTCACCAGCGAGCCGCCGCTCACCGGTCGGGCCCCGCTGACCAGCGAGCCGACCGCCCCCGGCGCGGCCGCCGACCAGGGGGCGGCGACCACCTAGGACGAACACCTGAAGGGAACCCGATGGGCCTTGCCCGGCTCGCCGCCGCTCACGGAGTCGCCACCTCGTACGAGCCCTCCCACGGCGTGACCGTGCCCGTGGCGGACGCCACGGTCGTCGCGGTCCTGGCCGCCCTGGGCGTGGACGCGTCCACACCGCAGGCCGTCGAGGCCGCCCTGGCGGCCGCCGACTGCACGGCGGCCTCGCTGCTGCCGCCTACGGTGGTCCACTGGGTCCCCCTGTCCGCCCTCCCGCGCACCGGCGATGACCCCGCACGGGCGCGGCCGGCCGCCCCGGGCACCCGCACGGCCCCGGCCACCCCCGCGGCCCCCACCCCGGCCCGTACCCCGGACACCACGGCCGCCGTACCGCCCGCCCTCGCCGGACTCCCGCCCGGCACACGGGTGGTGGTGGACCTGGAGGAGGGCGGCCGCCTGGAGTGGACGGTGACGGACGCGGGCGGGGCCGCCCCGGCGGCCGCCCCCCTCCCGCCCGGAACCGAGCCCGGAACCGAGCCCGGAGCCGAGCCCGGAGCCGGGCGTCGGCTGCCGCTCGGGGTGCACCGGGTGCACGCGGCCGGACCGGACGGGCGGGCCGGAGAGGCCGTCCTGGTGGTGGCGCCGGAGCGGGCGCCCGAGCCGCCGCGGCGCGCGCACGGGCTCCTCGTGCAGCTGTACTCCCTCCTCTCGCACCGCTCCTGGGGCATGGGCGACCTCGCCGACCTCGCCGAGCTCGCCGCCTGGGCGGGCCGCACGCACGGCGCCGGCTTCGTCCAGGTCAACCCGCTCCACTCGGCGGTCCCCGGCACGCCCACCGACCCGTCCCCGTACCGCCCCTCCTCGCGCCGCTTCCCGGATCCGGTGCACCTGCGGGTCGAGGACGTCCCCGAGCACGCGTACGCCGCCCCCGCCGACCGGACCGCGCTCGACGCCCTGGCGGCCCGCGCCGCCGCGCTGCGCGAGGAAGTGCTCGTCAAGGGCGCGCTCATCGACCGGGACGCCGTCTGGGAGCTGAAGCGCCAGGCCCTGGAAGTGCTGTACGCCGTCCCGCGGGCCCCGGGCCGCGCAGCGGCCTTCGAGGCCTTCCTGGCCGAACAGGGCCCGGACCTCACCGCGCACGCCCGCTGGTGCGCCCTCGCCGAGGGCCGGGCGGAGGACCCCGCCCGGGTCGACTTCCACCGGTGGCTGGCCTGGCTGACGGACGGCCAGCTCGCCACCGCCCAGCGGGCCGCCCGCGAGGCCGGGATGCCGCTGGGGCTCGTGCACGACCTCGCCGTCGGCGTGCACCCGGAAGGAGCCGACGCCTGGGCCCGTCCGGAGGCGTTCGCCGCGGGCATGTCGGTCGGCGCCCCGCCCGACGCCTTCAACGCCCGGGGCCAGGACTGGGGCCTGCCCCCGTGGCGGCCCGACGCCCTGGCCGCCGCCGGCTACGCCCCGTACCGGGGCCTGCTGCGCGGCCTGTTCCGGCACGCGGGCGCGCTGCGCATCGACCACGTCATGGGCCTGTTCCGGCTCTGGTGGGTGCCGGCCGG
This sequence comes from Streptomyces sp. NRRL S-87, assembly GCF_000719335.1. GTDB lineage: Bacteria > Actinomycetota > Actinomycetes > Streptomycetales > Streptomycetaceae > Streptomyces. The sequence continues at coordinate 15,872 of NZ_JOGB01000026.1, forward strand.
CCGACCGCCCACCGAGGGCACGTACGTCGCGTACGACGCCGAGGCGATGCTCGCCGTCCTCGTCCTGGAAGCCCACCGCGCGGGCGCCGTCGTCATCGGCGAGGACCTCGGCACGGTCCAGCCCGCGGTCCGCCGCACGCTGGCCCGGCACGGCGTCCTCGGCACGTCGGTGCTGTGGTTCGAGCGGGACTGGGCCGGTGACGGGCTGCCGCTGCCACCCGGGCGCTGGCGGTCCGACTGCCTGGCCACCGCCACCACCCACGACCTGCCGCCCAGCGCGGCCCGGCTCAGCGGCGAACACGTCGAACTGCGCCACCGGCTCGGGCTGCTGACCCGGCCGGCCGACGAGGAGCGGGCCGCGGACGCCGCCGAGACGGCGGAGTGGCTGACCACGCTGGAGCGGCTCGGCCTCGACACCAAGGGCGAGGAGGCGGCCGTACGGGCGCTGTACGCCTTCCTGCTGCGCACCCCCGCCCGTCTGGTGGGGATCTGGCTGCCGGACGGCGTGGGGGACCGGCGCCCGCAGAACCTGCCCGGCACGTGGGACGAGTACCCCAACTGGCGCCTGCCGGTGGCCGGCCCCGACGGCCGCCCCCTGGCCCTGGAGGACCTGACCGCCTCGCCGCGCCTGAACGCCCTGCTGGAGGCGGTCCGCGCCGGCACCCGCTAGGGACCGCGCCCGCCCGGCCCGCCCGCACTCCCGGCCCGACCGACGGCCGTTCCGGCCGGGCCGGACCCCCATACGGCACCCCCGGACGCGCGGTCGGATTGTGTGTTGGATACGTTTGCACCGTGGACAAGAAGAACGCTCTGCGCGCCGGTGCCGTCGCGGCCGGATCGACGCTGATGATGCTGCTCATGACGTCTCCCGCGCTCGCGGTCGTTCGCGACGACGGTGACGACCCGGGCCCGGGGCTCAGCGTGGGCGAGACCGTGGGTCTCTACGTCGTGACCCCCATCGCCCTGTTCGCGATCATCGCGGGCCTCGTGATGGTCCTCGACAAGTCCCGCAAGCAGGCCCCGCAGGGCTGAGCCCGCGGCCGGGACCCCCGGGTCCCCTGACGCGCCGGGGCGCCCCGGTCCGTACGTCGACGACGTACGGACCGGGGCGCCCCGTTTGTCATCCTTCGCCCGGTTGCCGTCCGCCGCCCCGTCGCCGTCCCCGGCGGTCGGGGCGGCGCCGCGTCACGCCACCTGGCCCAGCAGCTTGCGCAGCAGCCCGGTCAGCAGCTCGACCTCGTCCGCGTCGAGCCCGGCCAGCGCCTCGTACTGGACCTCCAGGCCCGCCACCAGCGCCTGCTCGATCAGCTCGAACCCCCGCTCCGTCAGCGTCACCTGGAGCGCGCGTCGGTCGTGGGGGTCGGGGCTGCGGCGCAGCAGCCCGGCCTTCTCCAGCTTGTCCAGCCGCCCGGTCATGCCGCCGGTGGTGAGCATGAGCGTGGCCGAGAGCTCCCGCGGCGAGAGCGTGTACGGCTCGCCCGAGCGCCGCAGCGTGGCCAGTACGTCGAACTCGCCGCGCGTGATCCCGTAGCGGGAGTACGCCTTCTCCACCGCGTCCCCGACGGCGCGGCTGATCCGGTAGATGCGGCCGAACACCCCCATGGGCGTGACGTCGAGGTCGGGGCGTACCGCGTTCCACTGCGTGCGGATCGCGTCGACGGAGTCCTGGGCCGGCGGGGGTGTGTCGTTCATGGGCGGAAGTATCCGAGGGAGTGCGGCAGGACCGCAAGCCAGATTGCTTGCGAGAAAGTAGCTTGCAGCTAAGCAATTAGCGAGTAAGCTACTTTCATGCGACCGACCGGGTCGCACATCCAGGGGAGGTCCTGCCGTGAACCGTGCCGCCGTCATCGCCCTGACCGCTCTCGCCCCCGTCTCGTGGGGCTCCACGTACGCCGTCGCCACCGAGTTCCTGCCGGCCGACCGCCCGCTGTTCACCGCCGTCATGCGGGCCCTGCCCGCCGGACTGCTGCTGGTCGCCCTGAGCCGGACCCTGCCGAGAGGGGCCTGGTGGTGGAAGTCGGCGGTGCTCGGCGCCCTCAACATCGGCGCCTTCTTCCCGCTGCTCTTCCTGGCCGCCTACCGGCTGCCGGGCGGCGTGGCCGCGGTCCTCGGCTCCGCCGGCCCCCTGTTCGTCGCCGGACTGGCCACCGTGGTGCTGGGGGAGCGGGTCCGCCCGCGGCAGCTGCTGGCAGCGGTGGTCGCGGCGCTCGGGGTGAGCATGGTGGTCCTCAAGGCCGGGGCCGCGCTCGACCTGGTCGGCGTGCTGGCCGGGGTGGCCTCCTCGGCCTCGATGGCCGCCGGGACGGTGATGACCAAGCGCTGGGGGCGCCCCGAGGGTGCCGGGCCGCTGGCCGTCACGGGTTGGCAGCTGACCGCGGGCGGGCTCCTCGTCCTCCCGGTCGCCGCCCTCGCGGAGGGGGCGCCGCCCGCGCTGGACGGCCGCGCCCTGGCCGGGTACGGGTACCTCGCGCTGGTCAACACCGCGGTCGCGTACTGGCTCTGGTTCCGCGGCATCGGTCGGCTGACCGCCACCTCCGTGACCCTGCTCGGCCCGCTCTCGCCGCTGACCGCCGCCGTGATCGGGTGGGCGGCCCTCGGGCAGGCGCTGTCCCCCGTACAGGTCGCCGGGATGGCGGTGGCCTTCGGTGCGACCGTGGCGGGCCAGCTGGCGGCGGGGGCGGCGTCGCGGCCGAAGTCGAGCCCGAGCGTCCCGGTCGCCGGATCGTTCAGTTCAACTGAACAGAACGATCGAAAGTTTTCGATGGACCTCACGGATGCCGCAGTGCGACGGTAGGTCCACCACCCACCGAGCACACCATCCCCCACGGGAGAAGGGCAGGCGACAGCCGTGGCCGTCACGGACCGGACCAGCACCGCACCGCAGCAGGCACCCGCCCGGCCGGGACCCGCCGGCGGCCGCCCGGCGGCCGCCGGGCTCGGCGTGGGCCTGGCACTGGTCGCGACGGTCGTGTGGTCCGGGAGCTTCGTCGCCTCCCGCGGGCTCGCCGACAGCGTCCCGCCCGTCCAGGGCGCGTTCTGGCGCTGGCTCATCGCACTCGCGGCCGTGGCGCCCTTCGGGGCGCGGGCCGCGTGGCGGCAGCGGGCCCTGATCCGGGCCCACCTCGGCTTCGTCGCCCTCGCCTCGCTGCTGGGCGTCACCGTCTACAACACCTTGGTCAACCAGGCCGGACTGACCACGTCCGCCTCCAACATGGGCATGATCATGGCGGCCTCGCCGGTGGTCATGGCCGTCTTCTCCCGTCTCGGCGGCGAACGGCTCGGCGCCCGCCGCACAGCCGGACTGCTGGTCGCCGCCCTCGGCGTGCTGCTGCTGGTCGGCAGGGGCTCGGTGAACCTCGACCTCGCCACGGGCGACCTGTGGATGTTCGCGGCCGCGCTGGCGTTCGCCTCGTACAGCGCGCTGCTGCGGCGCAAGCCGGCCGAACTCGACGGGACGGCCTTCCTGTTCACCACCTTCGTGCTGGGCGCGCTGATGCTGGCCCCGGCGTACGCGGTCTCGCTGGCGCTGCAGGGCGGCTTCGCGGCAACCTCGGGCACGGTCGGGCCGCTGCTCTACGTCGGCGTCTTCTCCTCCGCCGTCGCCTTCTTCGCCTGGAACAAGGCGATCTCCCTGATCGGCGCGGCCCGCGCCGGGGTCGTCTACTACCTCCAGCCGGTCTGCGTCGCGCTGCTGTCCCTCGCGCTGCTGGGCGAGACCACGGGGCCGCTCCAGCTGGTGTGCATGGCGCTGATCCTGGGCGGGGTCACCCTGGGCGCCCGCCGCTGACACGGCCGACGCCGGCCTGCCCCGGCTTGTCGGGCCGTCCCGTGGTGTGTGGGGACGCCCCAAGAGGCGAGGGGACCCACACACCACGGGACGGCCCCACGAAGCCCGGGTCGGGACCGCATGCTTCCCTGATCCGGGACCGCCGCCCGCCCCCCGCGTCCCCGTCGGCGGAGGCGGCCCGAAGTCGCCCGGTGCGCAGGTAGGTTGCGGGCCATGACCGAGTGGGACCTCAGAAAGCTCCGCATCCTGCGCACGCTCGCCGAACGCGGCACCGTCACCGCGACGGCGGAGACGCTCCTGATGACGCCCTCGGCCGTCTCGCAGCAGCTGTCGAACCTCTCCAAGCAGCTCGGCGTGCCGCTGCTGGAGGCGCACGGGCGCCGGGTCCGGCTGACGGGAGCCGCCCATCTGGTCCTGCGGCACGCCGAAGCCGTCTTCGCGCAGCTGGAGTCCGCCGACGCCGAACTCGCCGGCTACGCCCAGGGGGAGGCCGGCCGGGTCCGCATCGCCGCCTTCTCCACCGCCGTGCCGGCCCTGGTCGTGCCGGCCGTACGGGCCCTGCGGCGCTCGCACCCGGCCCTCGAACTGCGGGTGCGGGAGGCCGAGGCGGCCGAGTCGTACGAGCTGCTCGCCGCCGGCGAGGTGGACCTGGCGCTCTCGCTCGCGGCGCACGCGCCGTCGGGGGCGGACGCCCGCTTCACGCGGGTGCCGCTGCTGGAGGACCCGCTCGACGTGGCCCTGCCGCCCGGCCACGCGCTCGCCGAGGTGCCCGAGCTGCGGCTGGCGGACCTGTCCGCCGAGCCGTGGATCTTCGGGGGCTCCGGGCCCTGGTCCGAGATCACCCGGACCGCGTGCGAGGCCGCCGGGTTCGTGCCCGAGCAGGCCCACTCCGCCGCCGGGTGGACCGCGATCCTCGCGCTGGTCGAGGCGGGGATGGGGGTGGCGCTGATCCCGCGGATGGCGCGGGCGAGGGCGGGGGCCGGCGTCGTGGTGCGGGGCCTTCCGCACGATCGGCCCACCCGGCACGTCATCGCCGCCACACGGCGGGGTGCCGTCTCCGCGCCGGCGACGGGACGGGTACTCGCCGCCCTGCGCACCGCGGCGACGTCCGCCCCGTGAGTGACGTGCGGAATCGGCGCCCCGGATACCCGGATACCTGTTTGGCAAAAGGATTGCTAATCTCGGGGACATGGATGCAGAGCCCACCCCTCCGGGTCTCGGCGAGGGGCCCGCGAAGGTCATCAGCGTGTCGCTCCCCGAAGGCACCGTGCACGCCCTCAGGGAGGCCGTCGGAGCCCGTGGCGTCTCCGCCTTCGTGGCCTCGGCCGTCGAGCAGCAGCTGAGGCACAAGGCGATGGAGGCGTACATCGCCGAGTACGAGGAGGAGTTCGGGGCCTTCACCGGAACCGAGCGCGAGGAGGCCGCCGAGGAGTGGGCGCGCGCCGAGGAGGCGGAGGCCAGGTGGCAACGCGCCGCAAGCTGACGTCGGGCGGGACGCTGGTCCTGGACAGCGAGGGACTCTCCCAGTACCTCGCCCGACACCGGCCCGTGGTCAACCGCGTCGACTACGCGCGCCGGCGTGAGGCGAACGTCGTGGTGAGCGGTGTCACGCTGGTCGAGGCGTACCACGCCGGGGTGAAGCGGGCGCACTGGGAGTTCGTGCTCTCCCAGCTCGACATCAAGCCGATGACCGTCGAGTGGTTCCGCGAGGCGGCCGACCTGCTGAGCGCCACCGGGTTGCACGGACACAAGTACGCGATCGACGCCATGGTCGCCGTGACCACGCTGCACCAGCCCGGTCCCCTGCTCATGCTCACGTCCGACGTGGACGGCATGGCACGACTGTGCGGCGATCGCGTCACCCTGGTCGGCGTCTGACCCGCGGTGCGCCGGTGCCCCGGCCCGCTGCGCAGAGCGGACCGGGGCACCGGTTCTACCCGACCGGGGTCAGGAGCGTCTGCCCGACCGGGGTCAGGACGCGGCGGCAGCCGCGGCAGCGTCCGCGGACTGGGCCTTCAGGGCGCGCTCGACGCCCGAGCGGGACTCCGAGACCAGTCGGCGCAGGGCCGCGTTCGGCTCGGCCGAGTCCAGCCAGCTGTCCGTCGCGTCCAGCGTGGCCTGCGAGACCGCCAGCGACGGGTACAGTCCCACCGCGATCTGCTGCGCGATCTCGTGGCTGCGGCTGTCCCAGATGCCCTTGACCACGGCGAAGTACTTCTCGGCGTACGGCGCGAGCAGCTCCCGCTGGTCGCTCTGCACGAAACCGCCGATCACGGCCTCCTGCACGGCGTTCGGCAGGTCGGCGGACTCCACCACCGACGCCCACGCCTCGGCCTTGGCGGTCGCCGTCGGACGCGCGGCGCGGGCGGTGGCCGCGTGCCGCTGGCCCGCCGCCGTGTTGTCCCGCTCCAGCTCCGCCGCGATCTCCTTCTCGTCCGCCCGGCCGGTGGCCGCCAGCCGCTCCAGGAAGGCCCAGCGCAGCTCGGTGTCGACGACCAGGCCCTCGATCGTCTCGGTGCCGGACAGCAGCCCGTCCAGCAGCTCCAGCTGGGCGTCCGTACGGGCGGTGGCCGCGAAGGCGCGCGCCCAGGCCAGCTGGTGGTCGCTGCCCGGGGCCGCGGCGCGCAGGTGCTCCAGCGTCGCCTCCGTCCACAGGGCCAGGCCCGTCTCGCGCCAGGCCGGGTCCGCGTACAGGTCGATCGCCAGCTTGACCTGGCGGTGCAGCGACTGCACCACGCCGATGTCGGTCTCCTTCGCGATGCCCGACAGCACCAGCTGCAGGTAGTCGCGGGCGGCCAGCTCGCCGTCGCGGGTCATGTCCCAGGCCGAGGCCCAGCACAGCGCGCGCGGCAGCGAGGCCTCGAAGTCGCCCAGGTGGGCGGTGACCTTGGCGAGCGACGCCTCGTCCAGGCGGACCTTCGCGTACGACAGGTCGTCGTCGTTGAGCAGCACCACGTCCGGGCGGCGGTGGCCCACCAGCTCCGGGACGTCCGTCAGCTCGGCCGCGGCGATGTCCAGCTCCAGCCGGCGCTCGCGCAGCAGCTTGCCGCTGGCGTCGTCGAGGCCGTAGAAGCCGATCGCGATGCGGTGCGGCCGCAGCACCGGCTCGCCCTTGGCGCCGGCGGGAAGCGCCGGGGCCTCCTGGCGGACCTTGAAGGAGGTGATCACGCCCTGCGCGTCGGTCTCGACCTCCGGGCGCAGGATGTTGATGCCGGCCGTCTCCAGCCACGCCTTCGACCAGGTCGACAGGTCACGGCCGGAGGTCTCCTCCAGCGCGCCCAGCAGGTCGGACAGGCGGGTGTTGCCGAAGGCGTGGGCCTTGAAGTAGGCCTGGACGCCCGTGAAGAACTCCTCCTGGCCGACGTACGCGACGAGCTGCTTGAGCACCGAGGCGCCCTTGGCGTACGTGATGCCGTCGAAGTTGACCAGGACGTCGTCCAGGTCGCGGATGTCCGCCATGATCGGGTGCGTGGAGGGCAGCTGGTCCTGCCGGTACGCCCAGGTCTTCATGGAGTTGGCGAACGTCGTCCAGGCGTGCGGCCACTTCGAGTCCGGGGCGTACGCCTGGCAGGCGATCGACGTGTAGGTGGCGAACGACTCGTTCAGCCACAGGTCGTTCCACCACTCCATGGTGACCAGGTCGCCGAACCACATGTGGGCCAGCTCGTGGAGGATCGTCTCGGCCCGCACCTCGTACGCGGCGTCGGTGACCTTCGAGCGGAAGACGTACTGGTCGCGGATGGTCACCGCGCCCGCGTTCTCCATCGCGCCCGCGTTGAACTCGGGCACGAAGAGCTGGTCGTACTTCGCGAACGGGTAGTCGTACGCGAACTTCTCCTGGAACCAGTCGAAGCCCTGCCGCGTGACCTCGAAGATCGCGTCCGAGTCGAGGAACTCCGCCAGCGACGGACGGCAGTAGATGCCCAGCGGCACGTGCTGCCCGTCCGGGCCCTCGTACGCGCTGTGCACCGCGTGGTACGGGCCGACGATCAGCGCGGTGATGTACGTCGAGATGCGCGGGGTCGGCTCGAAGCGCCAGACCTGGTCCGCGGGCACGTCGGGGGTCGGCGAGTTCGAGATGACCGTCCAGCCCTCCGGGGCCTTGACGGTGAACTGGAAGGTGGCCTTCAGGTCGGGCTGCTCGAAGGACGCGAACACGCGCCGCGCGTCCGGCACCTCGAACTGCGTGTACAGGTAGGCCTGCTGGTCGACCGGGTCGACGAAGCGGTGCAGGCCCTCGCCCGTGTTGGTGTACGCGCAGTCCGCGACGACCGTCAGCTCGTTCGCCCCGGCGGCCAGGCCGGGCAGCTCGATGCGGGAGTCGCGGAAGACCGCGGCCACGTCGAGGGAGCGGCCGTTGAGCACGACCTCGTGCACGGCCGGCGCGACCAGATCGATGAAGGTCGTGGCACCGGCCTCGGCGGAGGAGAAGCGCACGGTGGTCGCGGACCGGTAGGTGCCGCCCTCCTGCGCGCCGCTCAGGTCGAGATCGATCTCGTACGAGTCGACGGTGAGCAGCTTCGCCCGCTGCTGCGCCTCTTCACGGGTCAGGTTCGTGCCAGGCACGCGTTCATCTCCTTCGATGGTGACGGTCGCGGCCATCCTTGCACGCCATGCCGAGGGGCGGGCACCCAATAGGGTGTCCGCCCCTTTCGCGTGGTTTCCGCAGATCTTCCGGGGGTGTCGGTGCCTTCCCGGAAGATCGGTCGCGGATCAGGCCCGGCGCAGCTCTTCCGCCACCAGCTCGGCGATCTGCACGGCGTTCAGCGCCGCGCCCTTGCGCAGGTTGTCGTTGGAGAGGAAGAGCGCGAGGCCGTGCTCGACGGTCTCGTCCGCGCGGATGCGGCCGACGTACGAGGCGTCCTTGCCGGCCGCCTGGAGCGGGGTCGGGATCTCGGAGAGCTCGACGCCGGGGGCGTCCTTGAGCAGCTCGTAGGCGCGCTCGACGCTGATCGGGCGGGTGAAGCGGGCGTTGACCTGGAGCGAGTGGCCGGAGAAGACCGGGACGCGCACGCAGGTGCCGGAGACCTTGAGCTCCGGGATGCCGAGGATCTTGCGGGACTCGTTGCGGAGCTTCTGCTCCTCGTCGGTCTCGAAGGTGCCGTCGTCGACCAGGTTCCCGGCCAGCGGCACCACGTTGTAGGCGATGGGGCGCTTGTAGACCGCGGGCTCCGGGAACTCCACGGCCTCGCCGTCGTAGGCCAGCTGGTCGGCCGCCTCGGCCACCGCGCAGGCCTGGGTCTTCAGCTCGGCGACGCCGGCCACGCCCGAGCCGGAGACGGCCTGGTAGGTGGTGGCGACCAGCGCGGTGAGGCCGGCCTCCTCGTGGAGGGGGCGCAGCACCGGCATGGCGGCCATGGTGGTGCAGTTCGGGTTGGCGATGATGCCCTTGGGGCGGTCCTTGATCGCGTGCGGGTTGACCTCGGAGACCACCAGCGGGACCTCGGGGTCCTTGCGCCAGGCGGAGGAGTTGTCGATCACGACGGCGCCCTGGGCGGCGACCTTCTCCGCGAGGGCCTTGGAGGTGGCGCCACCGGCGGAGAAGAGCACGATGTCCAGGCCGGAGTAGTCGGCCGTGGAGGCGTCCTCGACGGTGATCTCGCGGCCCTCCCACTCGAGGGTCGAGCCCGCGGACCGGGCCGAGGCGAACAGGCGCAGCTCGTCCACCGGGAACTTCCGCTCCGCGAGGATCTTGCGCATGACTCCGCCGACCTGACCGGTGGCTCCGACGATTCCGACCCTCACGGTGACTCCCTCACGTGCTCTGTGGCGCTGACCGCCGCTCTGTGTGCTGCCGGCCTGCTCCATCATGCGTGCGACCCGGGGCCGCTTGTCCAATCCATTGTCCGCAGTACGGACCGCGGATCTTGGGCGGGCGCGGTGGACGCGCGGCCGGCCCGTCGCGGGCGCCCGGAACGCGCCGTCCCGGCACCCGGGAACTCCCGGTACCCGGGAACGCCCGTGGGGGCGGCGCTCATGACGAGCACCGCCCCCACGGGGTCGTGCGGGGTGTTACGGGGTGACGCTGTCGATCTGGACGCTGCCCAGGCCGGCGGCGGTGCCGCGGCCGTTCAGCAGCTGGACCTGGCCGAAGAACTGCCGGCCCTCGGGGGCCGGGCCGTTCACGACGACCTTGGCGCCGACGGAGGCCGAGGCGCCGTTGGCGAGGTCGACCGTGGCGGCGTCGTCGACCGTGACCGAGCCGAGGCCGTTCGAGTAGTACACGTCACGGTAGTCGTACGTGGTGCCGGCGGCGCCGACCGCGTACCCGATGACCTTGATCTGGTAGGTACCCGCGGCCGGGTTGACCAGGGACACGGCCTCCTCGGAGTCGCCGTCCGCGGAGGAGCCGACCTTCACGCCGTCGCGGTAGACCTCGAGGTCGAGGTCGGCCGCGGCGTCCGAGACGTTGCCGATGGCCACGTCGAGGCGCTCCACACCGGCGCCGAGGACGACCTCGGTGGTCTGGGTGTCACCCTCGTTGATGGTGGGCTTGGCCACCTTCGCCGAGCCGAGCGAGCCGCCCTTGAGCTTGCCGCCCGCGATGGCCGCGAAGTCGTTCTTCAGGGTCCAGGAGACGTCGGCCGGGACACCGGCCTTGACCTCGGGCAGGACCTTGACGGCCGGGTCGAACGCCGCGCCGAGCACGGTGGCGTCCAGCTTGAACGGGTTGTCCAGCAGCGGCGACGTGCGACGGGCCTCGACCTCGATCTCCCAGACGCCCGGCTGCGGGTTCGCGTACGAGCGCAGGTCGGGGCGGCAGGTGTTGGCCGGGTTGTTGTAGTTCGGGTAGCAGTTGATCGTCGCGGTGGGGTCGACCGGCGTGCCGTACGGGTGGATCGCGATGAAGCGGGTCTGGCTGCCCGCGGCGAGGCCGCCCAGGGCCACCTCGAGGCTCTTCGCGCCCTGCGGGACCGTGACGAAGTACGTCTTGTGGCTGTTGCGCTGGACCGACGAGGTGGAGGACAGGCCGAAGGCCGGCTTCACCAGGTCGTTGGCGACCACGACGGTCGAGAGGATCTGCTTGTCGACGCCCTCGGTGGACTCGTCGTCCAGCTCCAGGATCGCGCTGTGCACGCCCGCGGTCTTCGGGGCGGCCTGCACCTTGACGGTGACCGGCTTGTTCAGCGGCAGGGTGATGTAGTCGTACTCCGTCAGCGCCTTGAAGGTGCCGTCGTTGTACTTCCACTTCAGGTCGTGGCGCACGCCCCACTTCGGGCCCGTGGTGCGGGTGATGGTGACGTTGTACGTCTTCTTCTTGCCCGCCTTCAGGCCGCCCTCGCGGTCGTACAGGCCGGTGCCGAAGCCCGGCTCCTTCAGGAACTGGTCGAGAGCGGTGTCGACCGGCGCCTTCACGGTGTAGTCCCAGGCGTTCGCGCCGCGCTGGATGGACTCCCACGCGCCGACGATGTCCATCAGGCCCGCGCCCTGCTCGTGCGCCTGGACACCGTCGATCTTGTTCGCGGTGCTGGTCAGCGCGGTGCGCAGGGTGGCCGGGGTGAGGGCGATGCCCTCCTTCTTCGCGGCCGAGATCAGCAGCGCCGAGGCGCCGGCGGCCTGCGGCGAGGCCATCGAGGTGCCCTGGAGCATCGCGTAGCCGGCCGGGAGGGGGTAGCCCGCCTCGGCGACCGGGGAGCCCGGCAGCCAGGTCTGGACGGAGTTGATCGCGGCACCGGGGGCCGAGATCGTGGGCGTGAAGCCGCCGTCCTCACGCGGACCGCGCGAGGAGAACGGGAACATCGCGTACTTCTTGTCCACGATCGAGCCGTAGTTGGCGGCCCAGGTCTCCTTGGAGACCGCGGCGCCGACGGAGATGACCTTGTCCGCCAGGCCGGGGTCGCCGATGGTGTTGATGCCGGGGCCGGAGTTGCCCGCGGAGATGACGAGCTGGACGCCGTAGGTGTCGATCAGGCGCTTGTAGAGCTCGGCGCGCGCGTTGTTGCCGTCGTTGAGCGCCGGCAGGCCGCCGATGGACATGTTGACGATGTCCACGCCGCGGTTGACGACGAGGTCGATCATGCCCTCGGTCAGCGCGACGTTGGTGCAGCCGCCGCTCCAGGAGCAGGCGCGCGAGGAGACGATCTTGGCGCCGGGGGCGGCGCCGTTCATGTTGCCGCCGAACAGGCCGTTGGCCGCGGTGATGCCCGCGACGTGGGTGCCGTGCTCGGACTCGATGATGCCGATGTTGACGAAGTCCGCCTTCTTGCCGACCCAGGTCCCGCCCAGCGGGTCCATCGGGACGTCCTTGCGGATCTCGACCACGAACGGGATGCGCTCGGCGACGTCGGTGGCGGGGTTGTCCGTACCGAAGTAGCCGACCTGGTAGCCGTCCTTGTACGGCTTCATCGGCTCGTTGTTCGTGAAGTCGCCGTCCTGGTCGGTGTCGACGCGGACGGTGCCGGCGGCCGGGTCGTACAGCATGCCGAACCGGTCGGTGGTGTCGCCGTCGCGGTTGACGTCGCCCGCCTCGTCACCGGTCGCGGTGACCGACTCCGAGAAGCGGCTCCACTGGTACGAGCCCTCCGGGGCCTTCCAGCTCTGACCGCCGGCGGTGAACTGCGCGCCCGAGACGGGGGTGATCTGGGCGCGCCACGTGCCGTCGGCGTCGGTCAGCGGGTCGGTCGCCGTGACCCAGTCGACGATCTTGCGCTCGCCGGTGGTGGTCTTCTGCAGGGCCGGGTGGCCGAGGTCCACGCCGGAGTCCAGGACGCCGATGGTCACGCCGCGGCCGTCGGCCTCGGGGTGCTCCTGGACGAACTTGACCGCGCCCGTCTCGAACGAGGGGTTGTACGGGTTCTTCGCCGGGGTGTCCTTGCCGGGCGCCGGGTAGCTGCCGCTGGTCGCACCAGCGGCCCCCTTCGCACGGTCGCCCGCCGGGGTCGGGTCGTCGAGCTTGATCTCCTGCTTCAGGTCGATGCCCTGGACGGAGGAGAGCTTGGCGGCGGCCTTGAGGGCCGCCTCGGCCTTGCCGGTGGGGAGCGTGGCGCGGACGTAGCCGAGCTTGTCGTCCGTACGGCCGACCGACGCGCCCTGAACGGCGTCGAGCTGGCCGGCCACCTGCTCGGTGGCACCGGGAGCGGTGGCCACCATGACGGTGACGGTCTTGTCGCCCTTGGCCTCGGCCTGCTCGAGGAGCTGGACGTCGGCCGAACCGAGCTTGTCCTCGGCGGACTTGACGGGGGCTGTGCCGGGGTCGGCAGCACCCACCGCCGCGAGCGCGGGCACGGGGCCCGCGGTCGCGAGCGCGGCCACCAGGCCCGCAGCCGCCGCGATGCGCGCGGCGCGTCTGGCCCCGGATATGGAGCTGGGGGATTCGAGGGTCATCAGCATCCCTGCGTAAGTGAAAGAAACGGTCCGGATTTCGGTGCCGGATGACCGGTCAGCTTTGCGCAAGGGACAGCCGTTTGGGGAGGGTTGTTATTGACGCGTGCCCGTCATGGCGGAGACCCGCCACGGGGTCGGATGCGTCAGCGGGACCGAACCGGATGAAATCCGGTCGATCCGAAGGTCCTTGAGGGGCCTGGAATGTCGACTTGTCTACGGGCTAATGGTCGCGCCCGCGAGCGTAGTGGCGGGCCGCCTTGGCGCGGTTTCCGCAGGCAGCCATCGAGCACCAGCGTCGGGTGCCGTTGCGCGAGGTGTCGAAGAAGTGCAGCACGCACGTGCCCGAGGCGCACTTGCGGATCCGGTCCGGCCCCTTGTCCAGAAGGTCCAGAAGGTTCCGGGCCGCGGTCCACGCCGGCCCCCACGCGCGGTCGCCGAACTCGGGCTCCTCGGCGGCGCCCTCCGCCCCCACCCGCAGCCGGATCCGGCCATGGTCGAGCACCGCGTCGAGGAGGGCCAGGGCGGCCGGGTCGGCGGGGTCCGCGACGGCCCGGGCCAGCGCCTCGCGGGCGGTCAGCAGGTGGATCAGCGTCGGGGCGTCGGCGCGGAACCGGTCCGCCAGGCCGGCCGAGTCCAGCCAGAGTGCGAGGCCCTCCATCCGGGTCAGGCCGGCCGCCCCCGCGAAGAGGTCCTGCAGCTCGCCGTCCCGCATCCACCGCGTGTTCAGCAGGTCGAGCGCGATCGGCTCCCCGGTCAGCGGGCGCGGGTCCGTCGTCGTGGCCACCCCGGCCTCCTTTCGTAACCGCTCAAGAGTACGTGAGTGGTTGCGCCCGCGATCTCTAACCTCTAAGCTCTAATTGAAAGGTTAGACCAAGGCGCGGCGGGCGTCCTCGGACGCATCACGCGTCACGCATCACGCGTGACGATCCGCCGCACGCGAAGAGCAACGGGAAAGGGGGCAGCCGTGACGGCTGTCGGCACTCTGAGCACCGGCCACATCGGCCTGAACGTCACCGAGCTGGGGCGCTCGCTCGGCTTCTACCGCGACGCGCTCGGCTTCGAGCTGCTGGGCGAGGGCAAGGAGGAGGGGCGCCGCTTCGCCTTCCTCGGGCAGGGCGGCGAGCTCGTGCTGACCCTGTGGGAACAGGCCGAGGGCGGGTACGCGGCCGGCTCCGCGGGCCTGCACCACCTGGCCTTCTCGGCCGCCTCCATCGAGGAGGTCCGGGACTTCGAGGCCCGGCTGCGCGCCGCGGACGTGGACTTCGCGTACGAGGGCGTGGTCGCGCACCGCGAGGGCTCGGCCTCCGGCGGGATCTTCTTCCACGACCCGGACGGCACCCGGCTGGAGATCTCCGTCCCGACCGGAGCCGAGGGCGCTCCCACCCCCACCGCGGGCGCCCCGACCTGCGGATTCTTCTAGAACCCGACCTGCGGACCCCTCTGGAAAGGAAGGCGGCGGCCATGGCCATGACCAGCAGCCCGTACCACCCCGGCTCCCGGGCCGTGCAGGACCGGGTCGGCGTCCGGGACACGGCCGACCACGTGGGGCGCAGCATCGGCCCCGGCATCCGTGACGTGGCCGCCGCCTTCCTCGGCCGGCAGCCGACGCTGGTCGTCGGAGCCGCCGCCGACGACGGCCGCCTGTGGGCCTCGCTGCTGACCGGCGCCCCCGGGTTCGTACGGGCCACCGGACCCGACCGGATCACGGTCACCGGCGGGCTCCCGGCGGGCGACCCGCTCGCCGGGGTCCTGGCCGACGCCCCCGACACCCCCGTCGGCACCATCGCCCTCGACCCGCGCACCCGGCGCCGGATGCGGTTGAACGGCACCGCCCGGCCGACCGCCGCCGGTTTCGCGGTCGACGCCGAACGGGTCTTCTCCAACTGCCCCAAGTACCTGCAGAAGCGGCAGCCGCTCGCCGTCGAGTGGGAAGGGGCCGGTGTGGTGCGGCGCGGCGGGGCGCTCGACCCCGACCAGGTGCGCACCGTCCGCGCCGCCGACACCTTCTTCGTCGCCACCACGGCCGGCGGCGGGGTCGACGCCAGTCACCGGGGCGGCCACCCCGGTTTCGTCGAGGTCCTCTCGCCCACCGAGCTGGCCTGGCCGGACTACCCGGGCAACGCCATGTTCCTGACGCTCGGCAACCTGGCCGAGGACCCGCGCGCCGGGCTGCTCTTCCCGCACTGGGAGAGCGGCCGGACCCTCCAGCTCACCGGGCGGGCCCGGGTCGAGTTCCGCGCCGACGGCACCCGCACCACCCGCTTCACCGTCGAAGGGGTCCTCGAGGCCGAGCACCCGGGCCGCCTCCGCTGGAGCACCCCGGAGTACTCCCCGGCGAACCCCCCGGTCGGCCCTCCCGCCGACCCCGACGCGGACCCCCCGGTCGCGCCCGTCGAGGCCTGACGGCCGCCTCACCGGGGCAGGACCACCACGTAGGCGGCGGGCTCGCGGTCCCCGGACGCGGTCAGCGCGGTCCGGACGACCGTGGCCTGCTGGTCGGGGAAGTCCCGCAGCTTGCGCGGAGTGATGTAGAGGACGGTCAGGCCCAGCCGCTCCAGGTGCTCGCGCTTGCGGGCGTACTCCGACCACTCCGCCTCGTCCTCGCCCTGCCGCGGGGCACGGGTGTCCAGCTCCAGCGCCACCGCGTGGTCCGGCCAGTACGCGTCGACCCCGCCCAGGTGCGGGCCGCCCGGCAGCCGCAGGTCCACGTTCCACACCGGGTCCGGCAGCCCGTACTCCCGGATCAGCCGGTAGAGCCGGTCCTCGGCGATCGCCCGGCCCTCCGCGAGCAGCGAGTCCACCGCGTCCACCACGTGCGGCCGGTTCAGCAGCCGGGCCACGGTCAGCTCCCGCACCGCCGCCGCCGCTTCGCAGTGCCCGCCGCGCACCGCCTCCGTGAGCAGCCGGCGCACGGTGGCCGCGTCCGACAGCTGCGCCACCGCGTCCGCGAGCGCCCGCGCCACGGGCGCCACCGGCACCCCGGTCACCTCCTGCGGCAGCGGCGGGGTGTGGGCGCGCACCAGGCGCACGAAGCCGGTGGAGCGCAGCCGGCGCGTGCTCGGCACGACGATGTCGACGTGCTCCAGGGCGAGCAGCGGCGGCGCGGAGGTGAACCCGTACAGCGCCAGCGCGGCCAGGCCGGTGACCATGGCGTCGCCGAAGCCCTTCTGCTGGGGGAGCACCCCGCTCGCGGGCCGGCCGGCGTACAGCAGCGCGGCGTGCAGCCGCTCCTCGCTGGTGGCCGGGCCCGGGTGGAGCAGGAACACCCCCGGCAGGACCTGCTGCCACGGCCCGCCCGGCCGGCACCGCTCGGCGGTGGCGGCCGGGGTCACCCCGTGCTCGCGCAGCTGGGCGACGCTGAGCACCCGGCGCTGTGCGCCCGACAGGTGCTGCAGCGGGCGCGGGGAGACGGGAGCGGCGGGGGAGGTGGGGGAGGCGGGCGAGACGGGGGAGGGGGTCTGGCCGCCGTACGTGGGGGAGTTGTGGTTCATGCTGCCGAGATTCCCGCACCGGGGCCGGCTCTTAACCGTTGTTACAGTCCCGTCGACAAATGCGGACAACCCTGCACTAAAGTACGCGCGTTCGAGTGCCGAGGCCCGTGCGGCCGTCCGGGTGAACCCGGTACGCGACCGTGCCGCCGTCCGGATGAGCGCGAAAACGCGAAACGCCGACGGAGCCGGTCTCCCGGCCCCGTCGGCGTCGTCGCGACGGCTCAGACCGCGGCCAGCGCGTCCCGCTCCTGGGCCCGCAGGGCGCGGGCCAGGTCGTCACGGGCCTCCAGCACCAGCCGGCGCAGCGCCGGAGCCGCGTCGGCGTGCGCGGCCAGCCATGCGTCGGTGGCCTCCAGGGTCGCGGGGGAGTCCTGCAGCGCGGGGTACAGACCGCGCACCACGTCCATGCCGATCTGGATCGACCGCTCGGCCCACACCCGCGCGATGGCCTCGAAGTACTTCGGCGCGTACGGAGCCGTCAGCGCCCGCTGGGAGGGCTGCTGGAAGCCCGCGATGGTGGCCTCCGCCAGCGCGTTGGACAGCGCGTCCGACTCCACCACGGCAGCCCAGGCCTGCGCCTTGACCGCCGCCGAGGGCCGCGCCGCCAGGCAGCGCACCGAGTGCCGCTTGCCCGAGGCGGTGTCGTCCCGGGCGAGCTCCGCCCCGATCCGCCCCTCGTCGGCCCGGCCGGCCGCGGCCAGCGGCTCCAGCAGGTCCCAGCGCAGCTCCTGGTCCACGTCGAGGCCGTCGATGCGGGCCGTACCGTCCAGCAGCCCCTCCAGCAGGACGTGGTCCGCCTCGGTCGTCGCGGTCGCGGCGAAGAACCGCGCCCACAGCAGCTGGTGCTCGGAACCCGGCTCGGCCAGCCGCAGCTCGTGCAGCGCGCCCGCCGCCAGCTCCCGGCCGCCCTGCTCGCGCCAGGCCGGGGCCGCGTAGTGGGTGACGGCGGTACGGGCCTGGGCGTGCAGCATCTGCAGGACGCCGACATCGCTCTCGCGGCCGGCGAAGGCGAGCACCAGCGAGACGAAGTCGCGCGCCGGCAGCAGGCCGTCCCGCGTCAGGTTCCACAGCGCCGACCAGCACAGGGCGCGCGCCAGCGGGTCGGTGATGTCACCGAGGTGCTTGCGCAGGGTGGCCAGCGAGCCCTCGTCGAAGCGGATCTTGCAGTAGGTCAGGTCCTCGTCGTTGACCAGGACCAGGTCGGGCCGCTCGGCGCCGGCCAGTTCGGCGACCACCGTGCGCGTACCGGCCACGTCGACCTCGGCCCGCGCGTACCGGACCAGCGCGCCGGCCTCCGCCCGGTAGAGGCCCACGCCCACCCGGTGCGGGCGCAGCTCGTCGCCGTCCTGGACGACCGCGAGCTCGGCGATCCGGCCCTCGGCGTCGTACGCGACCTCCGGCGTCAGCGCGTTGACCCCGGCGGTCTGCAGCCAGGACCGCGACCAGCCGGCCATGTCGCGGCCGGACACCTCGCCGAGCACCGTCAGCAGGTCGTCCAGCGTGGTGTTCCCGTACGCGTTGGCCTTGAAGTAGCGGCGCGCCCCCTCCAGGAACGCGTCCCGGCCGACGTACGCCACGAGCTGCTTGAGGACCGCGGCGCCCTTGGCGTACGTGATGCCGTCGAAGTTGAGCTTGGCGTCCTCCAGGTCGCGGATGTCGGCCGTGACCGGGTGCGTGGAGGGCAGCTGGTCGGCGCGGTAGGCCCAGGCCTTGCGGTTGTTGGCGAAGGTGACCCACGCCTGGTCGAAGCGGGTGGCCTCGACCTGCGAGAAGGAGCCCATGAAGTCGGCGAAGGACTCCTTGAGCCACAGGTCGTCCCACCACTTCATGGTGACGAGGTCGCCGAACCACATGTGGGCCATCTCGTGCAGGATCGTGTTGCAGCGCCGCTCGTAGGACGCCCGGGTGACCTTGCCGCGGAAGATGTACTCCTCGCGGAAGGTGACCATGCCCGGGTTCTCCATCGCGCCGAGGTTGTACTCGGGCACGAAGGCCTGGTCGTACTTCCCGAAGGGGTAGGGGAAGTCGAAGTTGTCGTGGAAGAAGTCGAAGCCCTGCTTGGTGACGAGGAAGACGTCGTCCGCGTCGAAGTGCTTGGCCAGGCCCTTGCGGCACATCGCGCCCAGCGGGATCTCCAGGTCCCCGCGCCGGTAGACGTCCGTCACGTAGTGGTACGGGCCGGCCACCACGCAGGTGATGTAGGTGGAGATCGGCTTGGTCTCCGCGAACCGGACGGCGGTGCCGCCGTCCGCCACGGCCTCGCGGGACTCCTCTGCGCCGTTGCCCCACACCTGCCAGCCCTCGGGCACCGTGACCCGGAAGCGGTAGGGGGCCTTGAGGTCGGGCTGCTCGAAGTTCGCGTACACGCGGCGGGCGTCGGCGGGCTCGTACTGCGTGTAGAGGTAGACCTCGCCGTCCTCCGGGTCGACGAAGCGGTGCATGCCCTCGCCGGTGCGGCTGTAGGCGCAGTTCGCGTCGACCACGAGGGTGTTCTCGGCGGCCAGGCCGGCGAGTGCGATGCGCGCCCCGTCGAAGACGGCCGCCGGGTCGAGGGCCTCGCCGTTGAGGGTGACCGAGTTCACCGAGGGCGCGATGAGGTCCGCGAAGGTCGTGGCGCCCGGGCGGTGCGAGCGGAACGTGACCGTGGTCACGGAGCGGAACGTGCGCGGCCCGCCTTCCGGTTCGGCCTCGTCCACCGCCGAGCGGAGGTCGAGCTCGACCTCGTACGCGTCGACGGACAGCAGCTCGGCCCGCTCGTGGGCCTCGTCGCGGGACAGATTCTCACCGGGCACGTGCACTCCTTCGTGCGTGATCGCCATGACGTGCGCATCCTCCCACGGGGAATGCGCGGGGGGTCGGGGCGGTTGGCCGGTACGGCACGTTCCCGACGGACGTGCCGCGGACATGCGTACGCGTGCGAACCGATGAAGGAGAGACATGCCCGACACCCAGGTGGGCGAGAAGACCGCGGTCGACTTCTGGTTCGACCCGCTCTGCCCCTGGGCCTGGATGACGTCCCGCTGGATGCTGGAGGTCGAGAAGGTCCGCGACGTCGAGGTGCGCTGGCACGTGATGAGCCTCGCCGTCCTGAACGAGCACCGGCTGGACGAGCTGCCGGAGCACTACCGCGAGCTCATGGCCACGGCCTGGGGCCCGGTCCGGGTGGTCGTCGCCGCCCAGCAGAAGCACGGTGACGAGGTGACCGGCAAGCTCTACACCGCGCTCGGCACCCGCATCCACAACGACGGCCGGGGCGTGAGCACCGAGGTGATCGCCGAGGCCCTGGCCGAGGTCGGCCTGCCGGCCGAGCTGATCGACTTCGCGGACTCCTCGGACTACGACGTCGAGCTGCGCGCCTCGCACAAGGACGGCATCTCGCGCGTCGGCGAGGACGTCGGCACCCCGGTGATCTCGGTGCCCGGCGCCGACGGCGCCGACGTGGCCTTCTTCGGCCCGGTGGTCACCCCCACCCCGCGGGGCGAGGACGCGGCCCGGCTGTGGGACGGCACCCTGCTGGTGGCCTCGACCCCCGGCTTCTACGAGATCAAGCGGACCCGGACGGCCGGCCCCTCTTTCGAGTAGGAGCGCCCGTCCCCGCGGTACAGGAAGGCCCCCTGCGAGTCACGTCCTCGCAGGGGGCCTTCCGTTGTGCTCGCCCGCCGGCGCGAAAGGTGAGAAGACGATCACGAGGCGGACGGGATCAGGGGCGTCGCGTCAGCCCTGGGCGGGGACGAGGATCGGCGTCTTGGCCTTGGCGTCGGCGTAGCGCCGGGCCACGTCCTGCCAGTTGACGACGTTCCACATCGCCTCGATGAAGTCCACCTTCTGGTTCTTGTACTGCAGGTAGAAGGCGTGCTCCCAGGCGTCGAAGACCAGCACCGGAACCGACGCCTGGCCGACGTTGCCCTGGTGGTCGTAGACCTGCTCGACGACCAGGCGGCCGCTGAGGGGCTCGTACGCGAGCACGCCCCAGCCGGAGCCCTGGGTCATGGAGGAGGCGAAGGTGAGCTGCTTCTTGAAGGCGGCGAAAGAGCCGAACGACTCGGTGATCGCGTCCGCCAGCTCGCCCACGCCGTCGGCGTGGGTCGGCTCGCCGCCGCCCTCGCCGGTCTTCGGGCTCGCCATGTTGTGCCAGTAGATGCTGTGGAGGATGTGGCCGGAGAGGTGGAAGGCCAGGTTCTTCTCCAGCCCGTTCAGCGCTCCCCAGTTCTCCTTGTCGCGCGCCTCCGCGAGCTGCTCGAGGGTGTCGTTGGCGCCCTTGACGTACGCGGCGTGGTGCTTGTCGTGGTGCAGCTCGATGATCTGCGGGTTGATCACCGGCTCCAGCGCCGCGTAGTCGTACGGCAGTTCCGGAAGCGTGTAGACGGCCATGCGTGTTTCGGTCCCCTCGCGTGCGTGATCACTGCTATTGCAATCAATGCGCAACTGCACGCTAGCAGTATCTATTCCGTTGATCATGCAAGGCATGCCTCAGTGCGGCTGCCGCGCCGCGTCCCCGGGCAGCACGAAGGCCCCCGGCGCGGGGCGCCCGGGGCCTTCGGGGGTGGGCAAGGTGGCTGCCACCGTGTGTGGCTCTCCGTGCAGGGCTACTCGATCGGCGGGCCGATGACGAAAGTGCCCTTGGCCGGGAGGGTGGCGACCAGCCCGCGCTCGCGGAGCAGCGCGACGGCGCGCCGGACCGTGCCGATGCTGACGCCGTAGAACTGCGTCATCGCGCGCTCGCCCGCCAGGGCCGCGCCGGGTGCGAGCTTGCCGGAGGTGATGTCGTCGGCGATCACGTCCGCCAGCTTGACGTACTCGTACTGCGGGAGGCCTTGGTTCATCCCACCACAGTGCCGCGCCCCTCTGCGTCGCGCATCGTTCGAACGCGTCGAACCGCTGTCTACCGCGTCTGGACGCGGTCAGACGCAGTGGGGTGCAGGGGGACGCGGTAGGCGCTACGCTCGGAACCAAGGACCCCGGCGACGGCTGCAACCGTCCCGGGGCGTGGCCGATCTGGATGAGGAGATCGACGTGGGTGAGCTTATCCGTGCCCTCGTGCAGGGCGTGATGGTGTGGTGCGGGCTTCGAGGCGGCGGGCGGCGGCAGCCGTTGGCGCCCGTGCGGGCGGTGTGGTGGACGCGGGACGAGACCGCGCCGACCCTGCCCGCGGCGCGGTCGCCGTACGGAGCCGACGACGGGCCGCTCGACGGGGACGCGGCCCCGCTCGTGCGGCCGTACCAGCGGGCCCACGAGCAGTGGCAGCGGAGGCTGGCGCTCGTGCTCGCCGCGGACTTCGGGGTCGACCTCGACACGCACCTCGTCGGCGCGCGGAGCGCGGCCTGATGGCCCGCCGGCCCACGCGCATGTGCGTGGAGTGCGAGGAGCTGACGACGGACTTCGTCGTCGTGTCGGAGGTGCACGCCGGGTCCGGGCCGGGCTTCAACGTCTACGCCTGCCGGGGCTGCGCCCCCGGCGTGCCGCGCCCGCCGGACGTGCTGGAGCTGTTCGACGGGATGGGGGCCGCGGACTCCCGCTGACCTTCGCGGGTGCGGAAAGGGCAACGGGCCCCGGCGCGCTGTGCGCCGGGGCCCGTCCGCTCCCGCTCCGTCCGCCGGCGCAGCAGGAAACGAGCGCGCCGGCGTCCGGGAAGCCAGAGCGCCCGACCCCGCCGGCCGCGCTCACGCGCGCCGCGCGCGCAGCTCCCGTGCCCCGGCCACCGCCAGCACCAGCGCCGTCGCGCCGGCCGACCACAGCACCTGCGGCCGCGCGCCGTCGTCGCGCACCATCAGCACCAGCACCGCTGCCATCCCGGCCAGCGCCGCCCACGTCAGGTACGGGAAGCCCCACATCTTGAGGACCAGCGTCTGCGGCGCCGCACGCTCGATCTTGCGGCGCAGCCGCAGCTGCGACACCGCGATCAGGGCCCACACGAACAGCAGGACCGCGCCGACCGCGTTGAGCATGTACAGGAAGATCGTCTCGGGCCACAGCAGGTTGAGCAGCACCGAGACGAAGCCGAAGGACACCGAGGCCAGCACCGCGCGCCGCGGCACCCCGCCGCCCGAGACCTTCAGCAGGCCCTGCGGCGCCTCGTTCCGCTCGGCCAGCGAGAAGACCATCCGCGAGGACCCGTACAGGTTCGCGTTCAGCGCCGACAGCAGCGCCACGAACACCACGACGTTCATGATCTGCCCGGCCCCGGCGACGCCGATCGAGTCGAGCACCGCCACGTACGGGCTCTCGCCCGGCACGAAGGAGTCCCACGGCAGCAGCGTCACGATCACCAGCATCGAGCCGATGTAGAAGAACAGGATCCGCCACACCGCGCTGCGCACCGCCCGGGCCACGGAGCGGGCCGGGTCGTCGGACTCGGCGGCGGCGATCGTGACGACCTCCAGGCCGCCGAACGCGAAGACCACCGCGAGCACGCCCGAGACCACACCCTCCCAGCCGTGCGGGAGGAAACCGCCCCGGCCGGTCAGGTTGGCCAGGCCCACCGGATCGGTGTCGGGCAGCACGCCGAAGACCGCCAGCCCGGACAGCACCAGGAACGCGACGATCGCGAGGACCTTCAGCGCCGCGAACCAGAACTCGAACTCGCCGAAGTTGCGGACCGCGGTGAGGTTGCTGGCGGTGAAGACCACCATGAACAGCAGCACCCAGCCCCACTGCGGCACGTCCGGCAGCCAGCCGTGCGCGATCTTCGCGGCGCCGGTGGCCTCCACCGCGAGCACCACCACCAGCAGGAACCAGTACAGCCAGCCGACCGAGAACCCGGCCCAGCGCCCCAGCGCCCGCTCCGCGTGCACGGAGAACGAGCCCGAGGCCGGCATCGCCGCCGACATCTCGCCGAGCATCCGCATCACGAGCATCGCCAGGGCGCCCGCGAGCAGATACGACACGACGATCCCGGGGCCCGCGACGGCGATGCCGCCGCCCGAGCCGACGAACAGGCCGGCGCCGATCACGCCGCCGAGGCCCAGCATGGTCAGGTGGCGCTGCTTCAGCCCGTGGGCGAGCGGCTCCGCGGGGACGGCGGTCGCGGTGGCCGCGGTGGCCGCGGGGGTGGCGGGGGCCGCGGTGGCCGCGCCGGTGGTCCCGCTGGTGGCGGCGTCCGGGGCCTCGGCCGAGGAGGAGGAACTCTGGGGTGCTTGTGGCATCCCCACAGTCTCCCTGAGCACGTACGGCACACGCAAAACGGTTTCGACCCACTCGAAACCCCGAGTGATCCGCGTCACTTCGGGCGTATCGCACGTGCGGAGAAGAGCCCCGGCTTTGTGCACTCCCCACCAAGCCCGGGAACGACGCTTTGTGTCCGCACGACGGTGATCACGGCCCCCGCCCCCGGCTAACGTCGCCCTGTCACCGACCCCTCACCCTCCGCGGAGACCCCGATGAGCACCGCTTCCGTCCCCTTCCGGCCCGGCACCGTCCTCGCCGACCTGCTGCCCGCGAGCCGCACCCGCGACGTGGTCCTCGTCGCCGGCGGCGCCGCCCTGATGGGCCTGGCCGCCCAGCTCTCGGTCAAGGTGCCCGGCCTCGTCGTGCCGATCACCGGCCAGACCTTCGCCGCGCTGCTGGTCGGCACCGCGCTCGGGGCCCGCCGAGGCTTCCTCTCCCTCGCCCTCTACACCCTCGTCGGCATGGCGGGCGTGCCCTGGTTCGCCGGCGGCACCGCCGGCGCGGGCGGCGCCACCTTCGGCTACGTGCTCGGCATGCTGCTGGCGTCGACCGTGGTCGGGGCGCTGGCCCGGCGCGGGGCGGACCGCTCGGTGCTGCGCACCGCCGGCGCGATGGTCGCCGGGTCCGCGATCGTCTACGCCGTCGGCGTGCCCTACCTGGCGCTGGCCACCGGCATGTCGGCGTCCGCCGCGGTGGCCGCGGGCATGACCCCGTTCCTGATCGGCGACGCGCTCAAGGCCGCGCTGGCCATGGGCCTGCTGCCGGCCGCGTGGAAGCTGGTCGGCCGGCGCGGCTGAGCCCGCCCCCCCGTACGTACGCCGGAGCCCCGGCCCGCATCCACTGCGGGCCGGGGCTCCGGCGCGTTCGGGGTCGTACCGGCTCAGGCCTCGACCTCGGCGGCGGGCTTGCGCACCGCGTTCAGCACGACACCGGTGAGGACCACGGCGACCGCGACCACGGTCGACCAGATGACGACCTCGCGGTTGCCGTCGTCGTAGAACATGTAGCCGATCACGAACGTGATCAGTGCCGCGGTGGCCCAGGTCAGCCACGGGAAGAACCACATCTTGACGGTGAGCTTCTCCGGGGCCTCCTTCAGCAGGATCCCGCGCATCTTCAGCTGCGTGAAGCAGATGACCAGCCACACGAACAGCGCGATGGCGCCGGACGAGTTCAGCAGGAAGTTGAAGATCGTGTCCGGGAAGGCGTAGTTGAAGTAGACGGCGACGAAGCCGAAGACCACCGAGCCGAGGATCGCGGCGGTCGGCACGCCCTTGGCGTTGACCTTGGCGAAGGCCTTCGGCGCGTCACCGCGCTCGCCCAGCGAGAACGCCATGCGCGAGGCCGTGTACATGCCGGAGTTCAGGCAGGACAGCACCGCCGTCAGCACGATCACGTTCATGATCTGGCCGGCGTGCGCGATGCCGATCGAGTCCAGGGCGGCGACGTACGAGCCCTTGTCGGTGATCGACTTGTCGTTCCACGGCAGCAGCGACAGCACGATCAGGATCGAGCCCAGGTAGAAGACGCCGATGCGCCAGATCACCGAGTTGGTGGCCTTGGTGACCGCGCGGCGCGGGTCCTCCGACTCGCCGGCGGCGAGGGTGACGATCTCCGAACCCATGAAGGAGAAGACGACCATCAGGACACCGGTGAGGATCGAGCCGGCGCCGTTGGGCATGAAGCCGCCCGCGTCCGTCAGGTGCGCGAAGCCGGCACCCGGGTTGTCCGAGCCCGGCAGCAGGCCGAAGACGGCCAGGCCGCCGACGACGATGAAGGCGCCGATGGCGACGACCTTGATGCCCGCGAACCAGAACTCGAACTCGCCGTAGGAGGAGACCGAGGCGAGGTTGGTGGCGGTCAGGACCACCATCACGATCAGCGCCCAGCCCCACTGCGGGACGGCCGGGATCCAGCCCTCGAGGATCTTGGCGCCGGCGGTGGCCTCCACCGCGAGCACGACCACCCAGAAGAACCAGTACAGCCAGCCGATCGAGAAGCCGGCCCAGCGGCCCAGCGCGCGGTCGGCGTACGCGGAGAAGGAGCCCGAGTTCGGGCTGGCGGCGGCCATCTCGCCGAGCATCCGCATGACGAAGACGACCATCGCGCCGACGAGGGCGTACGAGATCAGGATGGCGGGGCCGGTCTTGGCGATGCCGCCGGAGGAGCCGACGAAGAGGCCCGCCCCGATCACACCGCCGATGGCGATCATGGACAGGTGGCGGTTCTTGAGACCGGCCTTGAGACCGTCGGAAGACTGTGCGGAGCCGGGTTCCCCGGCCGGGCCGCCTGCCTTCTGAAGGGTCGTCGTGGAGCTCATGGACGGATCCTTAGGTTCTCGGGTTGCGAGCCCGGGCATTCAATCCAAGCCATGGCCGAGGCGGAAGACCCCGATTCCGTTTCGTTGTCCGGGACCTAAGCCTTGGATAAAGGTCCCAAGGGGTCCCATCTGGGTACTTAAGGATTACTTGAGGTTTCGGAGTGACTTACGCGACACCCCGCCGACGCCCCGAGCACCCCTCGTGACACACTCGACGTCATGCGCGTGTACCTCGGATCCGACCATGCCGGCTTTGAGCTCAAGAACCACCTCGTGGACTGGCTCAAGAACAACGGCCACGAGCCCGTCGACTGCGGGCCCCACATCTACGACGCCGTCGACGACTACCCCCCCTTCTGCCTGCGGGCCGCGGAGAAGACCGCCGCGGACCCCGACAGCCTCGGCATCGTGATCGGCGGGTCCGGCAACGGCGAGCAGATCGCCGCCAACAAGGTCAAGGGCGTCCGTGCCGTCCTCGCCTGGAGCGTGGAGACCGCCAAGCTCGGCCGCGAGCACAACAACGCCAACGTGATCTCCGTCGGCGGCCGCATGCACACGCAGGACGAGGCCACCGCCTTCGTCGAGGCCTTCCTGGCGACCCCGTACTCCGACGAGGAGCGCCACACCCGCCGCATCGAGATGCTCTCCCGCTACGAGGAGACCGGCGAGCTCCCCCCGATCCCGGCCCACCACCCGCAGCAGGGCTGACACGCACCGGCCGCCCGGCCGCCACCGGGCCGGACCGCCGCACCACGCCGACCGGCCGACAGGAGCAGTGCCGTGCCCGAGGGGCATACGATCCACCGCCTCGCCCAGGACCACGCCGAACGGTTCGCCGACCGCACGGTCCGGGTGAGCAGCCCCCAGGGCCGGTTCGCCGAGAGCGCGGCACTGCTCGACGGACGCAGGCTGGAGACCGCCGAGGCCCACGGCAAACACCTCTTCCTGGGCTTCGGCGGCACCGAGTGGGTCCACGTCCACCTCGGCCTCTTCGGCAAGTACGGACTCGGACCCGCACCCGCCCCGCCAGCCACCGACACCGTCCGCATGCGGCTCCTCAACGAGGACCACTACGCCGACCTCCGCGGCCCCACCGCCTGCGCCCTGATCACCGACGGCGAGAAGAAGGCGATACACGACCGGCTCGGCCCCGACCCCCTGCGCGCCTCCGACGACCCCGACCGCGCCTGGGCCCGCATCTCCCGCAGCCGCACCACCATCGCCGCCCTCCTCATGGACCAGAAGGTCGTCGCGGGCGTCGGCAACGTCTACCGCGCCGAGGTCCTCTTCCGGCACGGCGTCGACCCGTACCGGGCGGGCCGGGATATCGCCCGCACCGAATGGGACGCCATGTGGGCCGACCTGGCCGCACTCATGCGCGAGGGCGTCCGCAACAACCGCATCGACACCGTCCGCCCCCAGCACATGCCCGAGGCCATGGGCCGCCCGCCGCGCGTCGACGACCACGGCGGCGAGGTGTACGTCTACCGCCGCGCCGACCTGCCCTGCCACATCTGCGGCACCGAGGTCCGCACCGCCGACCTCGCCGCCCGCAACCTCTTCTGGTGCCCCGCCTGCCAACGCCGCTGAACGGCTGATCCACGGATGTGCGGGGGTACCCCTGCGCGAGCACAGGATCGATGGATAGGGTCCCCAGCAATGGCCGGAGCACGCACCGAACCGCTCGTGGCACGGATGCGCAAGGGCGTGCACCGGGCCCGCACCGCCCTGCGCCGGTCGGCGGTCGACTACTTCCGCGGCGACGCCTCCGACTGGCTCGCCCTCACCGGACTGCTGATCACCGTCCCCGCGATCACCTGCGGGACGCTGATGCTGCCCGTCTGGTTCTCGCCCTCCGCCCTCGTCCTGCCGATCGTCGCGGGCGGCCTGCTGCTGCGCCCCGCCTCCCTGCTCGGGCTCTACGCCGCCGCGGCGACCGCCCTGATCGTCGAGTCCGTCGTCCTCGGCCCGTACACGCAGGGCCCGGCCCGGGTCACCCCCGGCACCGTCCTCGTCGTGGCCGCATGCGGCTTCTTCGGCCTGGTCATCGCCCAGTTCCGCAGCCGCGTCGGGGTGCCCTGGCGGCGCGGCGGCACCATGCTCTTCGACCTGCGCGAGCGGATCCGGGTCCAGAGCAAGCTGCCCGCCCTGCCGCCCGGCTGGCACCGCGAGATGGCCCTGCGGCCGGCCGGCGGCCAGTCCTTCTCCGGCGACTTCGTCGTCGCCGCCCGCACCCACGGGGGGCGCACCCTCGAAGTCGTCCTGACCGACGTCTCCGGCAAGGGCATGGACGCCGGCTCCCGCGCCCTCCTCCTCTCCGGAGCCTTCGGAGGCCTGCTGGGCTCCCTCCCGCCCCAGGACTTCCTGCCGGCCGCCAACGGCTACCTGCTCCGCCAGGACTGGGACGAGGGCTTCGCCACCTCCGTCCACCTCGTCCTGGACCTGGAGACCGGCGACTACGAGCTCCTCTCCGCCGGCCACCTGCCCGCGCTCCAGCTCTGCGCGGGCACCGGCCGCTGGGCGGAGAAGGCCGCCGAAGGCCCCCTCCTCGGGGTCTACGACGGCGCCGAGTTCGAGCCGGTCCGCGGCAGCCTGCGCCGCGGCGACGTCCTGATGCTCTTCACCGACGGCCTCGTCGAGACCGCCGACCGCGACATCAGCGAGGGCATCGACCGCCTCACCGGCGAGGCCGACCGCTACGTCCACTCCGGCTTCGAGGGCGCCGCCTGGCACCTGATCGAAAAGGTCGCCAAGGACGTCAACGACGACCGCGCCCTCCTCCTGATCCGCCGCTCGCCCTGATCCACCGCTCCCCGCGACCCGCGGCTCCCCCTGATCCGCCGCTCCCCCTGACCCGCCGCTGCCCCTGATCCGGGCCGAACGGGCGAGCCCGGCCACCGGTACCGGATTGGCCCGGTCCCCCCACCCCGCACCCCGCCTACCGTGCCCGCATGGACCCCCGCCTCGCCCAGGACCTCGCCGACCTCCCCACCCTCCTCGACACCGTCCGCACGCACACCGCGACCTACCTCGACACCCTCGCCGACCGCCCGGTCATCCCCCCGCACCGGGCCCCCGAGCCGGCCCCGCTCCCCGCCGAGGGGGAGGGCCTGGCCAAGGCCCTGGCGACCTTCGAGACCCGCTGGGCGGACCGCCTGTCGGCCAGCGCCGGCCCCCGCTACTTCGGCTTCGTCACCGGCGGCACCACCCCCGCCGCCCTCGCCGGCGACTGGCTGACCGCCGCCTACGACCAGAACCCCACCTCCGCCTACGACGACGCCGGCCGCCTCCTCGAGACCGAGACCGTCACCTGGCTGCGCGACCTCTTCGGCCTCACCGACGCCCACCGGGGCACGCTCGTCAGCGGAGCCACCCTCTCCAACACCGTCGGCCTCGCGATCGCCCGCGAGTGGCTCGGCGAGCGACGGGGGGTCGACGTGGCCGCCGACGGCGCCGCCGCCCTGGGCCCCGTACGCGTCCTGTCCGGCAGCCCGCACTCCTCCGTCGCCAAGGGCCTGTCGATGCTGGGCCTCGGCCGCAACGCGATCGTCCCCGTCCCCCTCCTCCCCGGCCGCGAGGCCGTCGACCCCGTCGCCCTCGCCGCCGCCCTCGCCGAGCAGGACGGGCCCTGTGTGGTCGTCGCCAACGCCGGCACCGTCAACACCGTCGACTTCGACGACCTGCGCGCCGTCGCCGCCCTCAAGGACCGGTACGACTTCTGGCTGCACGTCGACGCCGCCTTCGGCGCCTTCGCCGGTCTCTCGCCCGCCCACGCCCACCTCGTCGACGGCCTCGACCTCGCCGACTCCGTCTGCATCGACCTGCACAAATGGCTCAACGTGCCCTATGACAGCGCCGTGCAGTTCACCCGCCGCCAGGACCTCCAGACCCGCGTCTTCCAGAACGCCGCCGCCTACCTCGGCCCGCTCGGCGAGCGTCCCGACCTGGTCCACCTCACCCCCGAGAACTCGCACCGGCTGCGCGCCCTGGCCGCCTGGTTCACCCTCGCCGCCTACGGCCGCGCCGGGCACCGCGATATCGTCGAGCGCAACATCGCCGGCGCCCGGGCCCTGGGGGAGGAGCTGGCCGCAGGCGGCGCCTTCCGCCTCCTGGCCCCCGTACGCCTCAACGTCGTCTGCTTCACCCTCGCCGAGGACCCGACCCCCGAGCGCCTGACCGCCCTGCGGGAGGCCGCCGCGCCCCACGCGTTCGTCACCCCGACCGTGTACGACGGAACCGCGGCGCTGCGGGCGGCGTTCTCCAACTGGCGGACCACCGACGACGACGTACGGCTGACCGCGCGCGCCCTGCACGACGCGGCCGCCGCACTGGAGCCCGCCTGACCGGCACCGGGCCCGGCCGGGACGGGCCCGCCCGAGGGAAGGGACCAGCACCGACCATGACCACCGACGCGACCGCGGACCCCGCGGCGGACGACGCCCGCCTGACCCTCGCCGAGGTCGAGCGGATCGCCCGCGCGGCGCACGAGGGCCAGACCGACAAGGCGGGCCGCCCGTACGCCGAGCACCTCGCGGCCGTCGCCGCCGGGGTGCGCGAGCGCGGCGGCACCGAGGAACAGCAGGCGGCGGCCTGGCTGCACGACGCCGTCGAGGACGCGGCGCTCAGTCCCGAGTGGCTGGAATCAGCCGCCCTCCCGGACGAGGTGAAGGCCATGGTCCTGGCCGTCACCAAGCGGCCGGGGGAGCCCGTCGAGGAGTACGCCGCCCGCATCCTGGCGACTCCCGGCGCGCTGCTCGTCAAGGAGGCGGACCTCGCCCACAACGCGGACCCCGCCAGGCTCGCCGTCCTCGACGGGGCCACCCGCGACCGGCTGGCGGCGAAGTACGCGGGGGTCCGCGCCCTCCTCGGCCTGACCGGGGCCCCGTAAAGGCTCCGCCGGACCCGCCGTCCGACCGAAATATGCCCCCTGCACGGGCAGTTGGCCGGAATCAATCGCCGACGATTCGTCACGGGGCGGATAGCACCCCTCACTTGGTGGCACGATTGAGGGCATGGGGGTGTGCGCGGCCGTATGCCCCGGGCCGACCAGGGACGACCGAGGGGTGTGATGAGTAATGGCCATTTCGCTGTCAGTGGTGGTTCTGCTGGCGATCATCATGGTGGTGCTGATCAGAGGCGGGAACCTGAAAGCCGGGCCCGCCGTCGTCGCGGTCCTGTTCGGCTTCTTCCTGGCCTCCAGCTCGATCGCCGGCGACGTCAACGCCTTCCTGACGTCCCTGGCCCAGACGATCTCCGGCATCAAGCTCTGACGGCGTGCAGCGGCCCGAGCCGCCCCGCGCGGCCCCGCCCGCCCACCGCACCCGCGCACGAACGCGAGGAGCCGGTCCCCCTGGGGGGACCGGCTCCTCGGCGTATGCAGAGCGGGCGACGGGAATCGAACCCGCGTAGCTAGTTTGGAAGACTAGGGCTCTACCATTGAGCTACGCCCGCAAGCGGTGCACGCAGGTCACGGAGACCGTGGCACGCAGAGCATCCTAGCGGGTCGGCGCCCCGCGGTGCACACCGCATTCCCCGCGGCGACCGGCCCCGGCGCGTACCGGCCGTTCCGTGCCGCGAAACGCGCGCGTCGGACCGTCTCCGGGCATGTACCCTACGTGTCGCACCGACGGGGTGTGGCGCAGCTTGGTAGCGCGTCCGCTTTGGGAGCGGAAGGTCGTCGGTTCGAATCCGGCCACCCCGACCAGTACGGCCCGCGCCCCGCGCGCGCGAGACGCCATGATCCGCGCGCCCGAGACCGCATGATCCGCGCGCCCGAGACGGCGTGATCCGCGCGCCGCTCGCCATGATCGCGTTGTCGGCTGACTCCACCGTGCGGTTACTATGCAAGCTGCGTGCCCGTGTGTCTGATGTGCCGGGCCCGATCCGCTGATCCGCGACCACGCAGCATCGGCAGAACCCCAGAAGTCAGCCACAAGGAGACCGAACCGTGAAGAGCGCCGTGGAGACCCTGAACCCGACCCGGGTTCGGCTCACTGTCGAGGTGCCCTTCGAGGAGCTCAAGGACAGCCTCGACGCGGCGTACAAGAAGATCAACCAGCAGGTCACGGTCAAGGGCTTCCGCAAGGGCAAGATCCCGGCCCGGGTCATCGACCAGCGCTTCGGCCGCGGTGCCGTCCTGGAGGAGGCCGTCAACGACGCGCTTCCGAAGTTCTACACCGCCGCCGTCAACGAGGCCGACCTGAACCCGCTGGGTCAGCCCGACGTCGACATCACCGAGCTGAAGGACGGCGAGACGCTGAACTTCACCGCCGAGGTCGACGTCCGCCCGACCATCGAGATCCCGGACTACTCCGGCATCGAGGTCGAGGTCGACGCGGTCGAGGTCACCGACGAGGACGTCGAGAAGTCGGTCGAGCAGCTGCGCAACCGCTTCGCCTCCACCAACCCGGTCGAGCGCGCCGCCGCCGAGGGCGACGTCGTCACGATCGACCTCGAGGCCAAGGTCGAGGGCGAGGTGCTGCCCGACGGCGTCGCCTCCGGCGTCTCCTACACCATCGGCTCGGGCGAGCTGCTCGACGGCATCGACGAGGCCGTCACGGGCCTGGAGGCCGGTGGCGAGGCCACCTTCACCTCCCAGCTGAAGGGCGGCTCCGCCGAGGGCAAGGACGCCGAGGTCACCGTCAAGGTCACCCAGGTCGCCGCCCGTGAGCTCCCGGAGCTGGACGACGAGTTCGCCCAGCTGGCGAGCGAGTTCGACACCCTCGAGGACCTGAAGGCCGACAGCCGTACGCGCCTCGAGAACATGAAGCAGTACGACCAGGCCACCCAGGCCCAGGAGCGCGTGCTCGAGAAGCTGCTCGAGCTGGTCGAGGTCCCGATCCCCGAGAAGCTGCTCGAGGACGAGATCAACACCCGCAAGCACAACCTGGAGCACCACCAGCTCGGCCAGATGGGCCTGACGCTCGAGAAGTACCTCGAGTTCCAGGGCAAGACGGTCGAGGAGTTCGACGCCGAGACCAAGGAAGCCGCGGTCAAGGGCATCAAGACGCAGTTCGTCCTCGACGAGCTCGTCAACAAGGAGAAGCTGAACGTGAACCAGGAGGAGCTCACCGAGCACCTCATGCGTCGCGCCGCCTCCTCCGGCATGTCCCCCGACCAGTTCGCCCAGGCCGTCGTCGAGGGCGGCCAGGTCCCGATGCTGGTCGGCGAGGTCGCCCGCGGCAAGGCCCTCGCGGTCGTCGTGGAGGCCGCCAAGGTCACCGACACCAACGGCAACGAGGTCGACCTGTCCGACGAGGACGAGGAAGAGATCGCCGAGAACGTCGTCGAGGCCGCCGAGGGCGCTGCCGACGAGGACGAGGCCAAGTAAGGCCCCTCGGGCCCGACCAGGCCACGGGGCCGCCCGCGGCCCCGCGCAAGCCCGTACGGAGGGCCCGGACGCAACCGCGTCCGGGCCCTCCGGCGTACCCGGGCGCGGGCCCTCCGCCGCCCCCTGCTGCCGCCCCTCCGTCGCCCCTGGCCCCGACCCCTCCGCCGCCCCCGCTGCCGTCCCTCCGCCGCGCCTGCCGCCGCCCCTTCCGCCGGCCGCTCCGCGGGCCCCGCGGAGGGCCCTGGCACGGGCTGTGCGGCGCCCGCGCGGGGGCCCCGGGCACCTTGCGCTCCCAGCGAACAGTTGGGGAAGCGGGATGGCGTTGTCCGACCTGCGCGTTAGGGTCCATGAATACGAGGGCACTGCCCTCTGAACGAGACGCTGAGACGGCCCGGTCCGGGGCCGTCGGAGACGAGCAGGTGGATACGTGACGAATCTGATGCCTTATCTCGCCGGTGAGCCGTCCATCGGTGGTGGCCTCGGCGACCATGTCTACAACCGGCTGCTCAACGAGCGGATCATCTTCCTCGGCCAGCAGGTCGACGACGACATCGCCAACAAGATCACGGCTCAGATGCTCCTCCTCGCGGCCGAGCCCGACAAGGACATCTACCTGTACATCAACAGCCCCGGCGGCTCCGTGACCGCGGGCATGGCCGTCTACGACACCATGCAGTACATCCCGAACGACGTGGTCACCATCGGCATGGGCATGGCCGCCTCCATGGGCCAGTTCCTGCTGACCGGCGGCACCCCGGGCAAGCGCTTCGCCCTGCCCAACACCGACATCCTGATGCACCAGGGTTCGGCCGGCATCGGCGGCACCGCCTCCGACATCAAGATCCAGGCCCAGTACCTGCTGCGCACCAAGCAGCGCATGGCCGAGATCACCGCGCACCACTCGGGCCAGACCGTCGAGGCGATCATCCGCGACGGCGACCGCGACCGCTGGTTCACCGCCGAGGAGGCCAAGGACTACGGCCTCATCGACGAGATCATCTCTGCCGCGTCCAACGTGCCGGGCGGCGGCGGCACCGGGGCCTGATCCGGCAGGCCCGCAGCCCGTACGGACCCGGTCCGTACGGCAGCCCAGCCGACACAGCCCGCAGCCACAGGCACAACGCCACCAGGATGGTGAACACCCAGATGCAGAACAACCTCTCCGCGAGCGGCCTCTACACCGGCGCGCAGGTGGACAACCGGTACGTCGTCCCGCGCTTCGTCGAGCGCACCTCGCAGGGCATCCGCGAGTACGACCCGTACGCGAAGCTGTTCGAAGAGCGCGTGATCTTCCTCGGCGTCCAGATCGACGACGCCTCCGCCAACGACGTCATGGCCCAGCTGCTGTGCCTGGAGTCGATGGACCCCGACCGCGACATCTCGATCTACATCAACAGCCCGGGCGGCTCCTTCACCGCCCTCACGGCCATCTACGACACGATGCAGTTCGTGAAGCCGGACATCCAGACGGTCTGCATGGGCCAGGCCGCCTCCGCCGCCGCCGTCCTGCTCGCCGCCGGTACGCCCGGCAAGCGCATGGCCCTGCCGAACGCCCGCGTGCTGATCCACCAGCCGTCCGGCGGCACCGGCCGCGAGCAGCTCTCCGACCTGGAGATCGCGGCCAACGAGATCCTGCGCATGCGTGACCAGCTGGAGTCCATGCTGGCCAAGCACTCCTCGACCCCGATCGAGAAGATCCGCGAGGACATCGAGCGCGACAAGATCCTCACCGCCGAGGACGCGCTGGCCTACGGCCTGATCGACCAGATCATCTCCACCCGGAAGATGAACAACGTCTGATCCTTGCGGTCCCTTGACGCGGTCCGCTCGCCCTTCCGGCGATGTGAACCGCGTCAAGGGGGCCCCGAGATGGGGTCCCGGCAAGGTACCGTCGGATATGAGGCACCAGGAGCGCTGAACCAGGCGTCTCCCAGGCGAAGGGGAAGCACCTCGTGGCACGCATCGGTGACGGCGGCGACCTGCTCAAGTGCTCGTTCTGCGGAAAGAGCCAGAAGCAGGTGAAGAAGCTCATCGCAGGCCCCGGTGTGTACATCTGCGACGAGTGCATCGACCTCTGCAACGAGATCATCGAAGAGGAGCTCGCGGAGACCAGCGAGGTGCGGTGGGAGGAACTCCCCAAGCCGCGCGAGATCTACGAGTTCCTGGAGAGCTACGTCGTCGGGCAGGAGCCCGCGAAGAAGGCGCTCTCCGTCGCTGTGTACAACCACTACAAGCGCGTCCAGGCCGGCGAGAACGGCGGCGCGCAGGGACGTGACGACGCCATCGAGCTCGCCAAGTCCAACATCCTCCTGCTCGGCCCCACCGGCTCGGGCAAGACCCTGCTGGCCCAGACGCTGGCCCGCATGCTGAACGTCCCGTTCGCGATCGCCGACGCCACCGCGCTGACGGAGGCCGGCTACGTGGGCGAGGACGTCGAGAACATCCTGCTGAAGCTGATCCAGGCGGCCGACTACGACGTCAAGAAGGCCGAGACCGGGATCATCTACATCGACGAGATCGACAAGGTCGCCCGCAAGAGCGAGAACCCGTCGATCACGCGCGACGTGTCGGGCGAGGGCGTCCAGCAGGCGCTCCTGAAGATCCTCGAGGGGACCACCGCCTCGGTCCCGCCCCAGGGCGGCCGCAAGCACCCCCACCAGGAGTTCATCCAGATCGACACGACCAACGTGCTCTTCATCGTGGGCGGCGCCTTCGCCGGCCTCGAGAAGATCATCGAGGCGCGGGCGGGCGCGAAGGGCATCGGCTTCGGTGCCACGATCCGCTCGAAGCGGGAGATCGAGGCCAGCGACCAGTTCCAGGAGGTCATGCCGGAGGACCTGGTGAAGTTCGGGATGATCCCGGAGTTCATCGGCCGTCTGCCCGTCATCACCTCGGTCCACAACCTGGACCGCGAGGCGCTGCTCCAGATCCTCGTCGAGCCGCGCAACGCCCTGGTCAAGCAGTACCAGCGCCTCTTCGAACTCGACGGCGTGGAGCTGGACTTCGAGCGCGAGGCGCTCGAAGCCATCGCCGACCAGGCCATCCTCCGCCAGACCGGCGCGCGCGGCCTGCGCGCCATCATGGAGGAGGTCCTCATGTCGGTGATGTACGAGGTCCCGTCCCGCAAGGACGTCGCCCGCGTGGTCATCACCGCCGACGTGGTCCGCTCCAACGTCAACCCGACCCTCGTGCCCCGCATCGTCCCCAAGGACCAGGGCCCGCACGAGAAGTCGGCGTAACCGGCACCCGCACGAACCCCGAAGGGGCGCCCCCGGACCACCGGGAGCGCCCCTTCGGCGTTGACCGCGCCGGCCGTCAGGCCTTGGTGCGGGAGGTGTTGTAGAGCTTCGCGGCGAGGGCGGAGACGTCCTCGAGGGAGGCGCTGGTGCCGCCGAGCATGGCCACGGCCGGGTCGAGCACGTTGACCGACACCAGGGTCGAGTAGTCGCCCCAGGCGCACGTGGGGAGCTGCGTCTCCTTGGCCATCTTCTCCGTGCCCGGGGAGTCCTTCGTACGCGTCACCTTGATGTTGGCGCACTTCATCACCGCGCCGGAGAAGCCGTCCGGGTGGAACTCACGGGGACTGCCGACCACTTCGAGCGTGAAGCCCTCCTTGGCGGAATCAGTGTTCTGCTGGCCGACGTTGCCGAACCAGGTGTCAACTGCCTTGCTCGGGTCTTCGACCTGTCCCCAGAAGCCACTGGCCGTCAGCTGCTTCGCCTTGGGATCCGAGGAGGCGCCGTTCCTGTAAGCGGAACCGGACTGGTGCGGGTTCTTGACCCCGAGTGCCTCAGCCTTCGCCTTGGCCTCCGGCTTCATCTCCTGCTCCGGCGGCTCCTGGGCGTTCGCCGGCTTCTTGTACGAGTCCACCGCCGCCGGGAACTTCAGCTTGTAGCCCTTGGTCGCGTCGGAGATGTCCGCGCCGCTGCCCTTCAGGAACCACCAGGCGCCGCCGCCGGCCAGGGCCAGCACGAGGACGACCGCCACGACGCAGCCGCCCTTGCCCTTCTTCGCCGGGGCCGGCGGCTGCATGCCGTACGGCGGCTGCGGCTGGCCCGGGAACGGCTGCTGCTGGGGCGGGTAGGCGTAGCCCGGCTGCGGCTGCTGCGGCGGAACTCCCTGGGGGGCCTGCTGCGGGTAGCCGTAGCCGGGGCCGGCCGGGGCTCCGGGCTGCGGCTGGCCGGGGTAGCCGTACCCCGGCTGCGGGGAGCCCTGGGGCTGCCCGTACGGGTTGGGCTGGCCGTACGGTCCGGGCTGCTGCGGCTGCGGGCCGCCGTACGGTCCCGGCTGGTTGTAGCTCATCTCCTGCGTTCCCCTCCAGGATGCCTTTATCTGTTTCCGACATCCTGGCGGATCACCGCGGGCGGCGGGGCGCCGGGGGCACGCCTATTCGGTTTCAGTACGAAGCCGTGACACCTCTAAACTGTGCCCCGTGACCGAGAACACTCAGCAGCAGCCAAGCGCCCCGAACTCCGAACTGCCGACCCAGTACGCGCCGGCCGAGGTAGAGGGGAAGCTCTACGAGCGCTGGGTAGAGCGCGGTTACTTCGAGGCGGACGCCAAGAGCGACAAGCCGGCGTACACCATCGTCATCCCGCCGCCGAACGTCACCGGCTCGCTGCACCTGGGCCACGCCTTCGAGCACACGCTGATCGACGCCCTCACCCGCCGCAAGCGCATGCAGGGCTACGAGACGCTGTGGCAGCCCGGCATGGACCACGCCGGCATCGCGACGCAGAACGTCGTCGAGCGCGAGCTGGCGAAGGAGGGCAAGTCCCGCCACGACCTCGGCCGCGAGGCGTTCGTCGAGCGCGTCTGGAAGTGGAAGGGCGAGTCCGGCGGCCAGATCTCCGGCCAGATGCGCCGTCTGGGTGACGGCGTCGACTGGTCGCGCGAGCGCTTCACCATGGACGAGGGCCTCTCGCAGGCCGTCCAGACGATCTTCAAGAAGCTCTACGACGACGAGCTGATCTACCGTGCCGAGCGCATCATCAACTGGTGCCCGCGCTGCCTGACCGCGATCTCCGACATCGAGGTCGAGTACCAGGACGACGACGGTGAGCTCGTCTCCATCCGGTACGGCGAGGGCGACGCGTCCATCGTCGTCGCGACGACCCGCGCCGAGACGATGCTGGGCGACACGGCCGTCGCCGTCCACCCCGAGGACGAGCGCTACAAGCACCTGGTCGGCACCGAGATCGAGCTGCCGCTGACGGGCCGCCGCATCCCGGTCGTCGCGGACGCGCACGTGGACCCCGAGTTCGGCACCGGCGCCGTCAAGGTGACGCCGGCGCACGACCCGAACGACTTCGAGATCGGCCAGCGCCACAACCTGCCGAGCCTCGCCGTCATGGACGAGCACGCGGTCATCACCGTCCACGGCCCCTTCCTGGGCCTGGACCGCCTGGAGGCCCGCTCCGCCATCGTCGCCGCGCTGCGCGCCGAGGGCCGGATCGTCGCCGAGAAGCGCCCGTACACGCACTCCGTGGGCCACTGCTCGCGCTGCAAGACCACCATCGAGCCGCGCCTGTCGATGCAGTGGTGGGTCAAGGTCGGCCCGCTCGCCAAGGCCGCGGGCGACGCGGTCCGCGACGGCAAGGTCAAGATCCACCCGCAGGAGATGGAGAAGCGGTACTTCGACTGGGTCGACAACCTCCACGACTGGTGCATCTCGCGCCAGCTGTGGTGGGGCCACCGCATCCCGGTCTGGTACGGCCCGAACGGCGAGGTCGTCTGCGTCGGCCCCGACGAGCAGCCGCCGACGGGCGACGGCTGGCACCAGGACACCGACGTGCTCGACACGTGGTTCTCCTCCGGCCTGTGGCCCTTCTCCACCCTGGGCTGGCCGGAGCAGACCGAGAGCCTCGCGAAGTTCTACCCGAACTCCGTCCTGGTCACCGGCTACGACATCCTTTTCTTCTGGGTCGCCCGGATGATGATGTTCGGCCTGTACGCGATGGACGGCGTCCCGCCGTTCCACACCATCGCCCTGCACGGCATGGTCCGCGACGAGCGCGGCAAGAAGATGTCGAAGTCGTTCGGCAACGCGGTCAACCCCCTGGACTGGATGGACAAGTACGGCTCCGACGCCGTCCGCTTCACCCTGGCCAAGGGCGCGAACCCGGGCGTGGACGTCCCGATCGGCGAGGACTGGGTCCAGGCCTCCCGCAACTTCGCCAACAAGATCTGGAACGCCACGCGCTTCGCGCTGATGAACGGCGCCACGATCGAGGGCGAGCTGCCGCCGGCCGAGCAGCTGTCGGCCACCGACCGCTGGATCCTCTCCCGCCTGAACAAGACCGTCGCCGAGGTGGACGCGTTCTACGAGGACTACCAGTTCTCGAAGCTCAGCGAGGCCCTCTACCACTTCGCGTGGGACGAGGTCTTCGACTGGTACGTCGAGCTGTCGAAGACGACGTTCTTCGCGGGCGGCGAGGCGGCCAAGGCCTCCGGCCGCGTCCTCGGCGAGGTCCTGGACGTCCTGATGCGCCTGCTGCACCCGGTCGTCCCGTTCGTCACCGAGACCCTGTGGACCACCCTGACGGGCCGC
Organism: Streptomyces sp. NRRL S-87; assembly: GCF_000719335.1. Classification (GTDB taxonomy): domain Bacteria; phylum Actinomycetota; class Actinomycetes; order Streptomycetales; family Streptomycetaceae; genus Streptomyces. Next base: position 55,838 of record NZ_JOGB01000026.1, read on the forward strand.
GAGTCCATCGTCATCGCCGAGTGGCCGACCGACTCGGGCTTCCGCGACGAGGCCGCCGAGGCCGAGATCGAGAACCTGCAGCAGGTCGTCACCGAGGTCCGCCGGTTCCGCGCCGACCAGGGCCTGCAGCCCGGCCAGAAGGTCCCGGCCCGCCTGGACCTGGCCGGCACGCCGCTGGCCGCCCACGAGGGCGCCATCCGCCAGCTGCTGCGCCTCCAGCCGGAGGGCGAGGGCTTCAGCGCCACCGCCACCCTGCCGGTGGCCGGCGCCACGGTCGCCCTCGACCTGTCCGGCACCATCGACGTGGCCGCGGAGCGCAAGCGCCTGGCCAAGGACCTGGCGGCCGCGCAGAAGGAGAAGCAGCAGGCCGAGGCGAAGCTCGGGAACGAGGCCTTCCTGGCCAAGGCCCCCGACAACGTCGTGGACAAGATCAAGGGCCGGCTGGCCAAGGCCGAGGCGGACATCGCCCGCATCGAGGCCCAGCTGGCGGGTCTGCCCGCCGCCTGATCCGGCCGAGCAGAAGGCCCCCGCACCCGGCTCGGGACGCTGTTGGTACCAACAGGGTCCCGGCTCGGGTGCGGGGGCCTTCCGCATGCGCGGGGCGTCAGCCGCGCCGGACCCCCCACCGCCGCCGGACCATCGGGTACAGCAGCACGCCGCCGACCACCAGCAGCCCGACGCCGACGGCCGCCAGGCCCGGGTTCAGCCCCGGCGGGGTGTAGGCACAGGAGACCGCGGAGGCGCCGGCGCCCAGCGGGATGCCGAGCAGCCCCTGGTACGACACCGGCGGCGCCGACGGGCCGCCGTCCACCGAGCACCGCCAGCCCTGGATCGCCGGGGCGGCGACCACCGCGGTGCCCCGGGAGCCCTTGGCGAAGGTGGCGCGGACCGTGTGGCCGCCGACGTCCAGCTGCGCGGGGCCGGCCGAGCGAACGGCCTGGACGGCGCCGTGGAAGGCCTTCGGTCCCAGGCAGCCGACCGCGTCGTACGGCAGCACCTGGCCGGGCCGGGTCGCGCCGACGGCGAACTTCAGCGTGCCGTCGGCCGGGACGGTGCCCAGCGGCTGGACCGGCATGAGGACGGCCGGCGGGCGGGCGGAGCTGCTGGTCGGCTCGGTGGCCCCGGAGCCGACGGCCACGCCGAACAGCTCCGGCGCGTACAGGTAGGCCTGGTCGCCGGGCCGGCACCGGGCGGTGAAGCTGCTCCACGCCTTGCCCGACTCGGCCAGGCCCAGGGCGTAGCCCGCCGGGCCGCGGCCGTCGACCGGCCCGTGCGAGTACCGGAACGTCGGTACGTCGTACACGTGCGCGCCGAGCGCGGCGTTGCGGCGGGCCCAGACCGAGCCGGCCGGCGCGCCGTACGTCCGGTCGGCGCCGGGGGCGCGCAGGCTGACCAGGGGGAGGCCGGTGAGGGTGCGGGCGGTGACCTCGGGGCCGTCGCCGGGGCGTTCCAGCAGCGTGCCGACGCCCATGAGGGCGTTGAAGAACGGGTCGTCGGTCCGGAACAGGCTGCGTCCGCCCATCGCGTAGCCGACACCGAGGGCGCGCAGCCCGGTGGCGGCTTCCTTGGTGACGTAGCTGCTGTAGTAGCTGCCGCCCTGGACGCCGAGGAGCATCGGGTCGTTGTTGGCGACGAACAGGCTCGGGGCGAGACCGGTGCGCGAGCGCGGCCAGTCGGCGTGGTCGACGGCCACCCGGTGGGCGTTCGCGGCCAGCGCGTTCATGGTGGTGGTCTCGGTGTATCCGCGCAGCGCCGGGTCGAAGAGGGTGTGGGTGGCGTAGACGGCGTAGGTGCTGGTGGCCAGGGTGCAGGCGGCCAGCGCGGCGACGACGGCGGTACGGGCGGTACGTCGCAGCCCGCGCGCGTACAGCAGGAGCAGGGCGACCGTGCCGGCGCCGCCGAGGGCGGTGCAGCGCAGGGCGTAGTCGTTGGCCGGCTGGGTGTCGCGGGCGGCCCAGACCAGCAGGGCGGTCAGGGCGGCGCCGCCGACCAGCGCCCGCGCCCTGGGCATGTGGGACAGGCAGATCCAGGCGGCCATCACCAGCAGGCCGCTGAGGATGAAGCTCTCGCGGAAGGGCGAGCCGTGCGGGAGGGTGAAGCCCTGCCACACCTTGGCGGTCGGGGTGTACACGAAGGAGACGGCGACCAGGCCGATCAGCAGCGGCCAGCCGATCCGCTCGCGGACGCGGACCTTGCCCTGGAAGGGCAGGGCGAGGACGAGGAGCAGGACCAGGACGCCGGTGAAGACGTTGGGGGCGGCGGGTTCGGGCACGCTGCCGGGCAGGAAGAGGCCGAGGTAGGTCAGGGGCTCGGTGGCCGTGCTGACGACGTAGCTGTCGCTGGGCTGGGACTGGGCGTTGGCGAGGCCGGAGACGGTCACGGCGGGGGCGGCCAGCAGCAGGCCGGTGACGGTCATGGTGGCGGCCCGCCACAGGGCCCGGACGCGGGCGCGCCAGGGGAGTTCGGTGACGGCCAGGCGCAGGAGCAGGACGAGGGCTGCGCCGAGGGTGGCCATGGCCGCGGTGTAGAAGTTCGCGTACCAGCAGAGGGCGAAGTAGAGGGTCCCGAGCACCCAGCGGCGGCCGGTGAGGCAGTGGTCGGCGGCCAGGCACAGCAGCGGGAACGCCACCAGGCCCCACATCCACATGGGGACGATGCCGCCTTCGATCAGGCTCCAGCCGCAGACGGCGTACCCGGTGGCGAGCACGGCGCGCAGCCAGGGCGAGCCGGGGCGCAGCCGGCCGAGGAAGGCCGTCATGACGGCGGCGGCGAGGCCGATGCTGAGGAGGGAGACGAGGAAGACGGAGAAGTCGGCGTCCTCGCGCGGGAAGAGTCCGGTCAGCCAGGAGAACGGGTTGCCGAGGTAGGTGAAGAACTCGGCGAGGAAACCGTTTCCGTAACCGCTCTGCCAGTTGAAGAACAGGTCGCCCTGGGCGGCGCCGTGCTGGAGGTCCCACAAGTGGGCGTGGAAGGGGACGTATTGGTGGCGCAGGTCGTTCACGGCGCGCGCGCCCTGGCCGAACGGGTACGTGCCGTGGGCCGCCATGCCGAGGCAGTAGGCGGCCATCGCCATGACCGCCGAGGTGACCGCGGCGGCGGTACCGGACGCACGCAGCCGGGTCAGCGGCCCGGGCCGGGCGGCGGCCCCGCCGGTCCGGTCGGTCGCACGGGTCGGCGGTGCGGCGGTGGTTGGCGTGGTCATGTTGACGAGTCCCCGTGAATCCCTGTTGAAATGTCCGGTATTCAGCCGCCCATGAGCCGAATCCCAAACGCTCATCCTATGAAATGCTCAGATGAGCCGATGACCGAATTCGGTAACGATCAGGGCGAGAACGACTCCGTCGCGGGCGAACGGAGCGGTCCGACGAGGGAGAGTCCGAATTCGGGATTCGGGTTCCGCTATTCGCGCAAGTGCGAGGTCCGCCACAGCCCGGCCGGGCCGCGCGCCCTCCCCGACGGACCCGCCCCCGGGCGTCCGCCGCGACTTGACGGACCCCACCGGTGGGCGTACTCCGGAAGGGGAGACCCGTCCGACGACCTCGGGGACGAGAGGAGTCCCTGCCATGCTCGGCGAACTCATAGGCGAGGAGAACGGCGAGGCCACGGGCGTCCGCGTGCTCTCCGCAGAGGGCGGCCACGCCGTACTGGAGACCTCGTTCCGGGGGTCCGGCACCCTTCTGGGCGTGTCCGTCAACGACATCGGCACCTACCACTCCGCCAACCGGGACGACGGCACCCTGTTCGGCGAGGGCGAGGGCGTCACGATGACCGAGGACGGCGACACCCTCACCTGGCACGGATCCGGGGTCGGGCGGTTCACCCCGACCGGCGGCGTCAGCTGGCGAGGCGCCGTCTTCTACGAGACCACCGCGGACCGGTTCCTGCAGCTGAACGGCATCGCGGCCGTGTTCGAGTTCGAGACCGACCCCGGGGGCAAGATCGAGACCAAGATCTACGAATGGAAGTGACCGGCCGCCGGGCGCGCACGGCGATGCCCGGCTCCGGCCGCCGGATGCGCAGGACGATCCCCCCGGCTCCGGCCGCCCGGGGCCCCGGACCGGCCGGGCCGGACGTCCTCCGGCCCCCGCTCGTAGACTGGGTCCGTGAGTGAGCAGCCCGAGCCCAACGACCCCTTCGACGAGACCGGAGCGTTCGACGACATCGTCGACGCGGAGACGGACCGCGACCCCGACCTGGCGGTGATCGAGGCCGGCAGCCGCACCCTGCGCGCCATGGCCGGTCCGCCCCAGGGGGACCCGATCCCCACCCGCCCCCAGGACCCCGAGGTCGACAAGGCCCTGCACGAGGTCGAGGCGGAGCTCGCCACCCGCTGGGGCGAGACCAAGCTCGAGCCCTCGGTCAAGCGGATCACCGCCCTGATGGACGTGCTCGGCGAGCCGCAGCGCGCGTACCCCTCCATCCACGTCACCGGCACCAACGGCAAGACCAGCACCGCCCGCATGATCGAGGCCCTGCTCTCCGCCTTCGACCTGCGCACCGGCCGCTACACCAGCCCCCACGTGCAGCTGATCACCGAGCGCATCAGCCTGGACGGCGCCCCCATCGAGGCCGAGCGGTTCGTCGACACCTACCGGGACATCAAGCCGTACGTCGAGCTCGTCGACGGGCGCGAGGACATCCGGCTGTCGTTCTTCGAGGTCATGACGGGCATGGCGTACGCGGCCTTCGCCGACGCGCCGGTCGACGTGGCCGTGGTGGAGGTCGGCATGGGCGGGACCTGGGACGCCACCAACGTCATCGACGCCTCGGTCGCCGTGATCACCCCCATCAGCCTCGACCACACCGACCGGCTCGGCACCACCCACGCGGAGATCGCGGCCGAGAAGGGCGGGGTCATCAAGCAGGACGCCACCGTCATCCTCGCCCAGCAGCCCGTCGACGCCGCCCAGGTGCTGCTCAAGCGGGCCGTCGAGGTGGACGCCACCGTGGCCCGCGAGGGCATGGAGTTCGGCGTGGTCTCCCGCGAGGTCGCCGTCGGCGGCCAGCAGCTGACGCTGCGCGGCCTCGGCGGCGAGTACGAGGGCGTCTTCCTGCCCCTGTACGGCGCGCACATGGCGGCCAACGCCGCCGTCGCCCTCGCCGCGGTCGAGGCGTTCTTCGGCATCGGTGCCGAGCACGCCCGCCCGCTCGACATCGACACGGTCCGCCGCGCCTTCGCCACCGTCACCTCCCCGGGTCGCATGGAGGTCGTCCGGCGCAGCCCCACCGTGGTGCTGGACGCCGCCCACAACCCGGCCGGCGCGCGCGTGACCGCCGAGGCGATCACCGAGTCCTTCGGCTTCAGCCGCCTGGTCGGCGTGTTCGCCGCCAGCGACGGCAAGGACGTCCGGGGCGTCCTGGAGGCCTTCGAGCCGATCTTCGCCGAGATCGTCGTCACCCAGAACTCCACCCACCGCGCGATCGGCGCCGACGAACTGGCCGCCATAGCGGTGGAGGTCTTCGGCGGCGACCGCGTGCAGGTCGAGCCGCGCCTGGACGACGCCATCGAGGCGGCGATCACCCTGGCCGAGGAAGAGGCCGAGTACGGAGGGGCCGGTGTCCTGGTCACCGGCTCGGTGTTCACGGTCGGCGAGGCCCGGCTGCTGCTGAAGAGGAACTGAGGGACCAACGATGCGGACGCTGTGCGCCTCCACGCTGATCGGCGAGTTCTTCGTCATCGGCTTCGCCGGGCTGGTCGCCATGAAGGGCGACCTGTCCACCGCCACCGTGTGGACGGTGTGCGGGATCGCCATGCTGCTCACCGTGCTGCTGTGCGGGATGCTCTCCCGCCCCGGCGCGGTCACGGTCGGGTGGGCGCTCCAGATCGGCCTGATCGCCAGCGGTCTGGTCGTCCCCACCATGTTCTTCCTCGGTGCGGTCTTCGCCGGCCTGTGGTGGGCCTCCGTCCACTACGGCCGCAAGATCGACGAGACGAAGGCCCGCTGGGCGGCGCAGACCGCCGCCGCGTCCGCCCCTGACGCTGCGTGACGGCGGTCCCTACCGCACCTGTAGCCTTTCCGCACCGCACCCGTATGCCGCAAGGAGCCGCACCATGACCCAGCGCACTCTCGTCATCCTCAAGCCCGACGCCGTCCGTCGTGGCCTGATCGGCGAGATCATCGGCCGTATCGAGCGCAAGGCCGGCTGGACCATCCCGGCGATGGAGCTGCGCACGCTGGACCAGGAGACCCTGGAGGCGCACTACGGCGAGCACAAGGGCAAGCCCTTCTACGAGCCGCTGATGGGCTTCATGGCCTCCGGCCCCGTCGTCGTCCTCGTCGTCGAGGGCGAGCGCGCGATCGAGGGCCTGCGGACCCTGGCCGGCCCGACCGACCCGATCGCGGCCACCCCCGGTTCGATCCGCGGCGACTTCGGCACCATCGTGCGCGAGAACCTCATCCACGCGTCCGACTCCGAGGAGTCCGCCGAGCGCGAGCTGAAGCTCTTCTTCCCCGCTCTCGTCTGACGTCACGTCAGCCATATAGCGCTCACCACCTGGGGCGACCGAAGTAATTTCGGTCGCCCCTTGGTATAGATCACCATGGCCGGGAACGCATGGGACGGACCTGTCGTCACCATCAAGAGAGGCGGGTACCCGTTCCGGCCGGTCGGTCGGAGTCCCGTCGCGCGGTGTTCGTACCCTCGGCACTACGATGGGGCCTCCACCCACATACCCGACTCGCCGTCCTGACAGCAGCCGCTCTCAACTGGGAAGGCCAGACGCTCCTCATGGGGAACAAGGGGAACTCAATGTCGTTCATCGGCCGTGACATGGCTGTCGACCTCGGGACCGCCAACACGCTGGTGTACGTGAGGGGCCGGGGGATCGTCCTGAACGAGCCGTCCGTGGTCGCCATCAACACGAACACCGGTGGCATCCTCGCGGTCGGTTCCGAGGCGAAGAAGATGATCGGCCGGACGCCCGGCAACATCGTCGCGGTACGCCCCCTCAAGGACGGCGTGATCGCCGACTTCGAGATCACCGAGCGCATGCTCCGGTACTTCATCCTCAAGATCCACAAGCGCCGCTACCTGGCCCGCCCCCGCGTCGTGGTCTGCGTCCCCTCCGGCATCACCGGGGTCGAGCGCCGCGCCGTCATCGAGGCCTCCACCCAGGCCGGCGCCCGTCAGGTGCACATCATCGAGGAGCCCATGGCCGCGGCCATCGGCTCCGGCCTGCCGGTGCACGAGGCCACCGGCAACATGGTCGTCGACATCGGCGGCGGCACCACCGAGGTGGCCGTCATCTCCCTCGGCGGAATCGTCACGGCACAGTCGATCCGGGTGGCCGGCGACGAGCTCGACAACGCGATCATCCAGCACATCAAGAAGGAGTACAGCCTCCTCCTCGGTGAGCGGACCGCCGAGCAGATCAAGATCACCATCGGCTCGGCCTTCGACCTCGACAAGGACGAGCACACCGAGATCCGCGGCCGCGACCTCGTCTCGGGCCTGCCCAAGACCGTGGTCATCTCCGCCGCCGAGGTCCGCAAGGCCATCGAGGAGCCCGTCAACGCCATCGTCGACGCGGTCAAGACGACCCTCGACAAGTGCCCGCCCGAGCTCTCCGGCGACATCATGGACCGCGGCATCGTCCTCACCGGCGGCGGCGCCCTGCTCCGCGGCCTCGACGAGCGGCTGCGCCGCGAGACCGGCATGCCCATCCACATCGCCGAGGACCCGCTGGACTCCGTCGCCCTCGGCTCCGGCAAGTGCGTCGAGGAGTTCGAGGCGCTCCAGCAGGTCCTGGACGCCCAGCCCCGCCGCTGACGAACGCCCCGCCGACGCCGCCCGCCGCCGACGTCGCCCCGCCGGCACGCGCTGCCGACGCCACCCGCCGGCGGGCCGCCGCCGGCACGGCCCCACGGTCGGGACGCCGTTGACAATGCCCCCTTTCAGGGGATAACGGAAACACAGAGATCCGCCGTACGGGTGCTGCCGCGCCCGTCCGGCGGATCGTTGATATACAGGCAAAGAGAATTCCCAGAAGGAAGGCACGGCCGCCGCACGTGAGGGACACACGAGAGAGCCGGCTGCTCCTGGTACTGCTGGTCGCCATCGCGTTCGCGCTGATCACGGTGGACATCCGGGCGGGCGAGGAGTCACCGGTCGACGGTGCCCGCCGGGGCGCCGCCGCGGTCTTCGGCCCGGTCGAGAAGGGCGTGGCCACCGCGGTCGACCCGGTCGCCAACGCCATAGGCGCGGTACGGGACTCCGGCGACCGCCACAACCGGATCACCGCACTGGAACGCGAGAACGCGGCCCTGAAGGCCAGGCTCGGCAGCGACGACCGCAACCGCAGCCGCATCCGCGAACTCGACGGCATGCTCAAGAGCGCCGGCGCGGGCCAGTACGGCATCAAGGGCGCCGAGGTCATCGCGATAGGAGCGGCCCAGGGCTTCTCCTGGACCGTCACCATCGACGCCGGCAGCAAGGACGGCATCGCGCGCGACATGACCGTCCTCAACGGCGACGGACTCGTCGGCCGCGTCACCACCGTCGGGCCCGACACCGCCACCGTCCTCCTGGCCAACGACCCCGACTTCACCGTCGGCACCCGCCTGGAGAAGACCGGCGAACTCGGCTTCGCCACCGGCCAGGGCGACCGCCCGCTGGCCGTCCAGATGCTCAACGGCAAGGCCAAGATCAAGGCGGGCGACCGCCTCGTCACCTTCGGCTCCCGCGGCAGCAAGCCCTTCGTGCCCGGCGTCCCGCTCGGTGAGGTCGTCCGCGTCGACCCGGCCGGCGGCGGCCTCACCCGCACCGTCTACGTCGACCCGTACGTCGGCTTCTCCCGGCTCGACATCGTCGGCGTCGTCGTCATGCCCCCGCGCACCGACCCGCGCGACACCGTCCTGCCGCCCAGGCCCGCCAAGCCGAAGCCCATCCCCACGGTCACCGTGACGGTCGCCCCCAGCCCCTCCGGGGACGCCGCCAAGCCGGCCGACGAGTAGGAGACCGCCATGCGCTTCAACCGGATCCTGCTCTCGACCACCCTCGTCGTGGTCGCCCTCGTCATCCAGGTCACCGTCCTGGGCCGACTGCAACTGCCCGGCGCCGTACCGGACCTCGTGCTGCTCACCGTCGTCGCCCTGGCCCTCGTCTACGGGCACACCAGCGGAGCCCTCATCGGCTTCGGCGCCGGCCTGCTGACCGACCTCGCCCCGCCCGCCGACCACGCCGCCGGCCGCTACGCGCTCGTCCTGTGCGTCGTCGGCTACCTGTGCGGGCTCGCCCGGCCCGCCGACGGACGGTTCCGCTCCGCCTGGGGCCCGCTGGTCACCGTCGTCGCCGCCGCCCTCGGCTCCACCCTCCTGTACGGGCTGGTCGGCGGCCTCGTCGGCGACACCGCCGCCCGCCATGTCGGGCTGGGCTGGCTGCTGTTCAGCGCCGCCGTCTACGACCTGCTGCTCGCCCCGTTCGCCGTACCGCTGGTCATGATGCTGGCCCGGCGCGCCGAGAACGACGTCATGGCCGTCGAGGCGGCCGGCGGCCCCGCCCAGGGCGCCGACGTCGCCGCCGGCTGGCTCTCCGGCGGCACCGGCCTGACCGTCGGCGGCACCCGCAACAGCATGCGCGTCAAGGCCGCCCGCAACCGGGCCCAGAAGGCCGGCCGCATAAAGGGCATCGGCGTCTCCGGCGGCGTCAAGGGCGTCAAGGCGGTCAAGTCCGTGAAGACGCCGCGCCTCAAGGGGGGCAGGAAGCTGTGACGGCCCCGGCCGAGCAGGCGCACACCGACGAGGGGGAGGCGTGACCAACATTCCCGAGACGGGCCGCACCCCCCGGGTGCAGATCCGGCTCGTCATCATCCAGGTGCTGGTCTTCTCCCTCCTGTTCACCCTCGGCGGCCGCCTCTGGTACCTCCAGATCCGCAACGGCGACGAGTACAGCAGCGAGGCCAAGAACAACCACGTCCAGCAGGTCGTCCAGCCCGCCGTGCGCGGCTCGATCCTCGACGCCCGCGGCATCCCGCTCGCCGACAACGAGACCCGCCTGGTCGTCTCCGCCAGCCGCACCGAGCTGATGAAGATGAAGGACCGCGGCAAGGGCGTCCTGACCCGGCTCGCCGACGTCCTCGACATGACCCCCAAGGAGGTCATGGACAAGGTCCGGCTCTGCGACTCCCAGACCCCGCAGCCCTGCTGGAACGGCTCCCCGTACCAGCCGATCCCGGTCACCAACAAGGCCACCACCCAGCAGGCCCTGCAGATCCGCGAGCGCGCCGAGGACTTCCCCGGCATCACCGCCGAGCCCACCGCCGTACGCCGCTACCCGAACCCCGGCGGCTCCAACACCGGCCAGGTCCTGGGCTACCTCTCGCCCGTCACGGACGACGAGATCCAGCAGGCCAAGGACACCCGCTCGCCGCTCCTTCGCTCCGACCAGGTCGGCCGCTCCGGCCTGGAGCGCACGTACGACCGCCAGCTGCGCGGCAAGGCCGGCGTCACCCGGTACGAGGTCGACAACCTGGGCCGGGTCATCGGGCAGGCCGCCGCCGACCCCGCCGAGGCCGGTGCCAACGTCGTCACCAGCATCGACGCCCGCGTCCAGGCCGTGGCCGAGTACCAGCTCGACAAGGCCATGAAGGAAGCGCGCAAGATCGTCGACCGCAACACCGGCGAGAACTACAAGGCCGACGCCGGCGCCGTCGTCGTCATGGAGTCCAAGACCGGCCGCATCGTCGCCATGGCCTCGAACCCGACCTACGACCCGAACGTCTGGGTCGGCGGCATCTCCGCCAAGGACTACGCCCGGCTCACCGGCAAGAACTCCAACTACCCGCTCCTCAACCGGGCCATCCAGGGGCAGGCCGCCCCCGGCTCCATCTTCAAGGTCATCCCGACCACGGCAGCGGTCAACGCCGGGTACCCCTTCGACGGGAAGTACCCCTGCCCCAGCTCGTACTCCATCGGCGGCCAGGTCTTCAAGAACTTCGAGTCCCAGGGCCACGGCAGCATCACCCTCGGCCAGGCCCTCGAGGTCTCCTGCGACACCGTCTTCTACGCCCTGGCCCACCAGCAGTGGCAGAAGGACGGCGCCCTCAAGCCCAAGAAGAACCCCGCCGACATCTTCTACAAGACCGCGCACCAGTTCGGCCTCGGCAAGGAGACCGGCATCGACCTCCCCAACGAGGTCAGCGGCCGCGTCCCGGACCGCCAGTGGAAGCAGCGCTTCTGGGAGGCCAACAAGGACTGGTGGTGCCGCACCGGCAAGCGCGGCGGCACGTACGTCCAGCAGCTGTCCTACGAGAACTGCCTCGAGGGCAACCTCATGCGCGCCGGTGACTCCGTCAACTACTCCATCGGCCAGGGCGACACCCTCGTCACGCCGATCCAGATGGCCACCATCTACGCGGCCATCTCCAACGGCGGCACCATGTGGAACCCCACCATCGGCAAGGCGATCATCAGCGCCGACGGCAAGCGCGTCGAGGAGATCAGGCCCAAGGCCCACGGCAGGCTGCCCATGGACGCGCGGACCAGGGCGCAGATAAACGACGCGCTCGAGGGCGTCGCCACCCGCGGTACCGCCGCCTGGCGGTTCGGCGGCTGGCCGCAGAAGCAGATCCCCATGCACGCCAAGACCGGTACCGCCGAGGTCTACGGCAAGCAGACCACCTCCTGGTTCGCCACCTACACCTCGGACTACACGATCGTCATGACCATCTCCCAGGGTGGTACCGGCTCCGGGGCCTCCGGGCCCTTCGTCCGCAACATCTACAACGCCCTGTACGGCCTCGACATGGAGGGCAAGCAGGACCTCGGGAAGGCCCTCCTGCCGCACCCCCAGAGCTCCCTGCCCAGGATCCAGAAGGACGGCTCGATCGACGCCCCCGAGATCCACCCGTACGTCCCCGACGAGCCCAAGGAGGACCCCGAGCCGGCCCTCGCCGGCCCGCCCGGGAAGCCGGCGACCCGGCCGACGCACCGCGACGCGAGGTGGCGGGACTGATGGCCGCCAACAACTTCTCCGTCGCCCGCTACGCCCCCCGGCGCGGTCCGCTGGCCCGCCTGACCGCCCGCGACTCGATAGTGCGCCGGCTCGACTGGCCGCTGCTGTTCTCGGCGCTCGCGCTGTCCCTCATCGGCTCGCTGCTGGTGTGGTCGGCCACCCGCAACCGCACCACGCTCAACCAGGGCGACCCGTACTACTTCTTCCTGCGCCACCTGCTCAACACCGGCATCGGCTTCACCCTGATGGTCGGCACGATCTGGCTCGGCCACCGCACCCTGCGCGGCGCGGTGCCGTTCCTGTACGGGCTCTCGATCCTGCTCGTGCTCGCCGTGCTCACCCCGCTCGGGGCGACCATCAACGGCGCGCACGCGTGGATCGTCATCGGCGGCGGCTTCTCGCTCCAGCCCTCCGAGTTCTGCAAGATCACCATCATCCTGGTGATGGCGATGCTGCTGGCCACCCGGGTGGACGCCGGCGACCTGGTGCACCCCGACCACCGCACGGTCGTCAAGGCCCTGTGCCTGGCCGCCGCGCCCATGGGCATCGTCATGCTGATGCCCGACCTCGGCTCGGTCATGGTCATGGTCATCATCGTGCTCGGCGTGCTGCTGGCCTCCGGCGCCTCCAACCGGTGGGTGCTCGGGCTGCTGGGTACGGGCCTCGTGGGCGCCATCGCGATCTGGCAGCTGGGCGTGCTGGACGAGTACCAGATCAACCGCTTCGCCGCCTTCGCCAACCCCGACCTGGACCCGGCGGGCGTGGGCTACAACACCAACCAGGCGCGCATCGCGATCGGCTCGGGCGGGCTGCTGGGCACGGGGCTGTTCAAGGGCTCGCAGACCACCGGCCAGTTCGTGCCCGAGCAGCAGACCGACTTCGTCTTCACGGTGGCGGGGGAGGAGCTGGGCTTCGTCGGGGCGGGTCTCATCCTGTTCCTGCTCGGGGTGGTGCTGTGGCGGGCCTGCCGCATCGCGCGCGAGACCACCGAGCTGTACGGCACGATCGTGGCGGCCGGCATCATCGCCTGGTTCGCCTTCCAGTCCTTCGAGAACATCGGGATGACGCTCGGCATCATGCCGGTGGCGGGGCTCCCGCTGCCGTTCGTGTCGTACGGCGGCTCGTCGATGTTCGCGGTGTGGGTGGCGATCGGGTTGCTGCAGTCGATCCGGGTGCAGCGGCCGTTGTCGGCGTAGGGGGCTTCGCGGGGGCGGCCGGCTCCCTCGAAGCGGCGACCCGGGGCGTCCGCCCGGCAGCCGGCCGCTCTCGGCCACATCCGGGGCAAATACCGGGCAACGCTCCCATGATGAGCTGATGAAGACTAAGTTCGGTCTATGGCGGACGCGAAGCGCGAGATTGAGCGGAAGTTCGAGTTCGATACGAGCCCGGAAGCGGGCAAGAACGGTCGCAAGGCGCCGAAGAAGAACACTCGGCGGCTGCCGGACCTGAGCGGCACGGCGCCCGTCGCCGCCGCCGAACCCCAGGGCACGGTCGACCTCGACGCGGTCTACTACGACACCCCCGACCAGCGGCTCGCCGCCGACGGGCTCACCCTCCGGCGCAGGACCGGCGGCGCGGACGCGGGCTGGCACCTCAAGCTCCCGGTCGCCCCCGGCGTGCGCGACGAGATCGCCGCCCCCCTCTCCGACGCCGTGCCCCCGGCGCTCGCCGCCCTGGTCCGGTCGCGGGTGCGCGACACCGGCCTCGTCCCCCTCGTCCGCCTGCTCTCCTCCCGCGAGGTGGTCCACCTCAAGGACGCCGAGGGACACCTCCTGGCCGAACTCAGCACCGACACCGTCCGCGCCGAACGGCTCGCCGACCCGCCCGCCACCGCCGACTGGACCGAGGTCGAGGCCGAACTCGCCGACGGCGTCGACCCCGACCTCCTCGACACCATCGAGCAGAAGTTCCGCAAGGCCGGACTGCGCGTCTCCGACGCCCCCTCCAAGCTCGCCCGCGCCCTCGCCGAAACCGGCTCCGCCCGCCCGCCGCAGCCCGCCCCGCCCCTCGACAGCGCGGGCGCGTACGTCCTGGCGTACGTACGCGAACAGGTCGCAGCCCTCGTCGCCCACGACCCCGCCGTCCGGCGCGACCTGCCCGACTCCGTCCACCAGATGCGGGTGGCCACCCGCCGGCTGCGCAGCGCCTTCAAGACCCACAAGCGCGTCCTGGACCGCACCGTCACCGACCCCATCGGCGAGGAGCTGCGCTGGCTCGCGGGCGAGCTCGGCGTCGACCGCGACCAGGAAGTCCTGATGGACCGGCTCCAGGGCCACCTCGACGAGCTGCCCGACACCCTGCTGCTCGGCCCGGTCCGCGCGCGGCTGACCGTCTGGAACACCGCCCGCCGCAGGGACTCCCGCCGCCGCGCCCTCGCCGTCCTCGACGGCCCGCGCTACCTGGCCCTGCTCGACGCCCTCGACGCCCTGCTCGCCGACCCGCCGCTGCTGCCGGGCGCGGCCAAGGACGCCGCCAAGGTCTTCGCCAAGGCCGTCCGCCGCGACCACGACCGCCTCGCCGGCCGGGTCGCCCACGCCCTCGACCTCGAACCCGGACCCGAGCGCGACCTCGCCCTCCACGAGGCCCGGAAGGCCGCCAAGCGCACCCGGTACGCGGCCGACAGCGCCGTACCCGTGTTCGGCTCCCGCGCCAAGCGCTTCGCCAAGCAGGCCAAGGCCGTACAGAGCCTGCTCGGCGACCACCAGGACAGCGTCGTGGCCCGCGAGGCCCTGCGCCTGCTGGCCGCACAGGCCCACGCGGCCGGCGAGTCCGCCTTCACCTGGGGTCTGCTGTACGGCCGCGAGGAAGCCCTCGCGGAGCGCCGCGAGCGCGGGCTGCCGGACACGTGGGCGGAGGTCGAGCGGCCGGGCTGGTGAGGCGGTGCCGGGGGCCTGCGGCGACGGGGGGACGGGCCCGGGCCCGCCCGGGGATGACCATGAGGCGGACCGGAGCACCCTGCGGGCGGGTTACGCTTGATGGTCACCCCTGCCAGCTCACGAAGGTTCGCCCCCCATGACTGACTCGGTCTTCCCACAGCTCGAGGCCCTGCTCCCGCATGTGCAGAAGCCCATCCAGTACGTCGGCGGAGAGCTGAACTCCACGGTCAAGCCGTGGGAGTCCTGTGACGTGCGCTGGGCGCTGATGTACCCGGACGCGTACGAGGTCGGGCTGCCCAACCAGGGCGTCATGATCCTCTACGAGGTACTCAACGAGCGCGAGGGCGTCCTGGCCGAGCGCACGTACAGCGTGTGGCCGGACCTCGAGGCGCTGATGCGCGAGCACCACGTGCCGCAGTTCACCGTCGACAGCCACCGCCCGGTCAGGGCCTTCGACGTCTTCGGCCTCAGCTTCTCCACCGAGCTGGGCTACACCAACATGCTCACGGCCCTGGACCTGGCGGGCATCCCGCTGGAGTCCAAGGACCGCACGATCGACGACCCGATCGTCCTCGCGGGCGGCCACGCGGCCTTCAACCCCGAGCCGATCGCGGAGTTCATCGACGCTGCGGTCATCGGTGACGGCGAGCAGGCCGTGCTCGACATGACCGAGATCATCCGCGCCTGGAAGGCCGAGGGCCGGCCCGGCGGCCGCGAGGAGGTCCTGTTCCGCCTCGCCAGGACCGGTTCGGTGTACATCCCGGCGTTCTACGACGTGGAGTACCTGCCCGACGGCCGCATCGGCCGCGTCGTGCCCAACCGCTCCGGCGTGCCGTGGCGCGTGTCCAAGCACACCGTCATGGACCTCGACGAGTGGCCCTACCCCAAGCAGCCGCTCGTCCCGCTCGCCGAGACCGTGCACGAGCGGATGTCGGTGGAGATCTTCCGCGGCTGCACCCGCGGCTGCCGCTTCTGCCAGGCCGGCATGATCACGCGCCCCGTGCGGGAGCGAAGCATCACCGGCATCGGCGAGATGGTGGACCGCGGCCTGAAGGCCACGGGCTTCGAGGAGGTCGGCCTCCTCTCCCTGTCCTCCGCGGACCACACGGAGATCGCGGACATCGCCAAGGGCCTGGCGGACCGGTACGAGGACGACAAGATCGGCCTCTCCCTGCCCTCCACCCGCGTGGACGCCTTCAACGTCGACCTGGCCAACGAGCTGACCCGCAACGGTCGCCGGTCCGGTCTGACCTTCGCCCCCGAGGGCGGCTCCGAGCGCATGCGCAAGGTCATCAACAAGATGGTCTCGGAGGAGGACCTGATCCGCACGGTCGCCACCGCCTACGGCAACGGCTGGCGCCAGGTGAAGCTGTACTTCATGTGCGGCCTGCCGACGGAGACCGACGAGGACGTGCTGCAGATCGCCGACATGGCGATCAACGTGATCGCCAAGGGCCGTGAGGTCTCGGGCCAGAACGACATCCGCTGCACCGTCTCGATCGGCGGGTTCGTCCCCAAGCCGCACACCCCCTTCCAGTGGGCCCCGCAGCTCTCCGCCGAGGAGACGGACGCCCGCCTGGCGAAGCTGCGCGACAAGATCCGCGGCGACAAGAAGTACGGCCGGTCCATCGGCTTCCGCTACCACGACGGCAAGCCGGGCATCGTCGAGGGCCTGCTCTCGCGCGGCGACCGCCGCATCGGCGCCGTCATCCGCGCCGTGTACGAGGACGGCGGCCGCTTCGACGGCTGGCGCGAGCACTTCTCGTACGACCGCTGGATGCGGGCCGCCGAGAAGGCGCTGCCCGAGTTCGGCGTGGACGTCGCCTGGTACACCACGCGCGAGCGCACGTACGAGGAGGTCCTCCCCTGGGACCACCTCGACTCGGGCCTCGACAAGGACTGGCTGTGGGAGGACTGGCAGGACGCCCTCGACGAGACCGAGGTCGAGGACTGCCGCTGGACCCCCTGCTTCGACTGCGGCGTCTGTCCGCAGCTCGACACCCACATTCAGATCGGCCCCACCGGCAAGAAGCTGCTGCCGCTGTCGGTCGTGAACAAGTAGCACCGCCCGCCCCGTCGGCCCCGTCCACACCGGACGGGGCCGATGTGCGTGCGTCGCGGACCCCGTGGCCGGGCGCACAGGATGCATCGCACAACCATTTCGTACGCTCGGGGGTCGAACGACCGTGAATTCCACGGCGCGCCCTGTCCTCAGGCCTGGCGGGCAGCCCTGAGCAGGGCAGTGGAGACGGGGACGCCGAACGGGGATGGATGATGCAGGCGAAGCAGAGGGCGGCGGTCGGTGCCGCCACGGGGCGCGCCGACCAGGCGGCCGCACCGCCGAGAGTGGTGGCGCTGCCGTCCGCCCGCCGGGACCGGCTCGCCGCGCTGGACGGGCTGCGGTTCCTGGCGGCGCTGGCCGTGGTGATGTTCCACTTCGTGGGGCAGACGCCGTGGGCGATGGTCGACATCTGGGGGCGGCCGTACCAGAGCCTGTTCCCCGAGGCGCACGAGTTCTTCGCCTTCGGCAGGCTCGGGGTCGACCTGTTCTTCCTGATCAGCGGGTTCGTCATCTGCATGAGCGCGTGGGGGCGCTCACCGCGTGACTTCTTCATCTCCCGGGTGACCCGGCTGTACCCGATGTACTGGATCGCGATCGTGGTGTCGGCGTGCGTCGTCTACGCGGTCGACACGCCGTTCGGCCGCCCCAATCCGCGGGTGCTGTTCGCCAACTTCACGATGCTCCAGGTGCCGCTCGGCATCGAGAGCCTGGACCCGGTCTACTGGACGCTCTGGCCGGAACTGTGCTTCTACCTGACGTTCGCGGTCGTGGTGTGGAAGGGCCTCACCTACCAGCGGGTCGTGTTCTTCTGCGGGGTGTGGACGGTCGCCACGGTGCTGGCGCCGGCCGCCCACATGCCGCTGCTGACGCTGCTGGTCAACCCGACGTCGGCGCCGTACTTCATCGCGGGCATGGCCTTCTACCTGATGTACCGGTTCCGGCCGGCCCCGGTCCTGTGGGGCATCGTCGGCATGTCGTGGCTGCTGGCGCTGCACTTCCTGCTGAACCCGCACGGCCGCAACAACTGGGCCACGTGGTCACCGTGGCGCGGCTGGCTGGTGCTGGCGGTCACGGTGATCTTCCTGCTCGTCGCCGCCATCGCGCTGGGCTGGACGCGGCGGATCCGCTGGCGCGGACTGACCGTCGCGGGGACGCTGACCTTCCCGCTGTACCTGCTGCACGACGTCATCGGCATGACCGCCGCGCACCGGTACGGCACGCGGGTGGACCCCTGGGTGCTGGTCGGGGTCACGGTCACCGGTCTGGTCGTCCTGTCGTACCTGGTGCAGCGGTTCCTGGAGCGGCCGCTCGCGAAGGTCGTGGGACGGTCGCTGCGGAACGCGGCGTTCGATCTCCCCTCCCCGCAGCCGCGCCACCCGGAGCGGGTGCGCAGGCTCTGACCCGGGATCCGGCGGGGCTCCCCCTCCTGCAACCGGAAGGGGGGCCTTCGGGCGTCCCCACGGGCAGCGGCTGGAGGAGGGCGGGAGGTGAGGGGCGCGTACCCTGGGGGTACGACAGCTGTCGGCGCGGCCCCGTAGCCGCCCCCGCTGCGAAAGACGTCAGAGGGCGGAGCCGGAGGGCTCGCGCCCCGCACAAGGAGAAGAACCACTGGGCAAGCGACAGCCCGAAGGCCCGCCGCCCGCACCTGCGGTGCAGCGCATCCGCCTGCGCTACACCAAGCGCGGCCGCCTCCGGTTCACCAGTCACCGCGACTTCCAGCGCGCGTTCGAGCGCGCCCTGCGCCGGGCCGAGGTGCCCATGGCGTACTCGGCGGGTTTCACGCCGCACCCGAAGGTGTCGTACGCGAACGCCGCCCCCACCGGTACCGGCAGTGAGGCCGAGTACCTCGAGATCGCCCTCACCCAGGTCCGCGACCCGGAGACGCTGCGCTCGCTGCTCGACGAGTCCCTGCCGGCCGGGCTGGACATCACCGACGCCGTCGAGGCCCGCACGTCGGGTCTCGCCGAGCGGCTGACCGCTTCCATCTGGGAGCTGCGGCTGGAGGGCGTGGAGCTCGCCGAGGCCGAGCGGGCCGCGGCCGCGTTCCTCGGTGCCGACACCGTCGAGGTGGAACGCCGTACGAAGAACGGACTGCGCACGTTCGACGCACGTGAGGCCGTAGTGAGCCTCGAGGCGCTTCCTGCCCCGGCTGATAGGCCGGCGGACGACGCCTGTGCGATACTGCGGCTGGTTGTTCGGCACGTGACACCTGCCGTGCGACCCGACGACGTCCTGTCCGGTCTCCGAGCTGTGGCCGACCTGGCGCCGCCGGTCCCCGCAGCGGTGACCAGGCTGGCGCAGGGGCTCTTCGACGAGGAGTCCGGCACGGTGACCGACCCGCTCGCGCCCGACCGCGAGGCAGTCACGGCCGCCCCATCCACGGCCGCCGAACCTGCCAGCGCGTAGGCGCCGGAGGAGGTCCCGCGCAGGGAAGGTCGTCGATGCGCAGCCCTGGCACTCGGGAGCCACCTGGGTCGGGCGGCGCACTGACCTGAAGACTTCCGCCAGGCCGTACGCCCCAGCGCGTACGGAACCGGCGGGCTTGGACTAGAGCTCCCGTGCGGCGCACGCGCCCCGGACGCCGGTCCGCGTTGATCACGCGGGCCGTGCGGGACCGGAAGTCAGGCGCGGCGCCCGGGAGCGTGACGGGAGAACCGCCCGCATGCTCGAGAACGAATCCACTGACGCATCCGCGCAGCGCAACGCCGCGGACAGCCCCAGTGACACCCTGCCGCCACGCCGCCGGCGCCGTGCGGCGTCCCGCCCGGCGGGACCGCCCGGTGGTACGCCGGTGACGGCCGAGGCCGTCGAGGCGCCGGCCGCGGAGGCCGCTGTCGAGGCTCCGGTTGCCGAGGAGGCTGCGCCGAAGCGCACGCGTCGTCGTGCCACCCGTGCCGTGGCTGCGCCGGCTGCCGAGGCCGCGCCCGCTGCGGAGGCCGTCGAGGCTCCGGCTGCGGAGGCCGTTGCCGAGGCTCCGGTTGCCGAGGAGGCTGCGCCGAAGCGCACGCGTCGTCGTGCCACCCGTGCCGTGGCTGCGCCGGCTGCCGAGGCCGCGCCCGCCGCCGAGACCGTCGAGGCGCCGGCCGCGGAGGCCGCCGAGGCCCCGGCCGCGGAGGCCGTAGAGGCTCCGGCCGTCGACGAGGCCGCGCCGAAGCGCACCCGCCGCCGCGCCACCCGTGCCGTCGCCGCCCCCGCGCCCGTCGTCGAGACCCCCGAGGTGGAGGTCGAGGAGGAGGAAGAGGACCTGGTCGAGGAGCAGGCCGCCGAGGCCGCCGCCCCCGCCCCGGTCGCCGCCCCCGTCGAGGAGGCCGCCCCCAAGCGCACGCGTCGTCGTGCCACCCGCGCCGCGAGCGCCCCGGCCGCCGAGGCCGCCGCGCCCGTCGAGGCCCCGGCCGTGGAGGAGGCCGCGCCCGCGCCGGTGCGTGCCGCCGCCGTGACCGTGGCCGATGTCGTGGACGCGCCCAAGGGCCGGACCCGACGTCGTGCCACCCGCGCCGCGGGCGCCGGCAAGGCCGAGGCCCCCGCCGCCGCTGCCGCGGAGACCGAGGCGCCGCGCCGTGCGGGCCGCCCGGCCCGTCCGGCCGTGGCCGTGTTCCAGGCTCCGGTGTTCACCGAGCCGATGTTCCAGACCCCGGAGACCGCCGCGGCCGCGCACGCCGCCGAGGCCGCCCGGCTCGCCGAGCGGGAGGTCGAGGAGCCGGTCGAGGTCGAGGAGACCGCGCAGGTCGAGGCCCCGGCCCCGGCCGGCCGCCGGCGCCGTCGCCGTGGTGCGGCCGCCGAGGCCGAGCCCGTCGCAGCCCCGGCCGCCGCCCCGGTCGCCGAGGAGGCGCCGGCCGACGTCGAGGCCGAGACCGAGGCCGACGCGGAGTACGAGGACGAGGACGAGGGCGCCGACGAGTCGGGCGACCGTCCGACCCGCCGCCGCCGTCGCGGTGGCCGTCGCCGTCGCCGTGGCGAGTCCGCGGACCTGGACGAGTCGGCCGAGGACGGCGAGGAGGCGTCCGCCGAGACCGACGCCGAGGCCCACGAGGACGACGAGGACGAGGCCGACGAGGCCGGCTCCGCCCTGGGCAGCAGCTCCAGCCGCCGTCGCCGTCGCCGTCGCCGCCGCAGCGGTGAGGGCGGTGCCGAGGCCGAGGCGTCCGACGAGGACGGCGTGCGCACGGTCGTCAAGGTCCGCGAGCCGCGCCCGGCCCGGGAGAAGGCCGAGCCCTCGGACGAGGTGCAGTCCATCAAGGGCTCCACCCGCCTGGAGGCCAAGAAGCAGCGTCGCCGCGAGGGTCGCGAGCAGGGCCGGCGCCGCGTGCCGATCATCACCGAGGCCGAGTTCCTGGCCCGCCGTGAGGCCGTCGAGCGCGTCATGGTCGTCCGCCAGCACGGCGAGCGCACCCAGATCGGTGTCCTCGAGGACAACGTGCTCGTGGAGCACTACGTCAACAAGGAGCAGGCCACCTCGTACGTCGGCAACGTCTACCTGGGCAAGGTCCAGAACGTGCTGCCGTCCATGGAGGCCGCCTTCATCGACATCGGCAAGGGCCGCAACGCGGTCCTGTACGCCGGTGAGGTGAACTTCGAGGCGCTCGGCATGGCCAACGGGCCGCGCCGCATCGAGTCCGCCCTGAAGTCGGGCCAGTCGGTGCTGGTGCAGGTCACCAAGGACCCGATCGGCCACAAGGGCGCCCGACTGACCAGCCAGGTCTCGCTGCCGGGCCGCTACCTGGTCTACGTGCCCGAGGGCTCGATGACCGGTATCAGCCGCAAGCTGCCCGACACCGAGCGCGCGCGTCTGAAGACCATCCTCAAGAAGATCGTCCCCGAGGACGCGGGCGTCATCGTGCGCACCGCGGCCGAGGGTGCGAGCGAGGACGAGCTGCGCCGTGACGTCGAGCGACTGCAGGCGCAGTGGGAGGAGATCAAGAAGAAGTCGAAGCAGATCTCGACCTCGTCTCCGAGCCTGCTGTACGGCGAGCCGGACATGACGGTCCGGGTCGTCCGCGACATCTTCAACGAGGACTTCTCGAAGGTCATCGTCAGCGGTGACGAGGCGTGGGACACCATCCACGGCTACGTCTCGCACGTCGCTCCGGACCTGGCGGGCCGCCTGCAGCGGTGGACCTCCGAGGTCGACGTCTTCGCGACGTACCGGATCGACGAGCAGCTCGCCAAGGCGCTGGACCGCAAGGTCTGGCTGCCGTCCGGCGGCTCGCTGGTGATCGACAAGACCGAGGCGATGATCGTCATCGACGTCAACACCGGCAAGTTCACGGGCCAGGGCGGCAACCTCGAGGAGACCGTCACCCGGAACAACCTGGAGGCGGCCGAGGAGATCGTGCGCCAGCTGCGGCTGCGCGACCTGGGCGGCATCGTCGTCATCGACTTCATCGACATGGTGCTGGAGTCGAACCGGGACCTGGTGCTGCGGCGCCTGCTGGAGTGCCTGGGCCGGGACCGTACGAAGCACCAGGTCGCCGAGGTGACCTCGCTGGGTCTGGTCCAGATGACCCGCAAGCGGGTGGGCCAGGGCCTGCTGGAGTCCTTCTCCGAGACCTGCGTCCACTGCAACGGTCGCGGTGTGATCGTGCACATGGAGCAGCCGGCCGCGGTCGGCGGCAACGGCGGCAAGCGCGCCAAGAAGCGCGGTCGGGGCGGTGCTCACGAGCACGAGCACGAGGTCGCCGTGGCCGAGGCCGGCGGGACCGAGGCCGTCGAGGCCGTGGAGAGCGAGGCGGAGGTCGCGGCCGAGGCCGCGGCTCCGGTCGCGCTGCCGGAGCCGGCGTTCGCGCCGGACGAGGAGCTGTACGGCAGCGCCGCCGAGGCGGAGGCCGCCGTACGGGGTCGTCGTTCGCGCCGTCGTGCGACGCGCAAGGCCACCGCTCCGGCGGGGGCGCCGCGGACCGGGTCCGAGCCGGCCCCGGCGGCGGAGGTCGTCGAGGCGGCTCCGGTGGTGGCCGACACGCCCGTGATCGAGCCCGCGGACACGGTGCTGGAGCCGGCGGGCGAGGTGCTGGTCGAGGCGGAGCAGGCGGCGGAGACCGTCGAGGCCGTCGTGGCCGAGCCGGCCGCCGAGGAGGCCGCTGCCGCCGAGGAGGCCGCGCCGAAGGGCCGTACGCGGCGCCGTGCGACCCGTAAGGCGACCGCTCCGGCGGGCTCGCCGAAGGCGGCCGAGGCCGAGGCCGCGGCCGAGGTGGTCGTGCCGGTCGCCGAGCCCGTCGTGGCCGAGCCGGTGGCGGAGACCGTCGTCGAGGAGCCCGTGGAGGTCGTCGCGCCGGCCGAGGCCGTCGTCGAGGAGTCCGAGGCGGAGGCGGCCCCGCCGCGTCCGCGCCGTCGGGCCACCCGCAAGGCGACCGCCCCCGCCGGGTCCCCGGCGGGTTCCGCGGAGGCCGCTGTGGTGGTCGTCCCGTCCGCTGCGGCGGAGGCCGCTCCTGCGGAGGCCGTCGAGGCTCCCGTGGCGGCCGAGCCCACCGAGGCCCCTGCGGGCGACGTCGAGGGCGAGGTCTCCGCGGAGGAGGCGGCTCCGGCCAAGAAGACCGCGCGCAAGACGGTCAAGAAGGCCGCGGCGAAGAAGACCGCCGCCAAGAAGACGACGACCGCGAAGAAGGCGGTCGCCAAGAAGACGACGGCGAAGAAGACGACGACGAAGAAGGCGGCGAAGAAGACCGCGGCGGCGGAGCAGACGCTCCCGTCCGTCTCGGCCTCCACCGACGCCTGACGCGCGAGCGCGGCCGTCTGCGGCCCCGCCGCGGCACCCCTCCGGTGCCGCGGCGGGGCCGCGCCCGTTCCACGCCCGCGGCCGGCCGTACGGCCCCCGCGCGGCCGCGGGATCGGCAGCGGGCGCGGCCGGGGGTTCCTGGGAACGCGCCGGTGCGGGGCCGGTTTGACCTCTTAAACCTCCGGCGCGTAACCTTGCACGTCGGCATGTCTCGGTACATGCCGAGCCACTGAGCACCTCACCCTCCGGGCCTCGCGGCGCGGGGGAGGCCGCCCGTGTCTGACGGGATCGGCTGGCTTCAGGGGTTTCCGAATCGAGCGAAAGAGAGTTCCGCGTGTACGCCATCGTGCGCAGCGGTGGTCGCCAGCACAAGGTTGCTGTCGGCGACATCGTCGAGGTTGACAAGATTTCCACCGCCAAGGTCGGCGACACGGTCGAGCTCTCGACCCTGCTCGTGGTCGACGGTGACGCCGTGACCAGCGACCCGTGGGTCCTGGCCGGCATCAAGGTCCAGGCCGAGGTCGTGGACCACCACAAGGGTGTCAAGATCGACATCCTGCGCTACAAGAACAAGACCGGCTACCGCCGTCGCCAGGGTCACCGTCAGCAGTACACGGCGATCAAGGTCACGTCCATCCCGACGGCCGCGAAGTAAAGAGGGACTGAGCAATGGCACACAAGAAGGGCGCATCGTCCACCCGGAACGGTCGCGATTCCAACGCCCAGCGGCTCGGCGTGAAGCGCTTCGGCGGTCAGCTGGTCAACGCTGGTGAGATCCTCGTCCGCCAGCGCGGCACCCACTTCCACCCGGGCGCCGGTGTCGGCCGCGGTGGCGACGACACGCTGTTCGCCCTGCAGGCCGGCGCGGTGCAGTTCGGCACCCACCGTGGCCGCAAGGTCGTGAACATCGTTCCGGCCGCCTGATCACCTTCTGATCAGAGCGTTCGAAACTCCTGAGGGCGGATCTCCGCTTCCCGGCGCCAGCCGTCGGGAAGCGGGGCCGCCCTCGGCGCGTTACACAGGTCTGTAAGGCGCAGGACTTCCGCGTACGTCGTGTACGTCGCGTGAGCCCCGTACGCGACGTACAACCGGTCCGTCCGTACGTCCCACATACGCACACACGCATTGCTGGAGGAACACCCATGACCACCTTCGTGGACCGCGTCGAGCTGCACGTCGCCGCGGGTAACGGAGGCCACGGCTGTGCCTCCGTGCACCGGGAGAAGTTCAAGCCCCTGGGCGGCCCGGACGGCGGCAACGGCGGCCGCGGCGGTGACGTGATCCTGGTCGTCGACCAGGACGTCACCACGCTCCTGGACTACCACCACCACCCCCACCGCAAGGCCACCAACGGCAAGCCCGGCGCCGGCGACAACCGCGCCGGCAAGGACGGCGAGGACCTCGTCCTGCCGGTCCCGGACGGCACCGTCGTCATGGACAAGCAGGGCAACGTGCTCGCCGACCTGGTCGGCCAGGGCACCACCTACGTCGCGGCCGAGGGCGGCCGCGGCGGTCTCGGCAACGCGGCGCTGGCCTCGGCCCGCCGCAAGGCCCCCGGCTTCGCGCTGCTCGGCGTGCCCGGCGCCACCGAGGACGTGGTCCTGGAGCTCAAGACCGTGGCCGACGTGGCCCTGGTGGGCTACCCGAGCGCCGGCAAGTCCTCGCTGATCTCGGTGCTCAGCGCCGCCAAGCCGAAGATCGCCGACTACCCGTTCACCACCCTGGTCCCGAACCTGGGCGTGGTCACCGCCGGTTCGACCGTCTACACGATCGCCGACGTGCCGGGCCTGATCCCGGGCGCCAGCCAGGGCAAGGGCCTGGGCCTGGAGTTCCTGCGGCACGTCGAGCGCTGCTCGGTGCTGGTGCACGTGCTCGACACGGCGACGCTGGAGTCCGACCGCGACCCGGTCAGCGACCTCGACGTGATCGAGGAGGAGCTGCGGCTGTACGGCGGCGGGCTCGAGAAGCGGCCGCGGATCGTCGTGCTCAACAAGGTTGACATCCCCGACGGCCAGGACCTCGCCGACATGATCCGGCCGGAGCTGGAGGAGCGCGGCTACAAGGTCTTCGAGGTCTCGGCGGTCGCCCGTACCGGCCTGAAGGAGCTGTCCTACGCCCTCGCCGAGATCGTGGGCCGGGCCCGGGCCCGCCGTCCCAAGCAGGAGGCCACCCGGATCGTCATCCGCCCGAAGGCCGTGGACGACACCGGCTTCACCATCGCCTACGACGAGGCCGAGGACGTCTACCGCGTGCGCGGCGAGAAGCCGGAGCGCTGGGTGCGCCAGACCGACTTCAACAACGACGAGGCCGTGGGCTACCTGGCCGACCGCCTCAACCGCCTCGGTGTCGAGGACGCGCTGCTGAAGGCCGGTGCCCGGGCGGGCGACGGCGTGGCCATCGGCTCGGAGGAGAACGCGGTCGTGTTCGACTGGGAGCCGACCATGCAGGCGGGTGCCGAGATGCTCGGCCGCCGTGGTGAGGACCACCGCATGGACGCCCTGCGTCCGGCCGTGCAGCGGCGCCGCGAGAAGGAGGCCCGGCGCGGGGACTCGGCGCAGCGCGAGTACGACGAGTTCCGCCCCTTCTAGGACCTTCCGGGACGGCGCTTTCGAGACAGGTCGCACAGGTGCCCCGGCCGCTGCCCGCGGTCGGGGCACCCGTGCGTCCCCCGGGGTGGAATCGAGCGTTCACCCTGCTCCCGTAGGATCCCCGGGTGAGTAACGTGCTCCCTCAGCACCCGGGTGGAACCGAAGGTTCCACCCGTAAGGACGGCAGCGTCGCCGTCGTGGTGATCGCCTACAACGACGCCGGTCTCGTTGCCGAAGCGGTGCGCTCCGCCCTCGCCCAGGGGCCGGAGGTCCGCGAGGTCATCGCCGTGAACGACCGCTCCTCCGACGGCACCGGTCGGGTGCTGGACGAGCTGGCCGCGGCCCACACCCGCGTGCGGGTGATCCACCGCACCGAGAACAGCGGCGGCTGCGGCACCCCCCGCAACGACGGCATCGCGGCCGCGACCGCGCCGTACGTCCTGTTCCTCGACAGCGACGACGTGCTGGCCCAGGGTGCCGTCACGGCCCTGCTGCGCGCCGCGCGCGAGCACGGGGCCCCCGTCACCGTCGGGGCCTGCGTGCGCCGGGAGCTGCCCCAGCAGCACGACGTGCCGTGGGTGCCGGGCCTGTACCGGGCCGCGCCGACCGTGGTCGAGCGCCCCGCGGACATGCCCGAGCTGGTCCGCGACACCCTGTGCGTCAACAAGCTGTACGAGCGGTCCTTCCTGGACGAGCATGCGATCCGATTTCCCGACGGTCGGTTCGTCTACGAGGACTTCGTCTTCACCGCGCAGGTCCTGGCGGCAGCCCCCCGCATCGCCGTCGTCCCCGACCTCGTCTACGTCTGGCACGTGCGCCGCAGCGCCGCCCAGGTCTCCATCTCCCTCGACCGCAAGGACATCGGCAACTGGCGTGCCCGGGTCGAGGCCCACCGCCGCGCCGTCGAGATCCTGCGGGGCTCCGGGGCCCCGCAGGCGGAGACGCTGGTCCACGCCTGCCGGGTGAAGTTCCTCGAGTACGACCTGCGCATGTACCTGCGCGAGCTGGGCACCGACCCCGGCTACCAGGCCGAGTGGTGGACGCTGACCCGCACGTACCTGGAGGGCTTCGAGCCGGCCGAGATCGCCGCCGCCGACGCCCCGGCCCGCTGGATCGTGAACGTCCTGCGCGCCACCGACACCCCGCCCGCCGACGTGGACCGCCTGGTGCGGTTCGCCGCCGACCCGCCGCGCCTGGTGCCCCCGTACGCGCGCGCCGCCGACGGCACCGCGGTGTGGAGCGAGGCGCTGCCCGGGGCCGTCCTCGACGGGCTCGACGAGCTGCCGCCGGCCGCCCTGCCCGTCACCGCCGACGGGGAACTGCTCACCGGCATAGACGGGCAGGTCAAGGTGCGCCTGCACGACCTGTACGGGCGCCTGGCCGCGGCCCGCCCGCGCACCGCCCGCCTGGAGTTCTCCGCCCGCAGGGGTGACGAGCCGACCGTGGCCCGCCCGGTCGCCCTCACCCCGCAGGAGGACGGGACCTGGACGGCGCTGCTGCCGGTCGGCCTCACCGCGCTGGCCTCCGCAGGCCGCCGCGGCGGCCGCCGGGGCCTGCAGATCTGGGACGTACGGCTGCGCGTGGAGTGCGAGGAGGGCGGCTCTTTGCTGGCCGCCCTGCGGTGCACCGGGAACCGGCTGAGCCGCAGGGCCGTCCCCAGCAGGAGGTACGGTGTGCTGCTGGTGCAGTCGTACGCGACCTCCAGCGGCTCGCTCGCCCTGCGGCTCGCCCCCGGAATGCACGGCGTGGTGAGCCTCCTCAGGAACCGGCTGGACCGGGCGCGGATGGCCAGGGCGGCCCGCGGCACAGCAGGCAGGACAGGACACGGGAGTAACGAATGACGTATCTGATCACCGGTGGCGCCGGCTACATCGGCTCGCACGTGGTGCGGGCGATGCTGCTCGCGGGCGAGCAGGTCGTCGTGCTGGACGACCTGTCCACGGGCGACGCGAACCGCGTGCCGGAGGGCGTCCCGCTGGTGGTCGGCTCCGTCCTGGACCGCCTGATCCTCGACGAGACCTTCCGCGCCCACCACATCACCGGCGTCGTCCACCTGGCGGGCAAGAAGCAGGTCGGCGAGTCGGTCGAGAAGCCGCTGTACTACTACCACGAGAACGTGCAGGGCCTGACGGTCCTGCTGCAGGCGGTCGCGGCCGCCGGGATCAAGAACTTCCTGTTCTCGTCCTCGGCCTCCGTGTACGGCATGCCGGACGTCGAGTTCGTCACCGAGCAGACCCCGTGCCAGCCGCTCAGCCCGTACGGCGAGACCAAGCTCGCCGGCGAGTGGCTGGTGCGCGCGGCCGGCCGGGCGCACGGCATCGCCACCGCCTGCCTGCGCTACTTCAACGTGGCCGGCGCGGCCGCCCCTGAGCTCGCCGACACCGGCGTGTTCAACCTGGTCCCGATGGTCTTCGAGCGGCTCGACGCCGGGGAGGCCCCGCGGATCTTCGGCGACGACTACCCGACCGCCGACGGCACCTGCATCCGCGACTACATCCACGTCGAGGACCTCGCGGACGCCCACGTCGCCGCGGCCCGCAAGCTCGCCGAGTGGGCGGGGGCCGGCACCAGCCGCGACCTGACCGTCAACATCGGCCGCGGCGAGGGCGCGTCCGTGCGCGAGATGGTCGACCTCATCAACGAGATCACCGAGCACACCGTCGAGCCGGTCGTCACCCCGCGCCGCCCCGGCGACCCGGCCCGGGTCGTGGCCTCCGCCGCGCTCATCGAGCGCGAGCTGGGCTGGAAGGCCCGCCACGACGTCCGCGAGATGATCTCCTCCGCGTGGGCGGGCTGGGGCCTGCACCGCGCACCCGCGGGCTCCGAGGTCCTCTGACCCCCAAGCCCCACCGACGGCGCGAGGGCCGCCCGCCCCGGATCCCTCCGGGGCGGGCGGCCCTTTCGCGTCCGCTCAGCGCGCCACGCCGCGGCGGGCCCGGCCCAGCGTCCGGCGGGCCCGGCGCACCAGGCGCCGCGACACGGACGGCCGTACGGTCACCATCACCGGCCCGCCGTCCGCCCCGCGCACCGGCAGGTCCAGCAGGTACCCCCCGGACTCCAGGCGCAGGCCCAGCTCGTACGTCCCCACCGGCACCCCGCGCAGCCCGGCGCTCGTCGAGACCCGGTCGGGGGCGAAGCCGCCGGGACTGCCTCCGGTCACGAAGGGCGCCCGGTCCGGCGCGGTGAGCACCAGCCGCACGGGGGCGTCCGCGGGCCAGCCGGGAACGGTCGCGGAGGCCTCCACGGTGGTGCGGCCCAGGGGGCCCAGGTGCACCGCCCCGCGGGCGTCGCCGCCCAGCGGGTAGCGGGTGGCGCCGATGTCGAGGTTGACGTGCCGGTGCGGCTCGGAGAGGAACACGGTCGCGGGCGTGAGGCCCGCTCCGCGGCCGCGGTCCACGATCCGCGGCTCCGGCGCCGCCTCGTACTCGGGGCCCGCCGGGCCCGGCAGCCAGGCGTCCTTGCTGAGCTCGCCGGCGGCTGCGGTGATGCGCAGGGTCCAGATGCCGTCCGGCAGCGGCCCGCCGTCCGCGGCCCGGCCCACGTCGATCGCGGCCGTGTAGGTGCCGTCCTCGTCGGTCTCGGCCGGCACCCAGTAGGTGTAGCCCTGGCGGCGCAGCCGGATGCCGGCGCGCTGCTCGGTGGCGGCCCCCAGGCCCTCCAGTCGGGCCCGTCCGGTCAGCCGCAGCACGGGCCCGTCCCAGTGGTAGCCGGAGAGCTCGTGGCGCAGGGAGACGCGGGAGGTCAGGTCGTACAGGGAGTCCGGGGTCCCGGCCGCCTCGTCGCGGAAGCCCGGGTAGGCGGCGTACGCGCGGTCGCCCTCGATGACGGCGGGGCCGGTCTCGCGGCCGGTGTCGGCCTCGACGACGGCGGTCAGGCGGTCGACGTCGCGGCGGCCGATGTGGTGGGCGCGCAACCGCAGGCGCGGCGGCAGCGCGGCGGTGATCCGCTCGGTCAGCCACTTGTCCACCAGCGGGGCGGCGGCCTCCACCATCTCGCGGCGGCCGGCCCCGTCGCGGGCGAGGTAGGAGGTGCCGAACATGGCCAGCACCTCGCCGTGGAAGTGGCGCTCCATGAGCTTGTCGCGGTCCGCGCCCTCGGGGACGTGCTCGGCGACCAGGTCGAGGATGCCGGAGACGTACTCCAGCTGGCGGACCCAGTCCACGTCCTGCTCGCTGGCGTTCGTACCGTCGCCGCGGCCCTCGAGGTAGTAGCAGTCGTGGTCGGCGACCACGGATATCTTCGACGCGTGCAGCAGGGCGTGCACGGCGAAGGGCAGGTCCTCGTTCAGCAGGTAGCCCTCGGTGAACCGCAGCTCGTACTTCTCTATGAGGGTGCGGCGCCAGAGCTTGTAGGCGGCCAGCGTCCAGTAGACCGGCGAGTCGAAGATGCTGACGTCGGGGCTGGTGGTGCGCAGGTCGATGGGGGCGGGACGGCCGCCGATGCCCACGATCCGGCCGTAGACGACGTCCGAGCCCTCGGCCTCGGCCATGGCGACCAGGCGTTCGAGGGCCTCCTCGCCGAGGTAGTCGTCCGAGTCGAGGAAGAAGAGGTACTCGCCGGTGGCGTGCTCGATGCCCACGTTGCGGGGTTTGCCGGCGCCGCCGGAGGCCTCCTGGTGGACCACCGTGGTGTTCGGCCGGCCGGCCGCCCAGGCGTCCAGCCACGCGCCGGAGCCGTCGCTGGAGCCGTCGTCGACGGCGATGACCTGGATCCGGTCCTGGCCCAGGGTCTGGGCGGCGACGGACTCGAAGCAGCGCTGCAGGTACCGCTCCGTGTTGTGGACCGGTATGACGACACTGACGCGCGAGCGCATGCGGGTACTTCCTCGGGTTCGTGGCCCAGACTGCCTGTCTGAACCCCGAGGTTACGGACGAGGGCGACGGGCCACCACTCCTCGGGTGGCGACCTGTCGCCTCTGCCGGAAAGATCCTCGTCGAAGGCGCCCGGCCGGCGCCGCGGGAGCACTCCCTGGGGCCTGTCGTCAAAGTCCCGTCGTCGCCCGGAGGGCGGCCCTGCGGCGTCTGGTGCGTGCTCTCGGTGCGCCGGGTGCAAGGCCTCGTACTGGGCGTACTCGGTCTTGCGCCCGGTGCGGCGAGAGTGCGTGCCAGGCGTCGCGGGGCAGACGGGAGTTTGACGGCAGGCCCTAGCGCTGCAGGAAGGCGAAGAGCGCCTCCCAGCGGTCGGTGATCTCGGTGGGGGAGTAGCGCCGCACGTTCGCGAACGCCGCGTCGCCGAGGCGGTCGCGCAGTGCCTTGTCGGAGATCAGCCGCTCCAGGTGGCCGGCCAGCTCGGTGGTGTTGCCCACCCGGGCCAGCAGGCCGTCCTCGCCGTCGCGGATGATCTCGCGGACGCCCGGTGCGCAGTCGAAGGCCGCGCACGGCACGCCGGCCGCCATGGCCTCCAGCAGGGTGATCGGGAACCCCTCGGCGCGGGACGCCTGGGCGAACACCGACGCGCCCCTCAGGGCGCCCAGGACGTCGGCCGTCCGCCCCATCCACTCCACCGACCCGTCCAGGCCCAGCTCGGTGGTGCGGCCGCGCAGCATGCGCTCGTCGTCGCCGGCGCCGTAGACGCGCAGTGTCCAGTCCGGGTGCCGGGGCGCCACCTCGGCCCAGGCGTCCAGCAGCAGGTCCACGCCCTTCTCGTCCGAGAGCCGGCCGATGCAGGCGACGACCTTCGCGGTGCGCGGCGCGGGGGCCTCCGGCAGGAACGGCAGCGGGTTGGGCATGCTGCCGGTGTTCTCCATCCCGGCGCGGATCCATTTGTCCGCGTCCTCGGGCGTGAGGGCCAGCAGGCGGTCGACGTCCTTGTAGTAGCGGCGCACCCGGGCGCCGCGCGAGGACTTCGTGCTGGCCTCGAACGACTCGTGGCTCATCCCGACGAGCGTGACGTTCCTGGTGTCGGCCAGCGCCACCCACTCCATCGCCCACACCTGGGTGACGACGGCGACCGCGCCGGGGCGGGCGGCCCGGAACAGGGCCGACAGCCGGTCCGCCTTCTCCTTCATGAGATTCGCCCGGGCGGCGCGGCGGGCCCGCTCGGCGGCGTTCAGCCGGCCCTTGAGGCCCTCCATCGGCGGGATGCTCGGCGGCCGCTCCGCGTAGAGGGTCGTGGTGCGGTACGGCAGCACGGCCGGGAGCTCCTGGCGGAGGTGCTCCTCGACCGGTGCGATGCCGATGACGTGGACGCCGTGGCCGCGGCCGGCGAAGAGCCGGGCCATCTGGTGGGTCCAGGTGGTCACCCCGCCGAGCTCGTCCACGCTGTTGCAGACGAGGAAGATGTCCCGGCCGCCCGGCGCGTCGGCCGGGTCGGCGGGGGCGGGGGCGAGGGCCTGCTCCGTCGTCACATGCCCCTCCTGGGCGTCGTCACTTGCCCCTCCCGGGGAAGAACCTCTCGACGATCTGCCGGGCCGCGGTGCCCTGGTCGAACTCGCCGAACTCGGCGCGGAACCGCTCGCGGGCCTCGGAGAACTTGGGATCGGTGCCGTCGAAGCCGTCGAGTGTCTCGAACAGCTCCTCGGCCGTGGCCACGACCGGTCCGGGCGCCTTCTCCTTCAGGTCGAAGTAGGTGCCGCGGATGTCGTTCTTGTACTCGTCGTAGTCGTACGCGAAGAAGACCATCGGCCGGTCCAGCAGCGCGTAGTCGAACATCACCGACGAGTAGTCCGTGATGAGGCCGTCGGCCAGGGTCAGCAGCGGCGTGATGTCGTGCTGCCGGGTGACGTCGACGACCTTCCCGCGCACCGAGGGCGGCAGGGTCACGTTGTTGAGGTAGTGCGTGCGCACCAGCAGCACGAAGCGGTCGCCGAAGCGTTCGGCGAACTCCTCCACGTCGAACGGCAGCGAGAAGCCCCGTACCGCGCCGTCCGCGGAGGCCCGGAACGTCGGCGCGTACAGCAGCACCTTCTTCTCGGGCGGGATGCCCAGCTCCGCCGCCAGCTTCCCGCGCTCGCGCTCGCCGCCGCGCTGCTCCGCGCCGTGGGCCGCCACGAGGGCGTCGTTGCGCGGGTAGCCCGTGCGCAGCAGCACGGACTCCTTCAGCCGGAAGCCCTTGGCGAGGGTGCGCGTGTCGTGCTCGGAGCGGATCAGGAAGTGGTCGAAGCGGTCCAGGGCGCGCTGGAAGCCGTCCTGCTGGGAGCGGCCCTGGGCCTTGATGCGCGGCTCGTCGAAGCCCATGCGCTTCAGCGCGGAGCCGTGCCAGGTCTGGATGTACGTCGTCCCCGCCCGCTTCGTCAGCGCCAGCGGGAAGCCCTGGTTGTCGATCCAGAACTCGGCCTGGGCCAGCGCCCGCAGGTACTGCCAGCCCCACCGCTTGACCAGGACGGCGTCCTTCGGGAAGCCGGTGGGCTTGCCGCCCGCGTACGACCAGACGGCGTCGAACTTCACGCCCTGGGCCCGCATCTCCTCGTAGATGGCCTTCGGGCTGTCGCTGTACTGCTTGCCGAGGTGGCTCTCGAAGACGACCAGGCCCTTCTTGACCGGCAGCTTCGAGAACACCTCGTGGTAGACCTTGACCTTCTGCGTGCCCGAGCCGAGGTTCCGCTTCGCCTTGAGGGCGCGCCGCAGGCCCTTCTTGACGACGCCGGCGGCCTTGGAGCGCATGGCGCCCTCCAGCAGCTCGGTCGTGCGCACCGTGGCCTTGCCCTCGGCGGTCAGGACGTACGACAGGTTCCCCTTCTTGGTGATCTCCGGGGTGAACCGGTCGGAGACCAGCCGCGTCAGGCGGGGCCGCACCCGCAGTGCCTGTGCCGGCTCGAGGTCCGTACCGCCGACCGCGACGCGGGTGTTCAGCGTGTCGCCGTCGGCCTTGAGGACCAGCCGTACGTCCCACACCGCGTCGATGACGCCCAGCGGGCGCACCTTGCGCGCCACGTCCGCCTCCGCCGACCACCGGATCGTGCGGCCCGCGTGCCGGACCGAGGCGACGGGGAAGCGGAAGGACTGCCCGGCGACCCGCCGGCGGGCCCGGAACTCGAGCTCGGCGCTCAGCTTCGCGTCCGGCCTGATGCGGCCCAGCGGGTTGACGACCTCGCCGGCCAGCCGGACGGTGCCCTGCCCGTCGTCCGCGTACGAGGTGAGCCGGTTGCCGAGGAACAGCGAGGCCAGCGGGCGGGTGTGGAACCCGTCCGCGGTGACGTCCAGTATCCGGCGCGCCTCGGGCTCGTCCAGGTGTTCCTCGCACCAGTAGATCCGGCCTTCCCGCTCGGCGAGCGGGGAGGTCAGGCGGCCCTTGTTCGTGAGGGCCTCGGCGGCGGGGAGGAGGTTGTCCCAGTCCTCCTGCTTGAGGAGGTAGGCGCAGATGGCTTGGAGGGGTTGGACGTGGTCGTAGGCGGCGGGGTCGAGGGTGTCGAGG
>NZ_JOGB01000027.1 GCF_000719335.1 Streptomyces sp. NRRL S-87
GGCTCCGCCCCTGGCCTGCGGCCACCCCAGGCCCGGGCCTGCCTCCGGACCAGCCTGCCATGACGCCTCAAGAGGCTCCCCCACACACCACGGGACGGCCCGACAGGAGCTGCGCAACGGTGACCTGGACCGCAGCGAACCGGCTCAGTCCGCCCTGCTGCAGGGAGGACGCGGGCGACCCGGGTCGTGGTGAGTGTCCTGGCGACCCGGGGTGTGGTGAGGGGGTCCTGGCGACCCGGGTCGTGACAAGTGGGGTCTGGTGACGCGGCCGGAGCATGCAGCAGCCGCACGCCTCCTTGGCGGTGCCTGGTGGGTCCCGTGGTGTGTGGGGGAGGCGCTTGACAGGGGTGGCAGGCTGGACCGGAGGCAGGCCCGGGCCGGAGGTGGCCGCAGGCCAGGGCGAAGCCCCAAAGCCTCCGGGGTGGGCCTGCCGCAGGGCCTGCAGGCCGCCCCTGTCAAGCGCCGAGGGGACCCACACACCACGGGACCCACCCCCGAAGCGAGCAGCAGGCCCCAACACCGGGCCCCTCCCCGAAGCGAGCAAGCCCCGACACCGGCCCCCTCAGCAGCAGCCAGCCGCCCCCGGCAGCGTCCGCACGTTGCGCGCCTGCCGGCTGCGCTCGGCCAGCTGGTCGTCGGCCGGGTAGCCGACCTCCTCCAGGGTCAGCCCGTGCGGCCGTACGACGTGCACGGAGGAGTCCCGAACGCCCGCGGCCAGCACCTTCCCTGGCCACTCCACCGGCCGGTGCCCGTCACCGACGTGCAGCAGCGCGCCCACCAGCGAGCGCACCATGTTGTGGCAGAAGGCGTCGGCGCGGACGGTGGCCGTGACGATCCCGTCCTCGGCGCGCTCCCAGCTCAGCTGCTGGAGCGTGCGGATGGTCGTCGCGCCCTCGCGCTTCTTGCAGTACGCGGCGAAGTCGTGCTCGCCGAGCAGCGCCTTCGAGGCCTCGTTCATGGCGTCCACGTCCAGCGTCCAGTCGTGCCACAGCACGTGCCCGCGGCGCAGCGGGTCCACCCCGCCCTTCTGGTCGCCCACGCGGTAGGCGTAGCGGCGCCAGATCGCCGAGAACCGGGCGTTGAAGCCGGCCGGGGCCTCGGCCACCTTCCAGACCCGCACGTCGTGCGGGAGACGTCCGGCGAGCCGCCGCAGCAGCTTGTCGGCGTGCTCGGCCCACACCTCCTCCGGCAGGTCGAGGTGCGCCACCTGCCCGCGGGCGTGCACGCCCGCGTCCGTACGACCGGCCACCGTCAGGTCCACCGGCTCGGCCAGCCGCATCACGGTCTGCAGGGCGGACTCCAGCTCGCCCTGCACCGTCCGGCGCGCCGTCTGCTTCGCCCAGCCGGAGAACTCCTTGCCGTCGTACGACAGGTCCAGCCGCACCCGGACGAAACCGGGCTCCACCTCGTCACTCACCCCAGAATCCTCTCAGAACGACGGAACGGGCCCGCCCCCGCAAAGGGGACGGGCCCGTTCACCAGCCTCGCGGCGACCTAGGGGGCTCAGGCCTCCGTGGTCTCCTCAGCGGCGGTCTCGGTGGCCTCGTCGGCCTCCTTGACGGCGCGCTTGGTGGCGGCCTCGGCCTCGGCAACGGTCGCCTTCTTGGCGATCTCGCCCTCGACCAGCTCGATCACGGCCATCGGGGCGTTGTCGCCACGACGGTTGCCGATCTTGGTGATGCGGGTGTAACCACCCGGACGCTCCGAGTAGCGCGGCGCGATCTCGGTGAAGAGCGTGTGGACGACGCCCTTGTCGGTGATCGTCTGCAGCACCAGGCGACGGTTGTGGATGTCGCCCTTCTTCGCCTTGGTGATCAGGCGCTCGGCGACCGGACGCAGGCGGCGGGCCTTGGCCTCGGTCGTGGTGATGCGGCCGTGCTCGAAGAGCGACTTCGCCAGGTTGGCGAGCAGCAGCTTCTCGTGCGCGGCGGAGCCGCCGAGGCGGGCGCCCTTAGCGGGACGCGGCATGGTGTTTCTCCTCTGTGCTGCACCGGCCGTGTCAGGTACCGGTGGCAGTCCCTACCGACTTTTGCCGGAGGGTGTACGGGGGGCCCGGGCAGTGCCCGGGCCTCCCGCAAGCGTGGATCAGTACTGCTCGGTCTCGACGAAGCCGGCGTCGGCGTCGTCGTCCGCGCCGAACGCGTCGGCGGCGGCGGTCGGGTCGAACCCGGGCGGGCTGTCCTTCAGGGCCAGGCCCATGCCGGCCAGCTTCGCCTTGACCTCGTCGATCGACTTCGCACCGAAGTTGCGGATGTCGAGCAGGTCGGCCTCGGAGCGGGCGACGAGCTCACCCACGGAGTGGATGCCCTCGCGCTTGAGGCAGTTGTACGAGCGGACCGTGAGCTCGAGCTCCTCGATCGGCAGCGCCAGGTCGGCGGCCAGGGCGGCGTCCGTCGGGGACGGGCCCATGTCGATGCCCTCGGCGTCGATGTTGAGCTCGCGGGCCAGACCGAACAGCTCGACCAGGGTCTTACCGGCGGACGCCATGGCGTCGCGCGGGCGCATCGCCTGCTTGGTCTCGACGTCGACGATCAGCTTGTCGAAGTCGGTGCGCTGCTCGACTCGGGTCGCCTCGACCTTGTAGGTGACCTTGAGGACCGGGCTGTAGATGGAGTCGACCGGGATGCGGCCGATCTCCTGGCCCACCTGCTTGTTCTGGACGGCGGAGACGTAGCCGCGACCGCGCTCGACGGTCAGCTCCATCTCCAGCTTGCCCTTGCCGTTCAGCGTGGCGAGGACCAGGTCCGGGTTGTGCACCTCGACACCGGCCGGGGGCGCGATGTCGGCGGCGGTCACCAGACCGGGGCCCTGCTTGCGCAGGTACATCACGACGGGCTCGTCGTGCTCCGAGGAGACGACCAGCTGCTTGATGTTCAGGATGATGTCGGTGACGTCCTCCTTGACACCCGGCACGGTGGTGAACTCGTGCAGGACGCCGTCCACGCGGATGCTGGTGACGGCGGCACCCGGGATGGAGGACAGGAGGGTACGGCGCAGGGAGTTGCCGAGGGTGTAGCCGAAGCCCGGCTCCAGCGGCTCGATCACGAACCGCGAGCGGTATTCGTCGACGACCTCTTCGGTCAGCGAAGGACGCTGAGCGATAAGCATGTCTTTTTCCTTCAGTCGTGGACGCCCACTATTTGACGTCCGACGGGTCGCTGCACGCCCTACGGCGCGACAGCGGCGGTACTGCAAGCGTACGGGCGGCACGCCCCCCGAGGGGGCCGTACCGCCCGGACACTGAGCTCAGTGCGTCGAAACGCGCTGGTCGGACCCGCAGAACGGGGTCAGACGCGGCGGCGCTTCGGCGGGCGGCAGCCGTTGTGCGGGGTGGGGGTGACGTCCTGGATCGAACCCACCTCGAGGCCGGTGGCCTGGAGGGAGCGGATCGCGGTCTCACGGCCGGAGCCGGGACCCTTGACGAAGACGTCGACCTTGCGCATGCCGTGCTCCTGCGCGCGGCGGGCGGCCGACTCGGCGGCCATCTGCGCGGCGAACGGGGTGGACTTGCGCGAGCCCTTGAAGCCGACGTGGCCGGCGGAGGCCCAGGAGATCACGTTGCCGGTCGGGTCCGTGATGGACACGATCGTGTTGTTGAACGTGCTCTTGATGTGGGCGTGCCCGTGAGCGACGTTCTTCTTTTCCTTGCGGCGCACCTTCTTGGCAGCGCCCTGACGACCCTTGGGGGGCATCTCTTACTCCTACAGGGAGGTGGTCGGTCCTATAGCAAGACCGCTGGAAAGCGAGTCCGCTGAGGACTACTTCTTGCCCGGCTTCTTCTTACCGGCGATGGCGCGACGCGGGCCCTTGCGGGTACGGGCGTTCGTGCTGGTGCGCTGACCGTGGACCGGCAGGCCACGGCGGTGCCGAATGCCCTGGTAGCACTGGATCTCGATCTTGCGGCGGATGTCGCCCTGGATCTCGCGGCGGAGGTCACCCTCGGTCTGGAGGTTGGCGTCCACGTACTCGCGGATCTTGACGAGGTCCTCTTCGGCCAGGTCGCGAACGCGGGTGTTCGGGTCCACGCCGGTGGAGGCGAGGATCTCCTTGGACCGGGTGCGCCCGATACCGAAGACGTAGGTGAGTGCGATCTCCACACGCTTTTCGCGCGGGATGTCAACACCGGAAACGCGTGCCATTCAATGGCTCCTGTGTGTTCGGGGGTCTGCCACAGAGCCGCTCCCGACCGCCGTATGAGGTACGTATCGGGTCCCCGGCCCCCGCCGGAGGTGCCGCCGACCCTTGCGGGCTGGGCGGGCTCTGCGTTTTTACGTTGTTACTTACGTCGCGCGAAGAACTGCGAAGTGCAGGTCGGCGTGCGTCAGCCCTGGCGCTGCTTGTGGCGCAGGTTGTCGCAGATGACCATGACCCGGCCGTGACGGCGGATCACCTTGCACTTGTCGCAGATCTTCTTGACGCTCGGCTTGACCTTCATGGGATGTGAGGTTCTCCGGGTCAGTGCCACCACCCCGCAGGGGCGAATGCCCGCACGGGAGTGCGACAAGATCTACTTGTACCGGTAGACGATCCGGCCACGCGTCAGGTCGTAGGGAGAGAGCTCCACCACGACCCGGTCGTCCGGGAGGATTCGGATGTAGTGCATCCGCATCTTTCCGGAGATGTGCGCGAGGACCTTGTGACCGTTCTGGAGCTCCACCTTGAACATGGCGTTCGGGAGGGACTCGATCACGGTGCCCTCGATCTCGATGGCACCTTGCTTCTTGGCCACGCTTCGCCTTTCGAATCGGCTACCTTGATCAGCTCCTCGCGACGCATGCGGACATGCGGATGCAAAGGAGCCGACGAGTCAGTCTACGTCAGGGCACCCAGAAAGACGAATCCGGAGAGTTTGCCCACCAACATAGATCACTAAGCGGCCCGCCCGGCCCGGCAGGGGCGGCTTCAGCCCAGCGGATCGGGCGCGGTCGACACGCCGTACTCCGCCAGCTTCGCCTTGCCGCAGTCGGGCGAGGTCAGGACGATCGGGCCGGCCTCGGTCAGGGCGATCGAGTGCTCCCAGTGCGAGGACCAGGTGCCGTCCGTGGTGATGACGGTCCAGTCGTCCGCGAGCACCTCGGTCTGCGCGGTACCCAGCGAGACCATCGGCTCGATGGCCAGGCACACGCCCGGGACCAGCTTGATGCCCTTGCCGCGCTTGCGCGAGACGTAGTTCAGCAGGTGCGGGTCCATGTGCATCTCGGAACCGATGCCGTGGCCGCCGTAGTCCTCGATGATCCCGTACCGGCCGAGGCTGTGGTCACCGGTGGCCGGCCGCGGCTGGCGC
This sequence comes from Streptomyces sp. NRRL S-87, assembly GCF_000719335.1. GTDB lineage: Bacteria > Actinomycetota > Actinomycetes > Streptomycetales > Streptomycetaceae > Streptomyces. The sequence goes on from NZ_JOGB01000027.1 coordinate 5,285, forward strand.
TTGATGAACGACTCGATGGCCTTGGAGATGTCCACCAGCCGGTTGCCCAGCTTCATGGCCGCGATGCCGGCCCACATGGACTCCTCGGTCACCCGCGACAGCTCCAGCAGCTCCGGCGCGTGGCCCGTGCCCACGAAGGCGGTGTACGCCGCGTCGCCGTGCCAGCCGTCCACGATCGCGCCGCAGTCGATCGAGATGATGTCGCCGTCCTTGAGGACGGTCTTCTCGTCGGGGATGCCGTGGACCACGACCTCGTTCACGGAGGTGCAGATGGTCGCGGGGAAGCCCCCGTACCCCAGGAAGTTCGACTTCGCGCCGTGGTCGGCGATCACCTTGCGGGCGACCTCGTCCAGGTCCTTCGTGGTGGCGCCGGGCACGGCCGCCTCACGGGTGGCCGCGTGGATGGCGGCGACGACCAGCCCCGCCTCGCGCATCTTCGCGATCTGCTCCGGGGTCTTGATCTGGACCATGCCCTTGCCTTCCGGGTGTGACGGGGTGTCTCGGCTGCTCTGCTCAACAGTACGGCCGCGGCGTCCAGCGGACACCGCGGCCGTACGGGGTACTACGGGCGATCGGAGGCGAGCGGGTACTCCGGTCGCGGACCGCGCCGCCGGGAGCTCACCCGGTCGGGCGATCGCGAGATCAGCCCTCGGACTTGTTCAGGGCGTCCATCGCGCGCTTCGTGACGTCCTGGACCTCGCCCAGCGCCGAGATCGTGACGACGAGGCCCTGGGCCTTGTAGTAGTCGATGATCGGCTCGGTCTGGGTGTGGTACACGTCCAGCCGGTTGCGGACGGTGTCCTCGGTGTCGTCCGGACGCTGGTACAGCTCGCCGCCGCAGACGTCGCAGACGCCCTCGGTCTTCGGCGCCTTGTACGACACGTGGAAGACGTGCGCCGAGTCGTTGCGGCAGATCCGGCGGCCGGCGATGCGCTTGACGACCTCGTCCTCGGGGACCTCCAGGTCGAGCACGGCGTCCAGCTTCATGTCGGCGCCCTGGAGCATCGAGTCGAGGGCCTCGGCCTGCGACACGTTGCGCGGGAAACCGTCGAGCAGGAAGCCGTTCACGGCGTCCGGCTGCTCCATGCGGTCCTTGGCCATGCCGATGGTGACCTCGTCCGGCACCAGGTCGCCGGCGTCCATGTACGCCTTCGCCTTCTTGCCGAGCTCGGTGCCCTGGCTGATGTTGGCGCGGAAGAGGTCGCCCGTGGAGATGTGCGGGATCGACAGATTCTTCGCGAGGAACGCGGCCTGCGTTCCCTTGCCCGCACCAGGCGGCCCGACGAGGACGATACGCATCAGCGGAGGAACCCTTCGTAATTGCGCTGCTGGAGCTGGCTCTCGATCTGCTTCACGGTCTCCAGGCCCACACCCACGATGATGAGGATGCTCGTCCCGCCGAACGGGAAGTTCTGGTTCGCGCCGAAGCCCGCCAACGCCATCGTCGGCACAAGAGCGATGAGACCCAGGTACAGCGACCCCGGCCAGGTGATCCGGTTGAGCACGTAGCTCAGGTACTCGGCAGTAGGTCGACCAGCCCGGATGCCCGGGATGAAGCCACCATACTTCTTCATGTTGTCGGCTACTTCCTCGGGGTTGAAAGAAATCGCCACGTAGAAGAACGCGAAGAAAACGATCAGGAGGAAGTAGGCGGCGATGTAGTACGGGTGGTCGCCCTTGACGAAGTGCTTGGAGATCCAGGTGGCCCAGCCCGCGGTGGAGCCGGAGAACTGGACGATCAGCGCCGGGATGTAGAGCAGCGACGAGGCGAAGATGACCGGGATCACACCCGCCTGGTTGACCTTCAGCGGGATGTAGGTCGAGGTGCCGCCGTACGCGCGCCGGCCGATCATGCGCTTCGCGTACTGGACCGGGATGCGGCGCTGGGCCTGCTCGACGAAGACCACGAGGGCCACCATCGCGAGGCCGACGAGGATCACCACGCCGAACTCGACCCAGCCGTCGGCGATCTTGCCCTGGAGCTTGATCTGCCAGAGGGCGCCGACGAAGCCGGCGGCGATCGAGATGAACATCAGGATCGACATGCCGTTGCCGACGCCGCGGTCGGTGATGAGCTCGCCGAGCCACATGACGACACAGGTACCGGCGGTCATCGTGATGACCATGACAGCGGTGCTGAAGATCGACTGGTCGGGGACGATCTGGCCCGCCCGGGCGCAGTTGCCGAACAGAGCGCCACTGCGGGCGGTGGCCACGAGACCCGTGCCCTGCAGGATGGCGAGAGCCACCGTCAGGTAGCGCGTGTACTGCGTGATCTTCGCAGTGCCGGCCTGCCCCTCCTTCTTGAGGTTCTCCAGCCGGGGGATCACCACGGTCAGGAGCTGCAGGATGATGCTCGCCGTGATGTACGGCATGATGCCGAGCGCGAAGATGGTGATCTGCAGCAGCGCGCCGCCGCTGAACATGTTGACCAGCCCGAACAGGCCGTTGGTGTTGCCTGCCTGGTTCACGCAGAACTGCACGGCTTCGTAGTCCACGCCGGGAACCGGCACGTGGGAACCGAGCCGGAACAGCATGATGATGCCGAGCGTGAAGAGCAGCTTCTTGCGCAGGTCGGGCGTCTTGAACGCCCGGGCGAACGCGGTGAGCACGGTGCCTCCTGCGACCCCCGCGTTTCGCGTGAGGGTGACGGTCTAAGGGTCCGAAAAATGTGACAAATAGGTGCAGGGGTCACGGAACGCGCCCCCCGGTGGGGGCTGTGCCCCCGCCCTGTACAGCACACCACGAGCTACCTTACCGGCGTGTACCGCCGACAAGGAACGACCGACCTGAGATGCCCCATTTGAGAGCCGCCGCGGGACGACGGTGCTGTGTGGACGTGGACGTTGACAGAGCGGGCCCCACCCCGCGGTCACGGCCCGGAGCCCTCCCTCCTGGCCGCACCGACTGGGCACCCCTACTGCCGCCGGTCCCCCTGATCGACATCCCTGCGGAATCAGCTTGCGGCACGTACGGCCTCGGCGGAGTTGGCCACCCACCTCTTGAGGTTGGAACGCAGGGTGCCTAGTTCCGATGCGCGGGCCTTGATGACCCGCTCCTCATAGACCGACTGCACGGCAATCATCGTCTGCCGGTACCGCACTTCCGCCTGGCATTTCATGTCAGCGACCGCGGTCTCTCTCTCAAGACTACTCACAGAATCCCCAGACCAGCGCGGATCGTTCGCGGACTCATCCGGTGACCGGTATCTCATCCCATGTCGAGCCATGCAAGCAGCCCACCTGCTTGCAGAATCCCTGACCCGCCCATCCCGCTTGGCCTGGGCAATGGCATCCAACCTGACGACATCGATATGAGCTTCTGCCAGGCCAGTAGGGGAAGCATCCGCCATCCGATTCAGCTCGACCCCACCGCCTACAATCTTTCTGGGAATCCGAGTTCCGCTCGTGATCTTCTCGGCGACCTCCCGTATGCAGCCACCGGCGGGTACGACTCTGCCGCCGTATGACTTGACACGCCCGAAAAGAAGATCCTGTTGCACCTTTGACGACTTCTCGTCCCAGGCGCTGCGCGTGTTCTCGGCCGGAGCGTCGGAACGGCTGTAGCCAATCCTCTGCGCCTGCCTCAAGGGAACGTCAATGAATTCGGGGTGCCGCTCGGTGGGGCGCATGCTCGACGGCAACGGCATCGGATTTTGATTGAATCCAAGCCTGCCCAAACAGGAATTCGTCAGCACCGCCTCGCCTCGCTGGAGCGTGAGCGTCTCCTGAGGGGACGGCAGGAACGCATCCAACGGAGTGGCCACCGCACTGCGCGGAGGAACAGAAGCAGCTGCGGGTCCGCCGGTCCGGCCCACCGCCCCGGACGAGCACCCGCTGACGGCAATGAGCGCCACAGACACGGCAACGCGTCGTCCCCACACACGCATGTTCATCACCTCTCACCCAAACGAGTGGGGTGGCCGATCCCAACGAATCGGCCACCCCACCAGATCAATCCACTAGCAACCGTACTTCGAATAAGAAGAGAACTCGTCGTTGTACATCGCGTACACACCGGCGAGGTTCCCGCCCCAGCCCTTCGGGATGCTCAACTTCGGCCCATGGAAGTCCTTGTCAAAAAAGAGGCTGTAGCCGGCGCAAGACGTACCGGTCCCCGCGGTGTACGAGGAAATGGAATCGTTGAGGTTGCCGCCGGTCCTGTAGTAGTAATTGTCCGTGAAGTTCGCGTCAGGAGTACTCAGGTCGTAGTACCCCTCGGACGGGTGGCGGTCCGCCTTGCTGTACGCACAGAATTCGGTCGTAGTGCAGGAGCCGTCCGCGGCGACGGCCGGCGCGGCGACGCCGAACACGGCTGCCGCGGCAGCCGCAGAAGCCATGGCCATTCCCAGATCCGCACGGCGCCCAGGAATTGAAAAAGATTCAGCCAACGCGAAGGAAAGCGGAATTGCACCAACAGCTTTACTGTGGCCTGCATTACACCCTGCGCCGTCCAGGCCAACAAAAAACTGGGGATGCCTCAAAGAGGCATCCCCAGTTCTCTGGTACTAGCTGTCAGCCGATGGCGTCCGTGATTCAGACGAGCTCGGTGACGGTGCCGCCGGCGGCGGCAATCTTCTCCTTGGCGGAGGCGGAAACGGCGTCAACCGAAACCTGCAGCGCCACGGAGATCTCGCCCTGGCCCAGGACCTTGACGAGCTGGTTCTTGCGCACGGCACCCTTGGCGACCAGGTCGGCCACGGTGACCTCGCCACCCTGCGGGTACAGGGCCGCGAGCTTGTCCAGGTTCACGACCTGGAACTCGGTGCGGAACGGGTTCTTGAAGCCCTTCAGCTTCGGGAGGCGCATGTGGAGCGGCATCTGGCCACCCTCGAAGCGCTCCGGAACCTGGTAGCGGGCCTTCGTGCCCTTGGTACCACGACCGGCCGTCTTACCCTTGGACGCCTCACCACGACCCACACGGGTCTTGGCGGTCTTGGCGCCCGGGGCGGGACGGAGGTTGTGGATCTTGAGCGGGTTGTTCTCCGCCATGATCAGTCGACCTCCTCAACCGTCACGAGGTGGCGGACGGTGTGCACCATGCCGCGGAACTCGGGGCGGTCCTCCTTGACGACCACGTCGTTCAGGCGCTTGAGCCCGAGCGAACGCAGGGTGTCGCGGTGGTTCTGCTTGCTGCCGATGTACGACTTCGTCTGCGTGATCTTGAGGCGAGCCATTACGCACCCGCTCCCGCACGCGCACGAAGCAGAGCCGCGGGGGCGACGTCCTCGAGCGGCAGACCGCGGCGGGCCGCGATCTCCTCGGGACGCTGCAGGCCCTTCAGGGCCTCCACGGTCGCGTGCACGATGTTGATCGCGTTGTCGGAGCCGAGCGACTTCGACAGGATGTCGTGAACGCCGGCGCACTCCAGGACGGCGCGCACCGGGCCACCGGCGATAACACCGGTACCGGGGGAAGCAGGCTTCAGCAGGACGACGCCCGCCGCCTTCTCACCCTGGATCGGGTGGGGGATGGTGCCCTGGATACGGGGGACCTTGAAGAAGTGCTTCTTGGCCTCCTCAACACCCTTGGCGATGGCGGCCGGCACCTCCTTGGCCTTGCCGTAACCGACACCCACGGTGCCGTCACCGTCACCCACCACGACCAGCGCGGTGAAGGAGAAACGACGACCACCCTTGACAACCTTGGCGACGCGGTTGATCGCGACTACGCGCTCAACGTACGCGGTCTTCTCGGCGGCAGCAGCGCCACCGTCGCGACCCTTCCGGTCCCGCCGCTCGCCGCCACCGGCACCGCTGCCGCGGCGCTGGGGTCCAGCCATTGGATTACCTCTCTCTGTTACGTCCGTTAGTCCCGGAACCGGGGCTTAGAACTTCAGCCCGGCTTCGCGGGCGGCGTCAGCCAGAGCGGCAATGCGCCCGGCGTACCTGTTGCCACCACGGTCGAACACGACGGCCTCGACGCCGGCGGCCTTGGCGCGCTCAGCGACCAGGGCACCGACCTGCTTGGCCTGCGCGGACTTGTCACCCTCGCCACCGCGGATCGACGCGTCCAGGTGGGACGCCGACGCCAGGGTGTGACCCTTGAGGTCGTCGATCACCTGGGCGGTGATGCCGCGGTTGCTCCGGTTGACGACCAGGCGCGGACGCTCGGCCGTACCGGAGATGGTCTTGCGGATGCGGATGTGGCGGCGCTGCTTAGCGGTCCGCTTGTAAGCGTCGCCCTTGGCGATCTTCACACCGTATGCCATGGCTTTACTTACCAGCCTTTCCGACCTTGCGGCGGATGACCTCGCCCGCGTACTTGACACCCTTGGCCTTGTACGGGTCGGGCTTCCGCAGCTTGCGGATGTTGGCGGCGACCTCGCCGACCTTCTGCTTGTCGATGCCCTCGACCGAGAACTTGGTCGGCGACTCGACCTTGAAGGAGATGCCCTCGGGGGCCTCCACCAGGATCGGGTGGCTGTAGCCGAGCTGGAACTCCAGGTCGGAGCCCTTCGCGGCCACGCGGTAACCGACACCGCTGATCTCGAGCGCCTTCGTGTATCCCTGGGTCACACCGGTGATCATGTTGGCCACCAGCGTGCGGGACAGGCCGTGGAGGGCCTTGTTCTGACGCTCGTCGTTCGGACGGGTGACGTTCAGAACGCCGTCCTCGCCCTTAACGATCTCGATCGGAGCGGCAACGGTGTGGGTCAGGGAGCCCTTGGAGCCCTTGACGGTGACCGTGCGGCCCTCGATGGTGACGTCCACGCCGGCGGGAACCGGGATGGGGAGCTTGCCAATACGAGACATAGCTTTTCCTCCGTTCCCGACTACCAGACGTAGGCGAGGACTTCCCCACCCACGCCCTTCTTCTGCGCCTGCTGGCCGGTCAGGAGACCGTGGGACGTGGAGATGATCGCCACGCCCAGGCCGCCGAGGACCTTCGGCAGGTTGGTGGACTTCGCGTACACGCGCAGACCCGGCTTCGAGATGCGCTTGATGCCGGCGATCGAGCGCTCGCGGTTCGGACCGAACTTCAGCTCGAGAACGAGGTTCTTACCGACCTCGGCGTCCTCGACCTTCCAGCCGGTGATGAAACCCTCCTGCTTGAGGATTTCCGCGATGTGCGACTTGATCTTGCTGTGCGGCATCACGACGGTGTCGTGGTACGCCGAGTTTGCGTTACGCAGACGCGTGAGCATGTCTGCGATGGGGTCAGTCATGGTCATGAATTGGCCTTCGGCCTCTCTCGCCGGGGTTTCCTGTATGCGCCATCCCTCTCCCCACTCAGAGGCGGGACGGGTGCGGCGCGGGGACCTACGGCGTAGTAAGTCGGTAGGGCGGCGGACGCCCAACCCCACAAGCCTACGGCATGCGGGACGGGCGGTCCGCCGACCAGTTGCTTACCGAGAGCGCTCGGAAACCCTCAACACCCAGTGGGTGAAGGGATTTACCAGGAGCTCTTGGTCACGCCCGGCAGCTCGCCACGGTGAGCCATCTCACGGAGGCACACGCGGCAGAGGCCGAACTTGCGGTACACGGAGTGCGGACGACCGCAGCGCTGGCAGCGGGTGTACGCGCGCACGCCGAACTTGGGCTTGCGGGCAGCCTTCGCGATGAGAGCCTTCTTCGCCATCTCGCTCACGCCTCCTTGAAGGGGAAGCCGAGGTGACGAAGGAGCGCGCGGCCCTCAGCGTCGTTGGTCGCCGTGGTGACCACGGTGATGTCCATACCCCGGGTACGGTCGATCTTGTCCTGGTCGATCTCGTGGAACATGACCTGCTCCGTGAGACCGAAGGTGTAGTTGCCACGGCCGTCGAACTGCTTCGGCGACAGACCACGGAAGTCGCGGATGCGCGGCAGCGCGAGCGACAGCGTACGGTCCAGGAACTCCCACATGCGGTCACCACGGAGGGTGACGTGGCAGCCGATCGGCTGACCCTCGCGCAGCTTGAACTGCGCGATGGACTTGCGGGCCTTGGTCACGGCCGGCTTCTGGCCGGTGATCGTGGTGAGGTCGCGGACAGCGCCCTCGATCAGCTTCGAGTCACGGGCGGCGTCGCCGACACCCATGTTGACCACGATCTTCACGAGGCCGGGGGTCTGCATGACGTTCTCGTACTTGAACTCGTCACGCAGCTTGCCCGCGATCTCCTCGCGGTACTTCGTCTTCAGACGCGGAGTGGTAGCCATCAGATGTCCTCACCCGTGCGCTTGGCAACGCGGATCTTGTTGCCCTCGTCGTCGAAGCGGTAACCGACGCGGGTGACGACCTTCTTGCCGTCCTTCTCCACGACCAGCTGGACGTTCGAAACGTGGACGGGGGCCTCGGTGATCACGATGCCGCCGGCCTGGTTCGGACCAGCCTTGGTGTGCTTCTTGACCCGGTTGACACCCTCGACCAGGACACGGTTCTCAGCCGGCAGGGCCTGGATGACCTTGCCCTGCTTGCCCTTGTCCTTGCCGGTGATGACCTGGACCAGGTCGCCCTTCTTGATCTTCATGCTTACAGCACCTCCGGCGCGAGCGAGATGATCTTCATGAACTTCTTCTCGCGCAGCTCACGGCCGACCGGGCCGAAGATGCGGGTGCCGCGAGGGTCGCCGTCGTTCTTCAGAATGACGGCGGCGTTCTCGTCGAAGCGGATGTACGAGCCGTCCTGGCGGCGGCGCTCCTTGACGGTGCGAACGATGACCGCCTTGACGACGTCACCCTTCTTCACGTTGCCACCGGGGATCGCGTCCTTGACGGTGGCGACGATGACGTCACCGATGCCCGCGTAGCGGCGGCCGGAGCCACCGAGAACACGGATGCAAAGGATCTCCTTGGCACCAGTGTTGTCGGCGACACGAAGCCGCGACTCCTGCTGGATCACGTCTATCTCCTGTTTGTCTGCCGGTTCCCGGCAGGGGCTTCAGCGAAGCCCCTGCCGAGCCTGGCGGAACTGACCTGAGGGAAACCCCTCAGGTAATTACTTGGCCTTCTCGAGGATCTCGACGACGCGCCAGCGCTTCGTCGAGGACAGCGGCCGGGTCTCCATGAGGAGGACGCGGTCGCCGACGCCCGCAGCGTTCTGCTCGTCGTGCGCCTTGAGCTTGTTCGTACGGCGGATGACCTTGCCGTACAGGGCGTGCTTCACGCGGTCCTCGACGGCGACGACGACGGTCTTGTCCATCTTGTCGCTGACGACCAGACCCTCGCGGGTCTTGCGGAAGCCGCGCTCGGTCTTGTTCTCAGTCACGTTGTTCTCGCTCATCAGGCGCTCTCCACCGTCTCGATGCCGAGCTCGCGCTCGTGCATCAGGGTGTAGATCCGGGCGATGTCCTTACGGACGGACTTGAGCCGACCGTTGTTCTCCAGCTGGCCCGTGGCCGCCTGGAAACGGAGCTTGAACAGCTCTTCCTTGGCCTCACGAAGCTTGGCAACGAGCTCCTCGTTGCCCAGCTCGCGCAGCTCCGACGCCTTGGTACCGGCCGCCATCACGACTCACCTGCCTCGCGCTTGACGATCCGGCACTTCATCGGCAGCTTGTGGGCCGCACGAGTCAGAGCCTCACGCGCAATCTTCTCGTTCGGGTAGGACAGCTCGAACATCACCCGACCGGGCTTGACGTTCGCGATCCACCACTCCGGGGAACCCTTACCGGAACCCATGCGGGTCTCGGCGGGCTTCTTCGTCAGCGGACGGTCCGGGTAGATGTTGATCCAGACCTTGCCGCCACGCTTGATGTGACGGGTCATCGCGATACGAGCGGACTCGATCTGACGGTTCGTCACGTAGGCCGGGGTGAGGGCCTGGATGCCGTACTCGCCGAATGCGACCTCAGTACCGCCCTTGGCCATACCGTTGCGCTTCGGGTGGTGCTGCTTGCGGTGCTTGACCCTACGGGGGATCAGCATGTCGGTCAGGCCTCCGTTCCGGTGCTCTCGGCCGGAGCAGCGGCAGCGGCCTCGGCCTTGGGGGCCTCGGCAGCGGCGCTCTGCTGCGGCTTGCGGCCGCGGCCGCCACGCTCGCCACCACGGCCACCGCGGCCGGCCGGGCGGTCAGCACCGCCACGGGCCGGACGGTTGCCGGCACGGGCGGCAGCGTTCTCGGCGCGGACCTCGGCGATGTTCTTGACGTCGCCCTTGTAGATCCAGACCTTCACGCCGATGCGGCCGAAGGTGGTCTTGGCCTCGAAGAAGCCGTACTCGACGTTCGCGCGCAGCGTGTGCAGCGGCACACGACCCTCGCGGTAGAACTCCGAGCGGGACATCTCGGCGCCGCCGAGACGGCCACCACACTGGATCTTGATGCCCTTGGCGCCGGCCTTCATGGCGGACTGCATGCTCTTGCGCATGGCCCGACGGAAGGAGACGCGGGAGGAGAGCTGCTCGGCAACGGCCTGGGCCACGAGCTGAGCGTCGACCTCGGGGTTCTTGACCTCGAGGATGTTCAGCTGGACCTGCTTGCCCGTGAGCTTCTCGAGGTCGCCGCGGATGCGGTCGGCCTCGGCGCCACGGCGGCCGATGACGATGCCCGGACGGGCGGTGTGGATGTCCACGCGGACGCGGTCACGGGTGCGCTCGATCTCAACCTTCGAGATGCCGGCGCGCTCCATGCCGGACGTCATCATCCGACGGATGGCGACGTCTTCCTTGACGTAGTCCTTGTACAGCTTGTCGGCGTACCAGCGCGACTTGAAGTCGGTGGTGATGCCGAGCCGGAACCCGTGCGGGTTTACCTTCTGGCCCATTACCGGGTTCCTTCCTTGCTGCTGACGACCACGGTGATGTGGGAGGTCCGCTTGCGGATCCGGTAGGCACGGCCCTGGGCACGCGGACGGAACCGCTTCAGGGTCGGGCCCTCGTCAACAAACGCCTCGCTGATGAAGAGCGAGGAGGCGTCCGTGTGGTTGTAGTTGTGCGCGGCGTTGGCGATGGCGCTGTCGAGCACCTTGCCGACCGGCACAGATGCGGCCTGCGGGGCGAAACGCAGGACCGCCTGGGCCTCCGTGGCGTCCATGCCACGGATGAGGTCCACCACACGGCGGGCCTTCATGGGCGTGACGCGGATGTACCGCGCCTGGGCCCTGGCTTCCATGGTTGTCCCTTCGGTGTAAGTCATAGTCGTTCCCACCCCGCGATTAGCGGCGCTTCGACTTCCGGTCGTCCTTGACGTGGCCGCGGAAGGTGCGAGTCGGCGAGAACTCGCCGAGCTTGTGGCCGACCATGGACTCGGTGACGAACACCGGGACATGGGTCTTGCCGTTGTGCACCGCGATGGTGTGACCCAGCATGCTGGGGATGATCATCGAGCGACGGGACCAGGTCTTGATGACGTTCTTGGTGCCGGCTTCGTTCTGGGCGTCCACCTTCTTTACGAGGTGGTCGTCGACGAAGGGCCCCTTCTTGAGACTGCGCGGCATCTAAACCCGCTCCTAGCGCTTCTTGTTCGTCTTGCGGCGGCGGACGATGTACTTGTTCGAAGCCTTCTTCGGCGAACGAGTACGACCCTCCTTCTGACCCCACGGGGAGACCGGGTGGCGACCACCGGAGGTCTTGCCCTCACCACCACCGTGCGGGTGGTCAACCGGGTTCATCGCGACACCGCGGACGGTCGGGCGGACGCCCTTCCAGCGCATGCGGCCGGCCTTGCCCCAGTTGATGTTCGACTGCTCGGCGTTGCCGACCTCGCCGACGGTGGCGCGGCAGCGCACGTCGACCAGGCGGATCTCACCGGACGGCATACGAAGGTGGGCGTGCGTGCCCTCCTTCGCCAGCAGCTGCACGGAGGCACCCGCAGAACGGGCGAACTTGGCACCGCCACCGGGACGGAGCTCGATCGCGTGGATCGTGGTACCGACCGGGATGTTGCGGAGCGCCAGGTTGTTACCGGGCTTGATGTCGGCCGTCGGGCCGTTCTCGATCCGGTCGCCCTGGTTCAGGCCGCGCGGAGCGATGATGTAGCGCTTCTCGCCGTCCGCGTAGTGCAGGAGAGCGATGCGCGCGGTGCGGTTCGGGTCGTACTCGATGTGAGCGACCTTGGCCGGCACGCCGTCCTTGTCGTGACGACGGAAGTCGATCACACGGTAGGCGCGCTTGTGGCCACCGCCCTGGTGGCGAACGGTCACACGACCGGCGTTGTTACGGCCGCCCTTGCTGTGCAGGGGGCGGACCAGCGACTTCTCCGGCGTGGACCGCGTGATCTCGACAAAGTCGGCGACGCTGGAGCCACGACGGCCCGGGGTCGTCGGCTTGTACTTGCGGATACCCATTTCTCAGTCCTCGTCCGATTCCGGACGACTCGGACTCCGTTAGGAGACCGGGCCGCCGAAGATGTCGATACGGGCGCCCTCGGCAAGGGTGACGATGGCGCGCTTGGTGTTGGCGCGCTTACCGAAACCGGTGCGGGTGCGCTTGCGCTTGCCCTGGCGGTTGATCGTGTTCACCCCGGTGACCTTGACCGAGAAGACCGCCTCGACGGCCTGCTTGATCTGGGTCTTGTTGGCACGGGGGTCGACGATGAACGTGTACTTGTTCTCGTCCAGCAGCGCGTAGCTCTTCTCGGAGACGACCGGGCGGACAAGGATGTCGCGCGGGTCCGTGAAGGTCTTGCTGGTGATCGTGGCCTCAGACATCAGCCCTCGTTCCCTTCGGTCTCAGCGGCCTTGGGGCCAGACACGAAGGACTCGAAAGCGGCCTGGGTGAAGACCACGTCGTCCGAGACGAGCACGTCGTACGTGTTCAGCTGGCCCGGCTCCAGGATGTGCACCTGGGGCAGGTTGCGGGCGGACAGCCACGCGGCCTCGTCGGCACGGTCGACGACCAGGAGCAGGTTCTTGCGCTCCGAGATCTTGCCGAACAGCGTCTTGGCGGCCTTGGTGGAAGCGGCACCCTCGACCACGCCGGAGACGACGTGGATGCGGGAGTGACGGGCCCGGTCGGTGAGGGCACCGCGGAGGGCGGCGGCCTTCATCTTCTTCGGGGTCCGCTGCGAGTAGTCACGCGGCACGGGGCCGTGCACGACGCCACCGCCGGCGAACTGCGGCGCACGGGTCGAACCCTGACGGGCGCGGCCGGTGCCCTTCTGGCGGTACGGCTTCTTACCACCACCGCGGACCTCGCCACGCGACTTGACCTTGTGCGTACCCTGACGGGCGGCGGCCAGCTGCGCGACGACGACCTGGTGGATCAGCGGAACGCTGACCTTGGCGTCGAAGATCTCGGCCGGGAGCTCAACGGTCCCGGTCTTGTCGCCGGCAGGCGACAGAATGTCAATGGTGCTCATAGTCCTCAGGCCCCCTTGGCCGCAGTGCGGACCAGGACGAGGCCGCCGTTCGGACCAGGAACCGCGCCCTTGATGAGGAGCAGGCCCTTCTCCGCGTCAACGGCGTGAACGGTCAGGTTCTGGGTGGTGACTCGGTCGTTACCCATGCGGCCGGCCATCTTCATGCCCTTGAAGACACGGCCCGGGGTGGCGCAGCCACCGATCGAACCGGGCTTGCGGTGCACGCGGTGGGCACCGTGCGAAGCCTTGCCACCACGGAAGTTGTGGCGCTTCATGACACCGGCGAAGCCCTTGCCCTTGCTCGTGCCCGTGACGTCAACCTTGACGCCGGACTCGAACACCTCGGCAGTGACCTCCTGGCCCAGCGTGTACTCGCTGGCGTCGGAGGTGCGGATCTCCACCAGGTGGCGGCGCGGGGTCACGTCGGCCTTGGCGAAGTGGCCCTTGAGGGGCTTGTTCACCTTGCGCGGGTCGATCTCGCCGAAGGCGATCTGGACCGACTCGTAGCCGTCGATGTCGTTCGTACGGACCTGGGTGACAACGCAGGGTCCGGCCTTGACGACGGTCACCGGGACGACACGGTTGTTCTCGTCCCAGACCTGGGTCATGCCGAGCTTCTCGCCCAGGACGCCCTTGATCTGCTTAGCCATCTTCTCCGCGCCTCTCAGAGCTTGATCTCGATGTCAACGCCGGCCGGAAGGTCCAGGCGCATCAGCGAGTCAACGGTCTTGGGCGTCGGGTCGAGGATGTCGATCAGGCGCTTGTGCGTGCGCATCTCGAAGTGCTCGCGCGAGTCCTTGTACTTGTGCGGCGACTTGATGACGCAGTACACGTTCTTCTCAGTGGGCAGCGGCACCGGGCCCGCGACCGACGCACCAGTGCGGGTCACCGTCTCGACGATCTTCTTCGCCGAGGAGTCGATGACCTCGTGGTCGTAGGCCTTGAGCCGGATGCGGATCTTCTGTCCCGCCATGGCTACTTCGTAGTCCTTTGTCTCAATGGAACGCTCTGGTACTCGGCAAGCTGCGTCTCCGCCGCTTCTCTCCGACCCACGCGGTCGGGCGTGTCGCGCCCCCTCTTCGAAAATTCCCATACGGAAATTCCCTGCTTGAGGGTTTGCGATCCTTTCCCGGACCACGCTTCGGGGGAGAAACACCCACCGAGTGCCTGGTCGGTACCCCGCCCACGCTTCCCGGAAGATTCCCGTACGTCCGCCCCATTGCTGCCCTGGGGCAGATAAAGGCGACGAGTACTGTGGGACTCGCTTCCGGTCCTCCCGGCGGGAGGCGCGCAGCATCGGTACTCAACCGAGCAACTTGAACAGTCTGCCATACATCACGCAGAGGGCGCCAATCGCAAGCGGGAAGGGTACTCCAAGTCACATTTCGCAGGCGCATGCGACATGCCGACCGACCCCCTCCCACCGCTCGCGACATGCCGAGAGGCCCCGGTCCACCGCTCGCGCGGCGGGCCGGGGCCCCTCAGTGGATGCTCCGGGGAGCTACCAGGTCAGAGCACGAATTACTTCGTGATCTTGGTGACCTGGCCGGCGCCGACGGTCCGGCCACCCTCACGGATGGCGAACTTCAGGCCCTCCTCCATGGCGACCGGCTGGATCAGCGCGACCGACATCTCGGTGTTGTCGCCCGGCATGACCATCTCGGTGCCCTCGGGGAGGGTCACAACGCCCGTCACGTCCGTGGTACGGAAGTAGAACTGCGGACGGTAGTTGTTGAAGAACGGCGTGTGGCGGCCACCCTCGTCCTTGGACAGGATGTAGGCCTGGGCCTCGAACTCGGTGTGCGGCGTGACCGAACCGGGCTTGATGATGACCTGGCCGCGCTCGACGTCCTCGCGCTTGATGCCGCGGAGCAGCAGACCGACGTTCTCACCGGCCTGGCCCTCGTCGAGCAGCTTGCGGAACATCTCGATGCCGGTGACCGTGGTGGTGGTCTTCTCCTGCTTGATGCCGATGATGTCAACGGTCTCGTTGACCTTCAGGACACCACGCTCGATGCGGCCGGTGACAACCGTACCGCGACCGGTGATGGTGAAGACGTCCTCGACGGGCATCAGGAACGGCTTCTCGGTGTCACGCGGGGGGGTCGGGATGAAGTCATCCACGGCCGTCATGAGGCCGAGGAGCTTCTCGCCCCACTCCTTGTCACCCTCGAGGGCCTTGAGCGCCGAGACCTGGACGACCGGGACGTCGTCGCCCGGGAAGTCGTACTCGGACAGGAGCTCACGGACCTCGAGCTCGACGAGCTCCAGGATCTCCTCGTCGTCCACCATGTCGGCCTTGTTCAGGGCGACGACGATGGAGGGGACGCCGACCTGGCGGGCCAGGAGCACGTGCTCCTTGGTCTGCGGCATCGGGCCGTCGGTGGCGGCGACCACGAGGATGGCGCCGTCCATCTGCGCGGCACCGGTGATCATGTTCTTGATGTAGTCCGCGTGACCCGGGCAGTCGACGTGGGCGTAGTGACGCGCCTCGGTCTGGTACTCGACGTGCGCGATGGAGATGGTGATACCGCGCTGGCGCTCCTCAGGAGCCTTGTCGATCTGGTCGAAGGCCGAGGCCTCGTTCAGGTCGGGGTACGCGTCGTGCAGCACCTTGGTAATGGCGGCCGTGAGGGTCGTCTTACCGTGGTCGATGTGACCGATGGTGCCGATGTTGACGTGCGGCTTAGTCCGCTCGAACTTCGCCTTCGCCACTGGGGTCCTCCTGTGGAGTGGTTCTGTACGCCTTACTCATCGGCGCCAGGTGATCTTTGCTGGGATGCCGGCTCCCCCGGGGCAACGTCGACGGTTGCCGTGTTGCCCCAGGGACTCCGGTGACAAGCCTAAAGCGTGTACTCGGAAGAGTTACTCGCCCTTGGCCTTCGCGATGATCTCCTCGGCGACGTTCCGCGGAACCTCGGCGTAGGAGTCGAACTGCATCGAGTAGCTTGCGCGACCCGAGGTCTTGCTGCGGAGGTCGCCGACGTAGCCGAACATCTCCGAAAGCGGCACGAGGCCCTTCACGACGCGGGCGCCGTGACGCTCCTCCATGGCCTGGATCTGGCCACGGCGGGAGTTGATGTCGCCGATGACCTCACCCATGTAGTCCTCGGGCGTGGTGACCTCGACGGCCATCATCGGCTCGAGCAGCACGGGGCTGGCCTTGCGCGCACCCTCCTTGAACGCCTGCGAACCGGCGATCTTGAAGGCGAGCTCGGAGGAGTCGACCTCGTGGTAGCCACCGTCGAGGAGGATGACGCGGACGCCGGTCATCTCGTAGCCGGCCAGGATGCCGAACTGCATGGCCTCCTGCGCACCGGCGTCGACCGAAGGGATGTACTCCTTCGGGATGCGGCCACCGGTGACCTTGTTCACGAACTCGTACGCCGGACCGTCGGCGTCCGTGATCGGCTCGATCGCGATCTGCACCTTGGCGAACTGACCGGTACCACCGGTCTGCTTCTTGTGGGTGAAGTCGATGCGCTCGACGGCCTTGCGGATCGTCTCGCGGTACGCGACCTGCGGCTTGCCGACGTTGGCCTCGACCTTGAACTCGCGCTTCATACGGTCGACCAGCACCTCGAGGTGCAGCTCGCCCATACCGCCGAGGATGGTCTGGCCCGTCTCCTCGTCCGAGTGAACGTGGAAGGAGGGGTCCTCCTCCGCGAGACGCTGGATGGCGACACCCAGCTTCTCCTGGTCACCCTTGGACTTGGGCTCGATGGCGACCTGGATGACCGGGGCCGGGAAGTCCATGGACTCCAGGATGACCGGGGCCTTCTCGTCGCACAGCGTCTCACCGGTGGTGGTCTGCTTCAGGCCCATGACGGCGACGATGTCGCCGGCGCCCACCGAGTCGATCTCCTCACGCTTGTTCGCGTGCATGCGGTAGATCTTGCCGATGCGCTCCTTCTTGCCCTTGACGGAGTTCAGCACCGAGGTGCCGGCCTCCAGGCGGCCCGAGTAGACCCGGACGAAGGTGAGCTTGCCGAGGTGCGGGTCGCTCATGATCTTGAACGCCAGCGCCGCGAGGGGCTCCTCGTCGGACGGCTTGCGCTTCACGACGACCTCGGCGTCCTTGACGTCGTGGCCCTCGATGGCCTCGATGTCCAGGGGCGACGGCAGGTAGCGGACGACGGCGTCGAGCAGGGGCTGAACACCCTTGTTCTTGAACGCCGTGCCACAGAACACCGCGGTGACGGTCGTGCCGCCACCCTTGCCGGAGCTGAGGATGATGCGACGGACGGCGGCGTGCAGCTGCTCCACGGACGGCTCCTCGCCGCCCAGGTACAGCTCCATGATCTCGTCGTCGTTCTCGGCGACGGTCTCGACCAGCTTGCCGCGCCACTCCTCGGCGGCCTCGGCGTGCGTGGCCGGGATGTCGACGATGTCGTACATCTCGCCCTTGGTCGCCTCGGCGGACCAGACGAACGCCTTCATCGTGACGAGGTCGACGACACCCTGGAAGTCGGCCTCGGCACCGATGGGCAGCTGCATCACGATCGGAACCGCGCCCAGGCGGTCCTTGATCATGTCGACGCAGCGGTGGAACTCGGCACCGGTGCGGTCGAGCTTGTTGACGAAGCAGATGCGCGGGACGCCGTAACGGTCGGCCTGACGCCACACCGTCTCGGACTGCGGCTCGACACCGGCAACACCGTCGAACACGGTGACGGCACCGTCGAGGACGCGGAGCGAACGCTCCACCTCGACCGTGAAGTCCACGTGACCCGGGGTGTCGATGATGTTGATCGTGTGGTCGACGTCCTCGAGCGGCCAGTGGCAGGTCGTCGCGGCGGACGTGATCGTGATGCCGCGCTCCTGCTCCTGCTCCATCCAGTCCATCGTGGCGGCGCCGTCGTGGACCTCACCGATCTTGTAAGACACACCGGTGTAGAACAGGATGCGCTCGGTGGTGGTCGTCTTGCCCGCGTCGATGTGAGCCATGATGCCGATGTTGCGCACCTTGGCCAGGTCAAGCGAAGTGGTAGCCATAAGGCTTCAGTCTTCTCTCGGTCTCTCGATGTGGGTTGCGACTACCAGCGGTAGTGCGCGAAGGCCTTGTTGGACTCGGCCATCTTGTGCGTGTCCTCGCGCTTCTTGACAGCAGCGCCGAGGCCGTTCGAGGCGTCCAGCAGCTCGTTCATGAGGCGCTCGGTCATGGTCTTCTCGCGGCGGGCGCGGGAGTAACCCACGAGCCAGCGGAGGGCCAGGGTCGACTGGCGACCCGGCTTGACCTCGACCGGGACCTGGTAGGTCGCGCCACCGACACGGCGGGACTTGACCTCGAGGGACGGCTTGACGTTCTCCAGCGCGCGCTTCAGCGTGATGACCGGGTCGTTGCCGGTCTTGTCACGGAGGCCTTCCATGGCGCCGTAGACGATGCGCTCGGCGGTGGAGCGCTTGCCGTCCAGCAGGATCTTGTTGATCAGCGACGTCACCAGAGGAGAGCCGTAGACCGGGTCGATGATGACCGGGCGCTTCGGGGCGGGGCCCTTACGAGGCATTCTTACTTCTCCTTCTTGGCGCCGTAGCGGCTGCGGGCCTGCTTGCGGTTCTTGACAGCCTGCGTGTCAAGCGCACCGCGGATGATCTTGTAACGAACACCCGGCAGGTCCTTCACACGGCCACCACGCACGAGCACGATCGAGTGCTCCTGCAGGTTGTGACCCTCACCCGGGATGTAGGCCGTGACCTCGATACCCGAGGTCAGACGCACACGCGCGACCTTACGGAGGGCCGAGTTCGGCTTCTTCGGGGTGGTGGTGAAGACACGCGTGCAGACGCCGCGGCGCTGCGGCGAGGCGTTCAGCGCGGGCGTCTTCGTCTTCTCGACCTTGTCCTGCCGGCCCTTTCGGACCAGCTGCTGGATCGTAGGCACTACTTCTCCGGTTTCTGTGTGCCGTCGTAAAACTAACCTGGAACATCTCCGACCCACGCGGTCGGGCGTGTCGAATGCTGTAGGTCTCCGCACGGGGCGGGGACGAACAGATTGCGGTGGCTGCGGCTCCTCGTGTGCGGCGATGGACACGCACAGGAGCCCAGGCACACCCCAGGCACAAGGTCTGAGCGTACCTATCCCATCCACTCCGGTCAAAACAAATGCCCACGCCCCGCAGGAGCCCCAGCGTCCGCTGGACATAACACCCTAGACTCCCCTATCGCATGCCATAAAGGGCTACGGAGGGGAACATCGTGGGGATCACGACGTCAGGGGCCCGTCGGGCCGGGTCCGTACCGCTGGATCCTGCCCTCCCGACAAGACCCAACGATCCCCGCCGCCGCTGGTCACCACCGGCGGCGGAGCCGCTGTACGCCCCGGCCCTCGCCTTCGTGCTCACCACGGCCGCCTTCTGCACCGCCTGGGCACTGCGCGGCCAGACCCCCTTCGGCGCCCGGCCGCGCGCCGTCAACGACCAGGCGAACCAGTACGTCCCGTTCCACAAGGGACTGTGGGACCTCGTCCACGGCCACGGCGCCGGCGACCTCCTCTTCAACTGGCGCGGCGGCTTCGGCCAGCAGTACCTGGCCGATTACGCCACCTACCTGGGCAACCCCTTCTCGTGGCTGACCGTCCTGGTCCCCCGCCGCCACGTCGACATCGCCGTCTTCGCCCTGAGCCCCCTGACCATGGGCCTGGCCGCCGCCCTGATGGCCGTCTACCTGGGCCGGCTCGCTCCCGGCTCCTGGTGGCAGCGCGGCGTGCTCGGCGCCTGCTACGGCCTGTGCGGCTGGGCGCTCAGCGACGCCTCCTACATCCCCATGTGGCTCTGGGGCCTGGCCGCACTCCCGCTGCTGGGCATCGCCGTCGAGTGGTGCGTCGAGGGCCGGCGCTGGCCGGCCGCCGCACTGCTGGTGGCGCTCGCCTGGGCCGGCAACTTCTACACCGGGATGATGGCCACGATCGCCGCCACCGTGCTGCTGGCCGTCCGCCTGCTGACGCTGCCGCTGACCGGGCGGGAGCGGGGCCGGGCGCTCGTACGCGCGTACACCGCGGCCGGCACCGGCATCCTGCTGGTCCTGCCGCTGCTGCTGCCGTCCTACCTCGCCAGCAAGGCCTCCCAGCCGACCGGGGTGGGCAGCTTCGACCCGCAGCCCCTGGACGTCTTCCTCACCGGGATGCTGCCGGCCACCCACCTGTGGGGCGGCCGACCGCGGCTGTACGTCGCCTCGCTCGCGCTGGTCCTGGCCCTCTCGTTCTTCTTCGACCGGCGCACGGCCGGCCGCACCCGGCTGGTCTGGGGAGCGGCGCTGGTGCTGGTCGCCGCCTCCTTCCAGTTCCCGCCCACCCAGTTCGTCTGGCACGGACTGGCGGTGCCGAACGGCAACCCGTACCGCGAGGCCTTCGTCTTCAGCGCCCTGGTCGTGATCGTGGCCTGGATGGCCCTGGCCGGCCGGCCGCGCCCCGCGCAGCTCGCGGCGGGCCTCGGCGTCCTCGTCGGCGCGACCTTCCTGCTCCGCCGCACGGACGACTTCGGATCCGCCACCTGGGTCGCGGTGCTCGGCGGCGGCGCGCTCTCGCTGGCCGCACTGCTCCTGTACCTGCACGGGGGGCGGCGGCTGCTGCCGGTCGCCGCCGTCCTGATGGCGGCGGTCGTGCTGGCCGAGTCCGCCCTCGCGGCCACCGTGGCGGACACCCGCCGGGCGCGGGAGCGGTGGGCGCAGCCGGCCGCCACCGCCGGGGCCTCCTTCGACCACCGGCTGGCCGCCGTGGACCGGGTCGACGGCTGGCCGCGCTACCGCACCGACTCGGGCCTGCCGCAGAACGCGTACAACGACGCCCTCGGCTTCCGGGCGGAGGGGCCGCAGTACTACAGCAGCTACCTCTCCCGGGCCACGTACCGGGCGCTGGAGCCGCTCGGCTACGGCTTCAAGAACGACGGGCGCACGTTCTTCGGCGCCGACGACCCCGTGTTGGACGCGGTCTTCTCCATCGGCGCCCGGGTCCGCCCCGCCGCCGGCGCCCCAGCGGCCTGGACCGGCTCGGTCTTCCCCGCTCCCCCGCTGGTGACCGTGCGCACCGCCCCGTACGCCTCCCCCCACCCGGCGGGCGTCTGGTCCCGCCGCGAAGAGGTCCTCGGCGCCACGGTCTACGAGGTCCCGGCGGGTCCCGCGCACCTGCCGGCGTACACCGCCCGCTGCACCCCCGGCACCGAGGCCTTCTGGTACTCCCCCG
Source organism: Streptomyces sp. NRRL S-87 (assembly GCF_000719335.1). Taxonomy (GTDB): domain Bacteria; phylum Actinomycetota; class Actinomycetes; order Streptomycetales; family Streptomycetaceae; genus Streptomyces. Next base: position 26,674 of record NZ_JOGB01000027.1, read on the forward strand.
GCCTGACCGGCACCCTGACCGCGGCCGGCGCCTCCCACCCGCTCGCCGCCCGCCGGACGGGCGTGCTGCGGCTGGGCACCGTGCCCGCCTCGGGCCGCGTCGAGATCTCCGTACGGGCCCGCGGCGGGACCCCCGCCCACCCGCTGGCCTGCCTCGACCCGACCGCGCTCGGGCGGGCCGTCCGGCACCTGACCGCCACCGGCGCCACCCGCGTCGCCGTCGCCGGCCACTCCCTCACCGCGACCCTCCCGCCGCGGACCGCCGGCACCGCGGCCCGGACCACCCGAACCGCCGCCCCCGCGTCCGCGCCGGCCACGGCGGTCGTCGCCACCACGGCCGTACCGGGCTGGCACTGCTCCGGCCCGGCCACCCCCTTCCACGGCCTCCTCGCCGTGCGCCTCGCCCCCGGCACCGACCGGGTCTCCTGCTCCTTCACCCCGCCCGGCCTCGTCCCCGCCCTCGCCGGCGCCGCCCTCGGCCTGCTCGCCCTCACCGCCGTGGCCGCGGCCCCGCTGCTGCGCCGCCGGCGCGCGGCCCGACTGCCCTGACCACCGCCCCCGGGACCCCCGGGCACGCGGAAGCCCCCCGCCGCTCCACGGAGCGACGGGGGGCTTCTCGGTGACTCCTAGCCGTTGTACGGGCCGTAGTCGTAGTCCTCCAGCGGGACCGCCTGGCCGGAGCCGGTGCCGAAGGGCGAGTAGTCGATGTCGTCGTAGCCGACGGCCGAGTACATCGCGGCCTTCGCCTCCTCGGTGGGCTCGACCCGGATGTTGCGGTAGCGGGACAGACCCGTACCGGCCGGGATGAGCTTACCGATGATGACGTTCTCCTTGAGGCCGATGAGGCTGTCGGACTTGGCGTTGATCGCCGCATCCGTCAGGACTCGGGTCGTCTCCTGGAAGGAGGCGGCCGACAGCCAGGACTCCGTCGCCAGCGAGGCCTTGGTGATACCCATCAGCTGCGGACGGCCGGAGGCGGGGTGACCGCCCTCGGTGACCACACGACGGTTCTCGGTCTCGAACTTCGAACGCTCGACGAGCTCGCCCGGGAGCAGCTCGGCGTCGCCGGACTCGATGATCGTCACGCGGCGCAGCATCTGCCGGATGATGATCTCGATGTGCTTGTCGTGGATCGACACGCCCTGCGAGTTGTAGACCTTCTGGACCTCGCCCACCAGGTGGACCTGGACCGCACGCTGGCCGAGGATGCGCAGCACGTCGTGCGGGTTGGTCGCACCGGCGGTGAGCTTCTGGCCGACCTCGACGTGGTCGCCCTCGGCGACCTCGACGCGCGCACGCTTCGAGATCGGGAAGGCGGTCTCGTCGGAGCCGTCGTCCGGCGTGATGACGATCTTCTTGGTCTTCTCGGTCTCCTCGATCCGCACCCGGCCGGCGGCCTCGGAGATCGGGGCGACACCCTTCGGGGTACGGGCCTCGAAGAGCTCGACGACACGGGGCAGACCCTGGGTGATGTCGTCACCGGCCACACCACCGGTGTGGAAGGTACGCATCGTCAGCTGGGTACCGGGCTCACCGATGGACTGGGCGGCGATGATGCCGACCGCCTCACCGATGTCGACCAGCTTGCCGGTGGCCAGCGAGCGGCCGTAGCAGTACGCACAGGTACCGACGGCGGACTCACAGGTCAGCACGGAGCGGGTCTTGACCTCCTCGACGCCCGCGAGGACGAGCTGGTCGATGAGGACATCGCCCAGGTCGACGTTGGCGGGGGCCAGGACCTTGCCGTCGACGACGACGTCCTCGGCGAGCATGCGCGCGTACACCGACGTCTCGACGTCGTCGGCCTTGCGCAGCACACCGGTCTCGTCGCGGGACGCGATCTTCAGCTTCAGACCGCGCTCGGTGCCGCAGTCCTCCTCGCGGATGATCACGTCCTGCGAGACGTCCACCAGACGACGGGTCAGGTAACCCGAGTCGGCGGTACGCAGGGCGGTGTCGGCGAGACCCTTACGGGCACCGTGGGTGGAGATGAAGTACTCCAGCACGGAGAGGCCCTCGCGGAACGAGGCCTTGATCGGACGCGGGATGGTCTCGTTCTTCGCGTTCGACACCAGACCACGCATACCGGCGATCTGCCGCATCTGCATCATGTTTCCTCGGGCACCCGAGTCAACCATCATGAAGATGGGGTTGGTCTTGGGGAAGTTCGCGTTCATCGCCTCGGCGACCTCGTTGGTCGCCTTGGTCCAGATCGCGATGAGCTCCTGCGTGCGCTCGTCCTTGGTGATCAGACCGCGCTCGTACTGCTTCTGGACCTTCTCGTCCTGGGCCTCGTAGCCCGCGACGATCTCGCGCTTGGCCTCGGGGACCACGACGTCGGAGATGGCCACGGTGACGCCGGAACGGGTCGCCCAGTAGAAGCCGGACGCCTTCAGGTTGTCGAGCGTCGCCGCCACGATGACCTTGGGGTAGCGCTCGGCCAGGTCGTTGACGATCTCGGAGAGCTGCTTCTTGCCCACCGAGTAGTCGACGAACGGGTAGTCCTCCGGCAGCAGCTCGTTGAAGAGCGCACGACCCAGCGTGGTCTTCAGACGGAAGCTGTCGCCCGGCTGGAACTCCTGCTCGCCCTCCTCGGCGACCGGGGGGACCCAGCCGCGCGGCGGGATGGTGCCCACCGGGAAGCGGATGTCGACCTGCGACTGCAGCGACAGCTCGCCGGCGTCGAAGGCCATGATCGCCTCGGCGGTGGAGCCGAAGGCACGGCCCTCGCCCTTGACGTCGCGCAGCTCACCGTCGGTGGTGAGGAAGAACAGACCGAGGACCATGTCCTGGGTCGGCATCGTCACCGGACGGCCGTCGGCGGGCTTGAGGATGTTGTTCGAGGACAGCATCAGGATGCGGGCCTCGGCCTGCGCCTCCGCGGAGAGCGGCAGGTGGACGGCCATCTGGTCACCGTCGAAGTCCGCGTTGAACGCGGTGCAGACGAGCGGGTGGATCTGGATGGCCTTGCCCTCGACCAGCTGCGGCTCGAAGGCCTGGATGCCGAGGCGGTGCAGCGTGGGCGCACGGTTCAGCAGCACCGGGTGCTCGGCGATGACCTCTTCGAGGACGTCGTACACGACGGTGCGGCCGCGCTCGACCATGCGCTTGGCCGACTTGATGTTCTGCGCGTGGTTCAGGTCGACCAGGCGCTTCATCACGAACGGCTTGAAGAGCTCCAGCGCCATGGCCTTGGGCAGACCGCACTGGTGCAGCTTGAGCTGCGGGCCGACGACGATGACGGAACGCGCCGAGTAGTCGACTCGCTTGCCGAGCAGGTTCTGACGGAATCGACCCTGCTTGCCCTTCAGCATGTCGCTGAGGGACTTCAGCGGACGGTTGCCGGGGCCCGTGACCGGGCGACCGCGACGGCCGTTGTCGAAGAGGGCGTCGACCGCCTCCTGGAGCATCCGCTTCTCGTTGTTCACGATGATCTCGGGGGCACCGAGGTCGAGCAGGCGCTTCAGGCGGTTGTTGCGGTTGATGACGCGGCGGTACAGGTCGTTCAGGTCGGAGGTCGCGAAGCGGCCACCGTCCAGCTGCACCATCGGACGCAGGTCCGGCGGGATGACCGGGACGCAGTCCAGGACCATGCCCTTGGGGCTGTTGCTGGTCTGCAGGAACGCGGAGACGACCTTGAGGCGCTTGAGCGCACGGGTCTTCTTCTGGCCCTTGCCGGTGCGGATGATCTCGCGGAGGCGCTCGGCCTCCTCCTCGAGGTCGAAGGACTCCAGGCGCTTCTGCAGCGCCGCGGCACCCATCGAGCCGTCGAAGTACGTGCCGAAGCGGTCACGCAGCTCGCGGTAGAGCAGCTCGTCGCCCTCGAGGTCCTGGACCTTGAGGTTCTTGAAGCGGTTCCAGACCTCGTCCAGGCGGTCGATCTCGCGCTGCGCGCGGTCGCGCAGCTGCTTCATCTCGCGCTCGGCGCCCTCGCGCACCTTGCGGCGCACGTCGGCCTTGGCGCCCTCGGCCTCCAGCTCGGCCAGGTCGGTCTCGAGCTTCTTGGCGCGGGCCTCGAGGTCGGCGTCGCGGCGGTTCTCGATCTGCTGGCGCTCGACGGAGACGTGGGCCTCCAGGGACGGCAGGTCGCGGGTACGACGCTCCTCGTCCACGAACGTGATCATGTACGCGGCGAAGTAGATGACCTTCTCGAGGTCCTTCGGCGCCAGGTCCAGCAGGTAGCCCAGGCGCGACGGGACGCCCTTGAAGTACCAGATGTGGGTGACGGGAGCGGCGAGCTCGATGTGGCCCATCCGCTCGCGGCGCACCTTGGCGCGGGTGACCTCGACGCCACACCGCTCACAGATGATGCCCTTGAAGCGGACACGCTTGTACTTGCCGCAGTAGCACTCCCAGTCCCGGGTCGGACCGAAGATCTTCTCGCAGAAGAGTCCGTCCTTTTCGGGCTTCAGGGTGCGGTAGTTGATGGTCTCCGGCTTCTTTACCTCGCCGTGGGACCAGGTACGGATGTCGTCCGCGGTGGCAAGGCCGATCCGCAGCTCGTCGAAGAAGTTGACGTCGAGCACTGTGCGTCAATCCCTCTTTCGGGGTCGTGTCTCTTGATCAGTGGTCTGAAACGGTCCCGGGCGGCGGGGGCTCCTCGTGGGAGCCCCCGCCGGGCCCGTCAGACCTCTTCGACGCTGCTCGGCTCGCGCCGGGACAGGTCGATACCGAGCTCCTCCGCCGCGCGGAAGACGTCCTCGTCGGTGTCGCGCATCTCGATGGACATGCCGTCCGAGGACAGCACCTCCACGTTGAGGCAGAGCGACTGCATTTCCTTGATGAGCACCTTGAAGGACTCGGGAATGCCCGGCTCGGGGATGTTCTCGCCCTTGACGATGGCCTCGTAGACCTTCACTCGGCCGGTGACGTCGTCGGACTTGATGGTCAGCAGCTCCTGGAGGGCGTACGCGGCGCCGTAAGCCTCGAGCGCCCACACCTCCATCTCACCGAAGCGCTGGCCACCGAACTGCGCCTTACCACCCAGCGGCTGCTGCGTGATCATCGAGTACGGACCGGTCGAGCGGGCGTGGAGCTTGTCGTCGACCAGGTGGTGGAGCTTGAGGATGTACATGTACCCGACCGAGATCGGGTCCGGGAACGGCTCACCGGAGCGGCCGTCGAACAGGCGCGCCTTGCCGGACGGGAGCACCATGCGCTCGCCGTCGCGGTTCGGGATCGTGTGCTGCAGCAGACCGGCCAGCTCGTCCTCGCGGGCACCGTCGAAGACCGGGGTCGCGACGTTGGTGCCGGGGGCGACCTGGTCGGCACCGATGGCCTGCAGGCGCTGGGCCCAGTCGTCGGCCAGGCCGGAGACGTCCCAGCCGCGGCTGGCGAGCCAGCCGAGGTGGATCTCGAGGACCTGTCCCGGGTTCATTCGGGACGGGACACCGAGCGGGTTGAGGATGATGTCGACCGGGGTGCCGTCCTCGAGGAAGGGCATGTCCTCGATCGGGAGGATCTTGGAGATGACACCCTTGTTGCCGTGGCGGCCGGCGAGCTTGTCACCGTCGGTGATCTTGCGCTTCTGGGCGACGTAGACGCGGACCAGCTGGTTCACGCCCGGAGGAAGCTCGTCGCCCTCCTCGCGGTCGAAGACGCGGACACCGATGACCTTGCCGATCTCACCGTGAGGGACCTTGAGCGAGGTGTCACGCACCTCGCGGGCCTTCTCACCGAAGATCGCGCGGAGCAGGCGCTCCTCGGGGGTCAGCTCGGTCTCACCCTTGGGCGTGACCTTGCCGACCAGGATGTCGCCGGCGACGACGTCCGCACCGATGCGGATGATGCCGCGCTCGTCGAGGTCGGCGAGGACCTCCTCGGAGACGTTCGGGATGTCCCGGGTGATCTCCTCGGGGCCCAGCTTGGTGTCACGGGCGTCGACCTCGTGCTCCTCGATGTGGATCGAGGAGAGGACGTCGTCCTGCACGAGGCGCTGCGACAGGATGATCGCGTCCTCGTAGTTGTGGCCCTCCCACGGCATGAACGCCACGAGCAGGTTCTTGCCGAGGGCCATCTCGCCCTCTTCGGTCGCCGGGCCGTCGGCGAGGACCTGGGCCTCGACGACGCGGTCGCCCTCGTTGACGACGACCTTCTGGTTGACCGAGGTGCCCTGGTTCGAGCGGGAGAACTTGGCGACGCGGTACGTGGTGTACGTGCCGTCGTCGTTGGCGACGGTGACGTAGTCGGCCGAGACCTCCTGGACGACACCGTCCTTCTCCGCCTTGATGCTGTCGCCGGCGTCGACCGCACAGCGGTACTCCATGCCGGTGCCGACCAGCGGGGCCTCCGCCTTGATGAGCGGAACGGCCTGGCGCATCATGTTCGCGCCCATGAGGGCACGGTTGGCGTCGTCGTGCTCGAGGAAGGGGATCATCGCGGTCGCGACGGACACCATCTGGCGCGGCGAGACGTCCATGTAGTCCACGTCGGACGGCTCGACGTAGTCGACCTCGCCGCCACGCTTGCGGACCAGGACGCGGTTCTCGGTGAAGCGCAGGTTCTCGTCCAGGCGGGCGTTCGCCTGGGCGATGACGAAGCGGTCCTCCTCGTCGGCGGTGACGTAGTCGACCTCGTCGGTGACCTGGCCGTCGACGACCTTGCGGTACGGCGTCTCGATGAAGCCGAACGCGTTGACGCGGCCGTACGAGGCGAGCGAACCGATCAGACCGATGTTCGGGCCTTCGGGGGTCTCGATCGGGCACATGCGTCCGTAGTGGGACGGGTGCACGTCACGGACCTCGAAGCCGGCCCGCTCACGGCTCAGACCGCCGGGGCCCAGCGCCGAGAGACGACGCTTGTGGGTCAGGCCCGACAGCGGGTTGTTCTGGTCCATGAACTGCGACAGCTGGCTGGTGCCGAAGAACTCCTTGATGGAGGCGACGACCGGCCGGATGTTGATCAGGGTCTGCGGCGTGATCGCCTCGACGTCCTGGGTGGTCATGCGCTCGCGCACGACGCGCTCCATACGGGCCAGACCCGTACGGACCTGGTTCTGGATGAGCTCGCCGACGTTGCGCAGACGACGGTTGCCGAAGTGGTCGATGTCATCGACCTCGACGACGATGCTGGTGCCGTTCTCGCCGATCGTCTCGGTCTCGCCCGCGTGCAGCTTGACCAGGTACTTGATCGTCGCGATGACGTCGTCGACCGTCAGCACGCCGGCGTCGAGCGGCTCGTCGGCACCGAGCTTCTTGTTGACCTTGTAGCGGCCGACCTTGGCCAGGTCGTAGCGCTTCGGGTTGAAGTACAGGTTCTCCAGCAGCGTCTGCGCGGCCTCACGGGTCGGGGGCTCGCCCGGGCGCAGCTTGCGGTAGATGTCGAGCAGCGCGTCGTCCTGGCCCTGGGTGTGGTCCTTCTCCAGGGTGGCGCGCATGGACTCGTACTCGCCGAACTCCTCGAGGATCTGCTCGGTGGTGTAGCCGAGCGCCTTCAGGAGGACGGTGACGGACTGCTTGCGCTTGCGGTCGATGCGGACACCGACCATGTCGCGCTTGTCGACCTCCATCTCCAGCCAGGCACCCCGGGACGGGATGATCTTGGCGGAGTAGATGTCCTTGTCGGACGTCTTGTCGATGGAGGAGTCGAAGTAGACACCGGGCGAACGGACGAGCTGCGACACCACGACACGCTCGGTGCCGTTGATGACGAAGGTGCCCTTGTTCGTCATGAGCGGGAAGTCGCCCATGAAGACCGTCTGGGACTTGATCTCACCGGTCTCGTTGTTGGTGAACTCGGCCGTGACGAAGAGCGGGGCCGCGTACGTGAAGTCGCGCTCCTTGCACTCGTCGACGGAGTTCTTCGCCGGCTCGAAGCGGTGGTCGCGGAAGGTCAGCGACATCGACCCGGAGAAGTCCTCGATCGGCGAGATCTCCTCGAAGATCTCTTCCAGACCGGACTTGGTGGGGACGTCCTGTCCACTCTCGAGAGCGGCCTCGACGCGAGCCTTCCAGGCGGCGTTGCCGAGCAGCCAGTCAAAGCTCTCGGTCTGCAGCGCCAGGAGGTTCGGAACCTCGAGGGGCTCCTTGATCTTTGCAAAGGAGATGCGCAGCGGGGCAGTGCTGGCGCCGTTGTTCGTATTGGTCGAGGCGTTGCGCGAGGCGGCCAAGAGGGGGTCCTTCCGAGGGCTCGGACTCACTACGCGCGTACCGGTCCCAGCCGACACAGAAGACGAGGTACCCCTCAGCTGGCGGAAAAGGCCAGGTCAGGGACTATCCATCCGGTGTGCTCGAGCGTGGGCATGCCCCTGGCGACGGGCAGGGGGCAGCTAACAGGCAGCGCAAAGGGTCAGTGTAGCCACTTGGCTCACTGATGTCCAGACCAGGTTTCCGGAGTCCGGCAACAGGCCCTTCCCCACGTTGTTCACACCGTCCACGCTGCAGCCCTCGTGTGCAGAGCGCGTATCAGTACTGCCCTCTTCGTAACCGATCCATGCCTCGGACTTGGATCGGCGTAGCGACGCGTCCTGAGAATTGCGCGCCGCGTGCCGTTCGTCAAGGCCCCCCGCCCCGTACGGGCCGTCAGCGGGCCCGTGCGGGCCATCGCCGGGCCGTGCGCGGGGGCACGACGAAGATCACCTTACTCCCCGGGAACGAGAGGGCAAGCCGACGGTCACGGGAACGCCGAAGGGCGACCACCCTTGCGGGTGATCGCCCTTCGTCACAAGCAGTCCCCGCCGGACGCCCTCAGGGGGCGGTCAGCGGTGCGTGGACGCTCGGAAGGTCTTACTTGACCTCGACCGAGGCGCCAGCGGCCTTGAGGGACTCGGCGGCCTTGTCAGCGGCCTCCTTGTTGACCTTCTCGAGGACCGGCTTCGGGGTGCCGTCGACGAGGTCCTTGGCCTCCTTCAGGCCCAGGGAGGTCAGCTCACGCACGACCTTGATGACCTGGATCTTCTTGTCGCCGGCGCCGGTGAGGATGACGTCGAACTCGTCCTTCTCCTCGACGGCCTCGGCCGGGGCGCCCGGGACACCGGCGGCAACGGCGACGGTGGCCGCGGCGGCGGTGACGTCGAACTTCTCCTCGAACGCCTTCACGAACTCGGAGAGCTCGATGAGGGTCATCTCCTCGAACTGCGCGAGCAGGTCTTCCTGAGACAGCTTCGCCATGATGGGCGATCCTTCCACTAATTCGGCTGGTGCCGAGATGTATCGAAAGGCGGGCGTAGTCGGCCCGCTACGACCCGCGCACTAGGCGGCGCGGATCAATGCGCGAGCCGAATTACTCGGCACCGCCCTGCTCGGCCGCCTTGGCGCGCAGCGCGTCCACGGTGCGGACGAGCTTCGACGGCAGCGCCTGGAAGAGCGAGGCAGTCTGGGACTGCTTGCCCTTGAACGCGCCGGCCAGCTTGCTGAGCAGAACCTCGCGGGACTCGAGGTCCGCAAGCTTCTTGATCTCGTCGGCGGACAGCGCCTTGCCGTCAAGGACACCGCCCTTGATGACGAGCTTGGGGTTGTCCTTGGCGAAGTCACGCAGAGCCTTCGCCGACTCCACCGGGTCACCGGTGACGAAGGCGACCGCGGTCGAACCAGCGAGGTGCTCGTCCAGCGCGGAGATCCCGACCGAGTTGGCCGCAATCTTGGTCAGCGTGTTCTTCACCACGGCGTACTGGGCGTTCTCACCGAGCGAACGACGCAGCGTCTTGAGCTGCGCGACGGTGAGACCCGTGTACTCGGTCAGCACAACGGCGCCCGAGCTGCGGAACATGTCCTCCAGCTCGGCTACCGCGGCAGCCTTGTCGGGCCTTGCCATAAGCGTCGGCCTCCTTCCGGGTGATGGGACCGCGCGGAAGGGGCATGTAAAACGAAACGCCCCGGCGCAGGGCGCACAGGGCGTGGCTCAACCTGATCGACGAGGATCCGGGAGCTTCTCTCCGGTGTCACCTGCGCGGGTCGTCCGCATTTCAGCGGATCCTTCGGCCGCCATGCCCGGGGGCAAGGCGACGACCAGCGGTCTTTGGCTTCCCGGAGACTGTACGTGAAGCGCCCGAGCCGAAGCAAATCGCCCCCCGCCGGGCCTGCGGGCGTCGCGGACCCGGCGGGGCGGCGGGGCGGCGGGTCAGCCCGCGGCGCCCGCGGACGCCGCGCCGGCCGTGGCGCCGGCCGTGGCCCCGCGCTTCTTCATCGCCTCGGAGAGGTCCACGACCTGGTCCGCCGGCGGAGCGCTGATCCGGACCGGCTCGTTCAGGCCCGTGAACTTCATCGTCAGGTCCATGGGGCCCTGCTGGGTCCGGCCCTGCACGCGCACCTGCTTGGTGTGGTCGCTGCCGTCGATCCACATGTCCATCTGCAGGCTGGTCACGCCCTGCTTCTCGAGCTGCTTGACCTGCGCCTCCTGGCGCTCCTTGGCCTCGGGCGTGGCGGCGGCGGCCGCCGCCGCTCGCATCTGGTCCAGGGTGACGGTGCCGGCCAGGTGCGTGGTGCGCTGCCCGTCCACGGTCTCCTCGCCGACCTTCTTCAGGTCCTTGGAGGCCCTGAGCGCGCCAGCCCGGTCCCCGGGGTTCTCGGCGCCCTGACCGGCGTTGGACAGGGCCTCCAGCTGCCCGGCGGCCTGCGGGTTCGCGGCCTTGAGGTCGAACTTGAGCCACTTGCCCTGGGCGCCCATGTACATCGCGCCGTCGAGGAGGCGGATGTCGATCTTCTCGCCGGCCTTCCGCGGGTCGGCCATCACCATGGACATCGCCACCTGCGGCTTGAGCCGCATGGCCACCTCGCCGGAGATCGTCTGCCCGGCCGCGGTGCCCGACATGGTGTAGCGCAGGGAGGTGATTCCCTCCGACTTCTTCTGGACGCGCTCCAGGTAGGCGACCGGAGCCATGTCCCCCGCTCCCCCCGCCCCGGCCCGGCCGGCGGCCCGCGACGGCCGTACGGCCCCCGTGTCGGCCTTCTCGCCGTCGTCGCAGGCCGTGGCGCCGGCGGCCAGCAGGACGGCCGCCAGGACGGCGCCCACGGTTTTCCTGCGGTACTCCTTCATCGTTCCCCCACCCCTTTCGCAGCGGACGCTGCGTGATCTTGGTCTGCGCACCCGATGGTACGGACGCACGAAGAGGCCCCCCACTCCCTTTTCGGGAGCGGGGGGCCTCTTCACGCCACAAAGCGAGCCGTCAGGCTCAGACCGCGGCCGGGTCCTCCTCGACGAGGAGGTTGCGGGTGCGGTTCGGGTCCAGCTGGATGCCGGGGCCCATCGTGGTGGCCAGGGCGGCCTTCTTCAGGTAGCGGCCCTTGGCGGCGGACGGCTTCAGACGGAGGATCTCCTCCAGGGCCGCGCCGTAGTTCTCGACCAGCTGCTCATCGGAGAAGGAGACCTTGCCGATGATGAAGTGCAGGTTCGAGTGCTTGTCGACGCGGAACTCGATCTTGCCGCCCTTGATGTCGGTGACAGCCTTCGCCACGTCCATCGTGACCGTGCCGGTCTTCGGGTTCGGCATCAGACCACGCGGACCGAGCACGCGGCCGAGGCGGCCGACCTTGCCCATGAGGTCCGGGGTGGCGACGACGGCGTCGAAGTCCAGACGGCCCTTCGCCACCTCGTCGATCAGCTCGTCGGAGCCGACGATGTCGGCGCCAGCGGCTTCCGCGGCCGCAGCACGGTCACCGGTCGCGAAGACCAGGACCCGGGCGGTCTTGCCGGTGCCGTGCGGGAGGTTCACGGTGCCGCGGACCATCTGGTCGGCCTTGCGCGGGTCGACACCCAGGCGGAAGGCAACCTCGACGGTCGCGTCGAACTTGGTGGTGGAGGTCTCCTTGGCGAGACGGACGGCCTCGAGCGGGGCGTAGAGCTTGCCCGCCTCGACCTTGGCGTCCGCAGCGCGGAGGGACTTGCTGCGCTTCACTTCTGCTCCTGTGTGTTCTTCAGGCGTGGAGTCGTGGTGCGGGCCAGCGCCGGCCCTACCACTGGGGGCGTACGAAGAGCTGATCAGCCCTCGACCGTGATGCCCATGGAACGGGCGGTGCCGGCGATGATCTTCTCGGCGGCGTCCAGGTCGTTGGCGTTCAGGTCGGGCATCTTGGTGGTGGCGATCTCGCGGACCTGGTCGCGCGTCAGCTTGGCGACCTTGGTCTTGTGCGGCTCGCCGGAGCCCTTCTCCACACCAGCGGCCTTGAGGATCAGGCGCGCGGCCGGCGGGGTCTTGGTGACGAAGGTGAAGGAGCGGTCCTCGTAGACCGTGATCTCCACCGGCACGACCATGCCACGCTGCGACTCGGTCGCGGCGTTGTAGGCCTTGCAGAACTCCATGATGTTGACGCCGTGCTGACCCAGCGCGGGGCCGACCGGCGGGGCCGGGTTGGCCGCACCGGCGTTGATCTGGAGCTTGATAAGCCCCGTGACCTTCTTCTTCTTGGGAGGCATTGCTCTCTCCGGGTCCTAGTGAGAGTTTTCCAGCCGCCAACCGGTCATCCGGATGGAGGCATACCGCACCACGATAACGGGTATCGGTGCGGGGCTTAAAACCGAGCAGGTCAGACCGCCCTCGACGGGCTGTCTGACCTGACCGGAAGCGTGTGGTCCGGAAGATCCGTCCCGAAGGGACTCAGTTCTTCTGGATCTGGTCGAAGCTCAGCTCGACCGGGGTCTCGCGACCGAAGATCTCGACGAGGCCCTTGACCTTCTTCGAGTCGGGGTTGATCTCGTTGATGGTCGCCTGGAGCGTGGCGAACGGGCCGTCGGTGACGGTGACCGAGTCGCCGACCTCGAAGTCCAGGACCTCGATGGTGCGCTTGACGGCGGGGGCGGGCAGACCGGCCTCCTCCGCGGCGGCGCGCTCGGCCTTCTCCTTGGCCTCCGGGGCGAGCATCTTGACGATCTCGTCCAGGGTCAGCGGGTACGGGTCGTACGCGTTGCCGACGAAGCCGGTGACGCCCGGCGTGTTGCGGACGACGCCCCAGGACTCGTTCGTCAGGTCCATGCGGACGAGCACGTAGCCGGGCAGCTTGTTCTGCCGGACGTTCTTGCGCTCGCCGTTCTTGATCTGGACGATCTCTTCCTCGGGCACCTCGGCCTGGTAGATGAACTCCTCGACGTTCAGCGAGACGGCACGCTGCTCGAGGTTCGCCTTCACGCGCTTCTCGTAGCCCGCGTAGGTGTGGATCACGTACCACTCGCCGGGCAGCGTACGGAGCTCCTCGCGGAGCGCCTGGATGGGGTCGACCGGCTCGGCGGGGGCGGCCGGGGCGGCCTCCTCCTCCTCCTCCCCCTCGGCGACCTCGGCGTCGACGTCGGCCTCGACGGCCTCGTCCTCGGCCACGACGGCCTCGTCCTCGAGCTCGGCCTCGGAGACGTCCCCGTCCTCGTCCTCGTCCTCGACGTGCAGGGCCGCTTCCTCGGCGGCTTCGCCGGCCTCTGCGGCGTCGGCGGCCTCGGCCTCGTCAGGGTCCACAGCGTCCGCCGCCTCGACGATGTCGAGCTCGTCCTCGACGGACTCGACGGAGTCGGGGCTCACGTTCAGGTTCGGGTCAGACACGGTGGCTGCTTCTTCCTGGATACAAAGAGGGGTGGAACATGCGAAAACGGGCGGTCGCCTCATCAAGGCGCCGCCCTCCGCGGGGATCAGCCGAAGACGTACTTGATGGCTTCCTGGAACCCATAGTCAATCACGGTAACCAGACCGATCATGATGGCAACGAAGACAATCACCACAGTGGTGTACGTCGTCAGCTGGCTACGAGTCGGCCAGACAACCTTGCGGAGTTCCGCCACGACCTGGCGGTAGAAGAGCGCGAGGCGGCCCAGGGGGCCCTTCTTGCCGCGCTTGCCGCCCTTGCGGGCCTTCTTCTCGCGGGTCTCGTCCTCGGCATCAGGCATGTCGATGGAGCCCAGGGCGTCCGTCACGTCTCTCACCTGAATCCGGGTCATGGCCGTGCCGCGCCCGGTTGAGCCGCACGGCGGTGCATCGAAGTACGTACCTGCGCACACATCCGGCGAAGGAGTGTGGAGCAGGGCCGGAGGGACTCGAACCCCCAACCGCTGGTTTTGGAGACCAGTGCTCTACCAATTGAGCTACGACCCTTTGTTGCGTCCCCCAACCTACCGCATCCGGCCGGGTGCACGGAGTGCCCGCCGTCGGAGCGGCCCGGTGAGGGCCAACGAGAGGTGAGTGTACGTGGTCTTGGTCGCCGCGTCGAACAGAAAGGGGCCGGACGTGGTCCGACGGTTGCCGCGCCCCGCTCCGCGGAGCCCGGCGGGGCCCGCCGGCCCCGGGTCCCGCAGGACTTTCGGGCCCCCTGCGGACCCGCCTTCGAAAGTCCGTCCGCAGGAGCGTCGGAAAGCGGTTCGTCCGCTGCTTGAAACGATGCCGCGCACCCTTGTGGCGTCTGGGACGATTGGCCCCATGACCTCTGCAACGCCTTCTTCCGAGCGCCGCGTCTCCGCCCGCATCGGCGCCATCTCCGAGTCCGCCACGCTCGCCGTCGACGCCAAGGCCAAGGCCCTCAAGGCCGCCGGGCGCCCGGTCATCGGCTTCGGCGCCGGCGAGCCCGACTTCCCGACGCCCGACTACATCGTCGAGGCCGCGGTCGAGGCCTGCCGCGACCCCAAGTTCCACCGCTACACGCCGGCCGGCGGCCTGCCCGAGCTGAAGAAGGCCATCGCCGAGAAGACCCGGCGCGACTCCGGCTACGAGGTCGAGGCGTCCCAGGTCCTCGTCACCAACGGCGGCAAGCAGGCGATCTACAACGCCTTCGCGGCGATCCTGGACCCGGGTGACGAGGTCATCGTCCCGGCCCCGTACTGGACCACGTACCCCGAGTCGATCAAGCTCGCGGGCGGCGTCCCGGTCGAGGTCGTCGCCGACGAGACCACCGGCTACCGCGTCAGCGTGGAGCAGCTGGAGGCCGCGCGCACCGAGCGCACCAAGGTCGTCCTGTTCGTGTCGCCGTCGAACCCCACCGGCGCCGTGTACAGCGAGGAGGACACCCGCGCGATCGGCGAGTGGGCCGCCGAGCACGGCCTGTGGGTCATGACGGACGAGATCTACGAGCACCTCGTCTACGGCGACGCGAAGTTCACCTCGCTGCCGGTGGTCGTGCCGGCGCTGCGCGACAAGTGCATCGTCGTCAACGGCGTGGCCAAGACGTACGCCATGACGGGCTGGCGCGTCGGGTGGGTCATCGGCCCGCAGGACGTCATCAAGGCCGCGACCAACCTGCAGTCGCACGCCACGTCCAACGTGTCCAACGTGGCGCAGGTCGCCGCCATCGCCGCCGTCTCGGGCGACCTGGACGCCGTCGCGGAGATGCGCAAGGCCTTCGACCGCCGCCGCCAGCTGATGGTCAAGATGCTCAACGACATCGAGGGCGTGTACTGCCCGACCCCCGAGGGCGCCTTCTACGCGTACCCGTCGGTCAAGGGCCTGCTCGGCAAGGAGATCCGCGGCAAGCGCCCGCAGAGCTCCGTCGAGCTCGCCGCCCTGATCCTGGACGAGGCCGAGGTCGCGGTCGTCCCGGGCGAGGCCTTCGGCACCCCAGGCTACCTGCGCCTGTCGTACGCGCTCGGCGACGAGGACCTGGTCGAGGGCGTCTCCCGCATCCAGAAGCTCCTGGGCGAGGCCAAGGCCTGACGCACTCCTTCGAGACACGGCGGGGCTGGAGCTTCTCCAGCCCCGCCGGCGTTCGAGGCGCACGGGTCCGGGGGCGGAGCCCCCGGTTTCGGAACGGGCCGGGGAGGGGACCAGCGCCACAGGCACCTCCGCCCCGGCCCGCGGGAGCCGGTAGCGCGTTCGGGGACGTCCCCGAATCGGGAAACCCCCTCCCGCCGAGCGCAGCGGTACGGCAGGATCACCAAATGGAGCACGCACGCGATCTCACGCTTCTGCCGAAGACCCACCTGCACCTGCACTTCACCGGTTCCATGCGCCCCTCGACGCTGCTGGAGCTCGCCGACAAGTACGGCGTCCGGCTCCCCGACGCGCTGACCGCCGGCGAGCCGCCCAAGCTCCGCGCCACCGACGAGCGCGGCTGGTTCCGCTTCCAGCGCCTCTACGACGCCGCCCGCTCGTGCCTGCGCCGTCCCGAGGACATCCAGCGCCTGGTCCGCGAGGCAGCCGAGGAGGACGTCCGCGACGGCAGCGGCTGGTTGGAGATCCAGGTCGACCCCACCTCGTACGCCCCCCACCTCGGCGGACTGATCCCGGCCGTGGAGGTCATCCTCGACGCGGTGGATTCCGCTTCGCGGGACACCGGCCTCGGGATCCGGGTGCTGATCGCCGCCAACCGCATGAAGCACCCCCTCGACGCCCGCACCCTGGCCCGCCTGGCCGTCCGGTACGCCGACCGCGGCGTCGTCGGCTTCGGGCTCTCCAACGACGAGCGGCGCGGCATGGCCCGCGACTTCGACCGGGCCTTCGCGATCGCCCGTGAGGGCGGTCTGCTGGCGGCCCCGCACGGCGGCGAGCTGACCGGCCCGGCGTCCGTCCGGGACTGCCTGGACGACCTGCACGCGGCGCGCATCGGGCACGGCGTACGGGCCGCGGAGGACCCGCGGCTGCTGGAGCGGCTGGCGGACCGGCAGGTGACATGCGAGGTGTGCCCGGCGTCGAACGTGGCCCTGGGCGTGTACGAGAAGCCCGAGGACGTGCCGCTGCGCACGCTGTTCGAGGCGGGCGTGCCGATGGCCCTGGGGGCGGACGACCCGCTGCTGTTCGGTTCGCGGCTGGCGGCCCAGTACGAGATCGCCCGGACGCACCACGGGTTCACCGACGCGGAGCTGGCGGAGCTGGCCCGTCAGTCGGTGCGCGGCTCGGCGGCGCCGGCGGACGTCCGGGCGAAGCTGCTGGCGGGGATCGACGACTGGCTGACGGCGCCCTGAGCCGGGACGGCGCCCCCGCCCCGGCCGTCCTCGGCCACGCCCGGGCCCACCTCGGTCGCGCCCGGGCCCTCCTCGGTCGCGCCGTCGCCCGCGACGCCGGCCGCCGCGTCGCCCGGGACGCCGCCCGCGCCGGGGGCCGGAGCCCACGTGAGCCGCAGGTCCCCGTCGTGGCAGTCGCAGATCACCCGGCCGCCCGGGAAGACCACGTCGAGGCGGCTGCGCCCGGTCTCCGGCAGCGCGAACTCCGCGACCGAGACCACGGGCCGGCCCAGGCACCTCAGGAACGGGTGGTCGCCGAGGTCCTCGCCGACCTCGATGCGCCCCCACTCCCCCATGTCGTAGGGCTCGTGGGGTGCCGCGTGCTCGACGATCAGGCAGTGGTCCGACCCGGTGGTGATCCGGGTCGTCTCGCCCTCGCCGTCGGTCAGCCAGACGTCCAGCGGCGCCTCGGAGCGCTCTCCGTCGGCGCTGTGCCAGGAGGCCGTGACGCGCCGGAGCGTGCGCCCGACCAGGCGCGTGGGGTCCGCGCCGGACCCGTGCAGCGGACAGCGCATCGGTGGCGGGGACCTGTCAGATGCTGACGCCGACCGTGACCGGCTCGTTGACGAGGGTCACGCCGAAGGCCGCGTGCACGCCCGCCACGACCTCGCGGGCGAGGGCCAGGAGGTCCTCGGTGGTGGCCTCGCCGCGGTTGGTCAGGGCGAGGGTGTGCTTGGTCGAGATGCGGGCCGGGCCGGCGCCGTAGCCCTTCGTGAAGCCGGCCTTGTCGATGAGCCAGGCCGCGGAAGTCTTCGTGCGCCCCTCGCCCGCGGGGTATGCGGGCGGTACGGCCTCGGCGCCCAGGCGGTCGCGCACCCGGCCGAGGAACGCCTCGTACGCCGCGTCCGTGAGGATCGGGTTGGTGAAGAACGAGCCGGCGGACCAGGTGTCGTGGTCGGCCGGGTCGAGGACCATGCCCTTGCCCGCGCGCAGCTTCAGTACGGTCTCGCGGGCGGCGGCGGCGGGCACGCGGTCGCCGGCACCGACGCCGAGGGCGCGGGCGGTCTCGGCGTACTTGATCGGCGCGGACAGGCCCCCGGCGTCCTCCAGGCGGAACCGGACGCGCAGGACGACGTACCGCTCGGGCCGGTCCTTGAAGAGGCTGTGGCGGTACGAGAAGGCGCACTCGGCGTTGGTGAGGGTCACGGTCTCGCCGAGGGTGCGGTCGTAGGCGACGACCTCGGTGATCGTGCTGGAGACCTCCTGGCCGTACGCGCCGACGTTCTGGATCGGGGTCGCGCCGGCGGAGCCGGGGATGCCGGCGAGGCACTCGATGCCGGCGAGGCCGGCATCGACGGTGCGGGCGACGGCGTCGCTCCAGTTCTCGCCGGCGGCGAGTTCGAGGTCGGTGCCGTCGAGGGCGAAGCCGGTGGTGGCGATGCGCAGTGCGGTGCCGTCGAAGCCCTTGTCGCCGATGACCAGGTTGCTGCCGCCGCCGATGACCAGGAGCGGGGTGCCGCTCTCGTCGGCCGCGCGGACGGCGGCGACCACGTCGGCGTCGGTGGTGGCGGTGACCAGACGGGCCGCCGGACCGCCGAGGCGGAAGGTGGTCAGGGGGGCGAGGGGGGCGTCGTGGAGTACCTGCACGTGCACAAGAGTACGGTCCGCGGCCCGCCGTACCGGCGTGGCCGCGGACCGTTTGCGGGGCCGCGGTGTCGTACGCGTCACACGCGGGCGGCCGCGGGGGCGCCGGCCTCCGCCGGGTCGCCGGCCGCGGGGTCGCCGGCCGCGGGGTCGCCGGCCGCGGTGCCGGCCTTGCCGGGGAGCAGCAGGGCCGCCAGCGCGCCCAGGCCCACCGCCGCGACGCCGATCCACAGCGCGGGCACCGTGCCGTCGGTGAACGTCTGCGGGCTGCGGTAGCCGCCCTGCGCCGAGAACACCGACGCCAGGACCGCGACGCCGAGGGCACCGCCGACCTCGCGCAGGGCGCTCAGGGCGCCGGAGGCGATGCCGCGTTCGGCCGGGGGGACGGAGGACATCAGGATGTTGGTGGACGGGGCGAAGTACAGGCCCATGCCGATGCCGGAGAGGACGAGGCCCGGGAGCTGGGCGCTGTACGAGACGTCGGGCGTGAGGAGCATGGCGAACCAGCCCAGGCCCAGCGCCTGGAAGGCGAGGCCGGCGACCACCACGGGGCGGCCGCCGATGCGGTCGGAGAGGTAGCCGGCCAGCGGGGCGACGGCCATGGGCATGGCGGTCCACGGGAGCATGTGCAGCCCGGCGGACGTGGGCGAGTAGCCGGCGACGCCCTGGAGGAACTGGCTGAGCAGGAAGATCGACCCGAACATCCCCAGGAACATCAGCAGGCTGGCGATGTTGATGCCGAAGAAGCCGCGGTTGCGGAAGAGCCGCATGGGGAGCATGGGGTTCCGGGCGACCGTGCCGTGCCGCACGAAGGCCAGCACGAGGACGCCGCCGGCGATGAGGGCGGTGAGGACGCGGCCGCTGGTCCAGCCGTGGGAGTTCGCGTTGACCAGGCCGTAGACGATGCCGAAGAGGCCGGCGCTGACGAGCAGGGTGCCGGGGATGTCGAGGCGGGCGTTCGGGGCCTTGGACTCGTCGAGGCGGAGCCGGGCGAGGACGAGGAGGGCGATGCCGACGGGCACGTTCAGCCAGAAGATCCACTGCCACGAGAAGTGCTCGGTGAGGGTGCCGCCGATGAGCGGGCCGCTGGCGACGGCGAGGCCGGAGACGGCGCCGTAGATGCCGAGGGCCATGCCCCGGCGGGCGGCCGGGACGGCGGCGGTGAGCAACGTCAGGGTGAGCGGCATCATCACGGCCGCGCCGACGCCCTGGACGGCGCGGGCCGCGATCAGTTCGTCGATGCCGGGCGAGAGGGCGGCCGCGGCGGATGCGGCGGTGAAGACGGCCAGGCCGGCGAGGAAGAGCCGGCGGCGGCCGAAGCGGTCGCCGAGGGACGCGCCGATCATGAGGAGGACGGCGAAGGTGAGGGTGTAGGCGTTCACCGTCCACTCGAGGTCCTCGAGCCGGCCGCCGAGGTCGGCGCGGATGGCGGGCAGGGCGGTGGTGACGACGAGGTTGTCGAGCGCCGCCATGAAGCCGGCGACGCTGGTGATGACCAGCGCCCACACGGCGGTCCGGCCGAGTCCGGCGGCGCCGGGGGCCCGGTCGGGTGCCGGGGCGGCGGTGCCGTCGGGCTCTGCTTGGTGCTGCGTCTTCATGACTCCCCCAGTTGATTAGTTATTGATGACTAACTTTTGTGGGCATACGTCCGCGCGGGCAGCCGCGGCACAGGACCGCTCTGTCAGGGCCGGGGGCGGTTCGCCGCCCGGCCCGCCCTTACCCCTCGACCCGCCCCCGGGCCGCGTCGGGCTGGGCCAGCCCCTCCCAGACGCGGTGCTCCAGCGGGAAGCCCATGGCCGACAGGGTGTTGATGAGCATCCCGTGCGCCAGGAAGAGCGTGGCGTCACGGGCGTTGCCGCCGAGCTGGATGCGCACGGTGTCGTACAGGTCCGTCCAGGTCGCGCGCACCCGCACGCCGAACTCGTGGTCGCCGGCCGCCTCGGCGTCGGCCACGGCCAGCGAGACCTGCATCTGCATCTGGAGCCGTTCGGGCTCCTCCGCGATCAGGCGGGTGTAGGCGCCGGCCATCGCCTCCTTGGCCGCCTCGCCGGACAGGCCGTCGGAGACGCGGGCGAAGAGGTCGCGGATCTCCTCGGTGCAGCGGATGGCCGCGGCGAGGAAGATCGCCTGCTTGTTGGGGAACAGTCGGAAGAGGTACGGCTGCGAGACCCCGACGCGCCTGGCGATCGCCTCGGTGGAGGTCCCGTGGTAGCCGCCGCGGGCGAACTCGCTCATGGCCGCCCGTACGACGCTCTCGCGCCGCTCCTCCGCACTCATCCTGACCATGCAACCAAGTTAGTACTCAATCACTAACTTCACAACCCCCGGCCCGGCTCCCGGACTCCCCCGCTTCCGACCCGTGACAGCACTTCGGCCCGCACCCGGGGAAACGGGAGCGGGCCGAGGAGCCGGAGGCCGGGCGGGCCGGACCGGGCCGGAGGTCAGGCGAGCCGGACCGGGCCGGAGGTCAGGCGGGCCGGACCGGGCCGGAGGTCAGGCGAGCCGGACCACCGCGCGGGACATGCCGAGCACCTTCTGCCCGGCGCTGGTGGCCGTGAGGTCCACCCGCACCCGGTTGTCGTCCAGCAGGGCCGCCACCTTGGCGCTGACCTCGATCAGCGCACCCTCGTCGTCGTTCGGGACGACGACCGGCTTCGTGAAGCGCACGCCGTACTCGACCACTGCGGCCGGGTCGCCGGCCCAGTCCGTCACGACGCGGATCGCCTCGGCCATCGTGAACATGCCGTGCGCGATGACGTCCGGCAGCCCGACCTCCTTGGCGAACTTCTCGTTCCAGTGGATCGGGTTGAAGTCGCCCGAGGCGCCCGCGTACCGCACGAGGGTGGCGCGGGTCACGGGGAAGCTCTGGGCGGGCAGCTCGGTACCGACCTCGACGTCCGCGTACGCGATCTTCGCAGTCATCTCAGGCCTCCTCGGCCGCGCGCGCGACCAGCTTCGTCCACGCGGTCACGACGTGCTCGCCGGTCTCGTCGTGCACCTCGCCCCGGATGTCCAGGATGTCGTTGCCCGCCATCGACTTGATCGCCTCGATCGTGGAGGTGACGGAGAGCCGGTCGCCCGCCCGCACCGGCCGGCTGTAGGCGAACTTCTGGTCGCCGTGCACGACGCGGCTGTAGTCCAGGCCCAGCTGCGGGTCCTCGACGACCAGTCCGGCCGCCGCGAAGGTGATGGCGAACACGAACGTCGGCGGGGCGATCACGTCCTGGTGCCCGAGCGCCTTGGCGGCCTCCGGATCCGTGTACGCGGGGTTGGCGTCCCCGACCGCCACCGCGAATTCGCGGATCTTCTCCCGGCCGACCTCGTAGGGATCGGTGGGCGGATAGGTGCGCCCCACGAAGGACTGGTCGAGCGCCATGGCTCACTACCTCCTGGTAGAAAACTGCGGAAACGACACGAGGCCGCCCCCCGTGAAGGGGACGACCTCATGACAGAGCCTTTGTCCGAAGACTCGCTGGTGTCAGCGGGTCTCGCGGTGCGCGGTGTGCGAGTTGCAGCGCGGGCAGTGCTTCTTCATCTCCATGCGATCCGGGTTGTTGCGCCGGTTCTTCTTGGTGATGTAGTTCCGCTCCTTGCACTCCACGCAGGCCAGCGTGATCTTCGGGCGGACGTCGGTGGCAGCCACGTGAGTGCTCCTTGACGGACGGATGGACGGATGAACGCATAAAAGAGTAGCCGATCGGGAGACCGACCCCACAATCGGCTACTGTGTGTAGCGGTGACCGGACTTGAACCGGTGACACAGCGATTATGAGCCGCTTGCTCTACCGACTGAGCTACACCGCTTTGATGTGATCCGCCCCCCACCCGAGGGTGGGGAACCTTTCACACCAGAGCCCCAATGCGGAATCGAACCGCAGACCTTCTCCTTACCATGGAGACGCTCTACCGACTGAGCTATTGGGGCGAGCAGGGAAGACATTACACGGCCTTCCGCCGATCGCCCAAATCCGTTGTCGCAGGGCCTCCGGGAGGCCCGTTCGGCCCCCTTCCGGGGCCTTCCCGGGGGCCACGTCCGCCCCCTCCGCGCCGGGGCACCACACCGGTATGACTATTCGGCCCTTCCTCGAAGCGCGCCGTACGGGCCCCTAGGCTCGGAACACGCTGCGTGATCTTGGGCCGTGGCCCCCGGGGTTCCGACCGGTCCAGGAGCCGCCCGAGCCCCCCGCAGGAGCGCGATGCCCGACAGCCAGCCGCAGCAGCCACCCCACTCCCCCCGCGGCGGCAGCGGCGCGGGGGGCAGCGGCGGGGCCGGCGCCTCCGCCGACTTCGGCACCCTCCTGCTGTCCGGCGCCCGCCTCACCGACGGGCGGACGGTGGACGTCCGGCTCGGCGGCGGCCGCATCGAGGCGGTCGGGACCGCCGGCAGCCTGCCGCCCCCGCTCGCCTCGTCCCGGGTGGACCTCGGCGGCTACCTGCTGCTGCCCGCCCCCGCCGAGCCGCACGCCCACGGCGACACCGCGCTGACCGCCGACGGCGAGGGCCCGGCCTCGTACACGACCGAGGAGGTCCAGCGCCGGGCCACCGAGTCCGCGCTGCTCCAGCTCGGCCACGGGGCCACGGCGGTGCGCTCCCACGTGCGCATCGGCGACGTGCACGGCCTCGCGCCCATGGAGGCCGTGCTCCAGGCCCGCCGGTCGCTGCGCGGCCTCACCGACCTGACCGCCGTGGCGGTGCCCCGGCTGCTGACCGGGGTGGCGGGGGCGGACGGACTGTCGATGCTGCGCGACGCGGTCAAGATGGGCGCCTCCGTCGTCGGCGGCTGCCCCGACCTGGACCCCGACCCGGCCGGGTACACCGAGGCGGTGCTGGAGGTCGCCGCCGAACACGGCTGCCCCGTGGACCTGCACACCGACGGCGACGACCCGGCACGGCTGGCCCGGCTCGCCGCCATGGCCGGCGGGCTGCGCTCCGGCGTGTCGATCGGGCCCTGCGGGGGCCTGTCACGGCTGCCGCTTGACGTCGCGACGCGCGCGGCCGAGCAGTTGGCGGCCGCCGGGGTGACCGTGGTGTGCCTGCCGCAGGGCGACTGCGCGGCACTGGAGCGGCGCGGACTGCGGGCCGCCCCGGTACGGCTGCTGCGCGCGGCGGGCGTACGGGTCGCGGCCGGGAGCGGGGCGCTGCGGGACGCGGCGAACCCGGTGGGGCGGGGCGACCCCCTGGAGGCCGCCTACCTGCTCGCCTCGCAGGGCGGGCTGCGCCCGAAGGAGGCGTACGAGGCCGTCAGCGGGGCCGCGCGGGCCGCGCTCGGGCTGCCGGAGGTACGCGTCGAGGCCGGATTCCCCGCCGAGCTGCTGGCCGTGCGCGGGGACCGCATCTCGGGGGTGCTGTCGCTGGCGTACAGCCGCATCGTCATCCACCGGGGGCGCGTGGTGGCCCGGACGAGCGCGGTGCGCGAGTACTGCGACTCCGCCGTCGCGGTGGCGCTGGACCTGCCCCGGCAGGGCCGGATGGAGCCCGGTCCCTGAGCGGTGCCGGGCGCGCCGTCGTACGGTCGGGACATGCGCATCGTCATCGCTGGTGGACACGGTCAGATCGCGCTGCGGCTGGAGCGCCTGCTCGCCGCGCGCGGCTACGAGGTCGCGGGCATCATCCGCGATCCGGCGCAGGGCAACGACCTGCGGGAGGCGGGGGCCGAACCCGTCCTCTGCGACCTGGAGTCGGCCTCGCTGGAGCAGGTCGCCGCGGTCCTGCAGGGGGCGGACGCGGCGGTGTTCGCGGCGGGCGCCGGGCCGGGCAGCGGCACCGCACGCAAGGACACCGTGGACTACGGGGCGGCGGTGCTCTTCGCCGACGCCGCCGAACGGGCCCGCGTGCGGCGCTTCGTCATCGTCTCCTCGATGGGCGCGGACGCCCACCACGAGGGTGACGGGGTGTTCGACGTGTACCTGCGGGCCAAGGGCGCGGCCGACGACCACGTACGGACCCGGCTCGGCCTGGAGTGGACCGTGCTGCGGCCCGGGCAGCTGACGGACGACGCGGGCACCGGGCTGGTCCGGCTGGAGGCGCGCACGGGCCGCGGGCCGGTCCCCCGCGACGACGTCGCGGCCGTCCTGGCGGAGCTGGTCGAGACGCCGGCCACGGCCGGACTGACCCTGGAACTGGTGTCGGGCTCGACCCCGGCCGGGGTCGCGGTGAAGGCCGTCGCCGGGAACTGACGACCCGTCGCGTCCGTATGGACGCGGCGTCAGAAGTCCACGCGGGTGCGGTCGTCGGCGCGGCCGACGGACTCCTGCGCGTACTCGCGCTGGTACGCCTCCCTGATGGCCTCGATGCGCTGGTCCCGGACCTTCGCCTCGGCGGCCGGGTACAGCAGGAGCAGCTCGTAGCTGCGCTCGCGCTCGATGACCCCGTGCGCGTTGCGCCACTGGCCGCGGCCCTGCTGGAGCGTGAGGCCCTCGGGGAAGGCCGGGGTGACCCGCCGGTCCATGAAGTCCATGAACTGCGGGTCCGTCACGGCGGGCCCGCCGTCCGAGCGCTGGGTGCCGAAGTACAGGTGCGTCTCGACGTACGCCTGCCCGCGCCCGGTGTCCTCGCCCGCCAGCGCCCCGTACGCGGCGGGGCCGCCCGCCACCAGCGCGCCCACCAGCGCACCGCCCACGGCCAGGGCCCGGCCCTTGCTGAATCGCGTCATGCGGGGCCAACGAGACGGCCGCCCCCGGGGATGCGCGCCGCCCGCGCAATGCCCGGAACCGGTGACGCCCCCGTCGCCCGCTGACCGGGGCCGGCGGACGGACCGGAGGGCCGGACGGCGGACGGCGGACCGGACTTCTGAGGCGTCCCGCGACATGCGAGAAGGCCCCCGTCCGCTGCGTTTCCGCAGTGGACGGGGGCCTCACTCGTGTGGCGGCGCCAGGATTCGAACCTGGGTAGGCAGAGCCGACGGATTTACAGTCCGTTCCCATTGGCCACTCGGGCACACCGCCATGGGATGTCGCCTCGGAGCCGCGTTTCCGCGGTGCTCCCTGGCAACGACGTAAACAATACCCGATGCTCAGGGGTGCTCCGCCACCTGGATTGAGCAGCGCGTACGGCGGCCCCGGTGGCTAGGCTTTGCGAAGCGGTCCGGCCGGGCACCGGTCCCCGCCCCCGAGCATCCCCCCAGCGACTTCAAGGAGCCACAGAGCATGGCCGACTCCAGTTTCGACATCGTCTCGAAGGTCGAGCGGCAGGAGGTCGACAACGCCCTCAACCAGGCCGCCAAGGAACTCTCGCAGCGTTACGACTTCAAGGGCACCGGCGCCTCGATCTCCTGGTCCGGCGACAAGATCCTCATGGAGGCGAACTCCGAGGAGCGCGTCAAGGCGGTCCTCGACGTGTTCGAGACCAAGCTGGTCAAGCGCCAGATCTCCCTCAAGGCGCTCGACGCCGGCGAGCCGCAGCTCTCCGGCAAGGAGTACAAGATCTTCGCGTCCATCCAGGAGGGCATCTCCCAGGAGAACGCCAAGAAGGTCGCCAAGATCATCCGCGACGAGGGCCCCAAGGGCGTCAAGGCGCAGGTCCAGGGCGAGGAGCTGCGCGTCAGCTCCAAGAGCCGCGACGACCTGCAGGCCGTCCAGCAGCTCCTCAAGGGCAAGGACCTCGACTTCGCCATCCAGTTCGTGAACTACCGCTGACGCCGTGGACCGCTGCTGAGCCGCGGACCACTGCTGACGCCGTGAACGACCGCTGACGCGGAGGGCGCGGGGCGGCCGTGCGCCGCGCGCGTGCGGCGTGTGCTCCGCGACAGCCCCCTGTGGCCCCTTGGGGCCGGGCCCGTGCGCCCACCACGCTGAGTGACGTACGTCACGTC
Source organism: Streptomyces sp. NRRL S-87 (assembly GCF_000719335.1). Lineage (GTDB taxonomy): Bacteria > Actinomycetota > Actinomycetes > Streptomycetales > Streptomycetaceae > Streptomyces. The sequence continues at coordinate 52,906 of NZ_JOGB01000027.1, forward strand.
ACCTCGTGGACAGGGGGCTTTCCCATGCCTTGGCCCGGCACTTCCGGTGCTTCCTGGGTCCCTTCCGTGCCCGCCACGCTGCGGGCCGATGTCGGCGCCTCGGTCGTCGTGGCGCTCGTCGCGCTCCCGCTGTGCGTCGGCATCGCCGTCGCCTCGGGCGTGCCCGCCGAACTCGGGCTGATCACCGGCGTGGTCGGCGGCCTCGTGACCGGCTTCCTGCCCGGTAGCTCGCTCCAGGTCAGCGGGCCCGCCGCGGGCCTCACGGTGCTCGTCTTCGAGGCCGTTCGCACGTACGGCGTGGGGGCGCTCGGGGCCCTGGTGTGCGCCGCGGGGCTGCTCCAGCTCGTGATGGGCGCCCTCCGGCTGGGGCGGTGGTTCCGGGCGATCTCGGTGGCCGTCGTGCAGGGGATGCTCGCCGGCATCGGGCTGGTGCTGATCGCGAGCCAGTTGTACGCCCTGGGGGACGCGCGGGCCCCGGGCCACACCCTCGCCAAGGTGGCCGGTCTGGGCCGGCTGGGCGTCGAGGCCGACCTGGCCGCGGTGGCCCTCGGGGCGGGGACGATCGCCGTGATGGTGCTGTGGCGCCGGCTGCCCGGACCGGCCGGCGCGGTGCCCGGGGCGCTCGCGGGGGTCGCCCTGGCCACGTCCGCGAGCCGGCTGCTGGAGCTTCCCGTGGCCCGGGTCGAGGTCGCCGGGGTGCTCGCAGCCGTGTCCCCGCCCTGGGCCGGGGAGGTGGCCGCCCTGTGGTCCCCCGGGGCGCTGGCGACCGTCCTCGCGCTGGCGCTGATCGCGTCGGCGGAGACCCTCTTCAGCGCGGCCGCCGTGGACCGCCTGCACGAGGGCCCCCGCACGGACTACGACCGCGAACTGATCGCCCAGGGGGCCGGCAACACGGTCTGCGGGCTCCTGGGGGCGCTGCCGATGACGGCGGTGATCGTGCGGAGCGCGGCGAACGTGGAGGCGGGGGCCCGGACCCGCGCCTCCCGGGTGCTGCACGGGGTCTGGCTGCTGCTGTTCGCGGTCCTGGTGCCGGCGTCGCTGTCGGTGGTGCCGCTGGCGTCACTGGCCGGGGTGCTGCTCTACGCGGGGTGGAAGCTCCTGCCGGGCCGGGCGGTCCGGACGCTGTGGGCCGAGCACCGGGGGGAGGCCGTGGTCCTGGTGGTCACCGCGGGGGCGGTCGTGGCGACCAACCTGTTCGAGGGCGTGCTCGTGGGGCTGGGGCTGGCGGTGGCGAAGTCGGCCTGGGAGACGTCGCACGTGCATGTGGAGACGCGGTGGGAGGGCTCGGAGGGCCCGGAGGGCGGGGTGCTGTGGGTGCGGGTGCTGGGCAACGCGACCTTCCTGCGGCTGCCGAAGCTGCTGGACGCACTGGAGGCGCTGCCCGCCGATCGACCCGTACGCCTGGACCTCGGCGGACTCCGGCACCTGGACCATGCGTGCCTGACCGCGCTGGAGGGGTGGCAGCGACAGCGGGAGGGGACGGCGGGAGGCGTGCGGGGGGCGCGGGAGCCGGTCGGGGAGAGGGCTGAGGAGCTGGGGTAGGGCGGGAAAGCCGGCCGGGGGGCCGATAGGGTCGCGCCCCGTGGCGGAACTGAAACGGACGCTGGGCGTGTCCGACGCGGTCGTGATCGGGCTCGGGTCGATGGTCGGCGCGGGCATCTTCGCGGCGCTCGGGCCGGCGGCCCGGGCGGCGGGCGCGGGGCTGCTGCCGGCGCTCGGGCTGGCGGCGGTCGTGGCGTACTGCAACGCGGACTCCTCGGCCCGGCTGGCCGTGCGCTACCCGGCGTCCGGCGGCACGTACGTGTACGGACGCGAACGACTGGGACCGTTCTGGGGCTACCTGGCCGGCTGGGCCTTCGTGGTCGGCAAGACCGCCTCGTGCGGGGCGATGGCGCTGACGGTCGGGGCGTACGTCTGGCCCGGGCACGCGCACGCGGTGGCGGTGGCCGCCGTGGTGGCGCTGACCGCCGTGAACTACCGGGGTGTGCAGAAGTCCGCGCTGGTCACGCGGGTGATCGTGGCGGCCGTCCTGGCCGTGCTGGCCGGGGTCGTGGTGGCGTGCCTGACGTCCGGGCGGGCGGACGCCGCGCGGCTGGCCGGGGGCGGCTGGAGCCCGAGCGGCGTCCTCCAGGCCGCGGGCCTGCTGTTCTTCGCCTTCGCGGGGTACGCGCGCATCGCCACCCTGGGCGAGGAGGTGCGCGACCCGCGGCGGACCGTCCCGCGGGCCGTCATGCTGGCGCTGGGCGTCGCGCTGGCGGTGTACGCGGCCGTGGCGGTGGCGGTGCTGTCCGTCCTGGGCGCGGACGGGCTGGCCGCGGCGACGGCCCCGCTGGCGGACGCGGTACGGGCGGCCGGGTATCCGGGCCTGGTGCCGGTGGTGCGCGCGGGGGCGGCGCTGGCCGCCACGGGCTCCCTGCTCGCCCTGATCCTCGGCGTGTCGCGGACGACGCTGGCGATGGCCCGCGACGGGCACCTGCCGCGGGGACTGGCCGCCGTGCACCCGCGGTTCGGCGTCCCGCACCACGCGGAGCTCGCGGTCGGTGCGGTGGTGGCGGTGCTGGCGGCGACCGTGGACGTGCGCGGTGCGATCGGTTTCTCGTCCTTCGGAGTGCTGGCCTACTACGCGATCGCGAACGCTTCCGCGTGGACGCTCGGTCCGGGGGTGTGGGGGCGGGTCGTGACGGGGGTGGGGCTGTGCGGGTGCGTGCTGCTGGCGTTCGCGCTGCCGAGCGAGGCCGTGCTGCTGGGTGGGCTTGTGCTCGGGGTGGGGGCGGGGGTGTTCGGGGTGCGGAAGCGGTTCGTCGGCGGGGGGTGAGGTGGGTGGGCGGGGTGCGGGTGCGGCTGCCGGGGCGGCGGGTGCGGGTTCCTTTGAGCCGGGGTGCGGGCCGTTGCCCTGCGGGGCTGGTCCCCTACCCGCCCTTTCACCGTTTCCCGGGACTCCGCCCCGGACCCCGTTGCCCTCAAACGCCGGGCAGGCTGAGTCGCCCTCAAACGCCGGGCGGGCTTGAGTTGTGCCGGGCGGGATTGAGTCGTGCCGGGCGGGATCGAGTTGTGCCGGGGGGCCGGGGTCGCGGGGACGGGGTCAGTGGGAGGCGAACGGGGCGTCCGTGCGGACGATTTCCCGGCCCAGGGGGAGCAGGGAGATCGGGATCATCTTGAAGTTCGCGATGCCGAACGGAATCCCGATGATGGTGATGCACAGCGCGAGGCCCGTGACGATGTGGCCGATGGCCAGCCACCAGCCCGCCAGCACCAGCCACAGCACGTTGCCGATGGCCGATCCGGCGCCGGCGTCGTGTCGTTCGACCGTGGTGTACCCGAAGGGCCACAGGGCGTAGAGCGCGATGCGGAAGGCCGCGATGCCGAAGGGGATGCCGATGATGGTGATGCAGAGGATCAGGCCCGCGAGGCAGTAGCCCAGGAACAGCCAGAAGCCGCTCAGGACCAGCCAGATGATGTTGAGGATCGTCTTCACTGCGTCCGTCCTGCCATCTGTTCGAGCCGGGCGATGCGCTCGGCCATGGGCGGGTGGGTGGAGAAGAGCTTCGAGAGGCCCTGGCCGGGCCGGAAGGGGTTCGCGATCATCATGTGGCTCGCGGTCTCCAGGCGGGGCTCGGGCGGCAGCGGGAGCTGCTTGGTGCCGGCGTCCAGCTTGCGCAGGGCGCCGGCGAGGGCGAGCGGGTCGCCGGTGAGCTGGGCGCCGGAGGCGTCCGCCTCGTACTCCCGGGAGCGGCTGACGGCCAGCTGGATGATCGAGGCGGCGATCGGGCCGAGCAGCATGATCAGCAGCATGCCGACGAGGCCCGGGCCCTCGTCGTCGTCGGAGCGGCCGACGGGGATCAGCCAGGCGAAGTTGACCAGGAACATGACCACCGAGGCGAGGGCGCCCGCGACCGAGGAGATGAGGATGTCCCGGTTGTAGACGTGGCTGAGCTCGTGGCCGATGACCCCGCGCAGCTCGCGCTCGTCGAGGATGCGCAGGATCCCCTCGGTGCAGCAGACCGCGGCGTTGCGCGGGTTGCGGCCGGTGGCGAAGGCGTTCGGCGCCTCGGTGGGCGAGATGTACAGGCGGGGCATCGGCTGGCGGGCGGCCGTGGAGAGCTCGCGGACCATGCGGTAGAGGGCGGGGGCCTCGAACTCGCTCACCGGGCGGGCGCGCATCGCGCGCAGGGCCAGCTTGTCGCTGTTCCAGTACGCGTAGGCGTTCGTCCCCAGCGCGACCAGGAGGGCGACGATCAGGCCGACCCGTCCGAAGAAGCTGCCGATGACGATGATGATCGCGGACAGCCCGCCGAGGAGTACGGCGGTCTTCAGCCCGTTGTGCCGGCGGTGCACGGTACGCCCTCCAAGTGGTGCGGCAGGGAGACCCGGCAGGGGTCTACGGTCCAGTGGACCCTCCCTTCCTGGTCAACGCCAGGCGGGGAGACCGGGTTCCCGGCCGCCGCCGGGGGCGACCGGCGGGGCCGTTGCTCCGTACGGGTGAGCCGCTACTGGAACAGGCCGGTGGTGGCGTACCGCAGCACCAGTTGCGGGGCCCCGGACAGGACCACCGCGAGCACGCCGGTCACCGCGATCGCCAGCGTGACGGGGGCCGGTACGGCGGCCCGTACGGGCGCGGGGGCGCCGTCCTGCGCGGGCTCCGGCGCGCGGAAGAGGAGCGCCGTCCACTGAAGGTAGTAGTAGAGGGCGATCACGACGTTCACGGCCATGACCACGGCGAGCCAGCCCAGGCCGGCGTCCACCGCGGACTGGAAGACCGTGACCTTGGCGAAGAGGCCGATGACGCCCGGCGGCAGGCCGGCCAGGCAGAGCAGGAAGAAGGCCATCGCCAGGGCTGCCGCGGGGCGGCGGTGGTAGAGGCCGCGGTAGTCGCTGATCCGGTGCTGCGGGCTGGTGCGGCCGACGAGGGCGGCGACGGCGAAGGCGCCGAGGTTCACGGCGGCGTACATCAGGGCGTACGCGACCGTGGAGCCGATCTCGTCGCGCTCGGTGTACGCGGCGGCGGCGATCGGCACGAGCAGGTACCCGGCCTGGCCGACGGAGGACCAGGCGAGCAGGCGGACGGCGCTGTGGGCGCGGTCCGGGGACTGCCGGAGGGCGGCGGCGTTGCCGATGGTCATCGTGAGGGCGGCGAGCACGGCCAGCGCCGGGCCCCAGATGTCGGAGTACGCCGGGAAGCCGATCACCGTGACGAGGATGAGGCCGGTGAAGCCGACGGCCTTGCCGATCACCGAGAGGTACGCGGCGATGGGCAGGGGGGCGCCGACGTAGGTGTCGGGCACCCAGAAGTGGAAGGGCACCGCGGCCGTCTTGAAGGCGAAGCCGACGAGGGTGAGCGCGACGCCCGCCACGGCGAGGGTGTCGAGCTGCCCGGGCACGTGCTCCAGCCGCTCCGCCACCTGCGTCAGGTGCAGGGAGCCGGTGACGGCGTAGACGAAGCTCACGCCCATCAGGGAGACGGCGGTGGCGGCCACGGAGGACAGGAAGAACTTGAGCGCGGCCTCCGAGGAGAGCCGGTCGCCGCGCCGCATGCCGACGAGGGCGAACGCGGGCAGCGAGGCGACCTCCAGGGCCACGATCAGGGTGGCCAGGTCACGGGCGGCGGGCAGCAGCGCGGCGCCGGCGGCGGAGGACAGCAGCAGGAACCAGTACTCGCCCGCGGGCAGCCTCGTCTCCTTGACCGCGGTCAGGGAGAGCAGGGCGGTCAGCAGGGCGCCCGCGAGGACCAGGAACTGGATGACCAGCGTGAACCCGTCGACCGTGTAGCTGCACGCGCCGGGGTCGCCGGTGAGGCAGAAGGTGTGGCGGTCGGCCGAGCGCAGCGGGATCAGGGCCAGGGTCGCGGCGGCGAGGCCGGCGACGGAGGTCCAGCCGAGGACGGCCTTGTGCCGCTCGGGTACGAACAGGTCCGCGACCAGCACCACGAGGCCGACGGCGGCCGCGATGGTCGGCGGGGCGACGGCGACCCAGTCGACGTTCTGGACGAGGCTCGTCATGCGTTGCCTCCTGCGAGGAGCTTCTGGACGGCCGGGTCGGTGAGGCCGAGGAGGACGGCGGGCCAGAGCCCGGCGAGGACGGTGAGGGCGACGAGCGGGGTCCAGGCGGCGAACTCGTACGACTGGACGTCCGCGAGCACCACGGCGGGCTCGGCGTGCGCCTTCGGGTCGCCCATGCAGACGCGGCGGACGACGACCAGCAGGTACGCGGCGGTCAGCAGGGTGCCGAGGCCGCCGATGGCCATGAAGGTGAGGTACGCGGCCCGGTTCAGGCCCTCGGCCGGGTCGAAGGCGCCGAACAGGGCGAGCATCTCGCCCCAGAACCCGGCCAGGCCGGGCAGGCCGAGGGAGGCGACGGCGCCGAACGCGAGCAGGGCGCCCAGGCGCGGGGCGCGGCCGTAGAGGGCGGCGCCGGTGGCGCCGGCGAGGGTGTCGAGGTCGCTGGTGCCGTAGCGGTCCTTGAGGGCGCCGACCAGGAAGAAGAGGAGGCCGGTGATCAGGCCGTGGGCGATGTTCGCGAACAGCGCGCCGTTGACGCCGGTGGGGGTCAGGGTGGCGATGCCGAGCAGGACGAAGCCCATGTGGCCGACGGACGAGTAGGCGATGAGGCGCTTGAGGTCGCCCTTGGCGCCGTTCCTCGCCAGCGCGAGGCACGCGAGGGAGCCGTAGATGATGCCGACCACGGCGAAGCCGGCGAGGTACGGGGCGAAGGTGTGCATGCCGCCGGGGGCCATCGGCAGCAGGATCCGCACGAACCCGTAGGTGCCCATCTTCAGCAGGACGCCGGCCAGCAGCACGGAGCCGACGGTGGGGGCGGCGGTGTGGGCCTCGGGCAGCCAGCTGTGCAGCGGCCACATCGGGGTCTTGACGGCGAGTCCGATGCCGATGCTGAGGACGGCCAGCAGCTGGACGGTGTGGCTCAGTCCGCGGCCGTTGTCAGCGGCCAGTGCCACCATGTCGAACGTGCCGCTGTTCAGCCCGATGAGCAGGAGGCCCAGCAGCATGACCACTGAACCGAGAAGCGTGTAGAGGATGAACTTCCAGGCGGCGGCCTGCCGCTGGACGCCGCCCCAGCGGGCGATGAGGAAGTACATCGGGATGAGCACCGTCTCGAACGCCAGGAAGAACAGCAGCAGGTCGAGGACGGCGAAGGTCGCCAGGGTGCCGAACTCCAGGACGAGCAGGAGCGCGACGAAGGCCTTCGGGGAGGGCCCCGCGGGCATCTTGAAGTACGAGTAGAGCGCGCTGAGGAAGAACAGCAGCGCGGTCATCACCACGAGGGGCAGGGAGATGCCGTCGACCCCGAGGTGGATCCGGACGTCGAGCGCCGGGATCCAGCTGATGTCGGTGGTGGCCTGCATGGTCGAGGGGGCGTCGTGGTCGAAGCCGAGGGCGAGGACCGCGGCGGCGGCCAGGACCGCGCCGGTGACGGTGACGCCGTGCCGCAGGACGGCCTGTTCGGGGCTCCGGCCCCGCAGACCGGGCGGGGCCGGCAGCAGGGCGGCGGCCGCGCCGATCAGGGGGACGGCCACGACGAACGCCAGGAGGAACTGCATCACGGATGCGCTGATATCGATCACGACTGACTCACGGCTCACGATCCGGCGTTGACGTTGGCAAGGACGGCGACGGCGACCGCCAGCACCACGGAGCCGCCGAGCAGCGCGCTCAGGTAGGTCTGCACGTTGCCGGTCTGGGCGCGGCGGACGAGGCTGCCGAGCAGCCGGGGCGCGGCGCCGGCGGCGCGCACGTACGTGTCCACGACCTCGCGGTCGAGGAAGCGGACCAGGCCGGCGGCGGCCAGCACGGGGCGTACGAACACGGCGCGGTAGACGGCGTCGAGGTGGAAGCCGGCCGCGGCGTGCGGGTGCAGCGGGCCCAGCAGCGCCCGGCCCGGGTCCGGCGCGGGGGCGGCGGGGACGACCGGGTGGTCGTGCGTGACCTCGGCGACCTCGGGGGCCTGGGCGGCGGACTCGGCCGCGGCCTCGGAGGCGGGTTCGGCGCCGCCCGCGGCCGGGGTGACGGCGGCGGCCGCGCGGCGGGCCGCGGTGGCGGAGGCGCGCTGCCACAGGGCGTAGGAGAGCACCCCGCCGACGACGGCGGCGCCGGTTCCGAGCACGGACGTCAGGACGGTCGGGGTCAGCTCGTGGGAGTCGAACCAGTCGTCGAGCCAGGGGGCGACGGCGCCGAAGGCGATCGACGGGATCGCGAGGAGCCACAGCACGCCGGTCATGGCGAGCGGCTCCTTGCCGTGGTCGGGGGCGGCGGCGCCGCGGCCCCGGAAGGCCATGAGCCACAGCCGGGTGGCGTAGGCGGCGGTCAGCAGGGCGGTGAGGACGCCGGCGACCAGGACGGTCCAGCCGGCGCCGGCCGGGGCGAGGGCGGAGTGCCCGGCCGCGGCGTCCTCGGCGGCGACCAGGACGGCCTCCTTGGAGAAGAAGCCGGCGAACGGCGGGACGGCGGCGAGCGCGAGGAGCGCGACCGTCATCGTCCAGAAGGCGTCCGGGATCCGCTTGGCCAGTCCGCTCATGTCGGCCATGGCGGACAGGGAGTTCGTGCCCGCCGCGTGGATGATCACGCCGGCGCCGAGGAAGAGGAGCGCCTTGAAGGCGCCGTGGGACATCAGGTGGAAGACCGCGGCACCGCGGTCGGCGACGGCCAGGGCTCCGACCATGTAGCCGAGCTGGCCGACGGTGGAGTAGGCGAGGACGCGCTTGATGTCGTCCTGGGCGAGGGCGGCGAGGCCCGAGCCGATCATGGTGACGGCCGCCATGACCGCCATGACGACCAGTGCCGCGGCGGAGGCCGTGAAGACCGGCAGCAGGCGGGCGATGAAGTAGACGCCGGCCGCGACCATGGTCGCGGCGTGGATGAGGGCCGAGACGGGGGTCGGGCCGGCCATGGCGTCGGGGAGCCAGGTGTGCAGCGGGAACTGGGCCGACTTGCCCGCGACGCCCGCCAGGAGCAGGAGGGCGATCAGGGTCGGGTGGTCCAGCCCGCCGGAGGCCACGGCGCCGAGGATCTTGGGGATCTGGAAGGAGCCGGCGTCGACGGCGAGCGCGAACAGGCCGAAGAGGAACGGCACGTCGCCGAGCTTGGTGACGAGGAAGGCCTTGAGGGAGGCGGACCGGGCGGCCTCGGTCTCCCAGTAGTGGCCGACCAGGAAGTACGAGCAGATGCCCATGACTTCCCAGCCCACCAGCAGCACCATCAGGTCGCCGGAGTAGACGACGAGCAGCATGGCGGAGGTGAAGAGGGAGACCAGGGCGGCGTACGACGGGTAGCGCGGGTCCTCGCGCAGGTACGCGGTCGAGTACAGCTGGACGCAGGTGGCGACGACGCCGACGAGGACCGCGACGAGGGCGGCGAAGCCGTCCAGGTAGAGGGCCAGGTAGACGGGGACCGAGCCGGTCGGGGTCAGTTCGGTCGCGGCGGTGACGGGCGGGCCGCCGCCCTGCTGCACCGCCACGACCACGGCGAGGACCGCCGCGGCGAGGGCGGGGAGCACGGCGAGCGGCCGGACGAACCCGGGGGCCTTGCGGCCGAGGAGCAGTCCGCCGACCGCGCCCGCGAACGGGAGGGCCGGGACGAGGGCGGCGAGGGTCGTGGTGGTCACGCGGCGGCTCCGGTCGCGCTCTCCGCGCTGGCGGCGGGGGTCGGGGCGGGCCCGTCGGCGTCGGTCGGGCGCTCGGCGTTGTCGCGCAGCCGGTCGATGTCGGCGGTGCCGCGGTTGCGGTACACCATCAGCACGATGGCCATGCCGATGCCGATCTCGGCCGCGGCGACGGCGATGGTGAAGAGGGTCAGGGCCTGGCCCGCGTGCAGCTGGTCGCGCAGCCACACGTCGAAGGCGACCAGGTTGAGGTTGACGGCGTTGAGCATGAGCTCGACGGACATCAGCACGAGGATGGCGTTGCGGCGGGCCAGTACGCCGTACAGGCCCGTGCAGAAGAGGAGCGCCGCGAGCACGGCGGGGTAGGCGAGGTGCATCAGCCCTGCTCCTTACCGTCGGTCGGGGCAGGGGCCGGGGTGGTGGCCTCCTCGCCGGGGGCCGCCTTGCGGGACAGCACGATGGCCCCGATCAGGGCGGCCAGCAGAAGCACGGACAGCGCTTCGAAGGGCAGCACCCAGTGGCGGAAGAGGATCTCGCCGGACACCTTCGTCGAGCCCTGGACGGGCCCGTCGAGGTCGATCCACGTGGTGCGGAAGGCGTCGACGACCACCCAGACGAGGGCGCCCGCGGCGGCGGTGGCGACGGCGAGCGCGGCCCACCGGTTGCCCGAATCGGCGTCCGGGGAGGGGCCGATGGGGGCCTTGGTGAGCATCAGGCCGAAGAGGAGGAGGACGACGACCGAGCCGACGTAGATCAGGACCTGGACCCAGGCGATGAACTCGGCGGTCAGCAGCAGGTATTCGACGGCGACCCCGCCCAGCGCGACGACGAGCCAGAGCGCGGCGTGCACGAGCTGCTTGGTCGTGACGGTGACGAGGGCGGCGCCGAAGGTGGCGATGCCGACGAGCAGGAAGGCGATCTCGACGCCGGAGGGCGAGAGGAATCCGGGGTGGCTCCCGGCTGCGGCCAGAGCGGCGGCTGCGAGGGTCACGCGTCTCCCTCCGGGGTGGCGGGCGGTCGGGGGGCCGCGGCGGCCTGGGCCGCGGCCTCGGCCTTCTCCGCGGCCTTGCGGGCGGCGGCGAGCTCCTTGGGCTCCTCGGCACGTTCGTCGAGCGCCGGGGGCGCCGGCACGGTCCACATCCAGTCGCGCAGCTTGTCGCGCTCGTGCGTGAGTTCGCGGATGTCCGTCTCGGCGTACTCGAACTCCGGCGACCAGAACAGGGCGTCGAAGGGGCACACCTCGATGCAGATGCCGCAGTACATGCAGAGGGAGAAGTCGATCGCGAACCGGTCGAGGACGTTGCGGCTGCGCTCGCGTCCGCCGGGGGCGGCGGCCGGGACCGTCTCCTTGTGGGAGTCGATGTAGATGCACCAGTCCGGGCACTCGCGCGCGCAGAGCATGCACACGGTGCAGTTCTCCTCGAACAGCCCGATGACCCCGCGGGTGCGCGGGGGCAGCACGGGCTGGACCTCCGGGTACTGCGCAGTGTGGGAGCGCTTGGTCATCGTGCGCAGGGTGACCGCTAGGCCCTTGGCCAGGCCGGCGCCGGGGAAGGACTTCTTGGGCACGGGCACGGCCGGGTGGCGGTGGTCGGGCGCGGCGGCGTCCGACGGGCGGGGCGACGGGTCGGGCATTACTGGATCGCCACCTTCACGATGCCGGTGAGCGCGATCTGGGCGAGCGCGAGCGGGATGAGTACGGTCCAGGACAGCTTCTGGAGCTGGTCCTCGCGCAGGCGCGGGTAGGTGACCCGGAGCCAGATGACGGCGAACGCGAGGAGCGCGGTCTTCAGCAGGGTCCAGGCCCAGCCGTCGACGAACGGGCCGTGCCAGCCGCCGAGGAAGAGGACCGTGGTCAGCGCGCAGAGCACGACGATGCCGGCGTACTCGGCGAGGAGGAACAGGGCGAACCGCAGACCCGTGTACTCGGTGTACGCGCCGAAGATGATCTCGGAGTCGGCCACCGGCATGTCGAACGGCGGGCGCTGGAGCTCGGCGAGGCCCGCGGTGAAGAACACCAGGGCGCCGACGATCTGCCAGGGCAGCCACCACCACTCGAAGGCGTTGACGATGCCGGGCAGCGAGACCGTGCCGGCGGCCATCGCCACGGAGGCGGCGGCCAGCAGCATCGGCAGCTCGTAGGCGAGCAGCTGGGCGGCCGTGCGCAGACCGCCGAGCAGGGAGAACTTGTTGGCGGACGCCCAGCCGGCCATGAGGCTGCCGAGCACGCCCACGCCCATGACGGCGAGCACGAAGAACAGGCCCGCGTCGAGGACCTGGCCGACCGCGCCCTCGTGCGGGCCGACCGGGATCGCGACGAGCACGAGCAGGTACGGCAGCAGCGCGACGGCGGGGGCGAGCTGGAAGATGCGGCGGTCGGCGCCGGCCGGGACCACGTCCTCCTTCTGCGCGAACTTCACGCCGTCGGCGACGAGCTGGGCCCAGCCGTGGAAGCCGCCGGCGTACATGGGGCCGAGGCGGCCCTGCATGTGGGCCATCACCTTGTGCTCGGTCTGCCCGATCACGAGCGGGAGCACGAGGAAGACGGCGAAGACGACGATCAGTCGCAGCGCGACGTCGAGGACGTCGTTCACGCGTCGCCTCCGGTGTCGTTGTCAGGGTCGGTGGTGGGCTTCCGCGGCTCGGGCTCCGGCCCGGCGGCGGGCTCCGGCGCGGCCTCGGGCTCGGGCTCCGGCCCGGCCTCGGGCTCGGGCTTCGGCTCAGGCTCGGGCCGCTCCGCCCCGGGCTGCGGGGCGGGGGCCTGGGCCGCATCGTCGAACGCCGGGCGCGGGTTGTGCCAGGGGGCGTCCGAACTGCGGACCGGCGGGGCGGCGGGGGTGTCCGTTCCGGGGGTGTCCGTTCCGGCGGTCTCCGCCGCGGCCTGGCTCGCGGAGCCGTCGGCCGCGCTGCGGCTGCGCCGCGGCGGGCGTGCCGGCCGGGACGGGCCCTCGCCGGCCGCGGCCGCTTCGGGTCCGGCGGGTCCCGCGGCCGCGGCGGGCCCGGCGGTGGCCTCGGGAGCTGCCGGGGCCGCGGGTCCGGCCGGGGTACCGGGGCCGGGAGTGACCTCGGGTCCGGCGGTGGCCTCGGCCGCCTGGCTGGCCGAGCCCTGGGCCGCCGTACGGGCCCGGCGGACCGGTCGGACCGGGGCCTCCGCGCCCTCGGTCGCCGGCTGGCTCGCGGAGCCGGCCGCGGCCGTACGGGCGCGCCGGGCCGGAGCCTCGCCGGCGGCCCGCGGGGTGCGGGCCGGGCGGGTGGGTGCCGGCGGCAGCTGGCCCTTCATCGGGCCCCAGTCGTTCGGGTCGGGCACGCCGGGCGGCAGCATGGTGCGGCGCTTGGGGCCGGCGTGGTCGGCCGCGCCCTCGCCCGGCTCCTTCGCTCCCGGCCAGGCCTTGGCGACCCGGGCGGCGAGGACGAAGTCCTTGCGCAGCGGGTGGCCCTCGAAGTTCTCGGGGAGCAGCAGCGGCACCAGGTGCGGGTGGTCGGTGAAGGTGACGCCGAACATCTCGTACGTCTCGCGCTCGTGCCAGGCGGCGCCCGCGTACACCGCGACGGCCGAGGGCAGCGCGGCCGCCTCGTGCGGGACGGTGGTGCGCAGCAGCAGGCGCCGTACCCGTCCGGCCTCCAGGGCCACGACGTGGGCGGCGACGCGGAAACCGGTGCCGGGCTCGTCGACCGCGCTCAGCCAGTCGAAATAGGTGCAGCCGAGCTTGTCGCGGGCGGTCTCCAGCGCGGAGATCCACGACGCGGTGGGCACGTCGACGGTGAGCAGGTCGTACGCCGCCTCGGCGGTGGCCTCGGCGCCGAAGAGGTCGGTGACGGCCTCGGGCAGCAGGTCGTAGGGGTGCGTCACCGGCCCTCCCCCTGGTCCTCGCCGGCGGCGGTGCCGGGCGGCGTCGCGGGGGTGCCGGGCTTCGCCGCGGGGGCCGTGACCAGACCGCTGGTCAGCTCGGTGACCGAGGGGCGGACCGCACCGTAGCGCTCCTCGAGCGACTCCCGGGCGATCTTCTCCTGGAGCTTGAGGATGCCCTGGAGCAGCGCCTCCGGACGCGGCGGGCAGCCGGGCACGTAGACGTCGACCGGGATGATCTGGTCCACGCCCTTGGTGACGGAGTACGAGTCCCAGTAGGGCCCGCCGCAGTTGGAGCAGGCACCGAAGGAGATGACGTACTTCGGCTCCGGCATCTGCTCGTAGAGCCGCTTCACGGCCGGGGCCATCTTGTCCGTGACGGTGCCCGAGACGATCATCAGGTCGGCCTGGCGCGGACCGGGCGCGAAGGGGATCACGCCCAGCCGGATGAAGTCGTGCCGCGCCATGGACGCGGCGATGAACTCGATCGCGCAGCAGGCCAGGCCGAAGTTGAAGACCCAGAGGCTGTAGCGGCGTCCCCAGTTGAGGACGACCTTCATCGGCTCCGGCGCCAGCCGGGCGAGTGCGCCCAGCCGCCTGGGCTCCGGCAGCAGCTGCGGGGCGGCGGCTCCGGCGTCCGGGGCGGCGCCCGCGTTCTGGCTCTGGCTGGTCACGTCCATTCGAGGACGCCCTTCTTGTATGCGTACAGCAGGCCGACGGCGAGGAAGCCCAGGAAGATGAACATCTCGACCAGGGTGGTGGCCCCGTAGCCGGGGGCGGCGAAGACCGTCGCCCAGGGGAAGAGGAAGATCGAGTCGACCGCGAAGATCACGTAGAGGAACGCGTACACGTAGTAGCGGACCTGGGTGTGCGCCCAGCCCTCGCCCACCGGGTCGACGCCGCACTCGTACGTCAGGAGCTTCTCGGGCGTGGGCACGACGGGGCGCAGCAGGCGTCCGGCGCCGAAGGCCACGGCGACGAAGAGCACGCCGATGAGCGCGAGCAGTCCGACGACCGAATAGCTCTCGAAATAGTCGGCCGCGGTTACGGTCACGGCCGCCACCGTCCGTTCGGGCACGTCCGCTCCTCGTTCTCGGCCACTGTCGACGATCTGTTACGCACGGGAGTCTAGGCCCTGCTAAAAGCGGGGTGGGGTTATCCCCCGTTCACCGACACCCGGCCACCCCATGGCACGGGCCGCACCCGATTGGGCAGGCTGTCGGTCATGAGTACGAGCAGCTCGGACCCACTCGCGACCAGCGGCGACCGTCCGCTCCCGTCCGTCCGGCCCGCCTTCGACGCGGTGACGTGGCGGGAAATCGGACATCTGCTGGCGAACCTGCCGATGGCGTTGATCGGCTTTGTTTACACGGTGTTCATGGTTTCGGTCTCCGGCGGCCTCGCCGTGACCGCCGTAGGACTTCCCCTGCTCGCCGCCGGGCTGCTCGGGATGCGGGCGCTCGGCCGGGCGGAGCGGGTGCGGGCGCGGCTGCTGCTCGGCACGCACGTGGACGAGCCGTCGGCGATCCCCACCCGCGGGGGCTTCTTCCCCTGGTTGTGGACAAGTCTGAAGGATCCCGTGGGCTGGCGCGCGGTGCTGTACTGCGCGATCCGGCTCCCGTGGGGCGTCCTCACCTTCACCATCGCACTGACCGGGCTGTTCGTCCTCTGGCCGGTGCTGCCGTACATCGCCCGGCTGCTGGCGAACGCGGACCGCGCGATGGTCCGGGGGCTGCTCGCGCCCTCCGACGAGCTGGAGCGGCGGATCGCCGAGCTGGAGTCGGGGCGCGGGGTCGTGGTCGACACGGCGGCCGCCGACCTGCGGCGCATCGAGCGGGACCTGCACGACGGGGCCCAGGCGCGCCTGGTGAACCTGGCGATGGGGCTCGGGCTCGCCAAGGAGAAGCTGCTGGAGGACCCCGACACGGCGGCGGCGATGGTCGACGAGGCGCACGGCGAGGTGAAGCTGGCCCTCCAGGAGCTGCGGGACCTGGCCAGGGGCATCCACCCCGCGGTGCTGACCGACCGGGGCCTGGACGCGGCCCTGTCGTCGGTGGCTGCCCGCTGCACGGTGCCGGTGAAGGTGTCCGTGGACCTGCCGGGCCGCCCGGCGGAGGCCATCGAGGGGATCGCGTACTTCACGGTCTCCGAGCTGCTGCAGAACGTCAGCAAGCACGCGCGCGCCACGGCGGCGAGCGTGGAGGTGTGGCGGGACGGACGCCGGCTGCTGCTGCGGGTGGCGGACGACGGGGTCGGCGGGGCGGACCCCGGGCACGGGACGGGGATGGCGGGGCTGGCGGAGCGGCTGTCCGCGGTGGACGGGGTCTTCGTGGTGACCTCGCCCGAGGGGGGCGGGACGACGGTGACGGCGGAGTTGCCGTGGCGGGACCGGGGGTGACCCCGGGGTCGTACGGGGTGGGGATAACCCCCCGTTCGGGAGGCCGACGGACCGGATGGTTCCGGGGGCGGCCCGACGGGAGGGTGGAGGGGTACTGACCGGACCGGGACGGGAGTGGGACATGGCGATCGGGGAGCGGCTCGGCGGGGTGCCGGGGACGCCGTTCGCGGGGCGGCGGGGCGGGGTGCTGGGAGCGCCGTTCGCGGGGCGGACCTGGCGCGAGTTCGGGCATCTGATGACCGGGTTCCCGCTCGCGGCGCTGTACTTCTCCTTGACGGTGGCCATGCTCTCGGTCGGGGCCGGCCTGCTCGTCACCTTCGTCGGCGTGCCGGTCCTGGCCGTCGCGCTCGGCGTGTGCCGCGGCTTCGGGACCCTGGAGCGCACCCGCGCCCGGCTGCTGCTCGGCCTGGAGGTGGCGGCGCCGGAGCCGGCCCTCCGGCGTCGGCGGGGCGCGACGGCCTGGATGGGCGCGATGCTCAAGAGCGGCGCCAACTGGCGGCACGCGCTGTACATGATCGTGCACTTCCCGTGGGCGGTGTTCTCCTTCGTCGTGGCGATCACCTTCATGACGTACGGCTGGGCGACGGCCCTCTACCCCGCCTGGCACTGGGTCCTCCCGACCTTCACCGACCAGCCCGGCCTGCAGCTGTACGACGACGGCCCCGGCGACGGCTTCTACCTCGACACCCCGTACCGCATCACCGTCACCTGCCTCGTCGGCGTCCTCGTCGTCCTCGTGACCCCCTGGGTGCTGCGCGCCCTGACGACCGTGGACCGGGTGCTGGTCGCGGGCCTGCTCGGGCCGTCCCGGCTGGTCACCCGCGTCACCGAGCTGGAGTCGGACCGCGGGGCGGCGGCCGACACCGCCGCCGCCGACCTGCGGCGCATCGAGCGGGAGCTGCACGACGGGGCCCAGGCCCGGCTGGTGAACCTGGCCATGGACCTGGGCCTGGCCAAGGACGCGCTCGCGCGGGACCCGCAGGCCGCCGCCCGCCTGGTCGACGAGGCGCACGGCGAGGTGAAGACCGCCCTGCGGGAGCTGCGCGACCTGGCCCGGGGCATCCACCCCGCGGTGCTGACCGACCGGGGCCTGGACGCGGCCCTGTCGGCGGTGGCCGCGCGGTGCGCCGTCCCGGTCACGGTGCGGGTGGACCTGCCGGGCCGGCCGGCCCCGGCGATCGAGGGCCTGGCGTACGTCACCGTGGTGGAGCTGCTGGAGAACGTCAGCCGGCACGCCGGGGCCCGGTCCGCGGGCGTGGACGTCTGGCGGGCCGGCGACCGGCTGATGGTGCAGGTCACGGACGACGGCCGGGGCGGGGCCGCGGCGGACCCGGCCCCGGAGGCGGGCGGGGTCCCGGGCGCGGGCACCGGGCTGGCGGGGCTGGCCGGCCGGATCGGCGCGGTCGACGGCGTCCTCGACGTACGGTCCCCGGTCGGCGGGGGCACGCGGGTGACCGCGGAACTCCCCTGGCGCGGGTGACGGCGGAACTCCCCTGGCGCGGGTGACGGCGGAACTCCCCTGGCGCGGGTGACGGCGGGCCTCCCCCGGCCCGGGTGACGGCGGCATCCGCGGCAGGCCTCCACCGCCGCGGACCCGAAGGCTGAGCCTGGCCTCAACCGAGCCCCTGGAACGGCATGCTTGGCTGTACCGGACACGCCGGAACGAGCCGAAGAGCCGAGCGGGGAGCTGCTGTAGTGGAGCAGGACAAGGTGCGGGTGGTCATCGCCGAGGATTCGGTGCTGCTGCGGGAGGGGCTGACGCGGCTGCTGACCGACCGGGGCCACGAGGTGATAGCCGGCGTCGGTGATGCCGACGCGCTGGTCAAGACGATGGCGGACCTCGCCGCCGAGGGGTCCCTGCCGGACGTGGTGGTGGCCGACGTACGGATGCCGCCTACCCACACCGACGAGGGCGTCCGGGCCGCGGTGCGGCTGCGTGCCGCCTATCCCGATCTCGGCGTCCTCGTGCTGTCGCAGTACGTCGAGGAGCGGTACGCCACCGAGCTGCTGGCCGGATCCAGCACGGGTGTGGGCTACCTGCTCAAGGACCGGGTAGCCGAGGTACGGGAGTTCACCGACGCCGTGGTCCGGGTCGCCCGGGGCGGCACGGCGCTCGACCCCGAGGTGGTCGCCCAGTTGCTGGGCCGCAGCCGCAAGCAGGACGTGCTGGCGGGCCTGACGCCCCGCGAGCGCGAGGTGCTGGGCCTGATGGCGGAGGGCCGGACGAACTCGGCCGTCGCCCGACAGCTGGTCGTCAGCGACGGGGCGGTGGAGAAGCACGTCAGCAACATCTTCATGAAGCTCGGGCTGTCACCCAGTGACGGGGATCACCGCAGGGTGCTCGCCGTCCTCACCTATCTGAATTCATGACTGCCTGACACTCTGTCAGGCAGTCGAGAGCCGGAACACACGCCGTAGGCCAGGCGTCCCAGCGGGGCCCGTCTCACTTTTGCGTCCAGCATGTGAGAGGCCCGAGGAAGGGCACCCTTACCGACGTAGGGTTGGCCTTGGGACGCGCACGCCTCGAAGGAGGTCCAGTTCAGTGACCAGCCAGGTCAGTAGCCCTGCCGAGCAGGCCGACGGCGCCGAGGAGGCCGTCGTCGGCGAACAGCGCACGCCCGCGGACGCCGCCGGCGCGAAGGGTGAGAAGGAAGTCCGCAGGCTCGACCGTGTGATCATCCGCTTCGCGGGTGACTCCGGTGACGGCATGCAGCTGACGGGTGACCGTTTCACCTCGGAGACGGCGTCGTTCGGCAACGACCTCTCCACCCTGCCGAACTTCCCCGCCGAGATCCGTGCCCCCGCAGGCACCCTGCCGGGCGTCTCCTCGTTCCAGCTGCACTTCGCCGACCACGACATCCTCACTCCGGGTGACGCGCCGAACGTGCTGGTGGCGATGAACCCGGCGGCCCTGAAGGCCAACATCGGGGACGTCCCGCGCGGCGCGGAGATCATCGTCAACACCGACGAGTTCACCAAGCGCCCGATGGCGAAGGTCGGCTACGAGACCTCGCCGCTGGAGGACGGCTCGCTCGACGGCTACTCCGTGCACCCCGTACCGCTGACCACGCTCACGGTCGAGGCGCTGAAGGAGTTCGGCCTGTCCCGCAAGGAGGCCGAGCGCAGCAAGAACATGTTCGCGCTGGGCCTGCTGTCGTGGATGTACCACCGGCCGACCGAGGGCACCGAGGCGTTCCTGCGCCAGAAGTTCGCGAAGAAGCCCGACATCGCCGAGGCGAACGTGGCCGCCTTCCGGGCCGGCTGGAACTTCGGCGAGACGACCGAGGACTTCGCCGTCTCCTACGAGGTCGCCCCCGCGACGAAGGCCTTCCCCGCGGGCACCTACCGCAACATCTCGGGGAACCTGGCCCTGTCGTACGGCCTGATCGCGGCGGCCCGGCAGGCGGACCTGCCCCTCTACCTGGGCTCCTACCCGATCACCCCGGCCTCCGACATCCTGCACGAGCTCTCGAAGCACAAGAACTTCGGCGTGCGCACGTTCCAGGCCGAGGACGAGATCGCCGGCATCGGCGCCGCCCTGGGCGCGGCCTTCGGCGGCGCGCTGGCCGTCACCACCACCTCCGGCCCGGGCGTGGCCCTGAAGTCGGAGACCATCGGCCTGGCGGTCTCCCTGGAGCTCCCCCTGCTGGTCGTGGACATCCAGCGCGGCGGCCCCTCGACCGGCCTGCCGACCAAGACCGAGCAGGCCGACCTGCTGCAGGCGATGTACGGGCGCAACGGCGAGGCCCCGGTGCCGATCGTCGCGCCGAAGACGCCGGCGGACTGCTTCGACGCCGCCCTGGACGCGGCCCGGATCGCGCTGACGTACCGCACTCCGGTGTTCCTGCTCTCGGACGGATACCTGGCCAACGGCTCCGAGCCGTGGCGGATCCCCGACCCCGACGAGCTGCCCGACCTGCGCACGCAGTTCGCCAGCGGCCCGAACCACACCCTGGCCGACGGCACCGAGGTCTTCTGGCCGTACAAGCGCGACCCGCAGACCCTGGCCCGCCCCTGGGCGGTGCCGGGCACGCCGGGGCTGGAGCACCGGATCGGCGGCATCGAGAAGCAGGACGGCACGGGGAACATCTCCTACGACCCGGCCAACCACGACTTCATGGTCCGCACCCGCCAGGCCAAGACCGACGGCATCGAGGTCCCCGACCTGACCGTCGACGACCCGGACGGCGCCCGCACCCTCGTCCTCGGCTGGGGCTCCACCTACGGGCCGATCACCGCCGCCGTCCGCCGCCTGCGCCTGGCCGGCACCCCCATCGCGCAGGCCCACCTGCGCCACCTCAACCCCTTCCCGCGGAATCTGGGTGAGGTCCTGGAGCGTTACGAGAAGGTAGTGGTGCCGGAGATGAACCTCGGGCAGCTCGCGATGCTGCTGCGCGCGAAGTACCTGGTCGACGCCCGGTCGTACAACCAGGTCAACGGCATGCCCTTCAAGGCCGAGCAGCTCGCCAAGGCCCTCAAGGAGGCCACCAATGACTGAGACGACGGCTCGTACGGAACCGGCGCCCCGCTCCCTGCTCTCCCTCGTCCCGAAGGCCGACGGACCCCAGTCCGCGAAGGACTACAAGTCCGACCAGGAAGTGCGCTGGTGCCCGGGCTGCGGCGACTACGCGGTCCTCGCCGCCGTCCAGGGCTTCATGCCCGAGCTCGGCCTGGCGAAGGAGAACATCGTCTTCGTCTCGGGCATCGGCTGCTCCTCCCGTTTCCCGTACTACATGAACACCTACGGGATGCACTCCATCCACGGCCGCGCCCCGGCCATCGCCACCGGTCTGGCCACCTCCCGCCGCGACCTGTCGGTCTGGGTCGTCACCGGTGACGGCGACGCCCTCTCCATCGGCGGCAACCACCTCATCCACGCGCTGCGCCGCAACGTCAACCTCAAGATCCTGCTCTTCAACAACCGGATCTACGGACTCACCAAGGGCCAGTACTCCCCCACCTCGGAGCTCGGCAAGATCACCAAGTCGACGCCGATGGGCTCTCTGGACGCCCCGTTCAACCCCGTCTCGCTGGCGCTCGGCGCCGAGGCGTCGTTCGTGGCCCGCACGGTCGACTCCGACCGCAAGCACCTCACCGAGGTGCTGCGCCAGGCGGCCGGGCACGACGGCACCGCGCTGGTGGAGATCTACCAGAACTGCAACATCTTCAACGACGGCGCCTTCGAGGTCCTCAAGGACAAGGACCAGGCCCAGGAGGCCGTGATCCGCCTGGAGCACGGGCAGCCGATCCGTTTCGGCACCGACCTGCGCAACGGCGTCGTCCGCGACCCCGCCACCGGCGACCTCAAGGTCGTCGAGGTCACGCCCGAGAACGAGGGCCGCATCCTGGTGCACGACGCCCACGCGGACTCGCCCACCACGGCCTTCGCGCTCTCCCGCCTGGCCGACCCCGACACGCTGCACCAGACGCCCATCGGCGTCTTCCGCAGCGTCGAGCGGCCGGTGTACGACACGCTCATGGCGGACCAGCTGGACGCGGCCGTCGAGCAGAGGGGCAAGGGCGACCTGTCCGCCCTGCTCGCCGGCAACGACACCTGGACGGTCGTCGGCTAGTACGCCGCGGGCCGCCGGACGCGCACGGGCCCGGATCCCGGCACCTGGGGGTGCCGGGGTCCGGGCCTCGTCGTCGGCGCCGCCGCCGGGGCGTTCCACGCAGCGGCGGGGCGGTGCTCAGGCCAGCGCGGCGGCGATGGCCGTGGCGACCGGGGTGGTCGGGCGGCCGATCAGGCGGGCCAGGTCGCCGGTGGTGCCGGCGAGGCGGCCCCGGGCGATGGCGGCGTCCACGTCCACCAGGATCGCGGCGAAGCCCTCGGGCACGCCCGCACCCTTGAGGATCTCCAGGTGGTCCCCGGCCGGCACGTCGGCGTGCGCGATGTCCTTGCCGGTCTGCGCCGCCACCTCGGCCGCGTACTCCGCCAGGCTCCAGGCGTGGTCGCCGCTGAGCTCGTACACCGCGTTCAGGTGCCCGTCCCCGGTCAGGACGGCGGCCGCGGCCGCCGCGTAGTCCGCGCGGGCGGCGGAGGCGATCCGGCCCCCGCCCGCGCTGCCCACGACCGCGCCGTGCGCGAGGACGCCCGCCAGGTTGCCCGTGTAGTTCTCGTGGTACCAGCCGTTGCGCAGGAAGGTGTACGGCAGGCCGGAGTCCAGGACGGCCTGCTCGGTGACCTTGTGCTCCGCGGCCAGGTCGAAGTCCGCGTCGGGACCGCCGAGGATGCCCGTGTAGGCGAGCTGGGCCACGCCCGCCGCCTTGGCCGCCGAGATCACGGCGGTGTGCTGCGGCACCCGGCGGCCGACCTCGTTGCCCGAGATCAGCAGGACGCGGTCGCCGGCGCGGAAGGCCGCGGCGAGGCTCTCGGGGTCGTCGTAGTCGGCGATCCGCAGCTCGACACCGCGCGCGGCCAG
The DNA here is from genome assembly GCF_000719335.1 of Streptomyces sp. NRRL S-87. Lineage (GTDB taxonomy): Bacteria > Actinomycetota > Actinomycetes > Streptomycetales > Streptomycetaceae > Streptomyces. The sequence goes on from NZ_JOGB01000027.1 coordinate 75,182, forward strand.
CTCGGCGCCCTTGCGCTCGTCGCGGACCACGGCGACGACCTCGGCGGCGGGGACGCGGGCGAGCAGCTCCTCGATGACCAGGCGGCCGAGGGCTCCGGTGGCTCCGGTGACGACGATGCTCATGGCGGGACTCCTTCGGTAGCGGATGAGCACTACCTTACAGAAAGCGCTAACTTTTGGAAAGTGCCTTGAGTGCCTCCACGCCCCGGGAGTACCAGGGAGCCTCCGCGGACAGTCAGGAGCATCACGCGTCAACGGACATGACACGAGAGGTGTCCTGAAGCTACCGTCGTGAGGTCGGCGTACGGCGGTCAGGAGGATCCGTGGAGACAGGCAGCGAGCGGCGCGCGGGGTTGCTCTACGGCTTCGGCGCGTACGGGATGTGGGGACTGGTCCCGCTCTACTGGCCGCTGCTGCAGCCGGCCGGGTCGGTGGAGATCCTGGCGCACCGGATGGTGTGGTCCCTGGCCGTGGTGGCCCTGGGCCTGCTGGCGATACGCCGCTGGGGGTGGATCTCCGAGCTGCTGCGCCAGCCGCGCCGGCTCGCGCTCCTGGCCGCGGCGGCCGCCGTCATCACCGTCAACTGGGGCCTGTACATCTGGGCGGTCAACAACGGGCACGTGGTCGAGGCCTCGCTCGGCTACTTCACCAACCCGCTGGTCAGCATCGCCATGGGCGTCCTGCTGCTCGGCGAGCGGCTGCGGCCCGCCCAGTGGGCGGCCGTCGGCATCGGCGCCGCCGCGGTGCTCGTGCTCGCGATCGGATACGGGCGGGCGCCCTGGATCGCGCTGACCCTCGCCTTCTCGTTCGCGACCTACGGCCTGATCAAGAAGAAGGTGGGCCTCGGCGGGCTCGAGTCGCTGGCCGCCGAGACCGCGGTCCAGTTCCTGCCCGCCCTCGGCTACCTGCTGTGGCTGGGCTCCACCGGCCACTCCTCCTTCGCCTCCGGCGGGCCCGGGCACGCGGCCCTGCTGGCCTCCACCGGTGTCGTCACCGCCATCCCGCTGATCTTTTTCGGGGCCGCCGCGATCCGGGTGCCGCTGTCCACGCTGGGGCTGCTCCAGTACCTCGCGCCGGTCTTCCAGTTCTCGCTCGGCGTCCTGTACTTCCACGAGGCGATGCCGCCCGAGCGGTGGGCCGGCTTCGGTCTCGTGTGGGCAGCCCTCGTCCTGCTGACGTGGGACGCGCTGCGCACCTCCCGCCGGTCCCGGGCCCGGGCCCAGGAGGTGCTGCGCACGGCCGACCTCGCCGCCCGGTCCGCGCCCTCCGACCGGGCGGCCAGGCCCGCCCCGGCCCGGCCGGCCGTCCCCGCGCCCGCACCCGGAACGGCCCCCGCGCCTCGCGCGGAACACGCGTAACCCTCGAGCATCCCAGGACGAGCGCTCGTAACCGCCCAGGTTACGAGCGCTCGTCCGTATGTCGAACGGCTCTGACCGAATTGCGCTCTTGACGCAGAGTCAGGCCCTCGCTGACCATCGGCTCGCACAGCAGCGCGAACGCTCCACGACCCCGCGCCGATCCCCAGCCGTGCCGTTCCACGCTCCACGCTCCACCGCGCCGTCAGCAAGAACAGCTCCGCCAGCTCGTCTCGCACTGATCACGCACGTTCCGTCCTGTCCCTGTACGGAATCACTTCGGAGCCCCCACATGAGCCTCTCCGCCTCACGGCGGCTGGCCGCCACGACCGTGCTCACGGTCGCCGGCCTGCTCGCCGCCACCGCGCCCGCCGCGCTCGCCGTCCCCGCGTCCGCGGCCGCCGCGCCCACCCCGCCGGACATCCCGCTCGCCAACGTCAAGGCGCACCTGTCCCAGCTGCAGTCCATCGCCACGGCCAACGGCGGCAACCGGGCCCACGGCCGCACCGGCTACAAGGCCTCGATCGACTACGTGAAGGGCAAGCTGGACGCCGCCGGCTTCACGACCACGCTGCAGACCTTCACCTCCAGCGGCGCCACCGGCTACAACCTGATCGCCGACTGGCCCGGCGGCGACCCCAACTCCGTCCTGATGGCGGGCTCCCACCTCGACTCGGTGACCTCCGGCCCCGGTATCAACGACAACGGCTCCGGCTCGGCGGCCGTCCTGGAGAGCGCGCTGGCCGTCTCCCGCGCCGGGCTCCAGCCCACCAAGCACCTGCGCTTCGGCTGGTGGGGAGCGGAGGAGCTGGGCCTGATCGGGTCGAAGTACTACGTGAACAACCTGCCGAGCGCCGAGCGCGCCAAGATCTCCGGCTACCTCAACTTCGACATGATCGGCTCGCCGAACCCGGGCTACTTCGTCTACGACGACGACCCCGCCCTGGAGAAGGTCTTCAAGGACTACTTCGCCACCCTGAGCATCCCGACCGAGATCGAGACCGAGGGCGACGGCCGCTCGGACCACGCTCCGTTCAAGAACGTGGGCATCCCGGTCGGCGGCCTGTTCTCCGGCGCCGACTACACCAAGACCTCGGCGCAGGCCCAGAAGTGGGGCGGCACGGCCGGCCAGGCCTTCGACCGCTGCTACCACTCCTCCTGCGACACCTCGGCGAACATCAACGACACCGCCCTGGACCGCAACAGCGACGCCATCGCCTACGCGATCTGGACCCTGGGCGCCGGTACGACCGTCCCGCCGGGCCCGTCGTTCGAGAACACCACCGACGTGGCCGTCCCGGACTCCCCCGGCGCGGCCGTGACCTCGCCGATCACCGTCTCGGGCGTCGCGGGCAACGCGCCCTCGACCCTGAAGGTGGACGTCAACATCGTCCACACCTGGCGCGGCGACCTGGTCGTCGACCTGGTGGCGCCGGACGGGACCGCGTACCGGCTGAAGAACTCCTCCTCGAACGACTCGGCCGACAACGTGGTGGCGACGTACACCGTCGACGCCTCCAGCGAGGTCGCGAACGGGATCTGGAAGCTGAAGGTGCAGGACGTGGCCGCGCAGGACACCGGCTACATCAACAGCTGGAAGCTGACCTTCTAGCTCCGACGGCCCCCAGGACCCGACCGGGCCTACGCGCCCATGACGGCCCGGAGCTCCCCGGCGATCGAGGCGGTGTCGGCGTTGCCGAGCTTGGCCGCCTCGACGAGGTCCCCGAGGAGCTCCGGAGAGGGCAGCTGCTTCGCTCCCGCCACCCGCAGGTACGAGCGGGTGGCGGCAGCGGCGTAGAACTCGTTCATCGGCGACTCCAGCGCCGGGCAGACGGCGAGGGTGTGCAGGAAGGCGGCGGCCCGCCACGCGATGTCCGGGGCGGGCGCGTCCGGGAGCAGCACCAGGTCGCTCTGGTGGCGCGCCACGGCGGCCACGATCCCGGACGGGTCCCAGACCGCGGGATCGGACGGCAGATGGTGGGCCAGCGCGGTCCAGGCCCACTCCTCGGTGATCTTCATCATGTCCCGAAGCGCTCCTGGAAGTAGCCCCAGTGGACGGCGAACTCCTCGATACCGGCGAGGAAGTCGCGCCGGTCCTGGTCCAGTTCGCGCTCGGTCACCTCGGTGATCAGGGCGGTGACGGTCGTCCCCAGGGCCGCCGCGCGCGCCTTGAGGCGCTCGTGGAACTCCTCGTCCAGGCGGATGGTGACGTGTCTCGACATGCCGCACACGGTACCGCCGCCCGCGCGCACGGAACACCGGAACGGGTGAAGGGGCGGTCCAGGACACACGTCCCGGACCGCCCCTCAGCCCGACGCCGGGCCTACGGCCGGTTCGCCGCGTCGGCCCGCCGGTTCGCCGCGTCGGCCGCTAGTTCGCCGCGTCGGCCGCCTTCACGAGCGCGTCCTTCGTGACCGCGCCCACGTAGACCTTGCCGTCGTCCGTCATCAGGACGTTGATGACGCGGGTGGAGAAGACCCTGCCCTGACCGAACTTCCCCGAGACCTTGTCGCCGATCGAGTCGAGGAAGCCCTGCGCCTCCTTCGGCACGTTCTTGTCGCCCTTGGCGGTGCCCAGGCCCTTGCCGCCCGGGACGGTGATCTCGGTGATCGTGGCCCAGCCCTCGCCGATGGTGCGGGTGGTGGCGTCCCCGCCCTTCGCCCCGCCGGTCAGGTCACCCAGGCCGGGCAGCATGTCCAGGCCCTTGAACGGGTTGTCCCGGCCCTCGTCCCAGCCCTTGCCCCAGTCCTTGCCGCCCTTGCCGTCCGGGCCGCCGAACTCCTTCCCGGCGTCCTTGCCCTCGGTCACCTTCGCGCCGGGCGGCGGGGTGAAGTCGAACTCGTCGGCGGACGGCTTGCCGAAGGACACCTTCGTGAACCCGGCCTCGACGATGGGCTTGCCACCCTCGCTGGAGAGCGCCTGCACGCGCAGCGGGGTGGAAGTCTTCGCATCCACCGCGATCTTGATGGAGTCGATCGTGGAGCCGCTCTGCTTGGGCTCGAGGACCAGCACGTACGCGTCCCGGCCCGCGACCTGCGCGGTGTCGCCGACCCGCACGTCGGTGGTCGGCCCGGCGGCCTTGAGCACCTCCTGCGCGAACTCCTTCGGCGTGGCCGGCGCGTGGTCGCCCCGGTGGGCGCGCCCCTTGCCGTCCCTGCCGGCGCCGGCCTCGTCGGCGGTCTCGTGGAAGACCTGGTTCGAGGCGCTGTCGAAGCCCCAGACGTCCTTGCCGTCGTGGATCAGGCTGTACTCCTCCTTGCCCTCGACCAGCGTCAGCTTCTGCCGGTCCGGGCCGTCGGCCGCGACCTTGAAGGTGTGCGTGCCGGACGCCAGCCGGGTCAGCTTGCTCTGCGGGTCGGCGGAGGCCGACCCCTTGCCCCCGCCGCCCGTCGCGCCGGCCAGGGCGCCGCCGAGCAGACCGTCCGTGAAGGACGGCAGCCCGAGGTCCACGCTCACCTTGGCGGTGCCGGACAGCTGCTCCGTGTCCGAGGCGGCGATCTTCTCCAGGAGCTCCTGCGCCGAGATCTTCGGCAGGTCGGGGCTGCCGTTCGCCGCCAGGGCGGGGACCAGGCCGATCGTGGCGGCGGCCACGCCCGCCACCGCGACCGGTACGGCGTAGCGGGCGGCCTTGCGGCGGCTCGGGCGGAGCTCCGCGGCGTCGTCGGCCGGCGTGCCCTCGGGAGTACCGCTTGCGTTCGGTGCCATGTCGTCCTGCCTCCGTGTCACCCGTTGTGTCCCCGTCGCGTCACCCGATGTGGTGGGGGACCGTGCATCAATCTGACCAAACGGCAGGCTCCGGGGCGTCAGCCCGTGGATTCAACTCCGCGTACGACGCAGGTATGACACAAAACGGATCGGCCTCCCCCGTCCCGTAGGGGACGGAGGAGGCCGGCGTACGTCGTGGGGAGGCTCAGCCCGCGCGGTGGACCACCGCGTCGCACAGCTCCTCCAGCGCGGACTTCGCGAAGCACTCGGGCAGCGGGGCGAGCAGCGCCCGGGCCTCCTCCGCGTACCGCACGGTGACGCGGCGGGCCTGCTCCAGCGCCGGGTGGACGCGCAGCCGGGCCAGCGCCTCGGCGTGCCGGGCGTCGTCGGTGAGGTCGCCGTCGAGCAGGGCGACCAGGTCGAGGTCGTCGGCCTCGGCGTCGCGCTCGGCCAGCTCGCGCAGCAGCAGCACGGGCAGGGTCGGGATGCCCTCGCGCAGGTCGGTGCCGGGGGTCTTGCCCGACTCGTGGGAGTCCGAGGCCACGTCGAGGACGTCGTCGGCCAGCTGGAAGGCCAGGCCGAGCCGCTCGCCGTACTGGGTGAGGATGTCGACGGTCCGCTCGTCGGCGCCGGACATCATCGCGCCGAACCGGCAGGAGACGGCCACCAGCGAGCCGGTCTTGCCCGCCATGACCTCCAGGTAGTGCTCGACCGGGTCCCGACCGTCGCGCGGTCCCGCGGTCTCCAGGATCTGGCCGGTGACCAGCCGCTCGAAGGCCTCGGCCTGGATGCGCACGGCCTCGGGGCCGAGGTCCGCCAGGATGTGGGAGGCGCGGGCGAAGAGGAAGTCACCCGTGAGGACGGCGACGGAGTTGCCCCAGCGGGTGTTCGCGCTGGGCACGCCGCGGCGGACCTCGGCCTCGTCCATGACGTCGTCGTGGTACAGCGTCGCCAGGTGCGTGAGCTCCACCACGACGGCGGAGGGCACGATCTTGGGCGCGTACGGGTCGCCGAAGCGCGACGCGAGGAGCACCAGCAGGGGGCGGAAGCGCTTGCCGCCCGCGCGCACGAGGTGCTGGGCGGCCTCGGTGATGAAGGGGACCTCGCTCTTGCAGGCTTCGAGCAGACCCTCCTCGACGGCGGCCAGGCCGGCCTGGACGTCGCTCTCAAGAGCCTGGTCCCGCACGCTCAGTCCGAACGGCCCGACGACGGTCACGAGGGGTACTCCTGTCTGCTGACGATCACACGGATTGTCGATGTGTCGCTGCCTTCACTCAAGTCAGCGTATCCGGTCCATTTTCGATCACCGAGAGGGCCCGGACGCCAGCGCGGACGCACCGCCCGAAGAGCCCCGGTATGTTCGTTTTAAGTCGATCACCAGCGGGGAGCGATTTTTGTCCAGAACGACGATCCGCACCGTGTTCCCGTACGAGACCGTGCACGAGGACGTCCGGATCCCCGTGGACGGGGGCGCCTCCCGGGCCGGCGGCACCGGTCGCGGGGTGGAACTGTACGCCCGGATCTGGCGCCCGCTGACCGACCGGCCGGTGCCCGCCCTCCTGGAGTACGCCCCGGACCGCCTGACCGACCGCAGCGGCCCGCGGGACCGGCAGAGGCACCCCTGGTACGCGGGTCACGGCTACGCGTCCGTACGGGTGGACGTGCGCGGTCACGGCAACAGCGGCGGCCACCCGGGCGACGTGCACGACGCGCGGGAGCTGGCCGACGGGGTCGCGGTGGTCGAGTGGCTGGCGGCCCGGCCCTGGTGCGACGGCCGGGTCGGGATGTTCGGGATCGGCCGCGGCGGCGGAAACGCGCTGCGCATCGCCGCGCTCGGGCCGGAGCCGCTGAAGGCGGTGGTGGCGGTCGGCGCGGCGGACGACCGGTACGACGGCGACGCGCACCACCTCGGCGGCTCCGTACTGGGCGTGGGCGCGCACGCCCGCGCCGCCGCCCTGCTGGCCGCCGCCTGCCGGCCCCCGGACCCCGCGTACGCGGGCGAGGGCTGGCGGGAGCAGTGGCTGGACCGGCTGGAGTCCGTGGAGCCGCCGGCCCACCGCTGGCTGGCGCACCAGACCCGGGACGCGTACTGGCGGCACGGCAGCCTCCGGGAGGCCTACCCGGCCCTCGCCGCGGGCGCCGCGGTCCTCGCGGTGGGCGGCTGGCACGACCCGTGCCGGGACACCGTGCTGCGGCTGGTCGCCGCCCTGCCGCCGGACCGGGTGCGCGGGATCGTCGGCCCCTGGTCGCACCAGTACCCCGACGGGGACCGGCCGCCGGGCCCGGCGATCGGCTTCCTCCAGGAGACCCTGCGCTGGTGGGACCACTGGCTCAAGGACGCGGACACCGGCGTCATGGCCGAGCCGCTGCTGCGGTCGTGGATCGGCGCGTCCCGGCCGCCGGCCACCACGTACGAGCGGAGCGAGGGCCGCTGGGTGGGCGACCCGGCCTGGCCCTCGCCACACGTCACCCCCGTGGTGTACGGCCTCCAGGGCGAGGAGGTGGCGGTCGCCTCGCCGCAGCACACCGGGCTGGACGCGGGGCGCTTCCGCCCCTGCGGCGGCGCCGCCGACCTGCCGCCCGACCAGCGGGAGGAGGACGCGAAGTCGGCCTGCTTCGAGTTCGCGGTGGGGGCCGCCCCGGTCGAGGTGCTCGGGTCGCCGGCGGTCCGGCTCCGGCTGCGGATGGACGTACCGCACGGGCAGGTCGTCGCCCGGCTGTGCGACGTCGCGCCCGACGGGGCCTCGACGCTGGTGGCGCGCGGGGCGCTGAACCTGGGGGCGCGCGAGGGGCAGGACCGGTCCGTGGCCTGGCCCCCCGGGGCGGCGGGGGACGTGTCCTTCGAGCTGGACGCCGTCGGGTACCGGTTCCCGCCCGGGCACCGCATCCGGCTCGCGCTGTCCTCCGCGTACTGGCCCTGGATCTGGCCCCGGCCGGGATCGGAGGCCGGCTGGACGGTGCGGCCGGCCGCCAGCGCCCTGACGCTGCCGGTACGGGCCCCCACGGCGGACCGGGTGGCCTTCGAGCCCCCGGAGCAGGCTCCGCCGCTCGGCGTCGCCGTCCCCGAGACCTTCGACGAGCCGCGGCCCGAGCGGCTCGTGGTCCGCGACGTGGCCGCCGGGTCCTGGCGGCTGGAGGTGGCCCCGCCCTCCGGGACGCGGGCGTACCCGGACGGGCTGGAGTACACGGAGGACGCCCGGGACGTGTACGAGATCCGGTCGGCGGACGCGCTCTCCGCCCGTGCCGCCTCCGAGTGGCGCATCCGCCTGCACCGACCGGAAGAGGCGTGGGACGTCCGGATCGAGACCCGCTCGTCCACGTCCTGCGACTCGTCCGCGTTCACCGTCTCGAACGAGGTCGTCTGCCGGGAGGGCGAGGAGGTGCTCTTCCACCGCACCTGGGAACGCCGCCTCCCCCGCGATGCCGGCTAGCTAGGCGTACAGCCTCTCCAGCACCACCGCGATGCCGTCCGCCTCGTTCGACAGGGTGATCTCGTCGGCGACGGCGCGGAGTTCGGGGTGGGCGTTGGCCATGGCGACGCCGTGGCCCGACCAGGCGAACATCGGGATGTCGTTCGGCATGTCACCGAAGGCGATCGTCGAGGACGGCGACAGCCCGAGCGCCCCCGCGACCAGGGAGAGCCCGCTCGCCTTGGTCACGCCCGGCGGCTGCAGCTCCACGGTGTGCTCCCCCGCCATGGTGACGTTCACCAGGTGCCCGACCACCTCCCGGGCCACCCGCGTGAGCTCGTCGTCGTCCAGGCGCGGGTGCTGCAGCAGCACCTTGAGGATCGGCTCGGCCCACAGTTCCGCCCGCCCCCGGGCGCGGACCACCGGCAGGTGCGGGTGCTGCATCCGGTAGCCCGGCGCCATCACCATCGCGCCGTCGACCCCGTCCCGGTCGACCGCCGCGTAGACCTCGCCGATCTCCGCCTCGATCTTGCCGAGCGCGACCTCCGCCAGCTCCCGGTCCAGGGCCGTCGAGCTGAGCATCCGCCCCTCCGCCGCGTCGTACAGCTGCGCCCCCTGCCCGCACACCGCGAGCCCCGCGTAGCCCAGCCCGTCGAGCACGTGCCGGACCTGCGGGACCGGGCGTCCGGTGACGACCACGTGCCGCGCGCCCGCGGCGCGCGCCCGCGCGAGCGACGCGTACGAGCGGGGTGAGACGGTGTCTCCGGCGCGCAGCAGCGTGCCGTCGAGGTCCGTGGCGATCAGGGCGTACGGGAGGGCCGAAGTCACGGCGTCAAGGATACGGATCTTTACCGGGACCCTTATGGACAAGTCATATAAAGAGACACCGAATCCGGCCTCCCGCCCCGCCCGTCCCCCACGTAACGTGTGCTCCGCACTGTGATACGCCGGGACACCCCCGGACCGCGCGGAAAGCGAGGCAGCACCCCATGCCCGAGCAGAGCCCCCTCGACCTGCCCGAGGGCGACCCCTTCGGTCCGCACAATCTGCCCTACGGCGTGTTCTCCACCGGCGACGGCTCCACCCGCCGCATCGGCGTCCGCCTCGGCGACCACGTCCTCGACGCGGCGGCGGCAGCCCGCGCCCTGCGCTCCGCGCACGCCGACCTGCTCGACCGGCCCGTGCTCAACCCGCTGCTCGCCGCCGGCCGCACCGTGTGGACCGAGGTGCGCCGCACCCTGACCTCCGCGGTCACCGACCCGCAGCACCGCGAGGCCGTCGAGCCGCTCCTGCACCCCCTCGCCTCCGTCACGATGCACCTGCCGTACGAGGTCGCCGACTACGTCGACTTCTACGCGAGCGAGCACCACGCCACCAACGTGGGCCGCATGTTCCGCCCCGACGGCGACGCGCTCACCCCCAACTGGAAGCACCTGCCGATCGGTTACCACGGCCGCTCCGGCACCCTCGTCGTCTCCGGCACCGACGTCGTCCGCCCCTCCGGCCAGCGCAAGGCCCCCACCGACCCGGCCCCCGTCTTCGGCCCGTCGGTCAAGCTCGACATCGAGGCCGAGGTCGGCTTCGTCGTCGGCACCCCCTCCGCACTCGGCGAGCCCGTCGCCCTGGCCGACTTCCGCGAGCACGTCTTCGGCCTCTTCCTCCTCAACGACTGGTCCGCGCGCGACATCCAGGCCTGGGAGTACGTGCCGCTCGGCCCCTTCCTCGGCAAGTCCTTCGCCACCTCGGTCTCCGCCTGGGTCACCCCGCTGGACGCCCTGGAGGACGCCCGTATCGCGCCCCCGGCCCGCGACTTCCCGCTGCTCCCCTACCTCGACGACGCCGAGACCGAGCCGGCCGGCTACGACCTGCACATCACGGTGTCGATCAACGGCCAGGAGGTGGCCCACCCGCCGTTCGCCACCATGTACTGGACCGCCGCCCAGCAGCTGGCCCACATGACCGTCAACGGCGCCTCCCTGCGCACCGGCGACGTCTACGGCTCCGGCACCGTCAGCGGCCCCGAGACGGCCCAGCGGGGCTCCCTCCTGGAGCTGACCTGGAACGGCCGCGACGCCCTCGAACTCACCGACGGCAAGCGGACCTTCCTGGAGGACGGCGACACCGTCACCCTCACCGCCTGGGCCCCGGGCCCGAACGGCACCCGCACCGCCCTCGGCGAGGTCACCGGCACCATCACCCCCGCCCGCTAGACCGTTCCCCGACGCCCCGCGGCGCGGGCGGGCCGCCCGGCCGGCCACGCGCCGCGGGACGTCCACCCACTGGGACACCGGGTCCGCGCCTACGCCTCCCGTGCGACCCGCTAGGCACATCCTTGGCAATGCCTGGTGGGTCCCGTGGTGTGTGGGGGAGGCGCTTGACAGGGGTGGCAGGCTGGACCGGAGGCAGGCCCGGGCCAGGGGTGGCCGCAGGCCAGGGCGAAGCCCCTTGCCCCCACCCTTCGGCGCGATGGCCCGCCCCCGAGAGCCCCCCGAGGGCCCCCCGAGGCCCCCCGCCGGCCCACCCCCGGTGGCGGCGCACCGAACCGCGGGCCATGCTGCTGCGTGGCGGTCAGAGGAGGACCGCGGACCCCGAGGAGTAAGCATGTCCGCTCGTTCGCCCCGCAGCCCCCACAGCCCCCGCAGCCCCCGCAGCCCCCGCAGCCTCCGCGCCCTGCTCCCCCTCGCGGCCACCGCATCCCTGGCCCTGACGGCGGGCCCCGCCGCCGCGGCGGGCCCGGGCGGCTCCGAGCCCCCCGACCCCGCAGCCTGGGCCGATCTCACGAAGGCCTACGCCGCCACGGAGCGGTACGTCTGGGAGCCCTACGCCCTCAACGACGGCTGGCAGCCGGACACCTTCTGCATGACGGACCCCAAGGGCGGCGGCGCCATGGGCATCCACTACTGGAAGCCCGAGAACATCGGCTCCACCGACCCGAGCCGCCCCGCCGCCCTCCTCTACGAGGACGACCCGCGCACCGGAGAGCGCGAGCTGGTCGGCGCCGAGTGGCTGGTCCCCGACAAGGACGGCGACCTCACCACGTCGCAGGACCGCCCCACGATCTTCGGGCAGCCGTTCAACGGCCCCATGCCCGGCCACAAGCCCGGCCAGCCGGTGCACTACGACCTGCACGTGTGGCTGTGGAAGGACAACCCGGACGGCATGTACAAGACCTGGAACCCAGCGATCGCCTGCAAACCGGGCAGCACCACCCCGCACTGAGCCCCCACCCACCCCAGCCCACCCACCCACCAGCCCCCACGCACCGAGGCCCGGCCACCCCAACGGGATGACCGGGCCCCGGCACGCTCAGCGCTGCACCTCCCAGCGCCACCCACTCACCGCGCGGACACACTCACCGCACGAACCCACTCACCGCACGAACAAACTCACCGCACGAACACACTCGCCTGACTGGCCAGATCCAGGAAGTACTGCGGCGCGAGCCCCAGCACCAGCGTGACCGCCACCCCCACCGCGATCGTCGTCATCGTCAGCGGGGACGGGACCGCCACCGACGGCCCGTCCGCCTTCGGCTCGCTGAAGAACATCAGCACGATGACCCGGATGTAGAAGAACGCGGCGATCGCGGACGAGAGCACACCCACCACGACCAGCACCCCGGCCCCGCCCTCCGCGGCCGCCGAGAACACCGCGAACTTCCCGGCGAAACCGGACGTCAGCGGGATGCCCGCGAAGGCCAGCAGGAAGACCGCGAAGACCGCCGCCGTCAGCGGCGAACGCCGCCCGAGCCCGGCCCACTTGGACAGGTGCGTGGCCTCGCCGCCCGCGTCGCGCACCAGCGTGACCACCGCGAAGGCGCCGATCGTCACGAACGAGTACGCACCCAGGTAGAACAGCACCGAGGAGATGCCGTCCGGGGTCGTGGCGATGACGCCCGCCAGGATGAACCCGGCGTGCGCGATCGAGGAGTAGGCCAGCAGGCGCTTGACGTCGGTCTGGGTGACCGCGATGACCGCACCGGCCAGCATCGTGATGATCGCGACGCCCCACATCACCGGCCGCCAGTCCCAGCGCAGCCCCGGCAGCACCACGTACAGCAGCCGCAGCAGCGCACCGAACGCGGCGACCTTCGTGGCGGCGGCCATGAAGCCGGTCACCGGGGTCGGGGCGCCCTGGTACACGTCCGGGGTCCACATGTGGAACGGGACCGCGCCGACCTTGAACAGCAGGCCCATCACCACCAGCGCACCGCCGATCAGCAGCAGCGCGTCGTTGCCCATCGTGGCGGCCAGCGTCGGGTCGATCGTCGCCACCGTGCCGTCGACGACGTCGGCGATGCCGGCGTACGTGACGGTGCCCGCGTACCCGTACAGCAGGGCGATGCCGAACAGCAGGAACGCCGACGAGAAGGCGCCGAGCAGGAAGTACTTGACCGCGGCCTCCTGCGACATGAGCCGCTGGCGGCGGGCCACGGCGCACAGCAGGTACAGCGGCAGCGAGAAGACCTCCAGGGCCACGAACAGGGTCAGCAGGTCGTTCGCCGAGGGGAAGACCAGCATGCCCGCGATCGCGAACAGGACCAGCGGGAAGACCTCGCTGGTGGTGAACCCGGCCCGGACCGCGGCCTTCTCGCTGTCGCTGCCCGGGACCGAGGCCGCCTGGGCGGCGAAGGAGTCCACCTTGTTGCCGTGCGCGGCCGGATCGAGACGGCGCTCGGCGAACGTGAACACGGCCACGATCGAGGCCAGCAGGATCGTGCCCTGCAGGAACAGCGCCGGGCCGTCCACGGCGATCGCGCCCATGGCCGCGATGTGCGCCTTGGTCGTGCCGTACCCGGCGGCGGCGAGCCCGACCACCGCCGCGAAGGCCGAGGCCAGCGCGGCGATCGTCAGGAACACCTGCGTGTAGTGGCGGTACTTGCGCGGGACGAACGCCTCGACCAGGACGCCGATGACCGCCGCGCCCACCACGATCAGAGTGGGGGACAGCTGGGCGTACTCGATGTGCGGGGCGGGGATCCGCTCGACGGGGTCGACGGCCGCGGCCGCATGACCCGCCATGCCCACCCTGCCGGCCATGTCCAGCATGCCCGCCATGCCCACCATGCTCGTGCTCACTTGGCCGCCTCCACCTCGGGCCGGGGGTCGTGCTGCTGCACGTCGGACATCGTGTGGCGGACGGCCGGGTCGACGATCTCCGTGAGCGGCTTCGGGAAGACGCCCAGGAAGATCAGCAGCGCGATCAGCGGGGCCACCACCAGCAGTTCGCGCGGGCGCAGGTCGGGCATCGCCCGGACCTCGTCCTTGACCGGACCGGTCATGGTGCGCTGGTACAGCACCAGCGTGTACAGCGCCGCGAGCACGATGCCGAAGGTGGCGATCACGCCGACCGCCGGATACCGGGCGAACGTGCCGACCAGGACCAGGAACTCGCTCACGAAGGGCGCCAGGCCCGGCAGCGACAGGGTCGCCAGACCACCGATCAGGAACGTGCCGGCCAGCACCGGGGCCACCTTCTGCACGCCGCCGTAGTCGGCGATGAGCCGGGAGCCGCGCCGCGAGATCAGGAAGCCGGCCACCAGCATGAGCGCCGCCGTCGACAGGCCGTGGTTGACCATGTAGAGCGTGGCGCCGGACTGGCCCTGGGTGGTCATCGCGAAGATGCCCAGGATGATGAAGCCGAAGTGCGAGATCGACGCGTAGGCGACCAGCCGCTTGATGTCGCGCTGCCCGACCGCGAGGAGCGCGCCGTACACGATGCTGATCAGGGCGAGCGCCAGGATCACCGGGGTCGCCCACTTGCTGGCCTCGGGGAAGAGCTGGAGGCAGAAGCGGAGCATCGCGAAGGTGCCGACCTTGTCGACCACCGCGGTGATCAGGACGGCGACCGGGGCCGTGGCCTCGCCCATCGCGTTGGGCAGCCAGGTGTGCAGCGGCCACAGGGGGGCCTTCACCGCGAAGGCGAAGAAGAAGCCGAGGAACAGCAGCCGCTCGGTGTTGGTAGCCATGTCGATCTTGCCGGCGGCGCGCAGGTCGGCGATCTCCGTGAGGGAGAAGGTGTGGGTGACCACGTACAGGCCGATCACCGCGGCCAGCATGATCAGGCCGCCGACCAGGTTGTAGAGCAGGAACTTGACCGCCGCGTACGACCGCTGGGCCGCCGCGTTGTCGTCCGTCCCGCTGTGCGCGCGGTCGCCGAAGCCGCCGATGAGGAAGTACATCGGGATGAGCATGGCTTCGAAGAAGACGTAGAAGAGGAAGACGTCGGTGGCCTCGAAGGAGATGATCACCATCGCCTCGACCATCAGGATCAGGGCGAAGAAGCCCTGCGTCGGCCGCCAGCGGGTGGACTGCGTCTCCAGCGGGTCGGCGTCGTGCCAGCCGGCCGCGATCACGAACGGGATCAGCAGCGCGGTGAGCGCGATCAGCGCCACCCCGATGCCGTCGACGCCGAGTTGGTACCGGACGCCGAAGTCCTCGATCCAGGCGTGGGACTCGGTGAGCTGGTAGCGCGCGCCGCCCGGTTCGAAGCGGACCGCGACCACCGCGGCCAGCGCGAGCGTCGCCAGGGAGAAGAGCAGCGCGAGCCACTTGGCGGCGGTCCTGCGGGCCGCCGGTACGGCCGCCGTGAGGATCGCGCCGGCCGCGGGGAGCGCGGCCGTCGCCGTCAGAAGCGGGAAACTCATTTCACACCGCCCTCATCAGCAGGGTCGCGGCGATCAGGACCACCACGCCCCCGAACATCGAGACCGCGTAGGAGCGGGCGTAGCCGTTCTGCAGCCGGCGCAGCCGGCCGGAGGCGCCGCCGACCGCGGCGGCCGTGGTGTTGACGACCCCGTCGACCAGGCTGTGGTCGACGTACACGAGCGAGCGGGTCAGGTGCTCGCCGCCGCGCACCAGCACGACGTGGTTGAAGTCGTCCTGGAACAGGTCGCGGCGGGCGGCGCGGGTGAGCAGCGAGCCGCGCGGGGCGGTGACCGGGACCGGCCGGCGGCCGTACATCGACCAGGCGATCGCGACGCCGAGGACCAGGCAGACCATCGTCGCGAGCGTGACCGTCATCGCGCTGACCGGCGGGTTGCCGTGCTCGTGCCCGGTGACGGGCTCCAGCCACGTGAGGAACCGGTCGCCGACCGCGAAGAACGCGCCCGCGAAGACGGATCCGAAGGCCAGCAGGACCATCGGGATCGTCATGACCTTCGGCGACTCGTGCGGGTGCGGCAGCTCGCCGGCGTGGTGTTCGGCGGCCGGCTCGACGCCGGCAGCCTTGTCCGCGTCGGGGGCCGGCTGCCAGCGCTTCTCGCCGAAGAACGTCAGCAGCATCACGCGGGTCATGTAGAACGCGGTGATGGCCGCGCCCAGGAGGGTCACGCCGCCGAGGATCCAGCCCTCGGTGCCGCCCTTGGCGAAGGCGGCCTCGATGATGGCGTCCTTGGAGAAGAAGCCCGACAGGAACGGGAAGCCGATGATGGCGAGGTAGCCGAGGCCGAAGGTGACGAAGGTGATCGGCATGTACGTGCGCAGGCCGCCGTACTTGCGCATGTCGACCTCGTCGTTCATGCCGTGCATGACGGAGCCCGCGCCGAGGAACAGCCCGGCCTTGAAGAAGCCGTGCGTCACCAGGTGCATGATGGCGAACACGTAGCCGATCGGGCCGAGTCCGGCGGCCAGCACCATGTAGCCGATCTGCGACATGGTCGAGCCGGCGAGCGCCTTCTTGATGTCGTCCTTCGCGCAACCGACGATCGCACCGAAGAGGAGCGTGACGGCGCCGACCACGGTGGTGACGAGCTGCGCGTCGGGAGCCCCGTTGAAGATCGCGCCGGAGCGGACGATCAGGTAGACGCCCGCGGTCACCATCGTCGCGGCGTGGATGAGGGCCGAGACCGGGGTCGGGCCCTCCATCGCGTCGCCGAGCCAGGACTGCAGCGGTACCTGGGCCGACTTGCCGCAGGCGGCCAGCAGGAGCATCAGGGCGATGGCCGTCAGCTTGCCCTCGGTGGCCTCGCCGGCCTCCTTCAGCACCGGCTCGAAGGCGAAGGTGCCGAAGGTGGTGAACATCAGCATGACCGCGATCGAGAGGCCCATGTCGCCGACCCGGTTGACCAGGAAGGCCTTCTTCGCGGCGGTGGCCGCGCTGGGCTTGTGCTGCCAGAAGCCGATCAGCAGGTACGAGGCGAGGCCCACGCCCTCCCAGCCGACGTACAGCAGCAGGTAGTTGTCGGCGAGGACGAGCAGCAGCATCGCCGCGAGGAACAGGTTGAGGTAGCCGAAGAAGCGGCGGCGGCGCTCGTCGTGCTCCATGTACCCGATCGAGTACACGTGGATGAGCGTGCCGACGCCGGTGATCAGCAGGACGAAGGTCATCGACAGCTGGTCGAGCTGGAAGCCGACGTCGGCCCGGAAGTCGCCCACCGCGATCCAGCTGTACAGGTGCTGGGTCATCGTCCGGTCCTCGCCGGAGCGGCCCAGCATGTCCGCGAACAGCGCCAGTCCGACGCCGAACGAGACGGCCGCGAGCAGGGTGCCCAGCCAGTGGCCGGCCCGGTCGAGCCGGCGGCCGCCGCAGAGCAGCACCGCCGCTCCGAGCAGGGGCGCCGCTACCAGCAGCGCAATCAGGTTCTCCACTGTTGATCGACCCCTTACAGCTTCATCAGGCTGGCGTCGTCGACCGAGGCCGAGTGGCGGGTACGGAAGAGCGACACGATGATCGCGAGGCCGACCACGACCTCCGCGGCGGCGACGACCATCGTGAAGAACGCGATGACCTGGCCGTCGAGGTTGCCGTGCATCCGCGAGAAGGTGACGAACGCGAGGTTGCAGGCGTTCAGCATCAGCTCGACGCACATGAACAGCACGATCGCGTTGCGCCGGATCAGCACCCCGGCCGCGCCGATCGTGAACAGCAGGGCCGAGAGGTAGAGGTAGTTGACGGGGTTCACTTGGACGCCTCCTCACGCCCGGCGCCCTGGCCGAGCTCCCGGCCCAGCCGCTCCGCGGACCGCTGCTCCAGCGTCTTGAGGTCCTTGAGCGCCTGCGCCGAGACGTCGCGGACCTGGCCGCGCGAGCGCAGCGTCTTGTTGACGGTCAGCTCCGACGGGGTGCCGTCGGGCAGCAGGCCCGCGACGTCCACCGCGTTGTGCCGCGCGTACACGCCCGGCGCCGGCAGCGGCGGGAGCTGCTTGCCCTCGCGGACCCGCTGCTCGGCCAGCTCGCGCTGGGTCGCGGCCCGCTCGGTGCGCTCCCGGTGCGTGAGCACCATCGCGCCGACGGCCGCCGTGATCAGCAGCGCGCCGGTGATCTCGAACGCGAAGACGTACTTGGTGAAGATGAGCTCGGCCAGCGCCTGGACGTGCCCGCCGGAGTTGACCCGGCCCAGGCCCGTGAAGGACGTCAGCCCCGCGTGCCCGATGCCCGCGATCAGCAGGATGCCGAAGCCCAGACCGGCCGCGGCGGCCAGCCACCGCTGACCCTTGATGGTCTCCTTCAGGGAGTCCGCGGCGGTGACGCCGACGAGCATGACCACGAACAGGAACAGCATCATGATCGCGCCGGTGTAGACGATCACCTGGACGACGCCCAGGAAGTACGCCCCGTTGGCCAGGTAGAACACCGCCAGGATGATCATCGTCGCAGCGAGGCTCAGTGCGCTGTGCACGGCCTTCTTCATCAGGATGGTGGCCAGTGCGCCGATCACCGCGACCGTGCCGAGGACCCAGAACTGCACGGCCTCGCCGGTGGAGGTCACCGAGGCGCCGGCCGCGGTCGTCAGGAGCGCGCTCATCGGCCGACCACCTTCTCCGACGCGGGCTCCGAGGGCCCGAAGGTGGAGGCGGACTCCTGCGGGCCCTCGCCCTTGGAGACGGCCACCTGCCGCTCGGTCCCCGGCGCCGCGCCCGTCACCAGGCCCCGGTAGTAGTCCTGGTCGTCCGTGCCGGGGTACATCGCGTGCGGCGCCTCGACCATGCCCTCGGTGAGGCCGGCGAGCAGCTGCTCCTTGGTGTAGATGAGCGACTCGCGGCTGGCGTCGGCCAGTTCGAACTCGTTCGTCATCGTCAGCGCCCGCGTGGGGCACGCCTCGACGCACAGCCCGCACAGGATGCAGCGGGCGTAGTTGATCTGGTAGACGCGCCCGTACCGCTCGCCCGGGGAGTAGCGCTCCTCCTCCGTGTTGTCCGCGCCCTCGACGTAGATGGCGTCGGCGGGGCAGGCCCAGGCGCACAGTTCGCACCCGATGCACTTCTCCAGACCGTCGGGGTGGCGGTTGAGCTGGTGTCGTCCGTGGAACCGCGGGGCGGTGGTCTTCGGCTGCTCCGGGTACTGCTCGGTCAGCCGCTTCTTGAACATGGCCTTGAAGGTCACGCCGAAGCCGGCCACCGGGTTCTGCCACTTCTCGTCAGACATTCTCAGCACCCTCCTCTCGGTCACTGTCAGTATTGGTTCCGCCACTGACAATCAGCTCGCGCTCGCTGCGCGGCCGTCGGCGCGGTACCGGCGGAAGGGTCTGCCCGGGCAGCGGCGGTACGGGGAACCCGCCCGCCATCGGGTCGAAGGCGGCCGGCGGGGCGGCCTTCGCGCTGGCCTCCGCCGCCTTGGACCTGCGGTCGCGGAAGAGGTCGGCGACGAAGGACAGCAGCAGCACGACGATCACCGCGCTGCCCACGTAGAGCACGATCCGGCCGAAGTCGTAGTTCTCGTTGCGCAGCGCCCGGACGGTGGCGACGAGCATCAGCCACACCACCGAGACCGGGATGAGCACCTTCCAGCCGAGCTTCATCAGCTGGTCGTAGCGCACGCGCGGGAGCGTGCCGCGCACCCAGACGAAGAAGAACAGCAGCAGCTGCACCTTGATGACGAACCAGAGCAGCGGCCACCAGCCGTGGTTGGCGCCCTCCCAGTACGTGGAGATCGGCGCCGGGGCCCGCCAGCCGCCCAGGAAGAGGGTGACCGACACGGCCGAGACGGTGACCATGTTGACGTACTCGGCCAGCATGAACATCGCGAACTTGATGGACGAGTACTCGGTGTTGAAGCCGCCGACCAGGTCGCCCTCGGACTCCGGCATGTCGAACGGGGCCCGGTTCGTCTCGCCGACCATCGTGACGACGTAGATGATGAAGGACACCGGCAGCAGCACGATGTACCAGCGGTCCGCCTGCGCCTCCACGATCGCCGAGGTCGACATCGAGCCGGAGTAGAGGAAGACCGAGGCGAAGGCCGCGCCCATCGCGATCTCGTACGAGATCATCTGCGCGCACGAGCGCAGGCCGCCGAGCAGCGGGTACGTCGACCCGGACGACCAGCCGGCCAGCACGATGCCGTAGATGCCGACCGAGGCCACCGCGAGGACGTACAGCATCGCGATCGGCAGGTCGGTCAGCTGCATCGTCGTGCGGACGCCGAAGATCGAGACCTCGTCGGCCGCGGGCCCGAACGGGATCACCGCGATCGCCATGAACGCGGGGATCGCCGCGATGACCGGAGCCAGGACGTAGACGACCTTGTCGGCCCGCTTGACGATCAGGTCTTCCTTCAGCATCAGCTTGATGCCGTCCGCCAGCGACTGCAGGAAGCCCCACGGTCCGTGCCGGTTCGGGCCGATGCGCAGCTGCATCCAGCCGACGACCTTGCGCTCCATGACGATGGAGACGAGCACGGTCACCATCAGGAAGGCGAAGCAGAAGACCGCCTTCAGCAGGACCAGCCACCAGGGGTCACGGCCGAAGAGCGAAAGGTCCTCGGCCGCGAGTTGTACCGCGTTCACGCGCGCACCTCCGGCGTCGTGTCGCCGGCACCGTCCGCCACGGACGGGCCGATACGGACCAGGGAGCCCGGCTGGGCACCCGTGTCGGAGAGGACGCCGCCGCCGGCGGAGTTCAGCGGGAGCCAGACCACCCGGTCCGGCATCTGCGTGATCCGCAGCGGCAGTTCGACGGTGCCGGCCGGGCCGGTGACCGCCAGGGCGTCGCCGTCCTTGACGCCCGTCTCGGCCGCGGTGGCCGCCGACAGCCGGGCGCTCGCCTCGTGCCGGGTGCCCGCCAGTGCCTCGTCGCCCTCCTGGAGCCGGCCGAGGTCCAGCAGCAGCCGGTGCCCGGCCAGCACCGCCTCGCCGGCGGCCGGCCGGGGCACCGCCCGGGTGTCCGCGGACTGCTCGGTGGCCCGCTCCCCGGCCCAGTGCCCGAGCCGGTCCAGCTCCGCGCGCACCGCGTGCACGTCGGGCAGGCCCAGCGCGCGGCCGTCCGCGTCCGCCAGCATGTGCAGCACCCGGCCGTCGGCCGGCGCCGACGGCCGGGTCATCTGGTCGGGCTTGAGGGCCGCCTCGAACGGCCGCAGCCGTCCCTCCCAGTTGACGTACGCCCCGGCCTTCTCGGCCGCGGCCGCCACCGGGAGGACCACGTCCGCCCGCTCGGTGACCTCGCTCGGCCGCAGCTCCAGCGACACCACGAACGCCTCCGACAGCGCCTCGCGCGCCCGCGCCGGGTCCGGCAGGTCCGCCACCTCGACGCCGCCGACCAGCAGCGCGCCCAGCTCACCGGTGGCCGCGGCCTCCACGATCTGGCCGGTGTCGCGCCCGTACCGGTGCGGCAGCTCGTCCAGGCCCCAGACGGCCGCGACCTCCTCGCGGGCCCGCGGGTCCGTGGCCGGCCGGGCCCCGGGCAGCAGCGACGGCAGGGCGCCCGCCTCGACCGCACCCCGCTCACCTGCCCGCCGCGGGATCCACACCAGCTCGGCGCCGGTGGCCGCGGCCGCCCGTACCGCCGCGGTCAGCCCGCCCGGCACGGCCGCCAGCCGCTCGCCGACCACGATCACCGCGCCCGGCCGCCGCAGCGCCTCGGCCGCCTCCTCGCCGCCCGCCTCCAGGCCGGTCCGGGACGCCAGCGCCGCCAGCCACTCCGGCTCGGTGCCGGGGGCGGCCGGCAGCAGCGTGCCGCCCGCCTTCTCCAGGCCCCGGGTCGCGAACGGCGCCAGCGCGAAGGTCCGCTGCTTGCGCTTGCGCCAGGCCTTGCGCAGCCGCAGGAAGACCCCGGGGGCCTCCTCCTCGGCCTCGATGCCGGCCAGCAGCACCGCGGGCGCCTGCTCCAGAGACGCGTACGTGACACCGGTCCCCGACAGGTCCGTGCCGCGCCCGGCGACGGTGGCGGCCAGGAAGTCCGTCTCCTCCGCCGAGTGGACCCGGGCCCGGAAGTCGATGTCGTTGGTCTCCAGCACGGTCCGGGCGAACTTGGCGTACGCGTACGCGTCCTCGACCGTCAGCCGGCCGCCCGTCAGCACGCCCGCCCGGCCGCGCGCGGCCGCCAGTCCGCGCGCGGCCGCGTCCAGCGCCTCCGGCCAGCTCGCCGGCTCCAGCTCACCCGTCGCGGAGTTGCGGACCAGGGGCGTGGTCAGCCGGTCGGGCCGCTGGGCGTACCGGAAGCCGAACCGGCCCTTGTCGCACACCCACTCCTCGTTGACCTCCGGGTCCTCCGCGGCCAGCCTGCGCAGCACCTTGCCGCGCCGGTGGTCGGTGCGGGTGGCGCAGCCGCCCGCGCAGTGCTCGCACACGCTCGGCGAGGAGACCAGGTCGAACGGGCGGGAGCGGAACCGGTACGCCGCCGAGGTCAGGGCGCCCACCGGGCAGATCTGGATGGTGTTCCCGGAGAAGTACGACTCGAACGGGTCGCCCTCGCCGGTGCCGACCTGCTGCAGCGCACCGCGCTCCAGCAGCTCGATCATCGGGTCGCCGGCGACCTGGTTGGAGAAGCGGGTGCAGCGCGCGCACAGCACGCACCGCTCGCGGTCCAGCAGCACCTGCGTGGAGATCGGCACCGGCTTCTCGTACGTCCGCTTCCGCCCCTCGAAGCGGGACTCGGCGTTGCCGTGCGACATCGCCTGGTTCTGCAGCGGGCACTCGCCGCCCTTGTCGCAGACCGGGCAGTCCAGCGGGTGGTTGATCAGCAGCAGCTCCATCACGCCGCGCTGCGCCTTGTCCGCCACCTGCGAGGTGAGCTGGGTCTTCACGACCATGCCGTCGGTGCAGGTGATCGTGCAGGAGGCCATCGGCTTGCGCTGGCCCTCCACCTCGACGATGCACTGGCGGCAGGCGCCGGCCGGGTCGAGCAGCGGATGGTCGCAGAACCGCGGGATCTCCACGCCGATCTGCTCGGCGGCGCGGATGACGAGGGTGCCCTTCGGTACGGACACCTGGACCCCGTCGATGGTCAGCGACACCAGGTCCTGCGGCGGGACCGCCGCGGCGCCCCCTCCGGCCGGGGCGTTGCCGGTCACGGTCATGCGGTCACCTCCGTGTCGGCCCACAGGGTCGACTTCGCCGGGTCGAAGGGGCAGCCCCCGCCCGTGATGTGCTGCTCGTACTCCTCGCGGAAGTACCTGAGCGAGGAGAAGATGGGGCTGGCGGCACCGTCGCCGAGGGCGCAGAACGACTTGCCGTTGATGTTGTCGGCGATGTCGTTCAGCTTGTCGAGGTCGGACATCACGCCCTTGCCGGCCTCGATGTCGCGCAGCAGCTGGACCAGCCAGTACGTGCCCTCGCGGCACGGCGTGCACTTGCCGCAGGACTCGTGGGCGTAGAACTCGGTCCACCGGGTGACCGCGCGGACCACGCAGGTGGTCTCGTCGAAGCACTGCAGGGCCTTGGTGCCGAGCATCGAGCCGGCCGCGCCCACGCCCTCGTAGTCGAGCGGCACGTCGAGGTGCTCGTCGGTGAACATGGGGGTGGACGAGCCGCCCGGGGTCCAGAACTTCAGCCGGTGCCCGGGCCGCATCCCGCCGCTCATGTCGAGCAGCTGGCGCAGGGTGATCCCGAGCGGGGCCTCGAACTGGCCGGGGTTGGCCACGTGCCCGGACAGCGAGTACAGGGTGAAGCCCGGGGACTTCTCCGTGCCCATCGACTTGAACCAGTCCTTGCCCCGGTTCAGGATCGCGGGAACCGAGGCGATGGACTCGACGTTGTTGACGACGGTGGGGCACGCGTAGAGGCCCTCGACCGCGGGGAACGGGGGACGCAGCCGGGGCTGGCCGCGGCGCCCTTCGAGCGAGTCGAGCAGCGCGGTCTCCTCACCGCAGATGTACGCGCCGGCGCCCGCGTGCACCGTAAGTTGGAGGTTCAGGCCGCTGCCGAGGACGTTCTCGCCCAGGTAGCCCGCCTCGTACGCCTCGCGCACCGCCTCGTGCAGCCGGCGCAGGACGGGCACGACCTCGCCGCGCAGGTAGATGAAGGCGTGCTCGGAGCGGATCGCGTAGCAGGCGATGACGATGCCCTCGATGAGGGAGTGCGGGTTGGCGAAGAGGAGCGGGATGTCCTTGCAGGTCCCGGGCTCCGACTCGTCGGCGTTGACGACGAGGTAGTGCGGCTTGCCGTCGCCCTGCGGGATGAACTGCCACTTCATCCCGGTCGGGAAGCCGGCGCCGCCGCGGCCGCGCAGTCCGGAGTCCTTCACGTACGCGATGAGGTCGTCCGGGGACATCGCGAGCGCCTTGCGCAGGCCCTCGTAGCCCTCGTGGCGCCGGTAGGTCTCGAGCGTCCACGACTCCGGGTCGTCCCAGAACGCGGAGAGCACGGGCGCCAACAGCTTGTCGGCGTTCCCGGCCCCCGGCTGGGAGGTTCCCCCGTCGTTGGACTCGGCGGTCACGGTCATCACTCCCCCTCCTCGCCCGCGGCCTCGCCGCGCGGGTGCACGACCTTGCTGTGCGGGGCCGCCTCGCCGCGGGCCAGGCGCAGCCCGGTCAGGGAGGCGGGGCCCGCGCCGCCGCTCGCCGCGACGGCGCCCTCGCGCTCGTCGGGGAAGCCGGCCAGGATGCGCGCCGTCTCCTTGTACGTGCACAGCGGCGCGCCCCGGGTCGGCGACACCGGGCGGCCCGCGCGCAGGTCGTCGACCAGGTCCTTCGCGGACCCCGGGGTCTGGTTGTCGAAGAACTCCCAGTTGACCATCACGACGGGGGCGAAGTCGCAGGCCGCGTTGCACTCGATGTGCTCCAGCGTGACCTTGCCGTCCTCGGTGGTCCCGTTGTTGCCCACCCCGAGGTGCTGCTTCAGCTCCTCGAAGATGGCGTCGCCGCCCATCACCGCGCACAGGGTGTTGGTGCACACCCCGACCTGGTACTCGCCCGACGGCTTGCGCCGGTACATCGTGTAGAAGGTCGCGACCGCGGTGACCTCTGCGGTGGTCAGCCCCAGTACCTCCGCGCAGAAGCGGATGCCGGTGCGGGAGACGTACCCCTCCTCCGACTGCACCAGGTGCAGCAGCGGCAGCAGCGCGGAGCGGCTGTCGGGGTAGCGGCCCACGACCTCCGCCGCGTCGGCCTCCAGCCGGGCGCGGACCTCGGCCGGGAAGTCGGGGGCGGGCAGCTGGGGCATCCCCAGGCTGACGTCTGTCATCGGTCGACGCCTCCCATCACGGGGTCGATGGAGGCGACGGCGACGATGACGTCGGCGACCTGGCCGCCCTCGCACATGGCCGCCATGGCCTGCAGGTTGGTGAAGGACGGGTCGCGGAAGTGGACCCGGTAGGGGCGGGTGCCTCCGTCGGAGACCACGTGCACGCCGAGCTCGCCCTTGGGGGACTCGACGGCGGTGTACACCTGGCCGGCCGGCACGCGGAAGCCCTCGGTCACCAGCTTGAAGTGGTGGATGAGGGCCTCCATGGAGGTGCCCATGATGTTCTTGATGTGGTCGAGCGAGTTGCCCAGGCCGTCGGGGCCGAGGGCGAGCTGGGCGGGCCAGGCGATCTTCTTGTCGGCGACCATGACCGGGCCGGGCTCCAGCCGGTCCAGGCACTGCTCGACGATCCGCAGGCTCTGCCGCATCTCCTCCAGGCGGATCAGGAACCGCCCGTAGGAGTCGCAGCTGTCGGCGGTCGGCACGTCGAACTCGTAGGTCTCGTAGCCGCAGTACGGGTCGGACTTGCGCAGGTCGTGCGGCAGGCCCGCGGAGCGCAGGATCGGGCCGGTGGCGCCGAGCGCCATGCAGCCGGCCAGGTCGAGGTAGCCGACGTCCTGCATGCGGGCCTTGAAGATCGGGTTGCCGGTGGCGAGCTTGTCGTACTCCGGCAGGTTCTTCTTGAAGGTCCTCACGAAGTCGCGGAGCTGGTCGACGGCGCCCGGGGGCAGGTCCTGGGCGAGGCCGCCGGGGCGGATGAACGCGTGGTTCATCCGCAGGCCGGTGATCAGCTCGAAGACGTCGAGGATCAGTTCGCGGTCGCGGAAGCCGTAGATCATGATCGTGGTCGCGCCCAGCTCCATGCCGCCGGTGGCGATGCAGACCAGGTGCGAGGAGATCCGGTTGAGCTCCATCAGCAGGACGCGGATCACCGAGGCCCGGTCGGGGACCTGGTCGGTGATGCCCAGGAGCTTCTCCACGCCGAGGCAGTACGCGGCCTCGTTGAAGAACGGCGTCAGGTAGTCCATGCGCGTCACGAAGGTCGTGCCCTGCGTCCAGTTGCGGAACTCGAGGTTCTTCTCGATCCCGGTGTGCAGGTAGCCGATGCCGCAGCGCGCCTCGGTGACGGTCTCGCCCTCGATCTCCAGAATGAGGCGGAGGACGCCGTGGGTGGACGGGTGCTGGGGGCCCATGTTGACGACGATGCGCTCGTCGTCGGCCTTGGCCGCGGAGGCGACGATCTCGTCCCAGTCGCCGCCGGTGACCGTGTAGACGGTGCCCTCGGTGGTCTCGCGCGCCGCCGCGCTCTCGGCGGCGGCGTCGGCCGCGTGGTCGGAGGTGTGGTTCGAGGTGGACATCAGCTGTACGACCTCCGCTGGTCGGGAGCCGGGATCTGGGCGCCCTTGTACTCGATGGGGATGCCGCCGAGCGGGTAGTCCTTGCGTTGCGGGTGGCCCTGCCAGTCGTCCGGCATCATGATCCGCGTCAGCGCCGGGTGGCCGTCGAAGACGAGGCCGAAGAAGTCGTACGTCTCGCGCTCGTGCCAGTCGTTGGTCGGGTACACCTCGACCAGGGACGGCACGTGCGGGTCGGCGTCGGGCGCCGAGACCTCCAGGCGGACCAACCGGTTGTGGGTGATCGAGCGCAGGTGGTAGACGGCGTGCAGCTCGCGGCCCTTGTCCTCGGGGAAGTGGACGCCGGAGACGCCCGTGCACAGCTCGAAGCGCAGGGCCGGGTCGTCGCGCAGGGTGCGGGCGACGCGCACGAGGTGCTCGCGGGCGATGTGGAAGGTCAGTTCGCCGCGGTCGACCACCGTCTTCTCGATGGCGTTCGCCGGGAGCAGGTCCTGCTCCTCCAGCGCCCCCTCCAGCTCGTCGGCCACCTCGTCGAACCAGCCGCCGTACGGCCGGCTGGAAGCGCCGGGCAGCACGACCGGTCGGACCAGGCCGCCGTACCCGGAGGTGTCGCCGCCGTCGCGGGCGCCGAACATGCCCTTGCGGACGCCGATGACCTCGCCGCCCGCGTCGCGCGGGGCAGGAACGTTGTTGCCGTTCTCGGGCGTCGGCTCGTGGGTCTCGCTCACCGGAGCAGCCCCTTCATCTCGATGGTGGGGAGGGCCTTGAGGGCCGCCTCCTCCGCCTCGCGGGCCGCCTCTTCCCGGTTCACGCCGAGCTTGGAGGTCTGGATCTTGTGGTGGAGCTTGAGGATCGCGTCCATCAGCATCTCGGGGCGGGGCGGGCAGCCGGGCAGGTAGATGTCGACCGGGACGATGTGGTCCACGCCCTGGACGATCGCGTAGTTGTTGAACATGCCGCCGGAGGAGGCGCAGACGCCCATGGAGATGACCCACTTCGGGTTGGGCATCTGGTCGTAGACCTGCCGCAGCACCGGCGCCATCTTCTGGCTCACCCGGCCCGCCACGACCATGAGGTCGGCCTGGCGCGGCGAGCCGCGGAAGACCTCCATGCCGAAGCGGGCGAGGTCGTAGCGGCCCGCGCCCGTGGTCATCATCTCGATGGCGCAGCACGCCAGTCCGAAGGTGGCCGGGAAGACGGAGGCCTTGCGCACCCAGCCCGCGGCCTGCTCGACCGTCGTCAGCAGGAAGCCGCTCGGCAGCTTCTCTTCGAGTCCCATGTGTGAGCCCCTAGTCCCATTCCAGGCCGCCGCGCCGCCACACGTACGCGTACGCGACGAAGACGGTGAGCACGAAGAGCAGCATCTCGACGAGCCCGAAGATCCCCAGGGCGTCGAAGGTGACCGCCCAGGGGTAGAGGAAGACGATCTCGATGTCGAAGACGATGAAGAGCATCGCCGTCAGGTAGTACTTGATGGGGAAGCGGCCCCCGCCGGCCGGAACCGGGGTGGGTTCGATGCCGCACTCGTAGGCTTCGAGCTTCGCCCGGTTGTAGCGCTTGGGGCCGATCAGCGTGGCCATGACCACGGAGAAGATCGCAAACCCTGCCCCGAGGGCGCCGAGCACGAGGATGGGCGCGTACGCATTCACGCTCCCCGCTCCTTCCAGTCGTCCTTGACCGTTCGACCGCTGAGCCCGACGGGGATGTCCCACCTCGCGAAGATCATGCACATGTGAGGCAGTTCACAAGCCGGACTGCTGCGCATCTTATGCCCGCCCGTCTGTGATCTGCGACACGGGTAACAGGACCGAGTTTGTGATCTCCACCACGAGACGAAGGATCATGAAGCCCGATCAGGGGTGATCTTCATACCGGAAGCACACAAGTGGTCACCATAGGTGACATCCGAGGGTGTTTTCGCAGGTGGGGGTGGGGGCGTACTATCAAACGATGGAGCCTGCACGCAAATTGGCCCACGGGGTACCGCAGTGGTATAGGAACCCGCGTCGCCCGGCAGGGGGAGTCCGTGCGTACGCGAGTGGACGCCGATGCGTCGGGGCCGCGGTGATCACCGCGCACCGGGGTCCGGTGCGCCCCGGGGCATCCGCGGCAACGGCGAGCGGGACCGCGTGCACCGGTTCACGAGCGCGCGTCGGGTGGACGACGGCGGCAGGCGGCGGGGTGGCGGCAGGCGGGCGGACGGTGACGGGCGGCCGACGGCGGGCGGAGGGCGGCGGGCGGCAGGCGGCGGGCGGCAGGCGGCGGGCGGCAGGCGGGCGGCTCGCACGCCGGCCCGCCCGGACCCCCGCACCGAACTCGTCCGCAGTGGCGCAAACGTGACGGTCCTGTGAGCTCGACCACGCGGAATTCGCTTCCGCGAAAGGGGGCTTGGCCATCGGTGCCGTCGGATGGTAGGCGCCGGGGCAATTCGGGCGTATTGATCAAAGGCAAAGATCAGAGCCTTGCAGGCGACTGTCCGATTCGTCCGTTACGGCGTCAATGAGCCATCCGACACGCCCGGTTCGCGCCACGGCGCGGCCAACTGTGGCGGAGACCACGTTTCTTGAAGGGAACCGCGAACGGCTGATAGCGGTTGTCCCCATGTCCCATACCGCTCACATACCCAGCCACCGGAAGCCCCGCCCCCGCCTCGCGAGGCTCGCGGTGCGCGCCGGAGTTGCCGGTGGCGTCCTCAGCACCCTGGCGATGACGGGGCCGGCGAGCGCGGCCCCGGCCTCCGAGCCGGTGACCGACACTCAGGAGATGCCGGTCCTCAAGCTGGACGTGGCCGCCGACGTCTCCTCGGCCGTGACCGAGTCGGCCGACGCCACCTTCGCGGCCGCCCTCGACGGCGAGCTCACCGCCCACGAGCACGCCGCCGAGAAGAGCGCCGCCGCCGAGGCCAGGAAGGCCAAGGCCGCGGCCCGCGCCGAGGCCGAGGCGGAGAAGAAGGCGGAGGCCGAGCGCAAGGCCGCCGCCGAGCGCGCCTCCCGCACCTCCACCCGCACCAAGCTGACCGGGAACTCGGGCTCGGGCTCCTCCGGCTCCGGTTCGGACTCCGGCTCCTCGGACTCCGGATCGTCGAGCACCGCCACCGGCTCCGCCGCGGCGATCGTCGACTTCGCACTGGCCCAGGTCGGCAAGGCGTACGTGATGGGTGCCACCGGCCCCTCCGCCTACGACTGCTCGGGCCTGGTCCAGGCCGCGTTCCGGCAGGCGGGCATCTCCCTGCCGCGGACCTCGCAGGAGCAGTCCACGGCCGGCACCCAGGTCTCGCTGAGCAACCTCCGGGCCGGCGACATCCTGTACTGGGGCGGCGCGGGCAGCGCCTACCACGTGGCCGTCTACATCGGCGGCGGCAAGTTCGTGGGCGCGCAGAACCCCAGCACGGGCATCGTCGAGCGCTCGCTGAGCTACGACGCCCCGTCGGGCGCCGTGCGCGTCCTCTGACGCACGGACCGGAAGGGCCGGCACTCCCCCGCTCGGGGGCGGAGTGCCGGCCCTCCGGCACGTCCGGCGCGGCCTCCGGCGTGCCGGCGCGGACGCGTCCGGCGCGGCCCGGCCCTCAGGCGAACGTGGCGGCCAGCCTGAACCGCTGCTCGCGCTGCCGCGCGTAGAGGGCCAGCGTCTCGGCGTGCTCCTCGATCAGGCGCTGCTGGTAGGCCGCTTCGGCCGCCGCCCACACGCCGACCAGGTTGACCTCGCGCTTGCACGCCACGTCGCGCACGGCCGCCCGCACCGCCCGGGGTCCGCCCGGGTCCGCCGCCAGGCCGAGCCTGCGCTGCACGTCGTACGGGCCCGGCAGGTCCGGGTAGCCGCCCCGCGCCATGCACGCCGACCACTTCGCGAGCACGGCCCGCACCCGCGAGTCCCGTCCGGCCCGGGTGTGCGCCTCGGAGGCCAGCCCGAACGCGTACAGCAGGTCCACGCTGTCCTTGGCGGGCGCGTAGAGCTTGCGGTACCCCTCGCGCTGGCAGCCGCCCGGCGGCACCGGTCGGCCGCCCACCGTGATCCCGCTGGGCGTTTCGTCCGCTTCCTCCTGGGTGCGCGGGTCCGGGCCCGACGTGCCGGGGACGCCCGGCCGTTCGCCGTACATCACGGTGTACGCGCTGTCGCCGAGCGGCGGCCCGTGCGGCTTGGGCGGTCGGGGCGCGCCGGCGTCCTTGTCGTACCCGTGCGCCGCCGCGTACGCCGGATCGGCGAGGCCGTACAGGTACCGGTGCCGGTCCCCGGCGGCCGCCGCGGCCGCCGCGGGGGCGGGCGGGGCGGGCGGGGCGGGCGGGGCGGGCGGTGCCGCGTACCCGAAGCCGTACCGGGCCATGCAGCGCGCCGTGAGCCGGTCCTGGACGGCGTCCATCCGCCGGTTCTCCTCCGCCGTGTCCTGGTACGCGTCCAGGGGGAGGGCGAGCGAGGCGGTGGCGGGATTGACCGCCACGGTGCCCAGCGGCGGCTCGGCCGCCCCCTCCGCGTCGCCGGGCCCCGACCCCGAGCAGCCGGTCAGCACGAGGACGGCGGTGAGGGCGGCCGCGAGGCCCGCCGGGACGGGGCGGGCGCGGACCGGGAAATTCCTGCTCATGCGCGTGCTTTCCGTCCGGCCGATCAACCGAACTTGTAGACGGACGACGAGATCCGGTTCTTGAACGTGCTCGACGCGTCCCCGCTATACCCCTTGGGTATGTAGCCCAGACTTCCGTCGTAGTACGTGTCGGTCCAGACCTCCCACGTGACCACGTCGCGGTTCCGGTAGGACTCCGTGTTGTCGTTGACGTTGCGCCCGTATCCGAGGCAACCGGACGGGCCGCGGAACGCGTCGTCGGTGAAGTTCACGTCCGCGCCGCTCAGGTCGAATACGCAGCCGACGGTGCCGGATTCGTAATAGAGGCCGAACTCGTCGGCCTCCAGGTAGCCGTTCTTCGCGTAGGCGGCCGCGGGGGTCGCGGCGGCGAGCGCGACGGCGCCGAGGGCGGCGGCCGCGACCGAAGCGGAAGCCAGTCTGCGAAGTGTCTGATTCATCGCCTATTCCTCACCGTTGGGGGTTTTTGGGCTCACAGGCATCGCGTGACACGGCAGTGCCGCCCCGGGATTAAACGGGCTGCGCTATCCGCGCACAAGCGGGCTTTCGAGGTTGGCCGATAGTCGTCTGGGGCACCCTGGAATCCCCTCATAACCTTCACGTCCATGCCAAGCGCCCCGATGCGGCCGCGAATTGCGACTGCCGTCCTCCTTATGTCCCTTTCGCTCGCCGCGTGTACCGGTGGGAATGACCCTGCGGAGAGCGACGGTCCGCCGCCGACCGCGGAGGAAATCGCGTATTACGACTGTCTGAAAGGGCAGGGGCTGGAAATCTGGCACACGGACTCCGGAGCCCCCCGGCTGGACAAGTCCCAGCCGCCGGACGAGGTCGCGGCCGCCGAGAAGGCCTGCTTCGCCCTCCTGCCCCCGCCGCCCAGCCCCCAGCCGGTCCCGCCCGAGGAGATGGCCGCGGCCCGCGAGGAGACCGCCTGCATGCGCCGCGAGGGCGTCACCTGGTACCCGGACCCGAAACCCGTCACGGGCGAGTTCGACGACACGAAGCTGACCCGGGAACAGGTGCACAGCCTGAAGACGACGTACGCCGAGCAGCTGCGCAAGTGCCGGCGGCCGGGCGGGAGCGACGACGGGGAAGGCGTCCTGGGCGGATGAGCACGCTCGTCCGGGGACGGCGCGCGGTACTCGGCATCGCCGCCGGGGCGGCCCTGATGACCACCGGCGGCCTGCTGGCCACCGCGTTCGTGAAGTCCCCCGCCCAGCTCGCCGCCGAGACCGGGCCCCCGCCCCAGGGGCCGCTGCTCGCGGAGGTGGAGCGCCGGGTGCTCGCCGAGACCGTGGTCATGCGCGGCACCGTGGTGGCGGGGCAGACGGTGCAGGTCGCCCCGCAGGGCGGCGAGGGCCGGGCCGTGGTGACCCGGCTGCCGGTGGCGGCCGGGGCACCGGTGCGGGCCGGGCAGGTGGTGGCCGAGGTCTCGGGCCGGCCCGTGTGCGCGCTGCCCGGCGCCCTCCCCGGCTACCGGGACCTGCGCCCGGGGGCCGTGGGCGCCGACGTGGCGCAGCTCCAGCGGGCCCTGCGCGGGCTGGGCCACCCCACGGGCGGCGACCCGGCGGGCGTGTTCGGCGCCGGCACGAAGGCCGCCCTGGCGGCGCACTACCGGGCCGTCGGCTACGACCCCCTGCCCGCGGTCGCGGACGGCGGGGCCGCCGTGGCGGCCGCCCGTACCGCGGTGCGCGACGCCCGGTGGGCCCTGGAGGACGCCGAGGCCGTCGCGGCGGCGGCCGCCGCACCGGACGGTGGTGGCACGGGGCCGGACAGCCCGGGTACGCCCGCGCCGACCGTCCCCGGACCGGGGCGGCCCACCGCCCCCGGCTCCCCGGGCCCCGGCGGCTCGCCCGGCTCGCCCGGGCCGGGCGCGGGCGCGCCGGAGCGGAGGGCCAAGGGCAGCCTCCGCCGGGAGGTGGCCCGGGCGCGCGAGACGCTCGCCGCCGCGCGGGCCGAGCTGGCGGCGGCCGAGGCGGCCGCCGGGCCGATGCTGCCCGCCGCCGAGGTGGTCTACGTACGGTCCTTCCCCGCCCGGGTCAGCCGGATCGCGGCCGCCGTCGGCGCACCGGCCACCGGTCCGGTCCTCACCCTCTCCGCGGGCGAACTCGTGGTCGAGGCCTACCTCAAGGACGACAAGCGGCTGCTGCTGCGGCCCGGGCAGCCCGTGACCGTGTCCTCGGAGGCCGCCGGCAAGGACGTCCGCGGCACGGTCCGGCTGGTCGCCACCGAGCGGACCACGGGCCGGCCCCCGTCCGCCGCCGGGGCGGCGGACCCGGGCGCGGGCACCGGCCCGGGGGACGGCGCCGGCGGCGGTCCCGTCGACCTCGGCTACCGGATGGTGGTCCGCCCGGACCGCCCGCTGCCCGCCGAGTTCGCCGGGCAGGACGTCCGGCTCACCGTCGAGGCCGCCGCCACCCAGGGGCCCGCCCTGGTCGTGCCCGTCACCGCCGTGTCGGCCGGGGCCGACGGCCGTACGGTCGTCACGGCGGTCGACGCCGCCGGCGACCCGCGCCGGGTCGAGGTGCGCACCGGCACCACCGGCGACGGGTTCGTCGAGGTGGCCCCCGCCGTGCCGGGCGCCCTCGTCCCCGGCACCCGGGTCGTCACCGGCACCGCCCCGGGAGCGCCCCGATGAGGCTGCTGCGGCGCCGGGCCGCCCCCGGCGCCGCCGCCCCGGCCGGGGCCCCCGTCATCGAGTTCCGCGGCGTCGGCCTCACGTACCCGGGGCCGCCGCCCGTCGAAGCACTGGCGGACTGCGACCTGGCCGTCCGGCGTGGGGAGTTCGTGGCGGTCGTCGGCCCCTCGGGCTCCGGGAAGTCGACCTTCCTCAACGTCGCCGGGCTGCTCGACTCCCCCACCCGCGGCCGGTACCTCCTCGACGGGATCGACACCGGCGCGCTCGGCGACGCCGCGCGCACCGCGCTGCGGGGCCGGCGCATCGGGTTCGTGTTCCAGGCCTTCCACCTGCTGCCCCACCTCACCGCCCTGGAGAACGTCGCCCTCGCCCGGCTCTACACCGGACTCCCGCGCGCCGAACGCCTCGTGCACGCCCGCGACACCCTCGACCGCGTCGGCCTCGGGCACCGCACCGACGCCCCGCCCGGCCGGCTCTCGGGCGGTGAGCAGCAACGGGTCGCCATCGCCCGGGCCCTCGCCGGGCGGCCGTCGCTGCTGCTGTGCGACGAGCCGACCGGCAACCTCGACTCCGCCAACGCGGCCTCCGTCCTCGGGCTGCTGGAGGGACTGCACGCCGCCGGCATGACGGTGGTCGTCATCACCCACGACCCGGCCGTGGCCGCCCGGGCCGACCGGACCCTGACCATCCGCGACGGGCGGGTGGGGACATGACGACGACCGCGACCCGGCCCGGGACGGACCGGGACACCGGGGGCGCCGAGCGCACCCGGATGACCGTCCGCGACCTGTTCGGCGAGGCCTTCGCGGGGATCCTGCGCCGGCCCGGCCGCGCGGCGCTCACCGCGCTCGGGACGGTGCTCGGCGTGGGCAGCCTGGTGGCGGTACTGGGGCTGACGGCGACCCTCGCGGCCCGCATCGACGGGCGGTTCGACGCGCTCACCGCCACCGCGGTGACCGTCGAGGACGTGGCCGTGCAGCAGGACGGGTTCGCCGGACCCGGCTTCCCCGCGGACGCGGAGCGCCGCATCGGCGTGCTGGCCGGCATCCGCGACGCGGGCGTCTGGTGGCCCGTACGGCTGCCGGGGCCGGGCGGGGACGGTGCGGGCGGCACCGGAACGGGCGCCGACGCGGGCGACGGGGCCGGCGGCGATGCCAGCGCCCCCGTGCTCGCCGCCTCGCCCGGCGCCGTCCGGGCGACCGTCCCGCGGCTGCGCGAGGGCCGGCTGTACGACGGGTTCGCCGAGCGGACCCGGCAGCGGGTGGCCGTCATCGGCCCCGGGGTCGCCGACCGGCTCGGCATCACCACGCTCGCGGCCCGGCCCGCGGTGCGCATCGGGGGCGAGCCGTTCCTGGTGGCCGGGATCCTGGCCGACGTACGCCGGCAGCCGGACGCGCTGCTGTCCGTCCTGGTGCCGCGGTCCACCGCCGAGGAGCTGTGGGGGCCGCCCGCGCCGGGGAGCGCGCGCATGCTGATCGCCACGCAGCTGGGCGCGGCGCGGCAGGTGGCGTCCCTCGCGCCGGTCGCGCTGCGGCCCGACCACCCCGAGTACCTGCGGGCGGTGCCGCCGCCCGACCCGCGGGCCCTGCGGACCACGGTGACCTCGGACCTGGGGGCGCTGTTCCTGCTGCTGGCCTCGGTGTGCCTGGTCATCGGCGCGGTCGGGATCGCCAACACGACGCTGGTGGCGGTGCTGGAGCGGCGCGCGGAGATCGGGCTGCGACGGGCGCTGGGGGCGCGGGGGCGCCACGTGGCGGCGCAGTTCCTGGCGGAGTCGGGGGTGCTCGGTGCGCTGGGGGGGCTGGTGGGGACGTCGGTGGGGGTGGTGACGGTGGTGCTCGTCGCGGTCGTGCGGTCGTGGACCCCCGTCGTGCCCGGGTACGTCGTGGGGTTCGCGCCGCTGGTCGGGCTGGGGGTGGGGCTCCTCGCGGGGGTGCACCCCGCGGTGCGGGCGGCGCGCGTCGCCCCCGCCGAAGCCCTCCGCCGCTGACCGGTCCAGGGCCGGGCCCGGGCCGGTCGGGTCCCGGGCCGGTTCCGGCCCGACCGGCCGCCCGCCCGCCCGCCGCCCGCCCGCGGGCCGTTGCCCTGCGGGGCCGGCTCCCCTCCCCGCCCCTTCCCGAAACCGTGGGCTCCGCCCCCGGACCCCCGCGCCTCAAACGCCGGCGGGCTGGATTTCCAGCCCCGCCGGCGTTTGAGGCGAACCGGCGCGGAGCGCCGGAACGGGTCCGGGGCGGAGCCCCGGGAACGGTGAAAGGGCGGGTAGGGGAGCGGCCCCGCAGGGCAACGGCCCGCACCCGGCGGACGGGAGCCCGCGGACGGAGCCGTGGCCCGGACGGCGTCAGGCCTTCGGGGCCACCTTCGAGAGGCCGTTGATGATGCGGTCCATCGCGTCGCCGCCCGACGGGTCGGTCAGGTTCGCCAGCATCTTGAGCGTGAACTTCATCAGCATCGGGTGCGTCAGCCCCCGCTGCGCCGCGATCTGCATCACCTTCGGGTTGCCGATCAGCTTCACGAAGGCGCGGCCCAGCGTGTAGTAGCCGCCGTAGGTGTCCTTGAGGATCCGCGGGTAGTGGTGCAGCGCCAGCTCGCGCTGCGCCGGGGTGGACCGCGCGTGCGCCTGGACGACGACCTCGGCCGCGATCGCGCCCGACTCCATCGCGTAGGCGATGCCCTCGCCGTTGAAGGGGTTCACCAGGCCGCCGGCGTCGCCGACCAGCAGCAGGCCCTTGGTGTAGTGCGGCTGGCGGTTGAAGGCCATCGGCAGCGCGGCACCGCGGATCGGGCCCGTCATGTTCTCCGGCGTGTAGCCCCAGTCCGCCGGCATCGACGCGCACCAGGCCTTGAGCACCTCGCGCCAGTCCAGCTCCCGGAAGGCCTTGGAGGAGTTGAGGATGCCCAGGCCCACGTTGGACGTGCCGTCGCCCATGCCGAAGATCCAGCCGTACCCGGGCAGCAGCCGGTCCTGCGGGCCGCGCCGGTCCCACAGCTCCAGCCAGGACTCCAGGTAGTCGTCGTCGTGCCGCGGGGACTCGAAGTACGTGCGGACGGCGACGCCCATCGGCCGGTCCTCGCGCCGGTGCAGGCCCATGGCCAGCGACAGGCGCGTGGAGTTGCCGTCGGCCGCGACCACCAGCGGGGCGTGGAAGGTCACCGGGGTCTTCTCGTCGCCCAGCTTCGCGTGCACGCCCGTGATGTGCCCGGTGCGCGGGTCGCGGATCGGCTCGCCCACGTTGCACCGCTCGTAGAGCCGCGCGCCCGCCTTCTGCGCGTTGCGGGCCAGCTGCTCGTCGAAGTCGTCGCGCTTGCGCACCAGACCGTAGTCGGGGAACGACGCAAGATCGGGCCAGTCCAGCTGGAGCCGCACCCCACCGCCGATGATGCGCAGGCCCTTGTTCCGCAGCCAGCCGGCCTCTTCCGAGATGTCGATGCCCATGGCCACGAGCTGCTTGACCGCGCGCGGGGTCAGGCCGTCGCCGCAGACCTTCTCGCGCGGAAAGGCCGTCTTCTCCAGGAGCAGGACGTCGAGTCCGGCCTTGGCCAGGTGGTACGCGGTGGCGGAGCCGGCCGGCCCGGCCCCGACGACGATCACATCAGCGGTGTGCTCGGAGAGTGACTCGGCCACGGCGGGTTCTCCCGACGACTCGAAATTTCTGCGTGCCGAAGGCACAGGACATGGGCAGTCTATGCAGCGACGAGCGATCACCACCGAGAAGGGCCGCCCCGATGACCAAGCTGCTCCCCGACGTCCAGTTGCGCGTGCCGACCGAGGAGGACGCCTACGCCTGGCACCGGGTGTTCAACGATCCCGAGGTGATGCGCTTCCAGGGCGGGCCCGCCGAGCTCTCGGTGTACGAGGAGCTGACCGCGCGCCAGCGGATGCACGACGCCCAGCTGGGCTTCTGCTTCTGGACGATGCTCGACGAGGCCGGCGAGGTCATCGGGTTCACCGGTGCGCAGCCGTGGCCGCGCGAGTGGGGCCCGGTGGGCGGCATAGAGATCGGCTGGCGGCTGGCCCGGCCGTACTGGGGCAAGGGGTACGTCACCGCGGCGGCCCTCGAAACCATCGAAAGGGTGCGGGCGGCCGGCGTGCCGGAGGTGGTGGCGATGGTCGAGTCCACGAACGTCCGCTCGATCGCGGTGGCCGAGCGCCTCGGGATGGAGCTGGCGGAGGTGTTCGCGCTGAGCGGCGGCGAGCGCCGGGGCCACCGCTACCGGCTGGCGCTCTGAGGTCCCGGCCCATACGACGTCCCGCGGCGGCGCCCCGCGTCAGAAGACCGACAGCCCCGTCAGCGTCGTGAACCGGTCGAGCGCGGCGACGCCCGCCACCGAGTTGCCCCGCTCGTCCAGGCCCGGGCTCCACACGCACAGCGTGCACCGCCCGGGCACCACGGCGACGATCCCGCCGCCGACGCCGCTCTTGCCCGGCAGGCCCACCCGGTACGCGAACTCGCCGGCGGCGTCGTACGTGCCGCAGGTCAGCATCACCGCGTTGACCTGCTTGGCCTCGCTGCGGGTGAGCAGCCGCGAGCCGTCGGCGAGCAGCCCGTGCCGGGCCAGGAAGCGGGCGGCCAGTGCGAGGTCGGCGCAGCTGGTCTCGATCGAGCACTGCCAGAAGTAGTGGTCGAGCAGGGTGGGCACCGGGTTGGCGATGTTGCCGTACGAGGCCATGAAGTGGGCCAGCGCCGCGTTGCGGTCGCCGTGCGCGGACTCCGACGCGGCGACCTCGGCGTCGAAGGCCAGGTCCTCGTTGCCGCTCTCGCGCCGCAGGAACTCCAGGAGTTCGCTGCTCGCGTCGCCGGTCCAGGTCTGCAGGCGGTCGGTGACGACGAGGGCGCCCGCGTTGATGAACGGGTTGCGCGGGATGCCGTTCTCGTACTCCAGCTGCACCAGGGAGTTGAACGGGTTGCCGGAGGGCTCGCGGCCCACGTGGTCCCAGACGCTGTCCCCGCCGTGCGCGAGGACGAGCGCCAGGGTGAAGACCTTGGTGATGGACTGGGCGGAGAACGGCACGCGCCAGTCGCCGACCCCGAAGACGTTCCCGTCGACGTCGGCGACCGCGATGCCGAAGCGTTTCGGGTCGACCTCCGCCAGGGCCGGGATGTACGCGGCCGGCTCGCCGCTGCCGACGAGCGGGGCCACGTCGGCCGCGACCTGCTCCAGGACGGCCTGGTAGTCCACCACCGTGCTCATGCCCGTTCCCTGTCCGTGTCCGTGCCGTGGTGCCGGGTGCGGGCTACTCGGCGGGCTTGGTGCCGCGGTGCAGGGCCACGATGCCGCCGGTCAGGTTCCGCCAGGCGACCGAGGTCCAGCCGGCCTTCTGCAGCAGCTGGGCCAGCGCGGGCTGGTCCGGCCACTCCCGGATGGACTCGGCGAGGTAGACGTACGCGTCGGGGTTGCTGGACACGGCCCGGGCCACCGGCGGCAGGGCGCGCATCAGGTACTCGGTGTAGACGGTCCGGAAGGGCGCCCAGGTCGGCTGCGAGAACTCGCAGATGACCACCTTGCCGCCGGGCTTGGTGACCCGGTACAGCTCGCGCAGCGCGCCCTCGGTGTCCTGCACGTTGCGCAGCCCGAAGGAGATCGTGACGGTGTCGAAGACCCCGTCCTTGAACGGCAGCTTCGTGCCGTCGCCCGCGGTGAAGGGCAGGTGCGGGTGCTTGCGCTTGCCCTCGCGGAGCATGCCCAGCGAGAAGTCGCAGGGGACGACGTACGCGCCGGTGGCCGCGAAGGGCAGCGAGGAGGTCGCGGTGCCGGCGGCCAGGTCGAGCACCTTCTGCGCCGGACGGGCGCCCACCGCCCTGGCCACCTCCTTGCGCCACAGGCGGGACTGGCCGAGGGACAGCACGTCGTTGGTGAGGTCGTAGTTCGCGGCGACGTCGTCGAACATGCTGGCGACTTCGTGCGGCTGCTTGTCCAGGGAGGCTCGGGTCACGTGCCCATTGTGCCGGTATGC
This sequence comes from Streptomyces sp. NRRL S-87, assembly GCF_000719335.1. Taxonomy (GTDB): domain Bacteria; phylum Actinomycetota; class Actinomycetes; order Streptomycetales; family Streptomycetaceae; genus Streptomyces. Next base: position 114,503 of record NZ_JOGB01000027.1, read on the forward strand.
GGGCGCCCGAAGCCGAGCAGGGTACGCAGGTCGATCTCGACCGGGTACGGGTGCTCGGTGACCAGCACCTTCCGGTGCACCGGCGTCTCCGGGGCCTCGATGTACTCGCGGTGTCGGTGGTGCAGCCAGAACTCGTGGACGGCCAGGCTGCGATCGCGCCCGATCTCCACCCGCCAGTAGTACGGCACGAGTGCGCTCGCGAACAGAGCCGGCTTGCGCACCCGGTCGTCCTGGCGCGACCCGGGGGAGACCACTTCGACCGCCAACGCCAGCTTGTCGACGGGCACGCACTCGAGATCGAAGAAGTCCAGCCCCGTGGGGTCGTAGACGATCACGTCCGGCTTGGGGGTGTTGTGGTCGTCGTACATCACGCACTGCTCGGTGACCACCTCGAACGGCTCGACCCGTGCCAGCTCAAGATGCCGGGCGATCTTGTCGCGCACCACGTTGTGCCACAGCTTGGTCTGACCCCGGACCACCACGACTCCGTCCACGAGTTCCCAGTCGAAGGGGAGGTCGAGGTGTTTGACCTGGTCGAACCTCCAGCCGTCGGCGGGCGGGAACATCCAGTTGTCCTCGGTGACCCGCTCGTCTCGACCGGATGTCGCCATCACTGCTCCCATGAACGCGAGTGTGGACGCGGGCGTCGTACACGGCCCCGGATACGACAGTACCCACCCACGAAGGGATGACCACGGCCCGCGCGGAGTTGACGCGCGGGCGGGGGCCGGCGCGTCACCGCCCCCGGTACAGCAGCCGTCCGCCGAGGACCGTGGCGACGCAGGAGGCCGCGCCGCGGGTGAGGAGCGCCGGCTCGTCGGGGGCGTCGAAGACCGCGAAGTCGGCCGGGGCGCCGAGCGCGAGGGGGACGTGCACGGCCGCCGCGAGGGATCCGGCCGCGGCGAGCGGGTCCAGGTCCGCGGCCGACTCCGTGCGGTCCCCGGGGTCCGCCGCGGGGGCGGCCGGGCGCAGGCCCAGCCGGGCCGCCGGGGCGGTCAGCGCCGGGTCACCGGGCGGCAGGGCCACCGCCGTGGTGCCGTGCCGCAGCATCTGCTGGAGCCCGCGGCGCACGCTGCCCGCCATCCGCGCGGCGTCCGGGGCCAGGTCCGCGAGCGCCCGCGGTCCCAGCACCTCCGCGCCCAGCAGCGCGTACTCCCGCGGGTCCGGGAAGTAGCAGCGGGTCAGCAGCCACGCCGCGCGCGGCTGCCGCAGGCCCGGGGTGAGGACCCCGGGCCACTCCCGTATTCGGGCGGTGGGATAGGCCTCGGCCAGCTCCGCCTGCGGCCCGATCGCGGCGATCCGGTCGGCCTCGACCAGCAGCGCGCCGCCCGCCAGCGGGGCGGCAGCGCCCCCGGGCAGCACCAGCGGGGCCGCATGCAGCGTGCGCACGGCCGCGGCTCAGTTCGCGTCGAGGAGCTTCAGCTCGGGGTGGGCGGTGCCCCCCTCGAGCGCGGTGGAGGAGATGTGCGAGACGACGCGGTCGTCGACCGGGTCGTTCGCCGGGTCGTCGTGGACGACGACGTGCTCGTACGTCGTGGTGCGCTGGGCCGGGACGCGGTCCGCCTTGCGGATCAGGTCCATGAGCTCCTGGCGGTTGGAGCGGTGCTTCGCACCGGCCGAGGAGACCACGTTCTCCTCCAGCATGACCGAGCCCAGGTCGTCCGCGCCGTAGTGCAGGGACAGCTGGCCGGCCTCCTTGCCGACGGTCAGCCAGGAGCCCTGGATGTGCGCGACGTTGTCGAAGAACAGCCGGGCGATGGCGATCGTCCGCAGGTACTCGAAGATCGTCGCCTGGGTGCGGCCCTTGAGGTGGTTGTTCTCGGGCTGGTACGTGTACGGGATGAAGGCCCGGAAGCCACCCGTCCGGTCCTGCACGTCACGGATCATGCGCATGTGCTCGATGCGCTCGGCGTTCGTCTCGCCCGTGCCCATGAGCATGGTGGAGGTGGACTCCACGCCCAGGCCGTGGGCGATCTCCATGATCTCCAGCCAGCGCTCACCGGACTCCTTCAACGGCGCGATCGCCTTGCGCGGCCGCTCGGGGAGCAGTTCGGCGCCCGCGCCCGCGAAGGAGTCCAGGCCGGCCGCGTGGATCCGCTTGATCGCCTCCTCGGCGCTCACGCCGGAGATGCGGGCCATGTGCTCGACCTCGGACGCGCCGAGGGAGTGGATGACCAGCTGCGGGAAGTCCTTCTTGATGGCGGCGAAGTGCTGCTCGTAGTACTCCACGCCGAAGTCCGGGTGGTGGCCGCCCTGGAACATGATCTGCGTGCCGCCCAGCTCCACGGTCTCCGCGCAGCGGCGCAGGATGTCGTCGAGGTCGCGGGTCCAGCCCTTCTTCGTGTCCTTGGGGGCCGCGTAGAAGGCGCAGAACTTGCAGGCGGTGACGCAGACGTTCGTGTAGTTGATGTTCCGCTCGATGATGTACGTCGCGATGTGCTCGGTACCCGCGTAGCGGCGGCGGCGGACGGTGTCCGCGGCCGAGCCGAGGGCGTGCAGCGGCGCGTGCCGGTAGAGGTCCAGCGCCTCCTCGGCGGAGATCCGACCCCCCTCGGCGGCGCGGTCGAGGACAGACTGGAGAGCGGCCTGGTCGGTCACCGGTGCCTCACCTTTCGGTGGTGTCAGGAGCTGTCAAGAGGTACGGACCGATCCAGCCTACGCCAGCCCCCCGGGCCGGTTCCGTCAGCCCTGCCTGGTCAGGTCGCCCTCCGGGTTGCCGGCCGCCGCGTCGCCCGAGGCGTAGTGCAGCGTGCCGTCCGCGTTGAGGGTGAAGCGCTCGTTCGGGGAGCCGTCGGCGCACACGCCCGGGTGCGGATTGGGGCCGCCGCTGGTGTCGAGCACCAGCGAGCGGTCCGTGGCCTTCGCCAGCTTCCAGTCGCCGCTGCAGTCGTAGCGGGTGCCGAGCAGGTCCATCACGGACCTGTCGCGGCCCACGAACTCGCCGGTGCGACCCGCCTTGATGGTGATCTCGAACTGCACCGGCACGCCGAGGTTCCTGGTCTTCACCGTGCCCTTCCAGGTGCCGGTGAGGGCCGCCGGAACGGTGTCCCGGCCGGCGGCGCCGGTGTCGGGGGAGGACGTGCCCGGGCCCGCGGTGCGGGTGTCCGGGGTGCCGTCGCCGTCGTCGTCGGAGCCGCTCGGGCCGCGGGTGCCCGGCGTGGCACCCGGCCTCGACGCGTCGGAGCCGCTCGCGGAGTCGTGCCGCGCTCCCCGGCCCGGCAGCAGGTCCATGGCGTACAGCCCGCCCAGGCCCACCGCGGCCAGCGCGGCCGCCACCGCCAGGGTCACGGTGCAGCTGACCCGCCGTCCGGCCCGTGCCGAGACCGTCAGCCCGCCGGCCCCCTCGGCGGCGCCCCCCGCCGTCCCCGCGGAGTCCGCGGAGCCGCCCGCACCGCCGGCCGTCCGCGGGCCGGGGACGCCGGTCGCGGTGGCCGGGTACGCCGGGCCGTACGAGGCGTCCGGCGGCCCGTACGCCCCGCCTGCCGCCACCGCACCGGCCCCGGAGCCGTACGGGCCGGCGCCGGCGAGCGGGGTCCCCGCGGGGTCGGGGGTCCCGGTGCCCCCGGTCCCGGTCGCCGTGGCGTGCCGGGCCGCGCTGCCGTGGGCGCTCCCCGCCCCGTACGCGGCCGCGGAGCCCGTCGCGAACGGTGCCCCGGCGGTGGGCGCCGGGCCCGCGGTGTGCGCCGGGCCCGCGGGTTCCGCCGGGCCCGCCTCCAGGTCCAGCAGCCGGACCGCCGTCCGCGAGACCTCCTCGACCAGCGCCGGCGGCAGCCATCCCGCCACGTAGCCGGCCGCCGCCCCGCCCGGGGCCAGCGCCGCCGACAGCTCCGCGGGCGCGGGCCGGGCGGCCGGGTCCTTGGCCAGGCAGGCCGCCACCAGCTCGCGCAGCCCGCCCGCCCCCGGCACCCGGCCCAGCTCCGGCTCCTCGTGCACCACCTTGTAGAGGAGCGTGGCCGAGTTGTCGCCGGTGTACGGCGGCTCGCCCGTGGCCGCGTACGCCAGGACCGCGCCCAGCGAGAACACGTCCGCGGCCGCCGTCGTCCCCCTGCCCAGGATCTGCTCCGGCGCCATGTAGCCCGGCGAGCCGATCGAGACCCCGGTGGAGGTGAGGGAGGCCGTGCCGTCCGAGGCGCGGGCGATGCCGAAGTCGATGAGGCGCGGCCCGTCCAGGGTCAGCATCACGTTCGAGGGCTTCACGTCCCGGTGCACCAGCCCGAGCCCGTGCACCGCCGCCAGCGCCTCGGCCAGCCCCGCGCCCAGGGCCCGTACGCAGGCCTCCGGCAGCGGGCCGTGCGCGGCCACCGCGCGGTCCAGCGAGGGCCCGGCCACGTAGCCGGTCGCCACCCACGGCACGGCCGCCTCGGGGTCGGCGTCGAGGACCGGGGCCGTCCAGTCGCCGCCCACCCGGCGGGCGGCCGCGACCTCCCGGCGGAAGCGGGTGCGGAACTCCTCGTCGAGGGCGAAGTGCGGATGCACGATCTTGATCGCCACCGTCCGGCCGCCCGCGCTGCGGCCGAGGTAGACGCGGCCCATGCCGCCCGCCCCGAGCCTGCCGAGCAGCCGGTACCCGCCGATGTTCCGCGGTTCGTCCGCGTCGAGCGGATGCATGCGCGCCTCCCCTGCCTGTCCCGTCGGGCCTGCCACGGCCCCCGTGACGTCCGTCCCCCTGACGCGAGCACCCTAGCCGTGCCCGGCCCCCGCTTCCCCACGGCCGCGGCCACGGCCACCCGCGGCGCCGGCCCCCGGCCGCTTCCTCACATGAACGGCACATCCGATGAACACCGGATTAAGCGGATCTTGCCGGAGCGTGCGACCGTGTCCAGATGATCCACCGCGCCACGCCCCGTCCGACCGAGCCGCACCGCCCGATATCCCACGGGTCCGCGACGACCCGTGCGGGCGCCGCGTCCAGCGGGTCCGGCGCGCGCAGACGGATCGCCGCAGCGGTCGGGGCCGCAGCCCTCGCCGCGCTCCTGGCCGCCGGCTGCGGCGGCCCCGGCGCCCCGGTCAGCTTCGACGCCCCGAGCCCCTCGGCCGGCGCCCCGTCCGGCTCGCCGGGCACGGGCAAGCGGCAGCAGCGGGTCTCCCTCTCGGAGCGGCTGACGCAGCTGCCCACGGGGCCGCGCGCCGAGTTCCGCGAGGAGAGCCGGCTCGCCGACGGCACCACCATCGGCGTGACGACGTACACAGGACCGAAGTCGGGGTTCACGGGCCAGGTGTGGGTCTGGGCGCCGAAGCAGTACTTCGACCCGAAGTACGCCAACAGCGGCTTCCCCGTGCTGATCGCCCTGCCCGGCAGCTACGGCTACCCCCGCAACTACTGGATCGGTGCGGGCCTCGGGCTGCAGCGCAGCATCGCGCGCTGGTCGCAGGAGGGGAAGGGCCTGCCCTTCATCGTGGTGATGCCGGTGCTGAACCCGAACAAGAAGCACTACTACGACGGCAGCGACATCCCGGACCAGCCCAGGATGGGCACCTGGATGACGGAGGACGTGCCCGATCTCGTCCGGGCCAATTTCCGGACGTTCAAGACCCGGGACGGCTGGGCCTTCATGGGGTCGTCCTCGGGCGGATTCGTGGCCCTGAAGTCGGTGCTGCAGTACCCGGAGAAATTCAAGGCCGTGATCGCCTCCGGTCCGGACATCGTCCCCGACTCACCCTTGTGGGAGGGGTACGAGGATGAACGGGAAGCGAACAATCCGGAGCGGCTCGCCCCGCAGCTGATCGCCAATGGCGGACCCGACGTGTATCTGGCGTTCCAGGTGGGCTCGAAGGAGCACGGAACACTTCAGAAGGTGCAGAATTTCATCGACAATTTCGGCAAAGGTCCGGTCAAAACCCGCTTGCAGATCATCCAGGGCGGCGACCACAACGCCCGCACCTACATCGAGGGCATGAACGAGGGCACGATGAAGTGGATCAGCGACGTCCTCCAGCCCCCGATCCCGGCCTCCTGAGCGGTCCCGAGTCGGTCCCGAGTCGGCCCGGGGCGGGCCGTCGGGCGGGCCGTCGGGGCGGTCCCCCGGGGCGGGCCGCCCCGGCCCTCCGGGCCCTCTCGACGAGGGCCTGAGGGCGGCCGGACTACCGCTCGAGGAGCGCCACGTCCACGTGCCCGACCCCGGTGCGGCGGGCGAACTCCCGTACGCCGGCCAGCTGGTCGGGGCCGAAGCGGAAGTCCAGCGTGGTGAAGTACCGCTCGAGCAGCTCCGCGTCGAAGGCCTCCCAGCGGGCCGCCTGCTCGGCCACCTTGGTGACCTCCTCCAGCGACAGGTCGCGGGAGGCCAGGAACGCCTCGTGGACCTTGCCGACCACGACGGGCTCGCGCCGGAGGTAGTCCCTGCGGGCCGCCCACACGGCGAAGACGAACGGCAGCCCGGTCCACTCCTTCCACATGAGCCCCAGGTCATGGACCGTGAGGCCGAGCCGCGGGGCGTCGTGGAGGGAGGCCCGCAGGGCCGCGTCCCCGATCAGTACGGCCGCGTCCGCCTCCTGCATCATCAGGCCGAGGTCGGGCGGGCAGCTGAAGTACTCCGGGCGCACGCCGTACTGCTCGGCGAGCAGCAACTGGGCGAGCCGTACGGACGTCCGGGAGGTGGAGCCGAGGGCCACGCGGGCGCCGTCCAGCTGCTCCAGCGGCACCTGGGAGACGATCACGCAGGACATGACCGGGCCGTCGCAGCCGACCGCGAGGTCGGGGAAGGCGACGAGCGAGTCGGCGTTCTTCAGGAACTCGACGAGGGTGACGGGGGCGATGTCCAGCTCACCGGCCACGAGCTGCTCGCTGAGCTTCTCGGGGGTGTCCTTGGTGAGCTCCAGGTCCAGCAGCGTGCCGGTCCGGGCGAGGCCCCAGTAGAGCGGCAGGCAGTTCAGGAACTGAATGTGGCCGACCCGGGGCCGGCAGCGATTGGCGTCCACATCGCGAGACTAGCCGCCGGTGTTCGTCAGCATCGGACAGGGGTGTCAAACGTCCGGGTGACGTGATCTTTCCCTCTACCCCTGCGCGCACTCTGCGTGCTAGGCTCGACGCAAGTTGCAGTTTGGTTTCCCTTGCAGTACAGAGCCTGCGGAGCATGTGACCCCGCAGGCTTTTGTAGTTTTCAGACTTCTTAGCAGGTTCTGGAGCAGGGCAACCCTTTGGCCCAAGGAGGGCTTATGGCTACCGGAACCGTGAAGTGGTTCAACGCTGAAAAGGGCTTCGGCTTCATCGCCCAGGACGGCGGCGGCCCGGATGTCTTCGTCCACTACTCCGCGATCAACGCGTCTGGCTTCCGCTCCCTCGAGGAGAACCAGGTCGTGAACTTCGACGTCACGCAGGGCCCGAAGGGCCCGCAGGCGGAGAACGTCACCCCGGCCTAAGTTGCCCGGGCCGACCGGATCGCGGTCGGGATTAGCAGTACCCAAGGAGCCCCGCCCTCGCACGAGCGAGGGGACGGGGCTCCTGCCTTTGGGGGCTCCGGTGCTCTTCGGGGCTCCGCCCGTTCGGGGCACCGGCCCGGGGGCCGCCCCGAAGGGCGGGCCCCCGGGAGGGGCTACGGCTTGGTGGCCGGCGGGGTGGCCGACGCCTCCGGATTCGGGTCCTTCTCCGGGTCGGCGTCCGCCGCCTTCCTGACCTCCAGGTCGAGCACCAGCTCGATGCCGTCGGGCGTGGTCAGCCGGAGCCGGTAGGTGCCCGGCTCGACGTCCTCGGCGAGGCGGACGGCCGGGAGGTCGACCCGCCCCGACGCGTCGGCCGGCTTCAGCTCCAGCTTGCGTACGGTCCGCCCGTCGCCGTCCTGGAAGTACGGGCCGGTCTCGGCCGGCACCCACTCCCCGGCCTTGTCCTTCGCCAGCAGGCCGGCGGTCACCACGGTCCCGGCGACGCCCTTGCCGTCGGCGTCCGCGGCCAGCACGCTCACCGACTGCTTGAACTTCTCGTCGCCGACCTCGGCCACGAGCGCCTTGTCGGCGTCCTCGCCGGTGCGCACGAGCTTCCTGACGACCGGCGCCGGCTTCGGCGTGACGGTGCCCGCGTACTTCACCGTGTACTCGTGCGTCGTCCCGTACACCGTGGCCCGCAGGGTGAAGGCGCCCGGCTTGTCGCCGGCCTTGTCGCCCGCCCTGAGGACCGGTGCGGTGGCGATGCCGGCCGCGTCGGTCTTCACGACCGCGTGCGTCTTGCCCGTACCGGCGAAGACCGTGCCGGAGGTGTCGCCCTCGATCTCGAAGACCACGACCGCCTTCGCGGCCGCCTTGCCGTCGCTGAGCTTCGCCTTGGCCTGGGCCTTCTCCGTGAACTCGGAGCCCGCCTCGGCCTGCAGCGTGCCGTCGCCGAGCCGCTCCAGCCCGGCCACCGTGGGCTGCGGCTTCTCCGGCTTCGGCTTCTCCGGCTTGGGCTTCTCCGGCTTCGGCTTGGGCTTCGGCCTGGGCTGGGGCAGGGTCCGGTTCGGCGGGTCCGTGTACGGCGGCTGGGTCACGGGCGGGACCGTGTCGTTGGGCGGGACCGTGGCGGGCGGGTTCGTGACCCCGTCCACGCCGTTCTGGTACAGCCGCATCCATGCGAGCACCGTGTTCACGTACTCGCGCGAGCTGTTGTAGCTCAGGACGGCCCGGTCGAGGTCCTGGGCCCGCCGCAGGTCCTTGTCGCCGGCGCAGAGGTAGAGGCCGGCACCGAGGGCCGCGTCGTAGATGTTGTTGGGGTTGCGGGTGCCGTCCGCGTTGCCGTCGGCCCCCCACTGCGCCCAGGTGGACGGGATGAACTGCAGCGGCCCGACCGCCCGGTCGAACTGCCCGTCCCCGTCGAAGGCACCCTTGTCGGTGTCGAGGATCTTCGCGAAGCCGTTGCCGTCGAGGCGGGGGCCGCGGATCGGCCGCTCGGTCGATCCGTCCGCCTTCAGGCCGTAGGCGGAGGCGTGGACCGACTCGACCCGGCCGATGCCGGCGACCAGCTGCCAGGGCAGGTGGCAGTTCGGCAGCGCGGCGCCCACGGCCAGTTCGGCCCGCTTGTACGCGTCCAGGGCGGTCGCGGGGATCCCGTTGTTCGACGTGCCGCCGGGGCCCGTGCCGCCGGCGGTCGGCGGCGCGGGGGCGGCGAGGTCGGGCAGGGTCAGCCGCGGGTTGCCGCGGTCGGTGGCCTGCGGGCTGTCCGGGGTCGGAGCGGACTCGCCCGCGTCGGCGGTCGGCGGGTTGCCGACGACCGCGGCCGTGGTCAGGCTGGCCGCCAGGGCGGCCGTGCACAGCACCTTGCGCGAGGTGCTGATGAGATGTCGGCGAAGAGGCTTCACAGTGCGGCGTTCCCCCCAAGGCGTGCGGGCCGAGTCAAGCCGTGAATATTCACTGTCTATCAGGTCTTCGCCCTCGACTCGCCGTCCCCCCTCACCTTTATGACGGACTGTTCACCTGCCCGTCCCGGTGCCCTTCAGGGCAATGGTGCATAGCGGGCATTTCAGGAGCCCTGGGCGGGCGTTGAGGTCCGTCGGAGCCCGACGGCCACCGCGGAGCGAAGACGACGACCCGCGCGCCCGGAGCACACCGATTTATCACTATTCTTCCCCTTCGGGGGTGTCGCGCGGGTGAACCGGGCGGGAAGACACGCGCTTTCGCGGCCGCGCCCGGCAACGACCTGACGACACGTCACTGGGGTCTCCTCGCCTGCCCCCTCCACGGGACCGGTGGGAGAGCCGCCCTTGCGCACGCGCACCCGCAGCACCGCCCTCGCCGCCGCCCCCTCACTCTCGGCCGCCGCACCCCCGCGTCCGCCACCACCACCACCACCACGGGGGACGTGGACGCGGACGCGGACGCGGACGCACCACGGGACGCCGGGAAGCCCGGCGCCCTCCAACTACTGGGCCCCGTGCGGCGAGGCGTGACGCCCGTGCCCGGCGGGAGCCCTCACTCCCCCGCCGGGCACGAGCGCGTTCCGTGGGGCAGGGTGCCGTCCACCAGGTACGCGTTGACCTTGTCGCGCACGCAGGCGGAGGCCCCGTACCCGGTGTGGCCGTCGCCCTTGTAGTCGACGACCGTGACGTTGCCGAGCCGGGCGGCGGTCTCCTCGGTCCAGCGGTACGGGGTGGCCGGGTCGCCGCGGGTGCCGACGAGCAGGATCCGCGGGGCACCGGGGCGGTCTATCTTCCGTACGAAGTCGCTGCCCGCGGGGCGGCCGTAGCAGGCCAGCACCGTGCCGAGCTGGGCCGGACCGAAGACCGGGGAGGCGGCCTGGAACTCGGCCTGGAGCGACAGGATCTCCCGGATCACCGCGGCGGTGCTGCCGTCGCGGCGCCCGTCGGGGTCGTCGGCGCAGTTCACCGCGATCAGCGCGGCGTCCATGTTGTCGGCCGGCACCTCGGCGGTGCCGACGACGCCGCCCGTGCCACCGCTGCCCGAGGGCGTGGGATCGGGCTCGTACGGGGGCTCCGGGTCGGGGGCCACGGCACCGGCCAGCTCGATCAGGCCGCTCGGGTCGTGCTGCCGCTCCACGCGGGCGAGCGCGTCGGCGAGCAGCGGCCAGTTGGCCTGCGCGTACAGGGCGGCGCCGATCGCCACCACCGTGTCCTGGCCGGTGAACTGCGACCCGTCGTGGCCCACCAGCGGCTCCGCGTCCAGGTTCCGGATCAGTGCGCGGACGCGGTCCTTGGCGGTGCGGGCGTTGGTCCCGTACACGCAGTCCGGGCGGTGCGTGCACCAGGTCAGGAAGTTGTCGAGGGCGCGCTGCTGGCCCTCCGCCGTGACCCTCGCCTGCTCGGTGAGCGGCTCGGTGAGGTTGTCGACGCCGTCGAGGGCCATCCGGCCGGTGCGGTGCGGGAACTCGGCCGCGTAGGCCGCGCCGATCCGGGTCCCGTACGAGAAGCCGAGGTAGTCGAGGCGGCTCCGGCCCAGTGCCTGGCGCAGCACGTCCATGTCGCGGGCGACGTTGGCCGTGCCGACGTACGGCAGGACCGGCCCGGAGTGGCGTTCGCACGCCGTGGCGGTCGCGCGCAGGGACTGGAGCTGCTGGTCGGCGGTGGTGCCGGTGCCGGCCGTGGCCAGGGCCCCGCCACAGCTGATGGGGGCGCTCTGGCCGACACCGCGGGGGTCGAAGGCGACCAGGTCGTAGCTCTCGCGGAGGTCGGCGAAGCTGCGTGCGGCGACGGCGAGGGTGGCGACGCCGGGGACGCCCGGGCCGCCGAAGTTGAGGACGAGCGGGCCGCGGCGGTGCGGGCCGCTGGCGGGGATGCGGGAGACGACGAGGTCGACGGTGCCCTTGGCGGGGCGGGCGTAGTCGAGCGGGACGGTCAGCGTGCCGCAGCGCATGTCGGCGGGGCCGGGTTCGACGCACCGGCCCCAGGTGATCTGCTGCCGGTAGAACCGGGCGAGCGGGTCGCCGGTCGGCGTGGGGCTCGGGCCCGGGCCCGGCGCGGCGGCGAGCGCGGTGGCCGCCAGGACGGCGGCGCAGAGCAGGGTCGTGCGAGGCCGGTGCATCGGCACCTCCCAGGGGTCGTCCCCGCAGCCACCATACGGGCCGCCTCCGCACCCCGCCCGGCGTGCGGAGACCGGCCGCCCGGGGTACGGGCCGCCCGCACAGGGCGACGCCCCCGAACGGCACGGCTAACTCGTCCAGGTCCCGTACAACTCGTCGATCTCCCGCTCGAAGTCGCGGACGATCGCGGCCCGGCGCAGCTTCAGCGAGGGCGTCAGGTGCCCGGAGGCCTCACTGAACTCCACCGGCAGGACGGCGAAGCGGCGGATCGACTCGGCCCGCGACACGAGCCGGTTCGCGTCGTCCACGGCCCGCTGGAGGTCGGCCCTCAGCTCCTCGTCGTGCACCAGCTGGGCCATCCGCACGTCCTGCTTCTTGCGCATCTGGCGCCAGTGGAACAGCCCGTCGGGGTCGAGGGTGACGAGCGCGGCGACGTACGGCCGGTTGTCGCCGACGACCAGGCACTGGCCGACCAGCGGGTGGGCGCGCAGCCAGTCCTCCAGCGGGGCGGGGGCGACGTTCTTGCCCCCGGAGGTGATGAGGATGTCCTTCTTGCGGCCGGTGATGGTGAGGTAGCCCTCGGTGTCGAGGACGCCGAGGTCGCCGGTGGGGAACCACTGCTCGTGGTCGGTGGCCGGGACGACCGTCCCGCGCGCGGAGTCCCAGTAGCCGCCGAAGACGTGCCCGCCGCGCAGCAGCACCTCACCGTCCGCGGCGATGCGCACGGCGGTCCCGGGCAGCGGCCAGCCGACCGTGCCGAGGCGGGGGCTCAGCGGCGGGGTGACCGTACTGGCGCCGCAGGTCTCGGTGAGCCCGTACCCCTCGAACACCTCGATGCCGGCGCCGGCGTAGAAGGCGGCGAGGCGGTGGCCCAGGGGCGAGCCGCCGCTGATCACGTACTTGACGCGGCCGCCGAGGGCGCTGCGGATGCGTCGGTAGACCAGCGGGTCGTACAGGGCCCGGGCGGCGCGCAGGCCGAGGCTGCCGCGGTTGCCGTTGTGGTGGGCCTCGCCCCAGCGCTGCGCGATCCGGGCGGCGCGGTCGAAGGAGGACCCGCGGCCGATCTTCTCGGCCGTCGCGCGGCCGGTGTTGTAGACCTTCTCCAGGACGTACGGGATGGCGAGGAGGAAGGTCGGCCGGAAGCCGGCCAGGTCGGCGAGGAGCTCGTCGGTGGCGATGCTCGGCGCATGTCCGAGCTTGACCCGGGCGCGCATGCAGGCGACGACGACCATGCGCCCGAAGACGTGCGAGAGCGGCAGGAAGAGCAGCGTCGAGGCGGGATCCTTGCTGACCGACTTGAAGACGGGGTGCAGCAGTTCGACGGCGTTGTCGACCTCGGCGAAGAGGTTGCCGTGGGTGATGACGCAGCCCTTGGGGGTGCCGGTGGTGCCGGAGGTGTAGATGACGGTGGCCACGGTCTGCGGCGCGGTGTGGGCGCGCCGGGCGAGGACCGCCACGTCGGGGACGGCCTCACCGGCCCGGACGAGCTGCGCGATGGCCCCGGTGTCGAACTCCCAGAGGTGCACGAGCCCGGGAAGCTGGGCCCGTTCGCCGCTGATGAGCCGGGCCTGGGCGGTGTCCTCGACGGCGCAGGCGACGGCACCCGAGTCGTGGATGATCCAGCGCGCCTGCAGCGCGGAGGAGGTGGGGTAGATCGGCACGGTGATCAGCCCGGCGGCCCAGGCGGCGAAGTCGAGCAGGGTCCACTCGTACGTCGTCCGCGCCATGATCGCGATGCGGTCGCCCCATTCCAGGCCCTGGGCGATGAGCCCCTTGGCGACGGCCAGCACCTCGGCCGCGAACTCGGCGGCGGTGACGTCGCGCCAGCTGCCGTCGGGCTGCTTGCGGGCGAGCACGGGGGCGGTGGGGGCCTCCTGCGCGTTGAGGAAGGGGATGTCGCCCAGGGAGCCCTGGAGGGGCGGGGTGACCAGGGGCGGCACGTACACCTCCCGGACCACCTGCTGGACCACGGTCTTGACCGGAGCGCCGGGCGCGGGCGGCGGGGCGGACACGGACTGGGACACGGGCTCTCCTCGGCGACTCGGAGGTTACCGCCGGTAATTTACTGCTGGGTAAGCACGCCGTGAACCCCCACGCCACCGTTTCGCAGGGCCTTCGCACCCCCTGCGCACACCATGCGCAGACCATCCGCGGGTCCCCCACGGCCGGCGCACGTCACCGTCCCACCCCAGACCGCCCCTCGGCGTACGGTCCGACCGTGGCGCGGCACGCACCTCCGGGCTCCCGACCACCCCGCTGTACGGCGCACCTCCGCGCACCGACCGCCGAGCGGACCCAGCCCCCTCAACACCGCTGGCGGATGACCCCTTCCGACCCGCCCCCTCCGCCCCGTGGTGTGTGGGGGAGGCGCTTGACAGGGGTGGCAGGCTGGACCGGAGGCAGGCCCGGGCCAGGGGTGGCCGCAGGCCAGGGCGAAGCCCCTTGCC
>NZ_JOGB01000028.1 GCF_000719335.1 Streptomyces sp. NRRL S-87
TGCCCCAGGGGTGGGCCTGCCGCAGGGCCTGCAGGCCGCCCCTGTCAAGCGCCGAGGGGACCCACACACCACGGGACCCACCCCCGAAGCGAGCCCACCGAAGCCCCGCCGCACGAACGCGACGGGGCCCGGGAAGAGCAGCAACCGGCAACCGGGGCAACCGGCAACCAGCAACCAGCGTCAGCCCGCCAGGTGCCGCTCCACGGTGGCCACCTTCGAGGTGAGGCCGTCCGTCACACCCGGCCGGATGTCGACCTTCATGACGACGGAGACCCGCGGGGCGCGCGCCTCGACGGCCGCGACGGCGCGCTTGACGACGTCCATCACCTCGTCCCACGACTCGCCCTCGACGGAGGTGAACATGGCGTCGGTGCGGTTCCGCAGGCCCGACTCGCGGACCACCCGCACCGCCTCGGCGACGTACTCGCCGACCTCTTCACCGACGCCCAGCGGGGTGACCGAGAAAGCGACGATCACGCGGCGGCCTCTTCCTTGCGGGCGCGGGCGGCGATCACGCTGTCGGACTCGTCGCGCTTGAGGAGCTTGTCGCCGTACAGGCCGCCGAAGGGGATGACGGCGAGCAGGAAGAAGAGGGCGACCTTCTTCAGCGGCCACTTGGCCTTGTTCCAGACGTCCAGCAGGAAGATCGCGTACAGCGTGAACAGCACGCCGTGCAGCATGCCCAGCGGCATGACGAGGTTGACGTCGGAGATCCGGCTCAGGAGCGAGCCGAAGATCAGCAGAGCCGGGAAGGAGAGCGCTTCGGGGATGGAGACGAGGCGCAGCCGGTGCAGGGCGGAGGCAGTCTTGATGTCCACGGTGAACCTTCGGGGCGGGGTGGTCGGGGGGCGGCGGGGACGGCCGGTACGGACGCACGCGAGCGGGGGCGAAATGTCCGGGCCCATTCTCCCAACCCGATTTACCGGATCTTGACCGGGGGTGCCCACCGGCAGGCCGGAGCGGTCGCCCACGTCCCGGCCGTGTACCGGTGTCGTCCCAACCACGTCCCAACCACGTCCCAGCCACGTCCCAACCACGTCCCAGCCGTGCCCATACACGTCCCGTCCGGGCCGATATGGGCCGTGAGGCTCTGTTCGGTGTCGGCCGCTGCCCTTAACCTCTCCCCCGTGGCTCAGTTCCGACTCCAAGGCAGCAAGGTGCTCGCCGTCGACCTGTCCGGCGACACCGTCAAAGCGAAGAACGGGTCAATGGTCGCGTACGACGGCCAGATGGCCTTCAAGAAGATGTCCGGCGGGGGTGAGGGTCTCCGAGGCATGGTGACCCGCCGCCTGACCGGCGAACAGATGACCGTGATGGAGGTCCAGGGGCAGGGCACCTGCTACTTCGCCGACCGCGCGAGCGAGATCAACCTGGTCAACCTGCACGGCGAGAAGCTCTACGTCGAGTCCAGCAACCTGCTGTGCACCGACGGCGGGTTGCGCACCGGCACGACCTTCACCGGTCTGCGCGGCGCCTCGACCGGCAACGGCCTGTTCACCACCACCGTCGAGGGCAGCGGCCAGGCGGCCATCCTCTCCGACGGGCCGGCGGTGGTGCTGCGGGTCAGCGCGCAGTTCCCGCTCTCCGTCGACCCGGGTGCGTACATCGCGCACACCGGCAACCTCCAGCAGCACTTCCAGTCCGGTGTGACGTTCCGCACGTTGATGGGCGAGGGCGGCGGCGAGGCGTTCCAGATCCGTTTCGAGGGCGAGGGCCTGGTGTACGTGCAGCCCAGCGAGCGCAACACGATCGGGGGCGACGTCTGATGCCGTTCACCCAGATCAACTCGAAGATGGTCGAGGCCCAGGTGGTCCCCGGCCAGCGGCTGTTCAGCCAGCGCGGCGCGATGATCGCCTACCGGGGCGAGGTCGCCTTCACCCCCGACATCGCCGGCGGCCAGGGCGGCGTCATGGGAATGATCGGCCGGCGGGTGGCCAACGAGCAGGTCCCGCTGATGACGGTCGAGGGCCAGGGCTCGGTGATGTTCGGTCACGGCGGCCACCACGTCCACGTGGTCCAGATGACCGGCGACACCCTGTACGTCGAGGCGGACCGGCTGCTCGCCTTCGACGGCACCCTCCAGCAGGGCACCATGTTCATGGGCCAGCAGGGCGGCGTCATGGGCATGGTGCGCGGCCAGGTGACCGGCCAGGGCCTGTTCACCACCACGCTCGCGGGGCACGGTTCCGTGGCCGTGATGGCCCACGGCGGCGTCATCGAGCTGCCCATCACCCCGCAGCGGCCCATCCATGTGGACCCGCAGGCGTACGTCGCCCACCGGGGTGACGTACGCAACAAGCTCTCCACCGCGCTCGGCTGGCGGGACATGGTGGGGCGTGGCTCGGGCGAGGCGTTCCAGCTGGAGCTGTCCGGTCACGGTGTCGTGTACGTGCAGGCCTCGGAGGAGAAGCTCTAATGACCGGACCCGTGGTCCTCGACCCGTACTCCCTGCCGTCCGACGACAACGTCAACGCCTACACCTTCTGCGTGGAACTCAAGGGGAGCCAGTGGTTCCTGCAGAAGGGCAAGATGATCGCCTACTACGGGCACGTCGAGTTCAACGGCATCGGCAACGGCCGCTTCGACCGGCTGCTGCGCACCAGCTTCCACTCGCCGCTGCACGCCTCCGACTGGGTGGTGGCGGAGGGCTCGGGCAAGATGCTGCTCGCCGACCGGGCCTTCGACGTCAACTCGTACGACCTCGACAACGGCAACCTGACGATCCGTTCGGGGAACCTGCTGGCCTACCAGCCCTCGCTGGCGCTGAAGCAGTCGATCGTGCCGGGCTTCCTGACGCTGATCGGCACGGGCAAGTTCGTGGCGGCCTCGAACGGGCCGGTGGTCTTCATGGAGCCGCCGCTGAAGGTGGACCCGCAGGCGCTGGTGGGCTGGGCGGACTGCCCCTCCCCGTGCCACCACTACGACCACGGCTACATGCAGGGCGTGATGGGCGGGCTGCGGCAGCTGGCCGGCATCGGGGGCGCCTCGGGCGAGGAGCACCAGTTCGAGTTCGTCGGCGCGGGCACGGTGCTGCTCCAGTCGACGGAGCTGCTCATGCCCGAGCGGGCCATGGGGGCCGTGGGCCACGAGCCCGGGGTGCCGGCGCATGCTCCGGGCCCGATGGGGCAGATGGGCGGGCAGCAGCTGGGGATCCCGCGGATGCCGGGGCAGCTGGGTGACCTCCAGCGCCGGTTCGGGCTGTGACCGATAGTCTTCGGACCATCACGGTCTGCACCTGGCATATGCCCGTGGCCCACCGGCAATTTTGTACGTAATTCAACTTCTTAGGTAGAGTCCTTGTATGGAGACGACTGAGACCGCCACCCGCTGGCTGACCGATGCCGAGCAGTGCACGTGGCGCACCTATCTGGACGTCAACCGACTGCTGACGCACCGCCTGGAAAAGGATCTCCAGCCCTTCGGCCTGACGAACAACGACTACGAGATCCTGGTCAACCTCTCCGAGTCCGAGGACCACCGCATGCGGATGAGCGACCTCGCCACCGCGACCCTGCAGTCCAAGAGCCGGCTGTCCCATCAGATCACCCGGATGGAGGCGGCCGGCCTGGTCGTCCGCGCCAACTGCGAGTCCGACCGGCGCGGCCTGTACGCGGTCCTCACCGACCACGGCATGGAGACCATGCGGAAGGTGGCCCCGCACCACGTGGCCTCCGTCCGCCAGCACTTCATCGACCTGATGTCGGACGAGGCCCTGGCCGAGCTGCACACGTCGCTGAAGCCGGTCGCCGAGCACCTGCGCAGCGTCCGCGGCAAGGCCTAGCACCGGACGCGGCTGCGGCACGCCGACGCCGC
Source organism: Streptomyces sp. NRRL S-87 (assembly GCF_000719335.1). Taxonomy (GTDB): domain Bacteria; phylum Actinomycetota; class Actinomycetes; order Streptomycetales; family Streptomycetaceae; genus Streptomyces. The sequence continues at coordinate 3,814 of NZ_JOGB01000028.1, forward strand.
AGGTTGACGCGGGTAGACCCGGACATGCCAAGGGCCCGCCCCCTTTCGAGGGGGCGGGTCCTTCGTGCGTACGGCTCAGGCCTCCGTCAGGCTCGCCAGCAGCTCGTCGGCCGCCGCGTACGGGTCCACCGTCCCGGCCACCACCCGCTCGGCCAGGGCGTCCAGGTGCCGGTCCCCGTGCAGGTCGCCGATGCGCGAGCGCAGGGCGGTGACCGCGATGGTCTCCACCTCGCGCGCGGCCCGGGCGATCCGGCGCCTGGCGAGCACGCCGTGCTCCTCCATCCACGCCCGGTGCTTCTCCAGCGCCTCGACCACCTCGTCCACGCCCTCGGCGCGGGCGGCGACCGTCTTGACGATGGGCGGGCGCCAGTCGCCGGGGCCGCGGGACTCGCCGAGGCTGAGCATGTGGTTGAGCTCCCGGGCGGTGGCGTCCGCGCCGTCCCGGTCCGCCTTGTTCACCACGTACAGGTCGCCGATCTCCAGGATGCCCGCCTTGGCGGCCTGGATGCCGTCGCCCATGCCGGGGGCGAGCAGCACCACCGAGGTGTCGGCCTGGGAGGCGATCTCGACCTCCGACTGGCCCACTCCCACGGTCTCGACCAGGACCACGTCGCAGCCGGCCGCGTCGAGCACGCGGATGGCCTGCGGGGCGGCCCACGCCAGGCCGCCCAGGTGGCCGCGGGTGGCCATCGAGCGGATGTAGACCCCGGGGTCGGAGGCGTGGTCCGACATCCGCACCCGGTCACCGAGCAGCGCACCGCCGGAGAAGGGCGAGGACGGGTCGACGGCCAGGACGCCGACCCTCTTGCCCGCCTTGCGGTACGCCGTCACCAGCGCGGAGGTCGAGGTGGACTTGCCCACCCCCGGCGAGCCCGTCAGGCCCACCACGTACGCGTTGCCCGTGAGCGGCGCGAGGGCCGCCATGACCTCGCGCAGCTGCGGGGACGCCCCCTCGACCAGTGAGATCAGCCGGGCCACCGCCCGCGGCCTGCCCTCTCGGGCCTGGGCCACCAGCTGGGGGACGTCCACCGTCATGCGTGCTGCGCTCCTTTGCGTCGCTCGGGGTGGGGGTGTGCGGAGGGTTGGTGCTCAGGCCCGGGGCACCCGGACGATCAGGGCGTCGCCCTGGCCGCCGCCGCCGCACAGGGCGGCCGCGCCCACGCCGCCGCCGCGGCGCTTGAGCTCCAGGGCCAGGTGCAGCACCACGCGGGCGCCGGACATGCCGATCGGGTGGCCCAGGGCGATCGCGCCGCCGTTGACGTTCACCTTTTCCGGGGTCACGCCCAGGTCCTTCATTGACTGGACGGCGACCGCGGCGAAGGCCTCGTTGATCTCGATCAGGTCGAGGTCGGCGACCTCCAGGCCCTCCTTGCCCAGGGCGTGCTTGATGGCGTTGGACGGCTGCGACTGCAGCGAGTTGTCCGGGCCCGCCACGTTGCCGTGGGCACCGATCTCGGCCAGCCACTCCAGGCCCAGCTCCTCGGCCTTCGCCTTGCTCATGACGACCACCGCGGCGGCGCCGTCGGAGATCTGCGAGGAGGTGCCGGCGGTGATCGTGCCGTCCTTGGCGAACGCCGGGCGCAGCTTGCCGAGGGACTCCGCGGTGGTGTCGGGGCGGATGCCCTCGTCGACCGAGAAGAGCACCGGGTCGCCCTTGCGCTGCGGGATCTCGACCGGGGTGATCTCGGCCTCGAAGACGCCGTTCTTCTGGGCGGCGGCGGCGCGCTGGTGGGAGCCGGCGGCGAACTCGTCCTGCGGGGCGCGCTCGATGCCCAGGCGGCTGTTGTGCTTCTCGGTGGACTCGCCCATGGCGATGCCCTCGAAGGCGTCGGTCAGGCCGTCGTAGGCCATCGCGTCGAGCATCTCGATCGCGCCGTACTTGTAGCCCTCGCGGGACTTCGGGAGCAGGTGCGGGGCGTTGGTCATCGACTCCTGGCCGCCGGCGACCACGATGTCGAACTCACCCGCGCGGATCAGCTGGTCGGCCAGCGCGATGGCGTCGAGGCCGGAGAGGCAGACCTTGTTGATCGTCAGCGCCGGCACGTTCATCGGGATGCCGGCCTTGACGGCGGCCTGGCGGGCCGGGATCTGGCCCGCGCCGGCCTGGAGCACCTGGCCCATGATCACGTACTGGACCTGGTCGCCGGAGATGCCGGCCCGCTCCAGCGCGGCCTTGATCGCGACGCCGCCGAGGTCGGCGCCGGAGAACGTCTTGAGAGAGCCCAGGAGACGTCCCATGGGCGTGCGGGCCCCAGCGACGATCACCGACGTAGTGCTGTTCGTTCCGGACATGAGGCACGGCCCCTTGGATGAGGAGTGAACGAGGGTTTACCTGAATGTACTGAGCGGCACTCGGTGCCGTCATCGGGCATCCGGTGTGATCGCGCGCACGTTGCGTAACCACCCTGCCGACCGCTCCACTGGGGGCATGCTGACGAGAATCGACCACATCGGGATCGCCTGCTTCGACCTCGACAAGACTGTCGAGTTCTACCGTGCCACGTACGGCTTCGAGGTGTTCCACACCGAAGTCAACGAGGAGCAGGGTGTGCGCGAGGCCATGCTCAAGATCAACGAGACGTCCGACGGCGGCGCCTCCTACCTCCAGCTGCTGGAGCCCACCCGCGAGGACTCCGCGGTGGGCAAGTGGCTGGCCAAGAACGGCGAGGGCGTGCACCACATCGCCTTCGGCACCGCGGACGTCGACGGGGACGCCGAGGCCATCCGCGGCAAGGGCGTCCGCGTGCTCTACGACGAGCCCCGGATCGGCTCGATGGGCTCCCGGATCACGTTCCTGCACCCCAAGGACTGCCACGGTGTCCTGACCGAACTGGTCACCTCCAACCCCTCTCCCAACGCGGAGCACTGACCGCCGGATTCCCTGGCCGGTAGAGTGGCGGTGGCTCGGCCGGGGTCTGGTGTTTTTGCCGAGGGGTCGGGGCCTTCCGATTTGCGGCAAGATGTCTGACACCATTCCCCGGGGGCACCGTTCAGCGGGCGGACGGTGCTTTGGGAGAGAGCTTGCGACCAGGGGACGGATGGGACCGCGCCGTGCGGGGCTACGAACGCCAGGAGAGTCTTCAGCCTGAGGCCGACCATCTCTCGCGCTTCGAGGCCGAGATGGAGCGGCTGACGAAGGAGCGCGGGAAGGCCGTCCAGCACGCCGAGGACCTGGGCTACCAGGTCGAGGTGCTGCGCGCCAAGCTCCACGAGGCGCGGCGCGCGTTGGCGTCCCGCCCCGCCTACGAATCCGCCGACATCGGCTACCAGGCCGAGCAGCTGCTGCGCAACGCGCAGATCCAGGCGGACCAGATGCGCAGCGACGCCGAGCGCGAGCTGCGCGAGGCCCGCGCCCAGACCCAGCGGATCCTCCAGGAGCACGCCGAGCACCAGGCCCGGCTCCAGGCCGAGCTGCACCAGGAGGCCGTCAACCGCCGCCAGCGCCTGGACCAGGAGCTCAACGAGCGGCGCCAGACCGTCGAGGCGCACGTCAACGAGAACGTCGCCTGGGCCGAGCAGCTGCGCGCCCGTACGGAGTCCCAGGCCCGCCGCCTCATGGACGAGTCGCGCGCCGAGGCCGAGCAGTCCCTGAACGCCGCCCGCGCCGAGGCCGCCCGGGTCGCCGAGGAGACCCGGCGCCGGATGACCTCCGAGGCGGAGGCCGCGCGCACCGAGGCCGAGGCCACCCTGCTGCGCGCCCGCAAGGAGGCCGAGCGGCTGCTGACCGCCGCCTCCGCGCAGGCCCAGGAGGCCACCGAGCACGCCGAGCGGCTGCGCACCTCCGCCACCGCGGAGTCCGAGCAGGCCCGCCAGCAGACCATGGACCTGGGCCGGGTCGCCGAGCAGCGCGTGCAGGAGGCGGACTCCACCCTGCGGGCCGCCCGTGCCGAGGCCGAGAAGCTCCTGGCCGAGGCGAAGGAGACCGCGGACAAGCGGCTGGCGTCGGCCGAGCAGGCCGGCGAGCAGCGCACCCGTACGGCCAAGGAGCAGGTCGCCCGGCTGGTCGGCGAGGCCACGAAGGAGGCCGAGGAGCTCAAGGCCGAGGCCGAGCAGAAGCTGGCCGACGCCCGTGCCGCGGCCGAGCGGGTGTTGGCCGAGGCCGTGGAGCAGGGCCGCACCGCCGCCGCCGAGGACACCGCGGCACAGCTGGCGAAGGCGGCCCGCACCGCCGAGGACGTCCTGAACAGGGCCTCCGAGGACGCGCAGGCGACCCGCAAGGCCGCGGCCGACGAGGCGGAGCGGATCCGCCGCGAGGCCGAGGCCGAGGCGGGCCGGCTGACCTCGCTGGCGGCGGCCACGGCCGAGCAGCTCAAGGGCGCGGCCAAGGACGACACCGAGGAGTACCGGGCCAAGACCGTCGAGCTCCAGGAGGAGGCCCGGCGGCTGCGCGGCGAGGCCGAGCAGCTGCGCGCCGAGGCCGTCGCCGAGGGCGAGCGGATCCGCGGCGAGGCCCGCCGCGAGGCCGTGCAGCAGATCGAGGAGGCGGCCAAGACCGCCGAGGAGCTGCTGACCAAGTCGAAGGCGGACGCCGACGAGCTGCGCCGCGGCGCGGCCGCCGAGAGCGAGCGGGTCCGCTCCGAGGCCATCGAGCGGGCCACCGGACTGCGCAAGCAGGCCGAGGAGACGCTGGAGCGCGCCCGCGCCGAGGCCGACCGGCTGCGCGCCGAGGCCGAGGAGCGGGCGGAGGCGGTCCGCGCCGAGGCCGACGCGGCCGCCCGCGCACGCCGCGAGGAGACCGAGCGGGCGCTGGCCGACCGGCGCAGCGAGGCCGACGCGGAGCTGACCCGCCTCCAGGAGGAGGCCGAGGGCCGGCTGACCACCGCCGAGCGCACCCTGGGCGACGCCCGCGGTGCCGCCGAGGCGATGCGCCGCGAGGCGGCGGAGGAGAGCGAGCGGGTCCGCACCGAGGCGGCCGAGCGCAGCCGCGCCCTGGCCGAGCAGGCGGAGGCCGAGGCCACCCGGCAGCGCACCGAGGCCGCCGAGGACGCCGGCCGGATGCGTGCCGAGGCCGAGACGGCCGCGACCCGGCTGGTCGGCGAGGCCGAGGTCGAGGCCGAGCGCGTGCGCACCGAGGCGCAGGAGACCGCGGACCGGCTGCGCACGGAGGCCCGGGCGGCCGCCGAGCGGGTGGCCGAGGAGGCCGCCGAGGCCCTGGCCGCCGCGAAGGAGGAGGCCGAGCGGCGCCGCCGCGAGGCCGAGGAGACGCTGGGCTCCGCGCGCGAGGAGGCCGAGCGCGAGCGCGCCCAGGCCCGCGAGCAGAGCGAGGAACTGCTGGCCTCGGCCCGCAAGCGCGTCGAGGACGCCGAGGCGGAGGCCGCGCGGCTGGTGCAGGAGGCGGACGCCCGCGCCGCCGAGCTGGTGTCGGCCGCCGAGCAGACCGCCCGCGAGGTGCGCGAGTCCGTGGCGGGCCTGCACGAGCAGGCCGAGGAGGAGATCTCCGGCCTGCGCAGTGCCGCCGAGGTGGCGGCCGAGCGCACCCGCACCGAGGCCGAGGAGGAGGCGGACCGGGTCCGTTCCGACGCGTACGCCGAGCGGGAGCGGGCCACCGAGGACGCCAACCGGATCCGCACCGAGGCCCGCGAGGAGACCGACGCCGCCAAGGCGCTGGCCGAGCGGACCGTCGGCGACGCCATCGCCGAGGCCGAGCGGCTGCGCACCGAGGCGCGCGAGGAGACCGAGCAGCTGCGGTCCGAGGCGGCCGAGGAGACCGAGCGGCTGCGCGCGGACACGGCCGAGTACGCGCAGCGCCTGCGCACCGAGGCCACCGACGCGCTGGCCGCGGCCGAGCGCGACGCGGCCCGTACCAAGGCGGACGCCCGCGAGGACGCCAACCGGATCCGCTCGGAGTCGGCCGAGAAGGCCGGCCAGGTCGTGGCCGAGGCCGAGGAGCGGGCGGAGGCCACCCGCGTCGAGGCCGCCGAGGTGCTCGACGAGGCCCGTGCGGAGCGCAACAGGCTGCGCACGGAGGCCGCCGAGCAGGCGGACCGCCTGGTCGCCGAGGCCGCCTCGGAGGCGGAGTCCCTGACGGCCAAGGCCGCCGAGACCCTGGCCGAAGCGGAGCGGGACGCGGCGAAGACGCTGGAGGACGCCCGCGCGGAGGGCGCCCGCCTGATCGGCGAGGCCACCGCCGAGACCGAGCGGATGACGGTCGAGACGCAGGCCGCCAACGACCGTACGGTCGGCGAGGCCGCGGAGGAGGCCGAGCGGCTGCGCACCGAGGCCGCGCAGCTGCTGGACGACGCGCGCGCCGAGGGCGGCCGGATCGTCGGCGAGGCGACCGCCGAGGCCGAGCGGGTCACCGTGGCGGCCGGCGAGACGCTGGCGACGGCGGAGCGCGAGGCCGAGCAGGCCCTCGACGAGGCGCGGGCCGAGGCCGCGCGGCTGGTCGAGGAGGCCGTCACGGAGGCGGACCGGCTCACCGAGCGCACCCGCGAGGAGAACGAGCGTACGGTCGGCGAGGCCGCCGAGGAGGCCGAGCGGCTGCGCACCGAGGCGGCCGAGGACCTGGGCTCGGCGCAGGAGCACGCCGCGCGCACCCGGTCGGAGGCCGAGCGGGACAAGGCCGCGGCCGCCGCGGAGGCGGAGCGGCTGCGCCGCGAGGCGCGCGAGGAGGCCGAGCGGCTGCGCACCGAGGCCCGTGAGGAGTCCGAGCGGCTGCTGGACGAGGCCCGCGAGGCGGCGAACAAGCGCCGCTCGGAGGCCGCCGAGCAGGTCGACCGCCTCGTCTCGGAGGCCGTCACCGAGGCGGACAAGCTGACGACGGACGCGGCCCAGCAGGCGCTGGCGGCGACGACCGCGGCCGAGGAGCAGGCCGACGCGATGGTGGATGCGGCCCGTGCGGAGGCCACGCGCATCACCGAGGAGGCGATCGTCGAGGGCAACACCCTGGTGGAGAAGGCCCGCACGGACGCGGACGAGCTGCTCGTCGGCGCCCGCAGGGACTCGTCCGCCATAAGGGAGCGGGCCGAGGAGCTGCGGGCCCGCGTCGAGGCCGAGGTGGAGGAGCTGCACGAGCGCGCCCGCCGGGAGACCGCCGAGCAGATGAAGTCCGCGGGTGAGCGGGTGGACAAGCTGGTCAAGGCGGCCACCGAGCAGAGCGCCCAGGCCGAGGCCAAGGCCAAGGACCTGGTGTCCGAGGCGAGCAGCGAGGCGAGCAAGGTGCGCATCGCGGCGGTGAAGAAGGCCGAGCAGCTGCTCAAGGAGGCGGAGCAGAAGAAGGCCGAGGCGGTCCGCGAGGCCGAGCGCATGCGTACCGAGGCCGAGGCCGAGGCCGAGCGGCTGATCGAGGAGGGCCGCCGGGAGCTGGAGGTTCTGGTGCGCCGCCGGGAGGACATTCAGGCCGAGATCTCCCGTGTCCAGGACGTGCTTGAGGCGTTGGAATCATTCGAGGCGCCCGGAGGTGGCGGAAAGTCGTCGTCCAACGGCGCCGGCGGGGTGAAGGTCGGCGCCCCGGCGGGCCCCACTCGTTCGGGTGGTAAGTCGTCGGAGGGCTAGACACCCCGCCTGAATGTGTGCTCCTGATGGAGGTTCAGGCGAACGGGTGACAAGGCTTCTGGCGCCTTGCCACTCAAAAGGGGTGTCATTGTCCAGATCAAACGCGGATTGACTCGATGACACGCCGCTCGGCCGCCTAGGATTCCCCTAACACCTCACCGGTCTCATTCGACAGGAACCCCATGAGCGACACTTCCTCCCCCTTCGGCTTCGAGCTCGTGCGGCGTGGTTACGACCGCGGTCAGGTGGACGACCGCATTTCCAAGCTCGTCGCCGATCGTGACAGCGCCCTGTCCCGCATCAACTCCCTGGAGAAGCGCATCGAGGAGCTCCACCTCGAGACGCAGAACGCCCAGGCCCAGGTCAGCGACGCCGAGCCGTCGTACGCCGGCCTCGGTGCTCGGGTCGAGAAGATCCTGCGGCTCGCCGAGGAGGAGGCCAAGGACCTGCGCGAGGAGGCCCGCCGGGCCGCGGAGCAGCACCGCGAGCTCGCCGAGTCCGCCGCCCAGCAGGTCCGCAACGACGCCGAGTCCTTCGCCTCGGACCGCAAGGCCAAGGCCGAGGACGAGGGCGTCCGGATCGTCGAGAAGGCCAAGGGCGACGCCGCGACCCTGCGCGCCGAGGCCCAGAAGGACGCGCAGTCCAAGCGCGAGGAGGCCGACGCGCTGTTCGAGGAGACCCGCGCCAAGGCCGCCCAGGCCGCCGCGGACTTCGAGACGAACCTGGCCAAGCGCCGCGAGCAGTCCGAGCGTGACCTCGCCTCCCGCCAGGCCAAGGCCGAGAAGCGCCTCGCCGAGATCGAGCACCGGGCGGAGCAGCTGCGCCTGGAGGCCGAGAAGCTGCGTACGGACGCCGAGCGCCGGGCCCGCCAGACGGTGGAGACCGCGCAGCGCCAGGCCGAGGACATCGTGGCCGACGCCAACGCCAAGGCGGACCGCATCCGCAGCGAATCGGAGCGCGAGCTGGCGGCGCTCACCAACCGCCGCGACTCCATCAACGCCCAGCTGACCAACGTCCGCGAGATGCTCGCGACGCTGACCGGCGCGGCGGTCGCGGCCGCGAACCCGATCGTCGACGACGAGCCGGTCTCCCGCGGGGTCCCGGCCCAGCAGAGCCGGTAACCACGGCGCGCAGTACCCCGGTGCCGCACGCCGGCGCCGCACCACCCCCGAGACCCAGGGCCCTTCGTCACTCCGGTGGCGGGGGGCCCTGGGCCGTTCTAGCGTGAGCGGCATGATCGAGCTCGAAGGCCTCACGAAGCGCTTCGGACCCAAACTCGCCGTCGACGGGCTGAGCTTCCGCGTGCGGCCCGGAGTGGTGACCGGCTTCCTCGGGCCCAACGGGGCCGGCAAGTCGACCACCATGCGGATGATGCTCGATCTCGACAACCCGACCAGCGGCACGGTCCGGATCGACGGCCGGCACTACCGGGAGCTCGACGAACCGCTGAAGTACATCGGCGCCCTGCTGGACGCCAAGGCCATGCACGGCGGCCGCAGCGCCTACAACAACCTGCTCTGTCTGGCGCAGTCCAACCGGATCCCCGCGAGCCGGGTGGCGGAGGTGCTGGACACGGTCGGCCTCACGGCGGTGGCGCGCAAGAAGACGAAGAGTTTCTCCCTGGGCATGGGCCAGCGGCTCGGAATCGCCTCCGCACTGCTCGGCGATCCGAAGATCCTCATGTTCGACGAACCCGTCAACGGTCTGGACCCCGAGGGAATTCACTGGATCCGACATCTGATGAAAGGTCTGGCATCCGAAGGGCGAACGATCTTCGTTTCCAGCCATCTCATGAGCGAAATGGCACTGACCGCGGATCATTTGATCGTGATCGGTCAGGGCCGACTCCTCGCGGACACCTCCATGGCCGATTTCATCCAGCAGAACTCGCGCAGTTATGTGCGCATCCGCTCGCCGCAGCAGGAACACCTCAAGGACCTACTCGCAAGTAACGGAATCCCCGTCGTGATGGCGGGCTCCGGGGCACTGGAAGTCGACGCGGTCACCGCCGAGGAGCTCGGCGAGCTCGCCGCCCGGCACCGGATCGTGCTGCACGAGCTCAGCCCCCAGCGGGCCTCCCTGGAAGAGGCCTTCATGCGCATGACCGCCGAGACCGTCGAGTACCACGCGCACTCCCCCGGCGAGGACGCCGCGGGCCTGCCCCTGCCGATGGGGCCCCAGCCGGAGCAGCCGCGCCAGGGCCCGGGCGCCCCCGGCTGGGGCAGCTCGTGGACCGGCTCGCGGGCGAAGGCCGCCGGGACCGAGGCGGCCAGGACGAGGAAGGAGGACTGAGCGTGGCTGCGGTACCCGCCGTCCTCACGTCCGAGTGGACCAAGATCCGTACGGTCGCCTCGACGTCCTGGACCCTGATCTCCGCCCTCGTCGTCACCGTCGGCCTCAGCGCCGGGCTGGCCGCGCTGACCAAGTCCCAGTTCGCGCACCTCTCCGAACTGGAGCGGGCCACCTTCGACCCGACCCTGGTCAGCTTCTCCGGCATGGTGCTGGGCCAGCTCGCCATGGTCGTCTTCGGCGTCATGGTGGTGGGCACCGAGTACAGCTCCGGCATGATCCGCACCTCGCTGGCCGCGGTCCCGCAGCGGGCCACGTTCCTCTTCAGCAAGATCGCGGTGGCCGGCGTCCTGGCGCTGCTGGTCGGCCTGGCCACCAGCTTCCTCTCGTTCTTCCTCGGCCAGGCCCTGCTCGGCTCCCACCGCACGTCCATCGGCGAACCGAACGTCCTGCGGGCGGTCGTGGGGGCCGGCCTCTACATGGCCCTGATCGCGGTCTTCTCCATGGGCGTGACCGCGATGCTGCGCAGCTCGATGCTGTCGCTGGGCATCCTCGTGCCGTTCTTCTTCCTGATCTCGCAGATCCTGTCGAACGTGCCGAAGGCCAAGGAGGTGGCCCGCTACTTCCCGGACCAGGCGGGCTCCAAGATCATGCAGGTGGTCCCCCGCGCCATGGGCTCCGACCAGGTCCCGTACGGCCCCTGGGGCGGCCTGGGCATCATGCTCCTCTGGGTGGCCGCCGCCCTGATCGGGGGCTACGCCGTCCTCCGACGACGGGACGCCTAGGAGCAAGCCCCGCAGCCACCCTCCCCCTCCCCCGCCCCCACCCCCGCCTAAGGGACGACCCTGACCCGACCCTGATTCGACCCTGATCCACACCGGACGGGACTTCCGCCCCGGGCGGGAACCGTCAACCGGCCGATACTCTCTTACTTCCTGCCGGGACGAACGGCACCCCGGCTCACGAGGGCGAGAGAGGCATGATCGAGGCAGTCGGCCTGACCAAGCGCTACGGCACGAAGACCGCCGTCGACCAGCTGTCCTTCCAGGTCCGGCCGGGCGCGGTGACGGGCTTCCTGGGCCCCAACGGCTCGGGCAAGTCCACGACCATGCGCATGATCCTCGGCCTCGACCGCCCCACCACGGGCCGGGTCACCATCAGCGGCCACCCGTACCGCGAGCTGCCGAACGCCCAGCGGCACGTCGGCGCCCTCCTGGACGCCAAGGCCCTGCACGGCGGCCGCCGCGCCCGCAACCACCTGCTCGCCCTCGCGCAGCTCTCCGGAATCCCGGAGCGCCGGGTCGACGAGGTGCTCGGCGTGGTCGGCCTCCAGGACGTGGCGCAGCAGCGCACCAAGGGGTTCTCCCTCGGCATGGGCCAGCGGCTCGGCATCGCAGCGGCCCTGCTCGGCGACCCGCAGGTGCTGCTGTTCGACGAGCCGGTCAACGGCCTCGACCCCGAGGGCATCCTGTGGGTGCGCAACCTCATGCGCAAGCTCGCCGCCGAGGGCCGCACCGTGTTCGTCTCCTCCCACCTCATGAGCGAGATGGCGCTGACCGCCGACCACCTCATCGTGATCGGCCGCGGCCGGCTGCTGGCCGACATGAACGTGCAGGACTTCATCTCGCACAACTCGGCCGGCTTCGGCCGGGTGCGGACCGCGGACGACGAGCCCGGCGCCGCCGACCGGCTGGCCGCCCTGCTCACCGGGGCCGGGGCGGCCGTGCTGCACGAACCGGACGGCGCGCTGCGCGTCACCGGCCTGCCGCTGCCGCGGATCAGCGACGTGGCGCACGCGGCCGGCATCCGGCTGTGGGAGCTCTCCCCGCACACGGCCTCGCTGGAGGAGGCGTACATGCGCCTGACACAGAGCTCGCTGGAGTTCACCTCCACCGAGGACCCGCGGGCCGAACTGCGCGAGCCGGAGCCGCCGGCGGACGCGTGGACCGAGCAGGAACCGGAGCGGATCGCGCCCGAGGGCTGGTACGCGCCGCCGCCGCCCGGAGCCGGTGGCAAGCCCTTCCTGATGCCCGCGCAGGCCGCGGACCTGGCGGGTACGAGCGAGCGGAAGGAGGACGACCGATGAGCGGGACCACCACCGCCACCCAGGGGTACGTCTCCGACATCCCGATCACCAGACCCACCCTGGGGCACGCCGTGCTGTCCGAATGGACCAAGGTCCGGACGGTCCGTTCGACGGTCTGGTCGCTGATCGCCACGGTGGTGGTCACGGTCGGCATCGGCATGCTGCTCGCGTCGAACACCGACGACGGCGACTACAGCTTCCAGCCCTTCACCCTGCCGGCCCTCATGGGCATCATGCTCGGCCAGGTCGGCGTGATCACGCTCGGCGTGCTGATGGTCGCCTCCGAGCACGGCACCGGGCTGATCCGCACCACCTTCACCGCAGCCCCCGACCGGTACCGGGTCCTGACGGCGAAGTACCTGGTCTTCGCCGCCCTCGCGTTCGCCGTCGTCCTCGGGTCCGTCACCCTGGTCACGCTCATGACGATGGTGCTGCACGCGGGCCCCGGCGCCGGTCCGCACGCCTTCGGCCGGGCCGTGTCCGGACTGGTCGGCGGCAGTGCGTACGTGACCCTGCTGGGCCTGCTCGGCCTCGCTGTCGGCGCACTGCTGCGGCACTCGGTCGGCGCGGTCACGACGATGCTGGGTGCGCTGGCCCTCCCGGCGATCATGCCGACGTTCCTGTTCATCTGGGAGCGCACGCTGCACGTGGGGCAGCTGCTGCTGTCCTACAGCGCGCCGGTCGGGCTCGCCTCGGTCTTCGGGATGCCGGCGACCGAACTGGACGGTCCGCAGAGCGGCCTCCCCCAGCTGCTCGTGCTGGCCGGGATCACGGCGGCGGCGGTGTTCGCCTCGTACCGGTCGGTGGCGGCCCGCGACGTGTGACCCGACCCCGATGCCCGGAGAGGCGTGCGACCGACCCCTAGTACCGGGGGGCGTTGCGGGACCGCTGCACCCGCGAGGTGCGGCGGTCCTTCGCGTTCCAGCACGCCTTGTGCCAGTGGCGCCGGTCGTCCACGCCCCCGTACTCCGGCCAGGCCACGACGTGCGGCACGCCCGACGGGATCTCCTGGTCGCAGCCCGGGCAGCGGTACCGCTTGCCCGCCGCGCCGGCCCCCGCGACCTGGCGGACCCGCCACTCCTCGCCCTGGTACTCCTCGACGCGCTCCAGCCCGTAGCGGTCGTATCCGGTGCTGGGGCGCTCGTCCGGGCTCTCGCCCCGGCGGGGGCGATTGTGGCGCGGTGACACGTATACCTCACGGGGCGACGGCGGACAGGGATTTCCCCCCAGACTACGCGCCGCGCCGGGACGTGACCGCATGGTTGCGGTGGGGAGGAGGGCCGGGGGACCACAGCGGGCGACGGCCGTCACGGCCACCCCGGGACTGATTCCCCGACAATCTCAATAACTTCCGCCCGTGCCCGTGCCTTTGGCACGTGTCAGACGTTGTTGCCGTTGGGGGAGCCGCGTCAGCCGCGAGGAGGCAGAAGGCGATGCGTGTGGGAACGTTCGACGTAGGAGCATTTGTACTGGCGGCCCAGTTCCCGGGCCAGGGACAGGGGGAGGCACTGCACCGCGCGGTGCGGACCGCCGAGGTGGTCGAGGAGGCCGGGCTCGGCTCGGTGTGGCTCGCCGAGCACCACTTCGTGCCGTACGGCGTGTGCCCGTCGGCGGTGACGCTGGCGGCCCTGCTGCTCGGGCGGACCCGGCGGATCCGGGTGGGCACGGCGGTCAGCGTGCTGCCGAGCGCCCATCCCGTGGCGCTCGGCGAGCAGGCCGCGCTGCTGCACCTGACCTCCGGCGGGCGGTTCACGCTCGGGGTCGGCCGCGGCGGCCCCTGGGTGGACCTGGAGGTCTTCGGATCCGGCCTGCCGGCGTACGAGCGGGACTTCCCCGAGTCGCTCGACCTGCTGCTGCGCTGGCTCACCGAGCCCCGGGTGGGGGCCGCCGGCGAGCGGTACGCCTTCCGCGAGGTGCCGGTCGTACCGCGGCCGGCGGAGGCGCTGGACGGCGACGGCGGGCCGCCCGAGGTGGTCGTGGCGTGCACCTCACCCGCATCGGTGCGGCTGGCCGCCGAGCGGGGGCTGCCGATGCTGCTGGGCATGCACTCCGGGGACGAGGAGAAGGCCGCGATGGTCGCCCTGTGGCGCGAGAGCGCGCTGGCCGCCGGCCGCTCCCCCGAGTCCGTCGCGGCGGCCGGGCACGTCTCGGCCGGGGTGGCGCAGCTGGCGGACCGTACGAGCGAGGCGCGCGAGTTGCTGCTCAAGGCCATGCCGGGCTGGCTCAAGCAAGGGTTGGACGCCCACGTGACGGTGGACGGGCGGGTGCGGGCGATGCGGGACCCCGTCGCGTACACCGAACTGCTCTGCGCGCTGCACCCGGTGGGGACACCCCGGCTCGCCGCGGACCGGCTGGCGGCCACGGCGGAGCGCACGGGCATCAGACGTTTCGCCCTGCTCGTGGAGGGCTCGGGTGAACTGGCGGCGACGGAGGAGAACGTCCGGCGGCTCGGCGCCGAGGTCCTGCCCCACCTCGGATGACGGGCCGACGTCCGCGGTTCGCGCGTCCCGCACGGGGGCTGCCGCTCCGGTATCAGTTGCACCTCCCGCGATACGGAGCGGCAGCGGGGATCTAGCAGTCGCGCAGCTCGGGCGACTGGTTGAGCAGCTGGGCCCGTACGGACGTGAAGCGGGCGAGCCGCTCGTCCACCGCCGGGTCCAGCGGGAAGACCGCCACGCGGTGACAGTTCTGGAACGCGAGACGCACGCCGAAGTGCCGCTGCAGCGCACCGCGTATGGCGTCGCTCGCAAGGGCGCGCAGCAGCTGGCCGCGGGCCTGCTCGTCCGGGGGCGGCGTCTGGTTGTCGGCGAAGTCCCCGCCGTCCACCTTCAGCTGGGCCACCAGAGAGCTGATCATCTCCCATGCGTACGGCAGGGAGGTCCGGACGCAGTCGACGAAAGCGGCTTCGTCGACCTCGCCTCGCTCGGCCTGTTCGAGTAGGGCCGGTGAGACGTCGAGCGACATGGGTTCTCCTCTCGCGACCCCGGGTGACCGGAGTCTTACGGGCAGGGAAGGAGGCCGCGACGCAGCGTGCACGCTTCGCAACCTCCCGCTAACACGGTAGGCGCCCGTTGGGTACGGCACCAGGAGAATGCGCATACAACGAGCCACTAACGAAGGGGGCTTTCGGGGGCGAATCGCGTCGGGGCCGGTCGGTCGAGTAGCGTTGCGGACCATGCGTCTCGTCATCGCCCGCTGCTCCGTCGACTATGCGGGCCGGCTCACCGCCCACCTGCCCTCCGCCCCCCGGCTGATCCTCGTGAAGGCCGACGGGAGCGTTTCGATCCACGCGGACGACCGGGCGTACAAACCGCTCAACTGGATGTCTCCGCCCTGCACCCTCAAAGAGGGGACGGGCGACGACGCCGGCGTCTGGACCGTCATCAACAAGGCGGGCGAGAAGCTCATCATCACGATGGAAGAAGTCCTCCACGACTCCTCCCACGAGCTGGGCGTCGACCCAGGGCTGATCAAGGACGGCGTGGAAGCGCACCTCCAGGAGCTGCTCGCCGACCGGATCGAGACGCTGGGCGAGGGCTTCACGCTCATCCGGCGCGAGTACATGACGGCCATCGGGCCGGTGGACATCCTGTGCCGGGACGCGGACGGGGCGACGGTCGCGGTCGAGATCAAGCGGCGGGGCGAGATCGACGGCGTCGAGCAGCTGACGCGCTACCTGGAGCTGTTGAACCGGGATCCGCACCTCGCGCCGGTGAAGGGCGTCTTTGCCGCGCAGGAGATCAAGCCGCAGGCCCGGGTGCTGGCCACGGACCGCGGCATGGAGTGCGTGGTGCTCGACTACGACGCCCTCCGCGGCATCGAGGACGACAAGCTCCGCCTCTTCTGACCCGGGTCGCCCCACCGCTCCGGGCCCGCGCCCGGAGCGGCCCCCCGGCCCGCCCCCTCCTCCCCCGGCCCGTCCGCGTCTCGCACGCCGACGGGCCGCGGCCGTACGGCGGCCCGCCGGGCGGAGTCGGGGCGGACCGGGCCGGGCTGGGCTGGGAGACCGGCGGCGTCAGGAGGACGGGGACGTGCCCGTGGCGCCGTCGGAGGTGTTGCCGCCCGTCGGATCGGTCGGCTGGGTCGGCGACTTGGTCGGCGGCGTCGGATCGTCGGGCGACTTCGTGGGCGGCGTCGGATCGTCCGACGGCTTCGGCGGCGTGGCCGAGTCCGACGGCTTCGGGGACGTGGACCGCGTGTGCGACGGCGACGGCCCGGTCGACGGCGAACGCGTCCCGCCCGACGGGGAAGCCGACGCCGTCGCGCTGCCCGTGGCACCCGGCGTCGGCTCGTCGGACGAGTCGGGCCCGTCCGTCATCGTGGGCGCACCGGGATCCTGCGAGTCCGTCGCGTCGTCTTCGGGAGCCGTGTCGTCCCCGGTGGCCGACGGGTCGCCGGAGCCACCGGTCACCGACTGCTCGGTGTGCGTGCCCTGCCCGGGGGTCTTCTGCTCCCCGCCGCTGAGGCCGAGGGTGACGGCCGTACCGAGGACGGCGACCAGCACCGCACCGGCCGCCGCGGCCACGACGTTGCGCCGGGCCCCGGTAAACAGCCCGGCGGCCCTGCCGCCCGCACCGGCGCGCGCGCCGCCACCGGTACCACCCGGCCGGGCGGCGCCCGCGCGCAGGCCGGCAGCGGCGAAGGACGTCGTCACGTCGGTCGGCGAGTACTGGTGCCCGGACGCGGGCGTGCCGCCCCGGACCCCGGCGGCCCCGGTCGCGCCCGCCGAAGGCCCGGCGAAGCCGGCACCGGCCGCGGCCCCCCGCGGAGCACCCGCGGAGCCCGGACCGCCCGCACCCAGCGGCCCCGACCCCGGCCCCGGGCCGCGCCCCGAGACCGACGGCAGCGGCACGGGCGGCGTCGCCATGACGTCACCGCGCGGCGGCGCGAGCATCGGGAAGGCGTCCTTGACGACCGGCTCCGCCTCCGGCTCCAGGTCGATGTCCGGCAGGCCGCCCCGCACCGGCGGCAGCACCTCGGTCCGCGCCTCCGACGCCGGCCCCGCCGATGCCGAGCCCACCGGCGGCGGGGCCAGCATCAGCGGCGGCGACAGCGGCCCGCCCGTACGGTCCGCGACCAGCGCCAGAGCGCGCCGGCCGGCCACCATGCCCCGCTTGTCGGCCAGCGCCCCGCGCAGTCCGATGGAGGCCTCCAGTTCGGCGCGGGCCCGGTCCAGCCGGCCGCCGCAGAGCGCCAGGATGCCCAGCTCGTGGTGGAAGTACGCCTCCTCGGCGACCTCGCCGGCGATCCGGGCCGCTTCCTGCCCGGCCCGCAGCACCCGCTCCCACGCGCTCCAGTGCAGACCGCCCGCGAACGCGGGGGCGGCGGTACGGGCGAGCAGCACGGCGGCGCTGGGCCGCCCCTCCTCGGGCGTGGCGGCCACGAGCGCGGCCAGGGCGGCCAGTACGGCGTCCGCCTCGGCCGCGGCCCGCTCGGGGGCGACGGAGGGGTGCCCGGTCCACCAGGCGTAGTGCTGAGCGGCCGTCAGGGCGTACGCGGCGGCCTCGTCCCCGTAACCGGCCTCCTCCAGCTGCCGCTGCACCCCGGAGGCCAGCCGGTAGCGCGGTCCGGCGGCGGTGATCAGGCCGCAGGCGAGGAGTTCGCCGACGGCGGTGTCGGCGTGTGTGTCGCCGACCAGCGCGGGCAGGTGGGCCTGGTGCGGCAGCTCGCCGCCGAGGGCCACGGCGAACCGCAGTGCCTCGCGGGCGGATTCGCCGAGCCGGGAGGCCAGGAGCGCGGCGGGGGCCGCGCTCTCGGCGAGGGCGGGCAGCTTGACGGCCGGGGGCCGCTTCTCGAAGACCCCGGGTTCCTCGGCATCGATGTCAGAGCCCGGCACAGCGTCGGCGACCGCGTCGACGACGGGGTCCGGGACCACCCCCATCAGCTCGTCGCGCTGCCGCAGCAGCGCGCCGGCCTGAACGAAGCGCAGCGGGAGGCCCTCGGAGGCGAACCACAGGTCGCCCGCCCAGGCGGTCTCCTCGTCGGTCAGCTTGCGGCCGACCGCCGCGGCCAGCAGCACCGCGCAGGCGGTGCGGCCGAGTCCGCCCAGGAAGATCTCCTCCAGATGGGAGTCCTCGGAGGGGGCGGGGGTGTCGGGGGTGGCCGCGAGCAGGAAGGCGCACTCGGGCGTGGCGCTCAGCAGTTCGTCGAGCGCTTCCCCGCCGCACTCGAGGTCGTCGAGGACGACCACGGCGCCGATGCCGGCCACCCGCTCGAGCAGTTCGGCCCGGTCGGGGCGGTAGCCGGGGGCGTCGTACACCGCGTGGTGGAGGGCGTACAGGAGCTCGGTGGGGCTCTGGCGGTGTCCGGAGAGCCGTACGACGCCGTCGGGCGCGAGGTCGGCGCAGGCGTCGGCGACGGCGTCGAGGAGCGCGGAACGGCCGGATCCGGAGGGGCCGGTGAGGCGGACCGAGCGGCCGCGGCTGAGCAGGCGGACCAGTCGCTCGCGCTCCTCCTCGCGCTCCAGCAGCGGCAGGATCGGGGCCGGCGGACCGGAGGGGACGGGCGGCTGGGCCGCCGTGCGTATCGCGGCCCGGGACCTGGCGTCGCGTCGGGCGTCGCCGGGGGGCTCGGTGTCGGGGCGGCGGGCTTCTATCTCGCTGCCGTCGACGGGGTTGACGGTCAGCAGGTAGTCGCCGCCGACGAGGCGAGTGATGCGGGCGGGGCCGGAGTTCGTGGCACCCTTGACGAGCGAGTGGCGCACGGCGCCGTTCGGGTCGTCGGTGGGCCCCCCGGCCGCACCGGATCCCCCGGTGGTGCGCATTCCGTCAGCGCCGCCCCCCGGCACTGACGAGCGCTCTTCCGGTGTGCCGAATGTCCGCTCCATGACCAAGCCCCCCGATCGCGTCGTGCGCCGTCGTCCTTCCCGGCCTTCGCACACTCCGCTGCAGCTTTGGTCCGGCGTCCGCCCCGAGGGTTGACAGGGGCCGACGGCCGAACCCTAGACGTTGGGCCAGTATCCAGGAACAGCCGGGGTCCCATCCCCACCGCTTCATCACGTTCCGGCCTCAACACGCCCCGACCCGTTACCTGCCCGTAGGGTCAGGCTCCGGACGCGGCGGGTCGCGCTCGTCCGTCCGTACGCCGGGCCCGCGACCCGTGTCCGCCCGGGGGGCCGGCACGCTCCGGCCGCCCGTCGCTCACACCCGCGGCAGCGTCTCCGCCGCGAGTCCGCCCTCGATGGCGAGGATCCGGTGCAGCCGGGTGGCGACCAGCAGGCGCTGCATCTGGGGCGGCACGCCGCGCAGCACGAGCCGGCGGCCGGTGCGTCCGGCCCGCCGGTGGGCGCCCATGATGACGCCGAGTCCGGTCGCGTCCCACGAGTCGAGGCCGGTGAGGTCGAGGACGAGGTCCCCGTCCCCGTCGTCGAGCGCGCTGTGCAGGGCGGTGCGGGCGTCCGCCGCGCTGCGCACGTCGAGGCGGCCGCCGACTGCGAGTCCGGTGTGGTCGCCCCTGATGTTCATGTGTGTGCTCCCCGGCAGTACTGCGTGCGTGCGTATGGTCGGCAACTCTCACTGCAACTGACTGCGCCAGGTGGGGTGAAGTTGCCGACCGTGAGCGAACCGATACCGAATTCACCCCCAGGGGTGAGTCGGGTCCGGTCCGGACGGACCGGCGCGCGCCCCCGCCCGCCCTGGCGGGCGGGACCGGGCGCCGGTCGTGCGCTCTGCGCGGTCAGTGCGTGTAGAAGCCCTGTCCGCTCTTGCGGCCGATGTCGCCCGCGTCGACCATGCGGCGCATGAGCTCCGGCGGGGCGAACTTCTCGTCCTGGCACTCGGTGTAGATGTTGCTGGTGGCGTGCAGCAGGATGTCGACGCCCGTCAGATCGGCGGTCGCCAGCGGTCCCATCGCGTGCCCGAAGCCCAGCTTGCAGGCGATGTCGATGTCCTCGGCGGACGCCACGCCCGATTCGTACAGCTTTGCCGCCTCGACGACCAGCGCGGAGATCAGGCGGGTGGTCACGAAGCCGGCCACGTCGCGGTTGACGACGATGCAGGTCTTGCCGACCGACTCGGCGAACTCGCGGGCGGTGGCCAGGGTCTGATCGCTCGTCTTGTAGCCGCGGACCAGCTCGCACAGCTGCATCATCGGGACGGGCGAGAAGAAGTGGGCGCCGACCACGCGCTCGGGGCGCTTGGTGACGGCGGCGATCTTCGTGATCGGGATGGCGGAGGTGTTGGAGGCCAGGACGGTGTCCTCGCGGACGATCTCGTCGAGGCTGCGGAAGATCTCGTGCTTGACCTCGAGCTTCTCGAAGACGGCCTCGACGACGATGTCCGCGTCGGCGACCGCGCCGAGGTCGGTGCTCGTCGTGATGCGGCCGAGCGCGGCCTCCGCGTCCTCGGCGGACAGCTTGCCCTTCGAGACGAACTTGTCGTACGAGGCCTTGATGCCGTCCGTACCGCGGGTCAGCGCCGCGTCGGTGACGTCGCGCAGCACGACGTCCCAGCCCGCCTGAGCGGACACCTGCGCGATGCCCGAACCCATGAGTCCGGCACCGATGACGGCGAGCTTCCCAGCCACTGCACACCCCTTGTTCTCTTGACGCAGGCACGCGTTCCACACAACTGCTCTCGGCCGGAGATTAGCGCCCGTGAGGGGTCGTGTGACCGCGAAGTAATACGCGTCACGTCTCACATGACGGACGTCACACCCGCGCGACAGCGAGGCGGCCCCGCCCGCCCGGCCCACCGGGTCGCCCGTCGGCGGGCGGGCCACGGCCGTGATCGTGGGCACAGCGCACCCGCAACGGACCCGCGCGTAACTAGGCTGGACCCATGGTGAATCTGACGCGCATCTACACCCGCACCGGCGACAAGGGCACGACCGCCCTCGGCGACATGAGCCGTACCGCCAAGACCGACCTGCGGATCGCGGCGTACGCGGACACCAACGAGGCCAACGCGGTGCTCGGCACGGCCATCGCCCTCGGGCAGCTGCCCGAGGAGGTCGTCACCGTGCTCGTCCGCGTGCAGAACGACCTGTTCGACGTCGGGGCCGACCTGGCCACCCCAGTGGTGCCGGACCCCGAGTACCCGCCGCTGCGCGTCGAGCAGTTCTACGTCGACCGGCTGGAGGCGGACTGCGACCGCTTCAACGAGGAGCTGGAGAAGCTGCGCAGCTTCATCCTGCCCGGCGGCACCCCGGGCGCGGCGCTGCTGCACCAGGCCTGCACGGTCGTACGGCGCGCCGAGCGCTCCACGTGGGCGGCGCTGGAGGTGCACGGCGAGACGATGAACCCGCTGACGGCGACCTACCTCAACCGCCTGTCCGACCTGCTGTTCATCCTGGCCCGTACGGCCAACAAGGAGGTCGGCGACGTGCTGTGGGTGCCGGGCGGCGAACGCTGACCCCACCGGCGACCGGCCGTCGCGGCGGCCGGGAGCGGGCCCCCCGGCCAACGGCCGTCCCGGCGCGTGGCACTCCCGCCGCCGGGCACTCCCTCCGCCGGGCGCTCCCGCCGTCTCAGCGGCGGGCCGCGGACTCGTCGGAGCCCGCCCCGCGGGACGGCCCGGACGGCTCCGACGCCTTGGGCGTCGCCTTCGGGAAGACGGTGTACGACAGGGCGATCACGAGGTTGATGCCGATCACCCACAGCATCCTCTGCTGCCACGTCCGCAGCGGGTCGGCGGCGTCCCCGCCGACGTACCAGGCGGCACCCTGGAGCAGCACGATCGCGACGGCCGCGGCGAGGATCCAGCGGCCGGCGGCCTGCCACTCGTACCGCGTGCGCTCCGCACCCCCGGCCGGCGGCCGGGAGGGCTTCGGGCCGCCCGCGAAGCGGTGGGCGACGTGGGCGTCGACGCGGTGGACGGTGTGGCGGCCCAGGCCCACCGAGAAGCCGATGTAGACGGCGGCCAGGCCGTGCTTCCAGTCGGGCTGGGCGCCGTTCTTCAGGTCGACGGCGGTGGCCGCGAGCAGCACCAGCTCCAGCACGGGCTCGCAGAGCAGGACGGCCGCTCCCGTGCGCGGCATCCTCGCCGGGTAGCGGAGGGCGAGGCCGCCGGCGAGCAGCAGCCAGAACGCGATCTCGCAGACGACGATGAGCGTGACGATCACGGAGGTCTCCTTTCGGCTCCCTCCCAATCTCGCAGCGCGATCATGGTCGCGCGTCGTCGTCCGTGGTGAATCCCGACTGCATCCTTCGATGTAGTCGGCGGGCGCGGAGGAGGGCCGTGGCGGTGACGCGCCGGGATCCGCGCCCCTGTTGGATGGCGGGGTGAGACTCCCCCGCCCCCATCGCCACGACGTGCTGATCGCCGTCGTCGGCCTGCTGTCCGGACTGCTGCTGTACGCGCTGGGCCTGCACGAGAACGCCGGCCGGCACCTGGTGCCCGATCGGGTGGCCCTGCTGCCGCTGGCCCTCTCGGCCGGCCTGGAGCTGCTGCGCCGCACCGTGCCGCGCGCCGCGCTGGTCGCCGGCACGGTCGCGGTGGTGGCCAACGAGCTCACGGTCGGCAGTCTGGCCACCGTCGTGATGTTCACCGACCTGATGTACGCGGCCGTGGTGTACGGCACCCCGCGGTCGGCCAGGCAGCTGCCGTTCACCACCGGTGGGGCCACCGTCGCGGTCACGGTGGCCGCGCTGGCCTGGTGGCGCGACGCGGAGGCCCTGATGCTGGGCGTCCTGACGGCCATCGTCTGCTTCCTTCCCGCGATCACGGGCGCGGCCGTGCGCAACCACCGCGAGGCCGCCGAGGCGGCCCGGCTGCGCGCCGAGCAGACCTCGCGACTGGCCGAGCTGGACCGCAAGCAGGCGGTGTCGGCGGAGCGGGCGCGGATGGCCCGCGAGCTGCACGACATGGTGGCCAACCACCTCTCCGCGATCGCGATCCACTCGACGGCGGCGCTCTCGATCGACTCGGCGGCCACCAGTCGGGAGGCGCTGGCGGTGATCCGCGAGAACAGCGTGCAGGGGCTGGCGGAGATGCGGCGGCTGATCGGGCTGCTGCGGGCCACGAGCGGCGACGGGGGGCCGGTGGCGGTGCCCCGGCTGGAGGGGCTGGGCGACCTGCTGGAGCAGGCCCGGAAGACCGGCGCGGGCAGCGGGCTGGAGTTCGCGCTGGCCGACGCCCGCCCGGCGGGTCGGGAGGCGCTGCCGGCGCCGGTCGAGCTGGCGGCGTACCGGATCGTGCAGGAGTCGCTGACCAACGCGGTCAAGCACGCGGTGCCGGGCACGGTCGAGGTGCGGCTGGAGCTGGCGGACGGCCGGCTCACGGTCCGGGTCGACAGTCCGTACGGTGAGCGGGGCACCGGCCCGCGCGCCCCCGGCTCTGGGGCGGGGCTGGTCGGCATGCGCGAGCGGGTGGCGCTGCTGGACGGGGAGTTCGAGGCGGGTCCGGCGGGCCCGGTGTGGCGGGTGCGGGCAGTCCTGCCCGCGGACGAGAAGGCGGGGAAGGCATGACGATCCGGGTCCTGGTGGCCGAGGACCAGTCGGCGGTACGGGCGGGGCTGACCTTGATCCTGCGCAGCGCCGGGGACATCGAGGTGGCCGGGGAGGCCGCGGACGCGAGGAGGCCGTGCGGCTGGCCCGCGAGCTGCGCCCGGACCTGGTGCTCATGGACGTGCAGATGCCCCGGCTCGACGGCGTGTCGGCCACCCGACAGGTGGTGGCCGAGGGGCTGGCCGACGTGCTGGTGCTGACCACCTTCGACCTCGACGAGTACGTGTTCGGCGCGCTGCGCGCCGGGGCCGCGGGCTTCCTCCTCAAGAACGCGGAGGCCGCCGAGCTGATCGCGGCCGTGCGGACGGTGGCGCGCGGGGAGGGCCTGATCGCCCCGGCCGTCACCCGCCGGCTGATCGCGGAGTTCGCCGCGCCCGCCGCGCCGTCACGGAACGCGCACGCCGCCGAGCCCGCGGAGCTGGCGAGCCTGACCCGGCGGGAGCGGGAGGTGCTCGGTTGCCTGGGCCAGGGGCTGTCCAACGCGGAGATCGCCGGCCGGCTGGACATGGCGGAGGCGACGGTGAAGACGCACGTCAGCCGGCTGCTGGGCAAGCTCGGGCTGCGCAGCCGGGTCCAAGCGGCGGTGATGGCACAGGAGTTGGGACTCTAGTGGCGGTCCGGAGAGCTCTTCCGAAACAGGTCTGGACCTCTTGACGCTTGGTCCAGACCTTTCTACGCTCGCGGCGACTGTGGTGAGCACGCCGTGACAACGCGTGCTCACGGGCGGCGCAGGTCCCACCCCCATGTCGATATCAGCCGATGCCGACGGACCTACGGAGGAGCACCCTTGAGCACAGCACCCCCACGCACCCGTCTCCTGTCCCGGATCGCGGCCGGCGTCGCCGCGTTCGCCCTCCCCCTCGCCGGCCTCGTCGGCCTGGCGGCCCCCGCCCAGGCCGCGACCTCGGCGTCCGCGACCTACACCAAGGTCTCCGACTGGGGCAGCGGCTTCGAGGGCAAGTGGACGATCAAGAACACCGGCACCACCACCCTCACCAGCTGGACCGTCGAGTGGGACTACCCCACCGGGACGCGGGTCACCTCGGCCTGGGACGCCACCGTCACCAACTCCGGCAACCACTGGACCGGCAAGAACGTGGGCTGGAACGGCACCCTCGCCCCCGGCGCCAGCATCAGCTTCGGCTTCAACGGCGCCGGCAGCGGCGCTCCCGGCGGCTGCAAGGTCAACGGCGGCTCCTGCGACGGGACCACCCAGCCCGGCGACAACCCGCCCTCGGCCCCCGGCACCCCCACGGCCGCGAACGTCCAGGAGACCTCCCTCACCCTGAACTGGGCCGCCGCCACCGACGACAAGGGCGTCAAGAACTACGACGTCTACCGCAACGGCGCCAGGATCGGCACCGTCACCGGGACCAGCTACCCCGACACCGGCCTGACGAAGGGCACGACGTACACCTACAGCGTCACCGCCCGCGACACCGCCGACCAGACCGGCCCCTCCTCCGGCGAGCTCTCGGTCACCACGCCCGGCGGCGGCACCCAGCCCCCGACCGGCGGCAAGATCCGACTGGGCTACTTCACCGACTGGGGCATCTACCAGCGCAACTACCAGGTGAAGAACATCGTCACCTCGGGCTCCGCGGCCAAGCTGACCCACATCAACTACGCCTTCGGCAACGTCACCGGCGGCAAGTGCACGATCGGCGACTCGTACGCCGACTACGACAAGGCCTTCACTGCCGGCGAGAGCGTCGACGGCGTGGCCGACACCTGGGACCAGCCGCTGCGCGGCAACTTCAACCAGCTGCGCAAGCTGAAGAAGGCCTACCCGAACATCAAGGTCCTGTGGTCCTTCGGCGGCTGGACCTGGTCCGGCGGCTTCGGCCAGGCGGCCGCCAACGCCGCCGCCTTCGCCGATTCCTGCTACAGCCTGGTCGAGGACCCGCGCTGGGCCGACGTCTTCGACGGCATCGACGTCGACTGGGAGTACCCGAACGCCTGCGGCCTGTCGTGCGACACCAGCGGCCAGGCCTCGCTGAAGAACCTGCTCGCCGCCCTGCGCGCCAAGTTCGGCGCGAACAACCTGGTCACCGCCGCCGTCACCGCCGACGGCTCCAGCGGCGGCAAGATGGACGCCGCCGACTACGCGGGCGCCGCGCAGTACGTCGACTGGTACAACGTGATGACGTACGACTTCTTCGGCGCCTGGGACGCCAAGGGCCCGACCGCCCCGCACTCCCCCCTGTACTCCTACGCCGGCATCCCGATCCAGGGCTTCAACACCGACGCCGCCGTCCAGAAGTACAAGGGCAAGGGCATCCCCAACAGCAAGATCAACCTGGGCATCGGCTTCTACGGCCGCGGCTGGACGGGCGTGACCCAGGCCGCCCCCGGCGGCACCGCGACCGGCCCGGCGGCCGGCACGTACGAGCAGGGCATCGAGGACTACGACGTCCTGAAGGCGAAGTGCCCGGCCACCGGCACCGTCGCCGGCACCGCGTACGCCAAGTGCGGCAGCGACTGGTGGAGCTACGACACCCCCGCCACGATCAACGGGAAGATGGCGTACGTGAAGAACCAAGGCCTGCGCGGCGCCTTCTTCTGGGAGTTCAGCGGCGACACCGCGAACGGCGAGCTGATGACCGCGATCGACAGCGGCCTGAAGTAGCCGGTCCCCCGGAGAAGACCGAAGCCGGGAGAGGGGTCCGCCCCCCTCTCCCGGCTTCACCGCGTCTGCGCGTGGTCAGGCAACGTTGACCCGCTGCCCGGGCGGGGCGGCCTCCAGCCAGGCCAGGAAACCGGTCAGCGCGTCCTCGCTCATCGCCAGCTCCAGCCGGGTCCCCTTGTGCACGCAGCCCAGGACGACCGCGTCGGAGAGGAGCGCCAGCTCCTCCTCGCCCTCGGGGTGCCGGCGGGCCAGCACCTCGACCGAGGCGCGCTCCAGCATCCGGCGCGGGCGGGGCGAGTACGAGAAGACGCGGAACCAGTCGACCTTGTCGCCGCTGTACCGGGCCACCCCGTACACCCAGCCCTTGCCCGAGGCGTCGCCCCCTTCGGGCACGTCCCAGCGCAGGCTGCAGTCGAAGGTGCCGCCGGACCGCTGGATCAGCCTCCGGCGCAGTCCGAAGACGAACAGCCCGAGCACCACCAGTGCCACGATCACGCCGCTCACAAGCAGAGCGAGGAGCATTTCCACCGACCTCCTCGCTCGTCCACGTGATGCTCTGACAACCGTATGTGATTACGAACCGTGTTACGGAAAAAACTTCACCTGCATCGCCTCAGCCGCGACCCGGTCTGGAAAATTCCAGCTCGGGCCGCGGCTGAGGTGTCAGTCTCGGCGCGGGACTCAGTGTCCCGCGACCGCGCGCAGTCGGACTTCGGCGCGGCGCTCGGCGGAGGCGTTCTCCTCCGCCTTGGCGCGCTCCAGAGCCCGCTCCGCACGCTGGACGTCAATCTCGTCCGCGAGCTCGGCGATCTCGGCGAGCAGGGAGAGCTTGTTGTCCGCGAAGGAGATGAATCCGCCGTGCACCGCGGCGACGACGGTCCCACCCTCGCTGGTACGGATGGTCACCGGGCCCGACTCCAGCACACCGAGCAGCGGCTGGTGACCGGGCATGACGCCGATGTCGCCGGACGTGGTGCGCGCGACGACCAGGGTGGCCTCGCCGGACCAGACACTCCGGTCCGCCGCGACCAGCTCGACGTGCAGCTCAGCAGCCAAGGTGGCTCCTCGGGTCTCCACCCGGCGGGTCGGCCGGGTGTTGGGTCAAATTCTAATGGGCGTGGGGAGAGGGGCGGGACGCACCCGCCCCTCTCCGTCAGTCAGCTGTGCTCACGAGGAGCGCGGCTTCAGGAGACGCCCAGCTCCTTGGCGTTGGCCTTCAGGTCCTCGAGGCCACCGCACATGAAGAACGCCTGCTCGGGGAAGTGGTCGTACTCACCGTCGCAGATCTGGTTGAACGCGGCGATCGACTCGTCGAGCGGAACGTCCGAACCGTCCACGCCGGTGAACTGCTTGGCGACGTGGGTGTTCTGCGACAGGAAGCGCTCGACACGGCGGGCACGGTGGACAACGAGCTTGTCCTCCTCGCCCAGCTCGTCGATACCGAGGATCGCGATGATGTCCTGGAGGTCCTTGTACTTCTGCAGGATCCCCTTGACGCGCATGGCGGCGTTGTAGTGGTCCTGCGCGATGTAGCGCGGGTCCAGGATCCGGGACGTGGAGTCCAGCGGGTCCACGGCCGGGTAGATGCCCTTCTCGGAGATCGGACGGGAGAGAACCGTCGTCGCGTCGAGGTGGGCGAAGGTGGTGGCCGGGGCCGGGTCGGTCAGGTCGTCCGCGGGGACGTAGATCGCCTGCATCGAGGTGATCGAGTGACCGCGGGTCGACGTGATGCGCTCCTGCAGCAGACCCATCTCGTCGGCCAGGTTCGGCTGGTAACCCACCGCGGACGGCATGCGGCCGAGCAGGGTGGACACCTCGGAGCCGGCCTGGGTGTACCGGAAGATGTTGTCGATGAAGAAGAGCACGTCCTGCTTCTGGACGTCGCGGAAGTACTCCGCCATCGTCAGACCGGCCAGGGCGACGCGCAGACGGGTGCCCGGGGGCTCGTCCATCTGGCCGAAGACCAGCGCGGTCTTGTCGATGACGCCGGAGTCCGTCATCTCCTCGATGAGGTCGTTGCCCTCACGGGTACGCTCACCGACGCCCGCGAACACCGACACACCGTCGTGGTTGTTGGCGACGCGGTAGATCATCTCCTGGATCAGAACGGTCTTGCCGACACCGGCACCACCGAACAGACCGATCTTTCCACCCTTGACGTACGGGGTGAGGAGGTCGATGACCTTGACGCCCGTCTCGAACATCTCGGTCTTGGACTCGAGCTCGTCGAAGTTCGGGGCCTTGCGGTGGATCGGCCAGCGCTCGGTCACCTCGGAGTTGGCCTCCGGGTAGTTGAGCACCTCACCCAGGGTGTTGAAGACCTTGCCCTTGGTGAAGTCGCCGACCGGGACGGTGATGCCCGCGCCCGTGTCGGTCACCGCGGCCTGGCGGACCAGACCGTCGGTGGGCTGCATGGAGATGGTGCGGACCAGGCCGTCACCGAGGTGCTGCGCGACCTCGAGGGTCAGCGTCTTGAGCTTGCCCTCCTCGGCCGGGTCGGCGACCTGAACGGTCAGCGCGTTGTAGATGTCGGGCATCGCGTCGACGGGGAACTCCACGTCGACGACCGGGCCGATGACCCGGGCGACGCGGCCCGTGGCGGCGGCCGTCTCAACAGTGGTCGTCATTACTTGTCACTCCCCGCGGTCGCGTCGGCCAGGGCGCTGGCGCCACCGACGATCTCGCTGATTTCCTGGGTGATTTCGGCCTGGCGGGCCGCGTTGGCAAGCCGGGAGAGGCTCTTGATGAGCTCACCGGCGTTGTCGGTGGCCGACTTCATCGCGCGGCGGCGGGCAGCGTGCTCGGAAGCAGCGGCCTGCAGCAGCGCGTTGTAGATCCGGCTCTCGACGTAGCGCGGCAGCAGGGCGTCGAGGACGTCCTCCGCCGACGGCTCGAAGTCGAAGAGGGGAAGGATCTGGCCCTTCGTCCCCGTCTCCTCCGCGGCCTGGTCGAGGCTGAGCGGCAGCATCCGGTTGTCCACCGGGTTCTGCGTCATCATCGACACGAACTCCGTGTAGACGATGTGCAGCTCGTCGACGCCGCCCTCGGCCGTCTCGGTGGAGACGGCCTCGATCAGCGGCCCGGCGACCCGCTTCGCGTCCGCGTAGGTCGGGCTGTCGGTGAACCCGGTCCAGCTGTCCTCGATCTTGCGCTCGCGGAAGCCGTAGTACGAGACACCCTTGCGGCCGACGATGTAGGTGTCGACCTCCTTGCCCTCGCCGCGCAGCCGCTCGGTGAGGCGCTCCGCGGCCTTGATGGCGTTGGAGGAGTAGCCGCCGGCCAGACCGCGGTCGCTCGTGATGAGCAGGACCGCGGCGCGGCTCGGGGCGTCAGCCTCGGTGGTGAGCGGGTGCTTGGTGTTGGAGCCGGTCGCCACCGCGGTCACCGCACGGGTGAGCTCGGTCGCGTACGGCGTGGAGGCCGCCACCTGGCGCTGCGCCTTGACGATGCGCGAGGCGGCGATCATCTCCATCGCCTTGGTGATCTTCTTGGTCGCGGTGACGGATCGGATGCGACGCTTGTAGACCCGGAGCTGGGCTCCCATGAGTCAGGTCCCTTCCGTCGTCACTTGGAGACGTTGACGGCCGCCGGAGCGTCCTCGCCCAGGAGCTTGCCGTCCGAGGTCTCGAACTGCTGCTTGAACGTGGCGATCGAGTCGGCGACGGACTGCAGGGTGTCGTCGGACATCTTGCCGCCCTCGCGGATCGAGGTGAGGAGGTCCTTGCGCTCGCGGCGCAGGAACTCCAGCAGCTCGGACTCGAAGCGACGGATGTCGGCGACCGGGACGTCGTCCATCTTGCCGGTGGTACCGGCCCAGACGGAGACGACCTGCTCCTCGGTCGGCATGGGCTGGTACTGGCCCTGCTTCAGGAGCTCGGTCATGCGCTTGCCGCGCTCCAGCGAGGCCTTCGACGCGGCGTCCAGGTCGGAACCGAAGGCGGCGAACGCCTCCAGCTCGCGGTACTGGGCCAGGTCGACACGAAGACGGCCGGAGACCTGCTTCATGGCCTTGTGCTGGGCGGAGCCACCGACGCGGGAGACCGAGATACCGACGTTCAGGGCCGGGCGCTGGCCGGCGTTGAACAGGTCGGACTCCAGGAAGCACTGGCCGTCGGTGATGGAGATGACGTTGGTCGGGATGAACGCCGAGACGTCGTTGGCCTTGGTCTCGACGATCGGCAGACCGGTCATCGAACCGGCACCCATGTCGTCGGAGAGCTTGGCGCAGCGCTCCAGCAGACGCGAGTGCAGGTAGAAGACGTCACCCGGGTAGGCCTCACGGCCCGGCGGGCGGCGCAGCAGCAGGGACACGGCGCGGTAGGCGTCGGCCTGCTTCGACAGGTCGTCGAAGATGATCAGGACGTGCTTGCCCTGGTACATCCAGTGCTGACCGATGGCGGAGCCGGTGTACGGCGCCAGGTACTTGAAGCCGGCCGGGTCGGACGCCGGGGCGGCGACGATGGTCGTGTACTCCAGGGCGCCGGCCTCCTCCAGCGCGCCGCGCACGGACGCGATGGTGGAGCCCTTCTGGCCGATGGCGACGTAGATGCAGCGCACCTGCTTGTTCACGTCGCCCGAGCGCCAGTTGTCGCGCTGGTTGATGATCGTGTCGACGGCAAGAGCGGTCTTGCCGGTCTGACGGTCACCGATGATCAGCTGACGCTGGCCGCGGCCGATCGGCACCATGGCGTCGACGGCCTTGTAGCCGGTGGCCATCGGCTCGTGGACCGACTTGCGGACCATGACGCCGGGGGCCTGCAGCTCGAGGGCGCGGCGGCCCTCGGTCGCGATCTCGCCGAGGCCGTCGATCGGGTTGCCGAGCGGGTCGACAACGCGGCCGAGGTAGCCCTCGCCGACGGCGACGGAGAGAACCTCACCGGTGCGCTGCACCGGCTGGCCCTCCTCGATGCCGCTGAACTCGCCGAGGACGATGGCACCGATCTCGCGCTCCTCGAGGTTGAGGGCGAGACCGAGGGTGCCGTCCTCGAACTTCAGCAGCTCGTTGGCCATGACCGAGGGAAGACCCTCGACCTTAGCGATGCCGTCGCCGGCAAGGCTGACCGTACCGACCTCCTCGCGCGAGGCCGCGTCCGGCTTGTACGACTGGACAAAGTTCTCCAGCGCGTCCCGGATCTCCTCCGGCCGGATCGTGAGCTCCGCCATCTGGGTTCCCTGCTCTCCTTGTTGGGCCCGAAGTTTCTTAGGGGTCTGGGGGCGACCCCCAGGAATCTTCTGCAAGTTCTGCACGGCCCAACCGGGCCGCTGGAAATGCTTGTTGTGTTGGTGGCTCGGTCAGCCGGCCATGCGGCGGCTCGCCTCGGCGAGGCGCTCCGCGATGCTGCCGTCGATGACCTCGTCACCGATGCGCACCGAGATCCCGCCGAGGACCGCGGGGTCCACGTCGAGGTTCAGGTGCATCTGGCGGCCGTACAGCTTCGCCAGGACCGCACCGAGACGCTGCTTCTGCACGTCGCTGAGCGGAACCGCGGTGGTCACGACCGCGACCATGCGGTTGCGGCGCCCGGCGGCGAGCTTGGACAGGGACTCGAGTCCCGCTTCCAGGCTACGTCCCCGCGGGGCGGTCACCAGACGGACGACCAGGCGCTCGGCCGCGGCGTCGGCCTTGCCGCGGAGCAGGCTGCCGAGCAGCTCGCCCTTGGCGGCGGAGGTGGCGGACCGGTCGGTCAGCGCGGCGCGCAGCTCGGGGGCCGAGTTGACGATCCGCGCGAAGCGGAACAGCTCGTCCTCGACGTCGTCGAGCACGTTCCGGCGCTGGGCGTCCGTGAGGTCGGCGAGGTCCGCCAGCTCCTCAAGGGCGTCCACCAGGTCACGCGACTGCGACCAGCGGGAGCGGACCATGCCGGCCACCAGGTCGGCGGTCTCGCCGCTGACCTGGCCGCCGAGCAGGCGCCCGGCCAGCTCGGCCTTGGCCTCGCCGGCCTGCGCCGGGTCGGTCAGGACCCGACGCAGCGACACCTCGCGGTCGAGCAGCGCGGTCACGGCAGCCAGCTCACCGGCGAGCTTCGCCGCGTCGACGGACGTGTTGTCCGTCAGCGCGTCGAGACGCTCACGTGCGGCGGCCAGCGCCTCGCGGCTCGCTCCGTTCATCGCGCGGCCTCGGCCTTCTCCTCGAGCTCGTCGAGGAAGCGGTCGATGGTCCGGCTCTGCCGGGCGTGGTCCTCGAGGGACTCACCGACGAGCTTGCCGGCCAGCGCAGTGGCGAGCTGGCCCACGTCCTGGCGCAGCGCCTGGGCCGCGGCCCGGCGGTCGGCCTCGATCTGGGCGTGGCCGGCAGCGACGATCTCTTCCTTCTGCCGCTGGCCCTCTGCGCGCAGCTCTTCCTTGAGCGCAGAGCCCTGCTCCAGCGCCTCCTGGCGCAGGCGCGCGGCCTCGTGCCGGGCCTCGGCGAGCTGGGCCTTGTACTGCTCCAGCACGCTCTGGGCCTCGGTCTGGGCCGCCTCGGCCTTCTCGATGCCACCCTCGATCGCCTCGCGGCGCTCCTCCAGAACCTTGTTGATGTTCGGGAGCAGCTTCTTCCACAGGAAGCCGAAGACGATCACGAAGGCGATCAGACCGATGATGAGCTCGGGAATCGGCGGGATGAGAGGGTTCTCGGCCTCTTCCGCCGCGAGCTGAACCAGAGGGTTCACATCAGTGCCTTCCGTGTAATGGGGCTATTCGCTACCGGATCAAGAGGTCGGGTAGACGAACGGCATGACCAGACCGATCAGGGCGAGCGCCTCACAGAAGGCGAAGCCGAGGATCTGGTTGGCGCGGATCAGACCGGCAGCCTCGGGCTGGCGGGCCAGGGCCTGGGTGCCGTTACCGAAGATGATGCCGACGCCGACGCCGGGGCCGATGGCGGCGAGGCCGTAGCCGATCGAGCCGAGGTTGCCCTTGATTTCGACGCCAGCGGCGAGGGTCTGCGCGAGAGCGGACATGCCCGTTCTTCCTTCTCTTTCATGGACCGGTGGGGGTTGGCCACCGGACGAGTGATGGTTTGGGGGTGGGAGCCGATCAGTGGTGCTCGGCGACGGCGCCCTGGAGGAAGCTGCAGGCCAGGAGGACGAACACGTAGGCCTGGACAGCCTGGATGAAGAGCTCGAAGGCGGTCATCACGATGACCATCACGAACGACACGCCCGCGTAGGCGATGCCGATGCCGTTCAGCAGGTACCAGCTGGCGATCGTGAAGAGCAGCAGCAGCGTGTGGCCGGCGAACATGTTCGCGAACAGACGCACGGCGTGCGTGAAGGGGCGGACCAGCACGTTCGAGAAGAACTCGATGAGCATGACCAGCGGCAGGATCCCGCCCAGCGACTTGTCGTAGCCGGTGAGGTTCTTCAGGCCGCCGACGAAGCCGTGGCGCTTGAAGGTGACCGACATCCACATGACGTAGACGATCAGGGCCAGGGCCGCCGGGTACGCGATGATCGAGGTCACCGGGAACTGCGCCACCGGGATGATCGACCAGAGGTTCATCATCCAGACGAAGAAGAACGTCGCGACCATGAAGGGGACGTACTTCTCGCCCTCCTTCTTGCCCATCGTCTCGTAGACGATGCCGCGGCGCACGAAGTCGTAGCCGGACTCGGCGACCATCTGGAGCTTCCCGGGCACGAGCTTCGGCTTGCGGAAAGCCGCCCAGAAGAAGCCGACGATGATGACGGACCCGAGCAGGGCCAGCAGCATCGTCTTGTTGAAGTAGAAGTTGCTGTCCGCGTCGCCGAAGATCGGCTCGAACAGGAACGAGTGCAAGCCAGGAGCCGGGAAGCCACAGCCGTCGAAGATGTGGCAATCGGTCTCGAAGGCGAGCACCTGCGTCGGGTCAGCACTCACCGCGGGCTCCTTCAGCGTGGCGCATAGGTACGGCAACCTCGTTGTGTCGGCGCGGCGCGCAGCCGCAGTTCGGCACGGGACTGGTCTTACGGATGTGGGGGCGGCTGGCAGGCATTGAGCCTCGCGATTGAGCAGGCGTCAGCTCAGATGCCCGCGCCCGCGATGCCGCAGTTGGCACCGGACGATAGCAGGAACCCGAACGCGCACTTATCCCGCCCCTACCCTTCACGTCGGGGACCCCGTGTTTTCGGGCTTTCGCCCGCATCGGCATCGGGGTCGACGTAGAGGATTTTGGCCTTCATGTGCGCACGCGCCTGGGCGGCGATCCACGCGATGGTGGAGACGACCAGGGAGATGGCGAAGGCCCGGGGGTTGAACAGCGTCGTGTTCTTGAACACGGCGACGAAGACGAACAGCAGGAGCAGCTGGACCGTGTAGAGCACGAGGCCCATCATCTGGAAGAGCTGCGGGAAGGACTTGGCGATCCACTGCAGGACCGCCATTCCGGTTCCCATGAAGAGGATCACGATCGCCGTCCCCACGGCAGCGCCGAGCGCGCCCTTGCCGCCGGCGACCACACCGCTGACGACCGTGGCGATGACGCCGACGGCAGCGGTGGGCACGACGACGTGCAGGAGTGATCTGGCGTCATTCCGCATGACGGGTTGCTCCGCAAGGTGGTGGGGGTGGTGCACGGGTCTCGTGCAGGGCACGAGCGTAAGCCCGGTCCGAGATCGCTCCTCGGGCCGACGGACCGTCGCACTACGGTCCTTCGGCTCTGTCGCCGGGTCTAGTGAACGGTATCACAAACTATTTGATGAGGTCTTTACCTGGTGGGTGTGCTCGCTGTCACACATGAGAGTGACCCTGCGCGTCTGTGCGCGCCAGCCCACGGGTTTGTGTGCTAAAGAGCCGTCTTGCCCGAAACGTCAACCGGACGTCAGCTCGCCGATCCGGCCTTCCGCCGGTCGGGGAAGCGCGAACGGGGGCCCACCGCGGTCGCTCCGTTGACGCCCGAGACCCCGGCCGCCACCGGCGTACGCACCGGCTCCTGGCCCGTGGCCGCCCGCGCCGCGGCCTCCGCCGCCCGCTCCGCGTGCCGGTAGCGCGGCGGCACCAGGCGCTCGGCCCAGCGCGGCGCACGCGGCGTGAAGCGCGGCAGCAGGAGCAGCAGCAGCCCGACGGCGCTCAGGGCGACGATCCCCAGCACGATCCACATCGAGGTGGAGTGCACGGAATAGGCCACCGTGCCGAAGGAGATGAGCGCCGACCAGAAGTACATGATCAGAACGGCGCGGCTGTGCGAATGGCCGATTTCCAGCAGTCGGTGGTGCAGGTGCCCGCGGTCCGCCGCGAACGGCGACTGGCCCTTCCACGTACGCCGCACGATCGCCAGGATCAGGTCGGTCATCGGGATCGCGATGATCGTCAGCGGCAGCAGCAGCGGGATGAAGACCGGCAGCATCGCGTGCGTCGCGTTGCGCTCACCGCCGGCGAACAGCGCCAGCGCGTCGGGGTCCACCTGCCCGGTGATGGAGATGGCGCTCGCGGCCAGCACGAGGCCGATCAGCATCGAGCCGGAGTCGCCCATGAAGATCCGCGCAGGATGCATGTTGTGCGGCAGGAATCCCACGCACATGCCCAGCAGGATCGCGGCGAACAGCGTCGCGGGGGCCGCGGCCTCGATGCCGTACCCGTACCAGATGCGGTAGGCGTACATGAAGAACGCGGCGGCGGCGATGCCGACCATGCCGGCGGCCAGGCCGTCGAGGCCGTCGACGAAGTTCACCGCGTTGATGGTGATCACGACGAGCGCCACGGTCAGCAGGTTGCCCTGCCACTGCGTCAGCGAGACGGTGCCCACGCCCGGGATGGGGATGAACAGGATGGTCAGGCCCTGCATGACCATCACGCCCGCGGCGATCATCTGCGCGCCCAGCTTGATCAGCGCGTCGATCTCGAACTTGTCGTCGAGGACGCCCACGATCCAGATCAGGGCGGCGCCGGACAACAGCGCCCTGGGCTCGTTCGACAGCTCGAAGACCCCGTTGAGGTTCTCCAGGTGGTCGGCCACCAGCAGGCCGGCGCACAACCCGCCGAACATCGCGATGCCGCCCAGCCGCGGGGTGGGTTCGCGGTGCACGTCGCGGGCGCG
Source organism: Streptomyces sp. NRRL S-87 (assembly GCF_000719335.1). Classification (GTDB taxonomy): domain Bacteria; phylum Actinomycetota; class Actinomycetes; order Streptomycetales; family Streptomycetaceae; genus Streptomyces. Next base: position 39,749 of record NZ_JOGB01000028.1, read on the forward strand.
GATCTCGGGCATGGCGCCGGACGCGATGGCGAACTTCCGCACCGGTCCGGTCAGCAGGTAGGTCACCGCGACCGTGACGCACAGCGTCAGCAGGTATTCACGCACGGGCAGCCCCAGATGTATCGCCGGCCATCTCAGCCCCACACATTAGCTGCGATGCCCCTGCACGTGAGGACATGCCAGGGGCCGTACATGGTTGCAGAACGCCCGGCAGGACCCCGTCAGCGGCCCCCCTGGGACGGGTACGGCGGGAAGGCGAGGGCCAGGGCCGCCACGTCCTCGCGGGCCCTCTCCTCGCCCCTGAGGGCCGCGCCCATCAGCATCGCGATCCGCTCCATCTCGACCTCCCCCATGCCCTGCGTCGTCACCGCCGCCGTACCCAGGCGGACGCCGCGCTGGTCCCCGTACGGCAGCGCACAGGTGTCCAGCACCATCCCGGCCGCCGCCAGCCGGCCGCGGGCGGCGGGGCCGTCCAGGCCCAGCGGCGCCGGGTCCGCGGTGATCAGGTGCGTGTCGGTACCGCCGGTGGTGACGGCCAGGCCCTGCTCGAGCAGGGCGGCGGCCAGGACCCTCGCATTGGTGACGACCTGATGGGCGTACGCCGTGAAGGCCGGGGTCGCCGCCTCGCCGAAGGCCACCGCCTTGGCCGCGATGGTGTGCATCTGGGCGCCGCCCTGCGTGAAGGGGAACACCGCCCGGTCGATCCGGGCCGCCAGCTCCGCGCCGCACAGCACCATCCCGCCGCGCGGTCCGCGCAGCACCTTGTGGGTGGTGGCGCACACGACGTCGGCGTACGGGACCGGGTTCGGCGCCGCTCCCCCGGCGACCAGGCCCATCGGGTGCGCCGCGTCCGCGATGAGGTACGCGCCCACCTCGTCGGCGATCTCGCGGAAGGCCAGGTAGTCGGGGTGGCGCGGGTACGAGATCGAGCCGACCACGACGGCCTTGGGGCGGTGCTTGTCGGCCAGCGCCCAGACCTGCTCGTAGTCGATCAGCCCGGTCTCGGCGTCGAGTCCGTAGGGCACGAAGTCGAACCAGCGGCCGGAGAAGTTCGCCGGCGAGCCGTGCGTGAGGTGGCCGCCGTACGGCAGGCCCAGCGCGAGCACCGTGTCCCCGGGGCGCAGCAGCGCGGCGTACGCGGCCAGCACCGCGGCCGAACCGGAGTGCGGCTGGACGTTGGCGTGGTCGGCGCCGAAGAGGGCGGTGGCGCGCTCGCAGGCGATGCGCTCGGCGACGTCGACGTACTCGCAGCCGCCGTGGTGGCGCTTGCCGGGGTAGCCCTCGGCGTACTTGTTGGCCAGCGGCGAGCCCAGCGCGGCCAGCACCGCGGGCGAGGTGAAGTTCTCGGCCGCGATCAGCTGCAGGCCGCCCGCCTGCCGGCGTGCCTCCCCGAGCAGCACGTCGGCCAGCTCGGGATCCTCGCGGCGCAGTGCGTCGAAGTCCGGCGCCCACGTCTGGTGGGCCTGTGCCTGAGCGTGTGTGACGGTCATGACGCGTCTCCGGCGCTGGGGGAAGGTAGGCCCACTCTAGGCCGCGACCATCCCAAAAGCAGCGGAAACGGACAGATCGTCTTTCCGGTGCCGCGCGTCCGCCGCGTCGGGGCCCCGCCGCCCCCGCGTCAGTGCCGCGCGCCGACGCCCGTGAGCGCCGTGACCACCGGGTCCAGCGCCGCGTTGATCTCGCCGCCGATGGAGCGGAAGAAGGAGATCGGAGCGCCGTACGGGTCGTGCACCTCGTCCGCGTCCGCGTCGGGCGCCAGCAGCCAGCCGCGCAGCGCCGCGGCCGCCCGTACGAGCGCTCGTGCGCGCTCGACCATGCCCTGGTCGAGCGGCGGCAGGGTCGCCGGGTCTATGGCCCGCACCAGGCGCGTGAACTCCTTCAGCGTGAAGGTGCGCAGCCCGGCCGAGTGCCCCATCGAGATGACCTGCGCCCGGTGGTCGCGGGTGGCGGTGAGCACCAGGTCGGCACGGATGACGTGCTCGTCGAGCAACTCGCGCCCGGCGAAGCCGGAGGCGTCCGCGCCGAACTCGCCGAGGACGGTCGCGGCGTGCGCCTCCATGGGCGCGCCCTCGTGCCCCCAGGTGCCCGCGCTCTCCACCACCACTCCGCCGGTCAGCGGGTCGCCGAGCCGGTCGGCCAGCGCATGGCGGGTCAGCCGCTCCGTGATCGGGGATCGGCAGACGTTGCCCGTGCTGACGTGGAGGATGCGGAACGTGCTCCCGGCTGCGTCCGGGAGACCCGCTATGCCACGGCCCTCAGGGCTCACGGAGCCACCTCGAGGTCGGGTACGACCTCCCGCAGCTGGGCCGCGGTGAGGGCGCCCTCCCGCAGCAGCACGGGGACCTTGCCGGTGACGTCGACGATGGAGGACGGCTCCATGCCGGGGGTCGGGCCCCCGTCCAGGTACACGGAGACGGAGTCGCCGAGCATCTCGCGGGCGGCGTCGCAGTCCTCGGGCGCCGGGTGGCCGGAGAGGTTGGCCGAGGAGACGGCCATGGGGCCGACCTCGGTCAGCAGCTCGATGGCGACCGGGTGCAGGGGCATGCGCACGGCCACGGTGCCGCCGGTCTCGCCGAGGTCCCACTGCAGCGACGGCTGGTGGCGGGCGACCAGGGTCAGCGCGCCCGGCCAGAAGGCGTCGACCAGCTCCCAGGCGTGCTCGGAGAAGTCCGTGACGAGCCCGTGGAGGGTGTTCGGGGAGCCGATGAGCACCGGGGTCGGCATGCTGCGGCCGCGGCCCTTGGCGCGCAGCAGGTCGGCCACGGCCTCCGGGCTGAAGGCGTCCGCGCCGATGCCGTACAGGGTGTCCGTGGGCAGCACGACGAGTTCCCCGCGGCGTACGGCGGAGGCCGCCTCGCGCAGACCCGTCTTGCGGTCCGTCGCGTCGTTGCAGTCGTATCGCCGGGCCATCAGCGGGCCTCCTCGTCCGGGGCGGTCGGTACAGGTGCGGTGCGGGGGGTGCTCACGGCGTCGCCTTGCGCGCCGTGGCGAAGCGGGGGCGGTTGTTGAGGTCGGGGTGGTCGGCGGCGTCGGACCAGCCCTTCTCCTCGGCGAAGATCCACGGGACCTGGCCGCCCTGGGTGTCGGCGTGCTCGACGACCACGAGACCGCCGGGCCGCAGCAGCCGGTGCGCGGTGCGCTCCAGGCCGCGGATGGTGTCGAGGCCGTCCTCGCCGGAGAACAGGGCCATCTCGGGGTCGTGGTCGCGCGCCTCGGGGGCGACGTACTCCCACTCGGTGAGCGGGATGTACGGCGGGTTCGAGATGACCAGGTCGACCTGTCCGTCCAGCTCCGGCAGGGCGGTCAGGGCGTCGCCCTCGTGCAGGGCGACCCGGGAGCCCTGCACGTTCTTGCGGGTCCAGACCAGCGCGTCCTCGGACAGTTCGACGGCGTGCACGCGCGAGCGCGGCACCTCCTGCGCCAGGGCCAGCGCGATCGCGCCGGAACCGGTGCACAGGTCCACGATCAGGGGCTCGACCACGTCCATGGCGCGTACGGCGTCTATGGCCCAGCCGACGACCGACTCGGTCTCCGGGCGCGGGACGAAGACGCCCGGGCCGACCTGGAGCTCCAGGTAGCGGAAGAAGGCGCGCCCGGTGATGTGCTGCAGCGGTTCGCGGGCCTCGCGGCGCGCCACGGCCTCCCAGTAGCGCGCGTCGAAGTCGGCGTCCTTGACGTTGTGCAGCTCTCCCCGTTTGACGCCGTGGACGAAGGCGGCGAGCTCCTCCGCGTCGAAGCGCGGTGAGGGCACGCCGGCCGCGGCCAGCCGCTGGGTGGCCTGGGCCACCTCCGCGAGCAGCAGGTTCACGCTTCCTCCAGCGAGTCCGTACGAGGTGCGGGTACTACGGCGGCGCAGTGCGTCAGCTCTGCGCGGCGAGCTTGGCGGCCGAGTCGGCGTCGACGCAGGCCTGGATGACCGCGTCGAGGTCGCCGTCGAGGACCTGGTCGAGGTTGTACGACTTGAAGCCGACCCGGTGGTCCGAGATCCGGTTCTCCGGGAAGTTGTACGTACGGATCTTCTCGGACCGGTCGACGGTGCGGACCTGGCTGCGGCGCGCGTCGGCCGCTTCCTGCTCGGCGGCTTCCTGGGCGGCGGCCAGCAGCCGGGACCGCAGGATGCGCATGGCCTGCTCCTTGTTCTGGAGCTGGCTCTTCTCGTTCTGGCAGGAGGCGACGACGCCGGTCGGGACGTGCGTGATGCGCACGGCCGAGTCGGTGGTGTTGACGGACTGGCCGCCGGGGCCCGAGGAGCGGTACACGTCGATGCGGAGGTCGTTCGGGTTGATCTCGACGTCGACCTCCTCCGCCTCGGGGGTCACCAGGACGCCGGCCGCGGAGGTGTGGATGCGGCCCTGGGACTCGGTGGCGGGCACGCGCTGGACGCGGTGCACCCCGCCCTCGTACTTCAGGCGGGCCCACACGCCCTGGCCGGGCTCGGTGGCGCCGTTGCCGCCCTTGGTCTTCACCGCGACCTGGACGTCCTTGTAGCCGCCGAGCTCGGACTCGGTGGAGTCGATGATCTCGGTCTTCCAGCCGACGCGCTCGGCGTAGCGCAGGTACATGCGCAGCAGGTCGCCCGCGAACAGCGCGGACTCGTCGCCGCCGGCGCCCGCCTTGATCTCCAGGAGGACGTCCTTGTCGTCGCTGGGGTCGCGCGGGACCAGCAGCATGCGGAGCTTCTCGGTGAGCTCCTCGCGGGCCGCCGTCAGCTCCTTGACCTCGGCGGCGAAGTCGGGGTCGTCCGCGGCCAGCTCCTTGGCCGTGTCGATGTCCTCGCCCGTCTGCTTCCAGGCGCGGTAGGTGCCCACGATGGGGGTCAGCTCCGCGTAGCGCTTGTTGAGCTTGCGCGCGTTGGCCTGGTCGGAGTGGACCGAAGGGTCGGCGAGCTTCTTCTCGAGGTCGGCGTGCTCGCCGACCAGTTCCTCGACCGCCTCGAACATCGGTGGGCTCCTGGAGTGAAAAAGTCAGATAGGGGCTGCGGACGACAAAGGCGCCGGTCGGGCCGCCCCCGTAGGACGGGGGCGGGCCGGCGACCGGCGCCGTGGCTCGCTACTTCTTGGAGCCGGCAGCCTTGCCGAAGCGGGCCTCGAAGCGGGCCACGCGGCCACCGGTGTCGAGGATCTTCTGCTTGCCCGTGTAGAACGGGTGGCACTCGGAGCAGACCTCGGCACGGATGGTGCCGCTCGTCAGGGTGCTACGGGTGGTGAACGACGCGCCACAGGTGCAGCTGACCTGGGTCTCGACGTACTCGGGGTGGATCTCGCGCTTCAAGGTGTCTCCTAGTATCGGGAGGGCGCCGGGTCGCAGGGGGCGGAATTGCCCACGGCGTGAACCGGAGCCGACGTACCAGTCTGCCAGGACCGGGCCGCCTTACAAAATTCGGGACGTGCTGCTCAACAGGGACGGGGCCGGGTCTATTCCTGCCCCCGGCCCTCAGTGCACGATGCCCTCGGCCTGGCCCTTGTCGCCGGCCTTCAGGGCCTCCGCGGGGACGGGCCGGTCCTGCGACAGCGCGGTCCAGATCTGGCGCGTGGCGCTCTCCAGCGGAACGACGCGGTTGGGGTCGATCTCGTCGTAGCCGACGGGCAGGGTGACCATCTGCACGTCGGAGGGGTCGATGCCCTGCAGGCCCGCCGCGAAGCCCGCCAGGGCCTTCACGCTGCCGAGCTTGCTGTCGGTGGTGATCGCCTTGGTCGCGGTGTCCGCCACGTCCAGCGTCCGCGCCGGGTCGCCGAACACCCCGATGCCCTTGACCTGCTTCATCAGGGCCTTGATGAAGGCCTGCTGGAGCTGTATTCGGCCCAGGTCGCTGCCGTCGCCGACGCTCTTGCGGGTGCGTACGAGGCCCAGGGCCTGCTCGCCGTTCAGCCTGTGGGGCCCGGCCGCGAGGTCGAGGTGGCTGGCCCCGTCCTTGATCGGCTTGGTCGTGGTGATCTCCACGCCGCCGAGCTTGTCGATGATCTTCTTGAAGCCCGTGAAGTCGACCTCGAGGTAGTGGTCCATGCGGATGCCGGACATCGTCTCGACGGTCTTGACCGCGCAGGCGGGGCCGCCGACGGTGAAGGACTCGTTGAACATCCTGCGCTCGCCGCCGGGGTCGGTGGTGCCCTCCGGGGTCTTGCACGAGGGCCGGGTGACCAGTGTGTCGCGCGGTACGGATATGACCGCGGCCTTCTTGTGGCCCTCGTAGAGGTGCACGATCATCGCGGTGTCGGAGCGGGCCGAGCCGCCGTCGTCGGCGCCGTACTCCCCGTTCGCGCCGGAGCGCGAGTCGGAACCGAGGACCAGGATGTCCATGGAGCCGTTGTCCACGTCGGCCGGGCGGTCGTCGCCGAGGGCCGCGTCGATGTCGACGCTCCTGAGGTTCCCGTTGAACTTCACGTAGACGTAGCCGAGGCCCGCTCCCCCGAGGACCACCACGCCGGCCGCCGTCCAGGCGGTGACCGCCAGCGCCCTGCGGCGGGTGGGCGGACGTTTGCGGTGGCCCCTGCCGCGGGCTCCCCGGCCCGCCGTGTCCTCGGTCATGGTCTCCTCGCTCCGTCGCGTTCCTGGTCGCTCATACCCCCCGGATGGCCCGACCAGAGAGACGGGGGTTGGGCGGAAAGGGTTGCGCGACAACGGAAAGCGGCCCGGTGCCGAGGGCACCGGACCGCGTCCGTGGAGCGAAGGCCGTGATTAGCGCAGCTGCGCGGCGACGGTCTTCGCGTAGGTGCTGTACTTCGTGAAGACCGGGTGGGCGCCCTTGTAGACGCAGTCCTTCACGCCCCACGAGGTGACGCCGACGATGCGGCCGTTCACGAGGAACGGACCACCGGAGTCACCGTTGCAGGTGGCGACGGTGCCGCGGTCGGAGCCGGTCGCGGCCTTGCCGACGCAGAGCATCGCGCCCTTCTTGAAGGCGGAGCCCCAGAAGCGCTGGCAGACCGAGTTCGCCTGGACGGGCAGGTAGCCGCGACGCAGGTAGGTGGACAGGTTCTGGTTCTTGGACGTGGTCCGGCCCCAGCCCACGGAGGTGCCGATCTTGCCCGGGCGGTACGAGGCCGTGTCCGTGGAGGTCGTGACCTTGGCCGGCTTGGCGGCGGTGCGCGACCTCAGCGTCAGGACGGCGATGTCGTTGGCGAACGTCGAGGAGTTGTACCGCGGGTGGTACCACTGCTTCGAGATCGAGTACATCTTGCCGCCGTACAGGCTGTGCGAGTCAGCGATGCGGGTGGCACCGGTGATCACGAAGCCGTACTTGACGAAGTTCTTGCCCTTGACGCAGTGGGCGGCCGTGAGGATCTTGCGGGAGTTGACGACCGAGCCGGAGCAGAACCAGCCGTGGCCCCGGCCGTCGCCGACCCACAGCTGGGTCATGAACGGGTAGTTCTTGATGTTGACCGCCGTGCCGCCGATGATCTGGGCGTCACGCTCGGGGGCGTTGTTGCCCTTGTTGGCGGCGTTGATGACCGAGGCCATCTGCGCGGTGACCGACGCGGAGGAGTCGGGCTGCGCAGCGGGCTGGGCGGCGGCACCGGCCGGGGCGGCCATGGTGGCGACGAGTCCGGCAGCGAGAGCGGCCGTGGCACCCGAGAGGGCGGCGCGGCTACGCAGGGACTTCAGAGAAAACACTCAATCTCCCCGTATGAGGTGTCTGTCTGGCACGCAGGGGGAGGCTACTTCGCACGGCGCGGACCCCGGGTCACCGAAGTGCCCAAGTCCCGCCCACTGTCCGGCCGTTGGCGGCCGACGCTGTCGTGGTCCCCCCGACGTGCGGCGTGACCGATCCTATGTCATGTCCGCGCCTTAATCCAACCCGTATCCGGCAATGCGCGGAAATAAGTTGACAGTTGAGCCTTTGTCAACATGTAAGGAGCGTGTAAGTCCCCACACGGGACGTCACGCGTGCCGGCCACACGCAAACCGCCCCGTCACCGGAGTGACGGGGCGGTGGCGAAGACGCCGGGGGCACCGGGAACGGTTCCCGGTTTCCGGACGTTGTCAGTCGTCGTTCTTCGACGCCGGGGTCGTCTTGGCGATCTGCATCAGGAACTCGGCGTTCGACTTCGTCTGCTTCATCTTGTCGAGCAGCAGCTCGATCGCCTGCTGCGAGTCGAGCGCGTGCAGCACCCGGCGCAGCTTCCAGACGATGCTGAGCTCCTCGCTGTTGAGGAGGATCTCCTCCTTGCGGGTGCCCGACGGGTCGACGTCGACGGCCGGGAAGATGCGCTTGTCGGCGAGCTTCCGGTCGAGCTTGAGCTCCATGTTGCCGGTGCCCTTGAACTCCTCGAAGATCACCTCGTCCATGCGCGAGCCGGTCTCGACGAGCGCGGTGGCCAGGATGGTCAGCGAGCCGCCGTCCTCGATGTTGCGCGCGGCACCGAAGAAGCGCTTCGGCGGGTAGAGCGCGGTCGAGTCGACACCACCGGACAGGATGCGGCCGGAGGCGGGCGCCGCGAGGTTGTACGCGCGGCCCAGGCGGGTGATGGAGTCCAGCAGGACGACCACGTCGTGACCCAGCTCGACGAGGCGCTTGGCGCGCTCGATGGCCAGCTCGGCGACCGTGGTGTGGTCCTCGGCCGGGCGGTCGAAGGTCGAGGAGATGACCTCGCCCTTGACCGACCGCTGCATGTCGGTGACCTCTTCCGGACGCTCGTCGACCAGGACGACCATCAGGTGGCACTCGGGGTTGTTGTGCGTGATCGCGTTGGCGATCGCCTGCATGATCATGGTCTTGCCGGTCTTCGGCGGGGCCACGATCAGACCGCGCTGGCCCTTACCGATCGGCGACACGAGGTCGATGATGCGGGTGGTCAGCACGCCCGGGTCGGTCTCCAGGCGGAGCCGGTCCTGCGGGTACAGCGGGGTGAGCTTGTTGAACTCGGGGCGGCCGCGGCCGGACTCCGGCGCCATGCCGTTGACCGAGTCGAGGCGCACCAGCGCGTTGAACTTCTCGCGGCGCTCGCCCTCCTTCGGCTGGCGCACGGCACCCGTGACGTGGTCGCCCTTGCGCAGGCCGCTCTTGCGGACCTGGGCGAGGGAGACGTACACGTCGTTCGGGCCGGGCAGGTAGCCGGAGGTCCGGATGAACGCGTAGTTGTCGAGGATGTCGAGGATGCCCGCGACGGGGATCAGCACGTCGTCGTCGGCGACCTGCGGCTCGTTCGCACCGAACTCGTCGCGACCGCGACGGCCGCGGCGGTCGCGGTAGCGGCCGCGCCGGCCGCGACGGCCGCCCTCGTCGTCGAAGTCGTCCTGCGGCCCCTGCTGCTGGCCGCGGCCGCCGCCCTGCTGCTGCTGGCGCTGACCGCCCTGGCCCTGGCCCTGCTGGCCGCCGGCCTGCTCCTCGCCCTTGCCGCGCTCGCGGCGGTCACGGCCGCGCTCGCCCCGCTCACCGCGGTCGCCCCGCTCACCGCGCTCGCCGCGCTCACGGCGGTCGCGGCGGCTACGGCCCTCGGTGCTCTCCGCCGGGGCGGAGACGGCGGTGGCGGCCTCGGCCTTGGCCTCGTCGGCACGGGCCTCGGTACGGGTCTCCGTCTTGGCCTCGACCTGCGCGGGGGCGGCGGCCGGGGCCTCGGCGGCGGCCGGGCTGCCGGCGGCCGCGGTGGCGCGCCGGCGTCGGCGCTCGCCGGCCGGGGCGTCGTCGGACGCGGGCTGGCCCGGGATGTCGATCTGCTGCTGGGCGGCCGGGGCCTCGGCAGCGTCGGCCTTGACGGCCTTGGCCGTCGTACGGCGCTTCGGCTTGGCCTCGGCGGCGTCGGCGCTCTTGGCGGGGGCGGCAGCGCCGCCACCGGCCTGCGCCTCCTTGATGACCTCGATCAGCTGGCTCTTGCGCATGCGCGCGGTGCCGCGGATACCGAGGCCCGATGCGACCTGCTGCAGCTCGGCCAGAACCATGCCCTCGAGGCCGGTGCCAGCGCGGCGGCGCTTGGGGGTGGCAGCACCCGCGGGCGCGCTGGTCTCGACACTGGTGTCGGCAGCGCCCATCAGATCGGTGGTGTCGCTCACGAAGGGTCCTTCCCTGGAGCGGACGTCGGCCTGTCTGGCTCGGCGACCGGTTGTGCTGTCCGGCCGCGGTCCCTGATGTGTGGACCGTGCCGGGGCGGTGGTCCGCCGGTAGAGGTACGGCGGAAGAAATCAGTACATGGGTTCCGGCGAGAAGACCCCAGCTGCAAAGCGTGGGAATGTCACGCCGATTCCGGAGCATGCTCGGAACTGCCTGGCAGTGGTCAAAGCAGTCGGGGAGGCTCCCGGAAGAAAGGTGGTCCCGGATGGGGACACTGAGCACCGAGCCACGACGGCTTCGGATGCGTACTTGAGATTAACACTACCGGATCCAACAGACATTCCCCCTCTCACTCACCGGCAATCGCGCCCTTCCGACAAGGCGGCACCAGCAGGTCCTAGCCCGCGAGTGGCAACACGCTCGCACCTGCGGCGTCGAGGGCCAGCCGGTTGGCGGCCCATCCCTCGCCCGCGAGCAGTGCGACCTTGTCGGCCGTGCCGTTCTCGGCCAGCGCGAGGACCGTGGGGCCCGCGCCGGAGATGACCGCGGGGACTCCGTCCGCGCGCAGCCGGTTGACCAGCGCCACGCTGTCGGGCATCGCGGGCTGGCGGTACTCCTGGTGCAGCCGGTCCTCGGTGGCCGGCAGCAGCAGCTCGGGGCGCCTGGTCAGGGCCTCGACGAGCAGCGCGGCGCGGCCGGCGTTGACGGCGGCGTCGACGTGCGGGACGGTGCGCGGCAGCAGGCCGCGGGCGGTCTCCGTCAGCACGGGCTTCGAGGGTACGAAGACCACCGGAACGACGGAATCTGCCGTGTCCATCCTGATGGCGCGGGCGGAGCCGCCCTCCATCCAGGCGAGGGTGAACCCGCCGAGGAGGCAGGCCGCGACGTTGTCGGGGTGGCCCTCGATCTCGGTGGCCAGCTCCAGCAGCGCGGCGTCGTCGAGCTTCGCGTCGCCGCCTATGGTCACGGCCCGCGCGGCGACGATGCCGGCGCAGATGGCGGCCGAGGAGGAGCCGAGGCCGCGGCCGTGCGGGATGCGGTTGGCGCACACGACCTCCAGGCCCCGGGGCTGGCCGCCCAGCAGGTCGAAGGCCGTGCGCATGGAGCGTACGAGCAGGTGGCTCTCGTCACGGGGCAGGCTGTCGGCGCCCTCGCCCGCGATGTCGATGTTCAGCCCGGAGTCGGCCACCCGGACGACCACGTCGTCGTAGAGCCCCAGGGCCAGGCCCAGGGCGTCGAAGCCCGGGCCGAGGTTGGCGCTGGAGGCGGGGACGCGCACCCGTACGGCGGCGGCGCGGAACGCTGGACCGGCCATCGCTCGATGACACTCCTTGTGACTGTGCGAGATGTTCGCGGTGAATGTACTTGAAGACGTACGACATCCGAAGGCCTCGGGGGCAACACCGCAGGCATATGCGAGTGGGCGGATGTAAGTACAGCCTATCGAAGGAAGGTTCTGTCGCGACATAGGGCGCACAGGAGGCGCACGATGCGTGTCGCGGACCCCGCTCCGCCCCTGTCTCGGCCTGCGGGGCGTTGCGCGGTTCTCCGCCCTGGTCGCGGGGCGGTCGTACGGGAGCGGTCGGCGACCGGCCTTCGACCGGATCCCGACCGCCACGGGGCCCGCTGCGGGCGCCGTGGCGGTCGGAGGGACGTACGTCAGACCAGGCCGAGCCGGACCGCGGCCGCCTCGGCGTCCACCGGAACGGTGACGGGCTGCGGAGCGCCGGCGATCGCCCAGTCGGGGTCCTTCAGGCCGTTGCCGGTGACGGTGCACACGATCTTCTGGCCCGGATCGACCTTGCCCTGCTCGGCGGCCTTGAGCAGGCCGGCCACGGACGCGGCGGAGGCGGGCTCCACGAACACGCCCTCCTGCGAGGCCAACAGCCGGTAGGCTGCCAGGATCTGACGGTCGGTCACCTCGTCGATGAAGCCGCCGGACTCGTCGCGGGCCGCGAGGGCGTAGTCCCAGGAGGCCGGGTTGCCGATGCGGATCGCGGTGGCGATGGTGTGCGGCTCCTTGACCGGCTCGCCGCGCACGATGGGCGCCGAACCGGAGGCCTGGAAGCCCCAGATCCGGGGGGTGTGCGTGGCCAGGCCGTCGGCCGCGTACTCCTTGAAGCCCCGCCAGTACGCGGTGATGTTGCCCGCGTTGCCCACCGGCAGGACGTGGATGTCGGGGGCGTCGCCGAGCGCGTCGACGATCTCGAAGGCGGCGGTCTTCTGGCCCTCGATGCGCACCGGGTTCACGGAATTGACCAGCGCGACCGGGTAGTTGTCGGACAGCCTGCGCGCGAGCGTGAGGCAGTCGTCGAAGTTGCCGTCCACCTGGAGGATCTTGGCGCCGTGCACCAGCGCCTGGCCCATCTTGCCCAGCGCGATCTTGCCCTGCGGCACGAGCACGGCCGAGACCATGCCCGCGCGCACCGCGTAGGCGGCGGCCGAGGCGGAGGTGTTGCCGGTGGAGGCGCAGATGACCGCCTTGGCGCCCTCCTCCTTGGCCCGGGTGATGGCCATGGTCATGCCGCGGTCCTTGAAGGACCCGGTGGGGTTCGCGCCCTCGACCTTGAGGTGCACCTCGCAGCCCGTGCGCTCGGAGAGGACCTGGGCCGGTACGAGCGGGGTGCCACCCTCGCGGAGCGTCACCACGGGAGTCGTGGCCGTGACCGGAAGCCGGTCCCGGTACTCCTCGATGATGCCCCGCCACTGGTGGGTGCGATTGCTGCTCATGGGTCCTTTACTCCCCTTCAACACGCATGATGCTGGCGACACCGCGCACGGTGTCGAGCTTGCGCAGCGCCTCGACGGTGCCGGAGAGGGCGGCGTCGGGCGCGCGGTGGGTGACGACGACGAGGGAGGCCCCGTCGCCGGCCTTTTCTGGATGACCTTGCTGGCGGACGGTGTCGATGGACACGCCGTGCTCGGCGAAGACCGTGGCCACCTGGGCGAGGACACCCGGCTTGTCCGCCACATCGAGGCTGATGTGGTAGCGGGTGACGACCTCGCCCATCGGGCTGACCGGCAGCTGGGTGTACGCCGACTCGCCCGGCCCCGTTGCCTCGGCGAGCTTGTTGCGGCAGACGGCGACCAGGTCGCCCAGGACGGCGGAGGCGGTCGGCGAACCGCCCGCGCCGGGTCCGTAGAACATCAGCCGGCCGGCCGCCTCGGCCTCGACGAACACCGCGTTGTAGGCCTCGCGGACGGAGGCCAGCGGGTGGCTGAGCGGGATCATCGCCGGGTGGACGCGGGCCGTGACGGACTCGCCGTCGGCGGCCCGCTCGCAGATGGCGAGCAGCTTGATGGTGCAGCCCATCCGCTTGGCCGAGGCGAAGTCGGAGGCGGTGACCTCGGTCATGCCCTCGCGGTAGACGTCGTCGAGGCGGACCCGGGTGTGGAAGGCGATGCCGGCCAGGATCGCGGCCTTGGCGGCCGCGTCGTAGCCCTCGACGTCGGCGGTCGGGTCGGCCTCGGCGTACCCGAGGGCGGTGGCCTCGTCGAGCGCCTCGGAGTAGCCGGCGCCGGTGGAGTCCATCTTGTCGAGGATGAAGTTCGTCGTGCCGTTGACGATGCCCATCACCCGGTTGATCTTGTCGCCGGCGAGGGACTCGCGCAGCGGGCGGATCAGCGGGATGGCGCCGGCCACGGCGGCCTCGTAGTAGAGGTCCCGGCCGTGCTGCTCGGCGGCGGCGTGCAGGGTCTCGCCGTCCTGGGCGAGCAGGGCCTTGTTGGCGGAGACCACCGAGGCGCCGTGCTCGAACGCGGTGGTGATCAGGGTGCGGGCCGGCTCGATGCCGCCGATGACCTCGACGATGACGTCGATGTCCCCGCGTTTGACCAGCGCGGTCGCGTCGGTGGTGATCAGCGACGGGTCGATGCCCTCGCGGACCTTCGAGGGGCGGCGGACCGCCACGCCGGCGAGCTCGACCGGGGCGCCGATGCGCGCGGCGAGGTCGTCGGCGTGCGTCGTCATGATGCGCGCCACCTCTGAGCCGACCACACCACAGCCCAGCAGCGCCACCTTCAGCGGACGCGTACGCATCATCACGACCTACGCCTTTCGTCAACAATCCGGCTTGCCGGTGCAAGCACGGTCCGAACCAGTCTCACGCACTGGACAGGAGTTTCCATCCCTTGTCCAGAGTCCGAGACGTCCATCTCGGCCTCCCGGGGGACTTCCCCGGAAAATCCAACCTCATCCGAGGTCGAGTCGCAGGAGATCCTCCTCCGTCTCGCGCCGGACGATCACGCGCGCGGCCCCGTCGCGGACCGCGACCACGGGCGGTCGCAGCGCGTGGTTGTAGTTGCTCGCCATCGAGCGGCAGTACGCCCCGGTCGCCGGTACGGCCACCAGGTCGCCCGGCGCCAGGTCGGCCGGCAGGAACGCGTCGCGCACGACGATGTCGCCGCTCTCGCAGTGCTTGCCGACCACGCGCGAGAGCATGGGATCGGCGTCGGAGGCGCGGGAGACCAGGGCGACGCTGTACTCGGCGTCGTAGAGGGCGGTGCGGATGTTGTCCGACATGCCGCCGTCGACGCTCACGTACGTCCGCAGGCCCTCCAGCGGCTTGATCGTGCCGACCTCGTAGAGGGTGAAGGCCGTGGGGCCGACGATGGCGCGGCCCGGCTCGACGGAGATGCGCGGCACGGCCAGTCCGGCGGACTCACACTCACGGGTGACGATCTCGCGGAGCGACTTGGCGATCTCGTGCGGCTCGCGCGGGTCGTCCTCGGGCGTGTACGCGATGCCGAGGCCGCCGCCGAGGTCGATCTCGGGCAGCTCGACGCCGTGCTCGTCGCGGACCGCGGCGAGCAGCTGGACGACGCGGCGGGCGGAGACCTCGAAGCCGGCGGTGTCGAAGATCTGCGAGCCGATGTGCGAGTGGACGCCGATCAGCTCGAGGCTGTCGTGGCCCAGGGCGCGGCGGACGGCCTCGGCGGCCTGCCCGTCGGCGACCGCGATGCCGAACTTCTGGTCCTCGTGGGCGGTGGCGATGAACTCGTGGGTGTGGGCCTCGACGCCGACGGTGACGCGGATCTGGACGCGCTGGCGGACGCCGAGCTCACGGGCCACGTGCGCGACCCGGGCGATCTCCTGGAAGGAGTCGAGCACGATCCGGCCGACCCCCGCCTCGATGGCGCGGCGGATCTCGGGGACGGACTTGTTGTTGCCGTGGTACGCGATCCGGTCGGCCGGCATCTCGGCTGCCAGCGCGGTGCTCAGCTCGCCCGCCGAGCAGACGTCGAGGTTGAGCCCCTCCTCCTTCAGCCAGCGCACAACGGCCTTGGAGAGGAAGGCCTTTCCGGCGTAGAACACGTCGGCGTCCGACCCGAAGGCGTGCGCCCAGGCGCGGCAGCGCTCGCGGAAGTCGGTCTCGTCGAGGAAGTAGGCGGGGGTCCCGAACTCCTCGGCCAGCTTGGTCACTTCGAGTCCGGCGACGGTGACGACGCCGTCGTCGCCCCGGCGTACCGTGCGCGACCAGACCTTCTCGTCAAGGGCGTTGAGGTCGGCGGGCGGGGCGGTGTAGTGGCTCTCCGGCAGGACGTCTCCGTGGCGGGGGCCTGCGGGGTGCGCGGAACGGCTCATGATCTCGTACTTCCTCTACAGAAACTCTGGGGCATCGAGGCCGAGCAGGGACAGGCCGCCCGCGAGCACCGTCCCGGCGGCTTCGGCGAGGGCGAGCCGGGAACGGTGGGCGACCGAGGGTTTCTCGTCTCCGCGGGGCAGTACGTCGTGCTGGGCGTCGAGCAGGGCATCGGCGAGGGTGGCGAGATGCCTGGTCAGCCGGTCGGGGGCGCGGTGGTGCGCGGCCGCCTCCAACACGAGCGGGTACTCGGCGAGCGCGCGGGTGAGCGCGGGGTCCAGGGGGGTGGGGGCGGCCGTGCCGGCGGCGGCAGGCGGGGCGGTGCCGGCAGCCGTGCCGACACCCCCGGCGGCAGCCGGGGCGGGGGCGGCAGGCGGGGCGGTGGCGGCAGGCGGGGCGATGCCGGCGGGCCCGAAGCCCAGGTCGGCGGCGTTCCGCAGCAGGGCGCGAGCCCTGGCGTGGGCGTACCGCACGCGGAAGAAGGGGTTGTCCTCGTGCTGGCGGAGCAGCACGGGGTGGAAGTCGGGGGTCTCCCCCGAGGGGGTGTCGAGGACGGCCCAGCGCACGGCCCCGCCCCCGAACCGCTCCGCCGCGTCGCGGTCGCCGCGCCGCAGCGGCGCCGGCGCCGGCCCCCCGGCCTCCGGCTCGCCGCCCTGCGCCCGTACGAGCGCGGCGACGGCCTCCCCGTACATCCGGGCCCGCGGCTCGGGCCCCTCCGGTACCGGCACCCGACGCCCGGCGAGGGCGTCGCCGTACCCGTAGCGGGGGCCCGCGCCGCGGACGGCGTCGACGAGCCCGGCATCGGGGGCCAGGAAGAAGTTGAGGAACCCGCCCCCGGTGACGGCCACGCTCCTGATGCCCGGCTCCCGCCCCAGCCGCCGGGCCAGCACCTCCGCGACGTCCCGGGGCCCGGGACTCCCCCCGAGGACCTTGGCGAGGCCGAACGCGACCGGGGTGGCGTAGTCCCCCACTCCCCCGGGCCGGGTCGGCTGGACGACCACCCTCTCCAGCACCCTCCCGACGGCGGCCTCCCGGGGCAGCTCGCGCCGCTCGACGGCGTGGCGCACGGCGCGCACGACGGTGCGGGAGAGGTCGGCGGGGGTCACGGGACAAGCGTATGGGAGGAGGGGGGCCCTTCCGCGAACCAGTTTCGGCATGTGGGAACCGGGACCCGCACCCGCCCCCCGAAAAGGCAGAGCGAACCGCAAACGAGCCACCGACCGGAGCGGCCCCCGCACCACGACCAGGAGACAAGCCCGCGACCGCAATCACGTACAGGACCTCAACCGCCGCTCTCACGACCGGGGCGACATCAGCCCTGGCGACTCCCCGCCCCCGCGGACGGATCATCGGCGACCTCGTCCGGCCCGCCGCCCTGCTCCTCGATCAGCCGTCGCACGACGGCCACCAGGTCCGCCGGCTCGAAGGGCTTGGCGAGGAACGCGTCCACCCCCGCCAGCACCCCGGCCTCCACCTCGTACTGCGTGCACGCGCTCACGATGGCCACCGGGAGGTGCCGCGTCCGCGGGTCCGACCGCAACCGCGCCGCGGCGTTCAACCCGTCCAGCCGCGGCATGACCACGTCCATGGTCACGACGTCGGGGCACACCTCGTGCACCACGTCCAGGCACTCGGCACCATCGCTCGCGGTCACGACCTCGAAGCCCTCCAGCTCGAGATTGACCTTGATCAGCTGCCGGATGACCTTGTTGTCGTCGACAACAAGCACCCGGCCCGACGCGCCTGGCACAACTCGAGAGTAGGTGCGCCCCGGTCCCCGCGTCCGGGTTTTCCCCACTTCCACCCCGTGCGGGCGACCCACCTCCCCCGGACCTGCGAAACCCGTTCCTGATCACCCCTCCGAAGCTGGTAGTGTTCTGTCCGTCGCCGAGAGACGACACCCCGCCCCCGTAGCTCAGGGGATAGAGCAACGGCCTCCGGAGCCGTGTGCGCAGGTTCGAATCCTGCCGGGGGCACTTCGCACGAAGTGCCAAAAGACCCCGCCACCAGCAGAGATGCTGAGGACGGGGTCTTGTCGTATGCGCAGCCGTGAGTCACGGGATGCAGCCCCATGACGGACCCCGCGGACTATTCGCGGACGGGCCAAGCCCCCAGAACCCCAGGTCAACCCCCCAACGGCAAAGGCCCCCGGACGAGTCCAGGGGCCTTGAGGGTCGCCGCACGAGCGCCTCACTCGTACTCGCGCAGCAGCTCCTCGATCCGGCGGTTGGCCACCTCGTGGCGCCCGTCGAGGCACTTCGCGTACCGGCTCAGGAGCACCTCCACGCTGTTGCCGGCGCGCTCGGCCACCTCGGTGGGATCCACCCCCGCGTTGAGCCAGGTCGACAGCGCCGAGTGCCGGAGGTCGTACGGCCGGGCCGCCAACGGCGAGGCCACGACACCGGGCGGCAGGGCAAGGGCCCGTGCCTCCTGCCAGGCCCGGTAGTAGGTGGACGACGAGACCACCCCCCCGTTCTCGCTGAAGAAGAGCCGCCCGTCCTCCGCGGTCCCGAAGGTCTCCAGGTGATCCCGGAGGATCACGACAAGCTGGGGCGGGATCGGCACCCGGCGGACCTGCTCGGCGGGGCGGTTCTTCAGGCCGCGGTCGTCGTGGCTCTCCCCGGAGTCGGTCCACCGCTTGCCGACGCTCGGCCGGGTCCGGTGCAGCAGCGCGGAGCCCCACCCCTCGGCCGGCAGCACCAGGTCCGACTCCGCCAGGCCCACCGCCTCCGCAGGCCGGAGGCCCCCGAAGTACATCCCGGCGAAGAGCCCGACGAGCCGACGCCCGCGAGCCCGGCGGAATCCCCCGACGTACGAGACGGCAGCCAGCAAGGCGCGCGCTTGCTCGGGATTGGCGACGACCCGGGGATCCACCTCATTCGAGACCTTGGGCTTCTGCCAGCGCACCGCCGCGAGCGGGTTCTCGCGAAATTCGCCGAGATCAACCGCGTATTCGAGGGCATTCATCAACGTGCGCCTCTTACGGCGGACGGTCTCGGCGGCCGCAGCGGTACCATCGAGCTTGATCTTCAGGGAGTCGAGGACGGCACGCCCGATCACCGGGTCCGCAAGGTCGGACAGGGGCCGCGAGGCCTTCGCCACCCAGTGCAGGACGTTCCCGACCTCGGCCGGCAGGTCCCGCTCCCCGGGGCTGGGCAGGACGAAGGCCCAGTTCCGCAGCGTCCTGCGGAGGAGCACGCTGTCCGGACGCCCAGGGCGGTCGTCCAACAGCGCCATGGTCACCGAGGTCAGGGATTCGTTGATCCCGTCCCGTGTGTTCGGCGCGGCGTGTGGCCACTTCATGGACAGGTACTTGAGGGCGAAGGCGTACCAGGTGATCGTCGCCTTCTTCTCGGCCATCGATCCCGGAAGGCCGGACTCGGTGTCGAACTCCTCGCCGTCGCGCGCCGCCCTCATCAGCTTCGAGCGGTAATTGTCGGCGAGCCCCTTCGTCCGAAAGCCCTCCGAGAAGGCTTGCCCGGCGACGACCCAGCGCACGTCATAAGAAGGCCGCTTCGTATCCCTCTTCCGGACACTCCAGATCTTGACGTCGAGGGACTTCACGCAGCGGCCCCCTCAAGACCCCGAAGCCAGGCGACGAAGTCGCTCCGCCAGACCCGCAGCTCACCGTTCGGGAGCTTGAAGGAGGCCGGCCCAGTGCCCAGCTCCCGCCAGCGGTAGAAGGTCCGCCGGGAGACCCCACCCAGCTCGGCGAGGACCTCGGGGACGGTCATCAGCTGATCCTTCACGCCGGGTCTCCTTCCAGGTCAAGTTCGGCTCGTAGTTCTCGGGCGTGGTCGCGGTTGTGCTGGATGTCGCGGCGGATGTTGGCGGCGAGCCAGGATTCGCCGGGGGTGTGGCCGTGGCCGGCGTAGGCCCAGTGGGCGACGACCAGGAGCGTGGCCTCGGGGTGATCGTTGGGGTCGGGCAGGCCGAGGGCGGTGCGTTGCTGGGCTGCGCGGTAGTCGGCGCGGACCTGGCGTAAGGCGCCGAGGGTGGTGGAGTAGCGGCGGGACTTGGTGGAGAAGTGGCCGCGGAAGCCGAGCATGTGGGCCCAGGCCCGAAGGCGCCGATCCGGGTAGGCCCGGTCGAGGTCCATGCAGGCTTCCATGAGGCGGCGAGGGTGGTCGGGCACGCCCAGGAGGACTAGGGCTTCCTTGTTGCCCACCGGGTGGTCCACGGTGCCGGTCGTCTCGGCGGCCTTGGTGGCGTACTTGGCGACGTAGGCGGCGACCGCCTGCTCCGTCACCTCTTCCCCGTCCCCGAAGGCCCCGATGGGCTGGACGTCAAGCTGATCGCCCCACCGCAGGACCCAGTCCGTGTCGAAACCGTGCTCGGGGCGGCCGGCACGACGACGCGTACGCGGGCGGCAGCGGCCCGGATCGCATCGGTGAGCAGGTCGAGGGTGGCCCAGGCCGGGGGCGGCGTGTCGGGCCCGTCGGCGCCGTCGAAGCGGACGACAGCGTGGAAGTGGACGGCCCCGCGCTTCTGGTATTCGGCGACCTTGCCGAAGGAGACGCGGGACTGCTCGCGGGCGGCTTTTTGGGTCAGGCCGGCCCGGCGGGCGATCTCCCGACGGAGGTAGATCGTGAAGTAGCGCCACAGCTCGGAGGCGTGGTTGTTCCAGAGCACCGCGCCCGCGTAGCCATAGGTGTCCGGGTCCAGCGGCGTGCCCAGCTCTGAGGCGTCCTCGGCGTGTCGGACCCCGCAGCGGCACGGGCGCGTGCCTGGGCGGTTGTGGACCGGCCCGAAGGACGGCGCGGTCAGGGTGGCGAAGACGCGGGGGTGGTCGCGGGTCGTCTCGGGCGTGCCCTTGTCGGCGGCCCCGACGAGTCCGGCCCGGATGAGGTGGTAGGTGTCCCCGGCGTAGGTCCAGGCGCAGGCGGGGCAGCGCGAGGCGCGGCGGTTGCCGCAGGCGACGCGAAGGACCCCGCCGGGCTCGGCGTCGGTGGTGTAGGCGTGGAGCACGGTCCGGGTGGCCGGGTCGAGGAGCTTGGTGCCGCCAGTCAGACGGATGGGGGCGGCGCATCCTCCGGTGCGGCGGAGTTGTTCGGTGAGGCGGTCGAAGTCGGGAGCCCCGGCCACCCGGAGCAGGTCGCTCAGGGTGGCCGGGTCCAGGCCCGCCGCGGTGGCGGTGTCGGTCAAGGTGTCACTTCCCGGCGCGGACGAGGGCGGTCGGGAGGGCGCGGGTGCCGTTGCCCTTGCAGGTCGGGCAGGTGGCGGGAAGGGTGCGGCGCTGTCCGTCCGGGTTGGTGGCCCCGGTGGTGATGTGGACGACGGGGAAGCCGTCGCAGTGGGAGCAGACACGCGTGCTCGGGGGCTGGTGCATCATGAGTTGTCCCTTTCGGATCCGGTGGGTCTGGAATGGGCGGAGCCGTCCGGGGCGGCGGAAGTTTGGCGACCGAGGCCGCCCCGGAGGGCGTTACTTGCTGCGACGGCCGCGCTTCAGCACGGCGTTGAAGACCCGCATGTCCTCACGGGTGGCGGTGCCGTCGCCGATGCGGTCCCGGATCGCGTTCAGGCGCTGCGATCCCTCGCGCTTGGCCTGCCGGTACTGGCGGTCTTGCTCGACGTGGTCGATCTCGGGGCGCTTGCTGAAGAAGCCCATGGCAGTGGCCTTTCCTGGTTGATGGATGGGTGCAGAGACGGTCAGCGAGTGTTGCGCCTGCCGTGGCCCTTGGCCGCGTACATCGACATGTCGGCGGCGGAGAGGGCGTCGGTGAGCACCGGGACAGGCAGGTGTTCACGGGAGCAGTGACCGACCGAGGCCGAGACGCGCAGAACGTGGCTGTTGTGGGTGACCGGCTCATCCAGCGCGGCGCGCAGGGCCGACAGGCCAGCCGTGTGGTCGGGGTCGGTGACGATGGCGGCGAACTCGTCCCCGCCGAGCCGCGCGGCGATGCCGTGGCGTCCGCACCAGGTGGCCAGGCGGTGGGCGGTGGCGGTGAGGACCGAGTCGCCGGCGGCGTGGCCGTGGGTGTCGTTGATGGCCTTGAAGTCGTCCAGGTCGACCAGGACCACGAGAGCGCTGGGATGCCTGGCCATCAGGTGTTCGGCGCGGGCGGTCCACCCGGAGCGGGTGTGCAGCCCGGTCAGGGGGTCGCGGCGGGCGGTGGCCAGGCGGCGCAGGAGCAGCCCGCCGTGGAGGGCCCATCCCAGGGCCGGTAAGCCCGCAGCGATGACGAGCGCGTCCATGACGGTCACCGGCCCTTCTGGAGGTCCTTGACGAGCAGGCGCAGGACCACCGTGATCACAGCGACGGAGACCCCGGTGATGGCGACCGCGAGGAGCATCGAGACCAGGACGGCGCCGACGACCAGGACCACGGCTCCTCCGCCGGCGGCGAGGGCCAGCGCGCTGCCGGGGGTGAGCTGGACGGTGGCCCGTGCCGTCGCGGACTCGCGGCGGGGCTCGATGTCGGGGGCGGGCGGCGAGGGCAGCGGGATCGTGCCGGTCGGGAGCGGGTTGACGGGGATGCGGGGGCGGAGCATGGCGAGGTCTCCCTACTTCGTGATCGGGTCGATGAGCGGGGCGAACAAACTGTCGGCGAGGAGGTAGCCGCCGAGGAGGATCACGGCGACGAGCCACCAGGGCGGGCGGATGAGCTTGATGCCGAGGGCGCCGACGACGATCAGCGCGAGCCAGAGCGGGACGTCCATGGGATGGTCTCTTTCGCGGTTAGCTCGGGTTGCAGCGGTGGGTGTGGGCGGCGAGTTCGGCGCCGGCGCGGCTGGAGTAGTCGGCGGAGAA
The DNA here is from genome assembly GCF_000719335.1 of Streptomyces sp. NRRL S-87. Taxonomy (GTDB): domain Bacteria; phylum Actinomycetota; class Actinomycetes; order Streptomycetales; family Streptomycetaceae; genus Streptomyces. The sequence goes on from NZ_JOGB01000028.1 coordinate 62,066, forward strand.
GTCGCAGCCGGGGGCGGTGCACACGGCGGTGTGGAGCGTGCGGCCCCGGCCGTCGCTGTGGCTGCCGACGCGCACCGGGCCGATGCGGATGACCTTGTAGAAGCGGTTCGGGCGCATGGGGTGCTCTCCTTTCCGGTCAGGTGAGCTGAAGGGCGATCGAGTCCGCCAGCGCGGCGGGCACGCCGAGTCGGTTGCGCAGCGTGGCTGTGTCGATCGGCGTGCCGGTCTGGGCTCGGTGGGCGGCCGCGATCTTCCGGGCGTGGTCGAGCAGCGCGGGCGGAACGGGGACGACAGGCGCCGCCGGGGCGGACTCGGGCGGCACGTCTGCTAAGACGGGTTCGACCGGTGGCAGAGCTGGAGCCGGGGCCGCTTCGCGCTCCACGGTCAGGCTCGGAGTGGACTCGGAGGCGGGTTCTTCCTTGGGTTCCGGCGTCCGCTCAGGCACGGTCGCCGTGGTGGGGGCGTGGGCGAGGAGCGTTCCGCCGAGGAAGGACAACGCGGGCCATCCGGCGACGAGGATCCGCAGCCAGGGCGGTACGTGCTGCATGTCGAGCAGTCCGGCGGTGGCGACGTTGGCGCCGAGCGACGCGATCAGTGCGATGGCGAACCAGAGCCAGGCGTCGCGGTTGCCGGCATCGGTACGCATTCGGCGCCAGGCGGCGACCAACAGCAGGTCGACGCTCACCGGGTAGGCCCACGCCTTCCAACCGTCCTGTCCGGCCGCCACGGCAAGATCGTGCAGGTGGGCGAAGGACAGGGCCCCGGCGATGACAGCCTGGACGAGAACGGGGTCGAGGCGGAGGGTGCGGAACACGCAGTCACCTCCTTTCAGGCAGGCCGGTGCCGAACGCTTGCGGCCGACACCAGCGGGTTCGGGGTCGAGTCAGGCGAGGCCGGTGCCGAAGCAGGTCGGGCACAGCCCGGTCTGGGTAGCGGCGATCTGCTGGAGCCGACGGCCGACACGGACAGCCGTCCCGGTCTCCCCGGTCCCGTCGCAGGTCTCGCAGGGCGGCGGGGAAGGCGCGGGCTTGGTCGGCCGTCGCCGCGTGGCCGGAGGCTTCTTCGCGGTGCTCATGGCGGTGCCCTTCGGTTTCGGACATGGGTCGGCTAGGGACCTGGCGTGAGGCGGTCACGCCGACCGAGGGGAGGGAGCGGCTAGTCCGCCGCCGGAACCGGCTGCACGAGCGGGATGGACTCGCCCGGCGTGGTCTTGGCGGGGACGGCCGGCCGGTACGGTGCGAGGACGGGAAGCGTCGGGGTCAGGTGCGCGTACTCGGCGCAGATGGCGGCGGCCTTGGCCGCGCTCAGCTCAGGCGTACGGATTCGGGACCAGCCGCCGGAGGAATCACCCGCAACCGCGACCCCGGGCATATCGGCCCGGAGGGTCAGCACGGCGACCACCGCGTCCGGGGCGATGTCGCCCAGGCCCATGTCGGCGGTCTGCTTGTCGTTGACGCGGTGGACCGTCCGGCCGGTGAGCTGGGCCCGGAGGGTGGTGGCGCCCTTGCCGAGGTCGGAGCCGAACCGCTGCCCGCAGATCTCCAGGAAGATGCCGGCTGCGCGGGCCATCTGACCGAGGCGGACCAGCTGCGTGACCATCCGGTCCCGGCGTTCTTCGTCCTTCTTGCTGGCGATCAGGAACAGTTCGGCAACCTCGTCCACCAGCAGGACGATCGGCACCGGGCGAACCTTCTCGGACAGCGCCCAGATGTCGGCGGCGCCATGCTCGCTGAGCAGGTCGAAGCGGTCCTCCATCTCCATCACGAGCGCGTCCAGGAGCCCGGACGCCTCCTCCGGCGTGATCGCGAGGGCCGACAGGCGGGGTGCATACCCCCGCTGCTCGACACCGCGCTTGCAGTCGATCCCCACCAGCGCCACCGGCAGGCGGGCGAGCCCGGCCACCAGGTTGCGCTGGTACATGGACTTGCCCGACTGGTTGGCGCCGAGCGTCAGCGCGTGCGGGACCTTCAGGTAGTCCCGTATGAACGCGGTGCCGTCCTCGCGGAGCGCGACGGGGACCGTCATCGGCCCGGCGGGCACCCGGCGCGGCATTCGCACCTTCCGCAGCACGTCGTAGCCTGTCATGCGCAGCTCGACGAACCCCGGCTTGATCTCCACCACGTTGACCGAGTGGACGCCCCAGGCGTGCCGCAGCCGCTCCGAGGCTGCGACCACGTCGGCGGGCTCAAGACCGGCGGGAAGACGGAGCGTGACCCGCAGCCCGGTCGAGGACCCGCGCACCCGGCGGACCTTCGGCGGAACGGGCTGGACGTCACTGCGGCGGGCGATGTTGCGCGCCATGAACGCCCGCAGGCGGGACGGCTGCACCGTCAGCCCGCACACATCCATCGTGGAGCGGTACGTCACCGTGAACCGCACCTGCGCGGCCGGCAGACCCACCAGCGACCAGTAGACGCGGGGTGCGCGGACCTTCGCGTAGCCGAGGCCGCCACCGGCGCCGGCCAGCGGAAGACCGACCTCCCATAACGCCGTCAGGTCGGCCATGGTCAGGCCCCGACCGTGAGGGCGACGGCGCGGAACGAGATGCCGTGCCGGGTTTGGCCGTTGAACGTGTTCTCCCAGTCCCGCGCCTTCAGCCCGATCACCGAGACCGGCATGCCCGGCATCAGGCCCTCGGGGAGCCCGGTCTCCGGCACGGTCACCTGGTAAAGGTTGCCCTCGCCCTCGTCCGAGATCAGCAGGCCCACCGTGGACAGCCCGGCGCCGGTCTCCCGGTCCACGGCCCGCTCACCGGTCTGCTTGCTCACGAGCTTGGGAACGGGGGCCGTGGCCACGAACACCACAGCAGTCGACGTGTCCACCTTGAACGACGGCATCAGTACCTCCAGCGTTGTCGGGGCAGCCCAAAGAGGGCCACCAACTCTCGCTGTCCTAGGACTGCGAGCGCTTGAGTAGATAGTGCAGTGCAGTCCTAGGACTGTCAACAGTCCTAGGACTGTGTTTGACTTGAGGTCGACGAAAGGGATACGCGGTGGCGCCGAAGTGGAGAGAGCTGGCAGACAAGCTGGCCGAGCAGATCAGACGGGGCGACTACGCCCCCGGCCAGCAATTGCCGCACATCAGGGAGCTGGTAGACGCCGGTGAGGGCTCGAAGGCGACCGTCCACGCGGCCTACAAGGCGCTGGAAGCGGAAGGCTTGGTGACCTCATCCCGAGGTCACGGAACTGTTGTACGTCAGCAAGTTCCGCTGAAGCGGCTCGGCATCGCCCGCTACGACAAGGCCAAGTGGCGTGACGGGGACGAGGTGGCGTTCATCGCGGACCGCGTGGCCTCTGGCCGGGCGTACCGCCGGAACGAGCAGACCCAGTCTGTCAGCCTCGTTGAGGCGCCGGCCGAGGTGGCTGCCGCACATGGCCTACCGGTGGGCGCGCCGGTCTACGCCCGCGCACGGCTGGTGAAGGAAGGCGACCAGCCAACGCACACGCTGACCAGTTACTACCGACCGGAGCACGTCGAAGGAACCCGACTGGTGGATCCGACACCCGGCCCGGCTGGCCGCGGTGGTGGCTTCCGCGTCCTGTACGACGCCGGCTACGAGATCGACCACATGAAGGAGCGGATCTTCGCCCGTACGCCCACTGCTGACGAGGTGAGGCTCTTGCAGCTTCTGCAGGGCGAATGGGTGGTCGAGCTGCACCGGACGACCTACACAGCCGACGGCACCGTGGTCGAATTCGCTATCGGCGTGCACGCTGCTTCGCGCTTCGCCTGGGAGTACGACTTCCAGGTGCCGGACTCGGCGAATGACAGGGAAGGCCAGAAGTGATCACGACCCAGGACTGGGCAGATACCCGACTCATCTGGGACTACCACCAGATGGGCCACGCTCCGCGGCCGTGCTCGGTAGCGATCGGGCTCGGCAGCCACGACCTGGGCGTGGCCGAGACGGCGGTCGACCTGTACAACCGCGGCATGGCCCCCCTGCTCGTGTTCACCGGCGCCACCAGCCCGACGACGCGCGAAAGGATGCCTCGCGGTGAGGCGGTTCACTACCGCGAGCGGGCGCTGGAGCTCGGGGTTCCCAGTTCTGCCGTGCTCGTGGAGCCGCGAGCCCGCAACACGGGCGAGAACATCAGCTTCAGTCGAGAACTGCTGCGAGAGGCCGGCGTCGATGTGTCCTCCGTTCTGCTGATCAGCAAGCCGTACGAGGAGCGCCGCGCGTACGCCACGGCACGAAAGCTCTGGCCCGGCGTAAGGATCATCAGCGCTTCCAGCCCGATGACGCTGGACGAATACGTCGACTCCATCGGCGACCCGCGACTGGTCATCGACATGCTGGTCGGCGCCCTGCAAAGGCTGTTGGTCTACCCCGAACAGGGCTTCATGATCAGCCAACAGGTCCCTCGCGACGTGGTCGAGGCCTACGAACGGCTGCGCCAACGGGGCTTCACGAGCCGCCTCCTGCCCGACGCGACCGGTCAGGCGCGGAGCCAGATGCGTCGGTGACGAGCGACGCTGTGCACGTGCTCCACCTGCTCGGGCGTGAGCTTCCCAGTGAGCGGCCCGAGAGCCGCCACCTCCCGTTCCTGGTAGACGCGGACGGTGTACTGCGTCGCCGCCCGGTCCAGGGAGGCGACGCCGACGAAGACCAGGACCGGTTCGACGGGCACGTCGAAGGCGCAGTACCGCCCGAGCACCCGCCGTACAAAGTCCGCCTCGGAATGGCTTGCCGCAGCGTAAGGACGCGGCTTCCCGCCGTTGATCTTGGCCATCGAGTCGCCGACCCAGACCGAGGCACCCCGGTGGTGCTTGGTGTTGATGCTGAACACTCCGCCAGGGCCGATCAGCACGTGATCGATGTCGCCGCCGTTGCCCTTCTCGATGCCGTGGAGCACCCGCCAGCCGAGCGGGGCAAGGCGTTCCAGCTCACGACCTACCCGGCGCTCACCTTCCAGGCCGGCGTACCAGCTGTCCCACTCCGAGGACTGCCGCAGCAACTTGGCCTTCAGCCGCTGCACCATCGACGGACCTCGTTCGGCGATCATCCCGACGACCCGTGAGCCGGGCCGGTTCCTGGCCAGGTCCTCGCTCGGGCTGAGCGGCGGGACAGGCGCCGGCCTCTCGATTCGGCGTTGCGCGGTCGCGTGGGCGGGGTGCCCTGACTCGACGGAAGGAGTCACGGGGCGGGGCTCACGAGTAGGCGCAGCAGCAGAGGTGACGACCAGGCCGTCGCCAAGGTGACCTCGAAGGAGCTCCAGAGCTTCGTCCTGGTACTTCTGAATCTTGATAGTCACAGCTTTGGTCGCTCGATCCGCCCAGGCGACAGCCGTGCCGTCCGGCAGGTTCACATAGAGCCGATCCTTGCCGTGCTTCTTCCACGGATGAACCGTCAGCCCGCTCATCAGCCGCCCCCTGCGTGCCGTCCCCACGTACATGCGAACAGCCGCTGGCCAGATCGGCAAGACCGCCGCGGCAAGCCCGAGTTGTTACAGGTTTCTCTACCTCATCAAGGGCGCTTCCGCCGCCCAAGGCGGCGTCGCGCGCCCGTCGCCCCGGGCCTGCGCTCCTGTCTGCGCCCCGCTCCAGCCCGGGGCGCCGGCCGCGCGCCACGTGGCTAAGGGCTCGATGGGTTGAACCCGCTCTGATCTGCTGGCTGCCGGTCAGAACGATGCCTCCGGCGGGGGCGCTCAGGCTCCGGGATGGACGGGGCCCGTCGTGCGGCTGCGGGCCGGTTGGTGGTGGGGGTGGGGGCTGTCATCCCGTCTGCCGTCGACCCAGGCAAGCCATAGCAGACCAGGCTTCTGGGGCCCAGGTCGTTCGTCCAGCAGGGCGCTCCACCTGGGCCCCAGAAGCCTGCCCCGCTATCACTCCGTGTGGGTCGACGGCAGACGGGATGACAGCAGGGCAGCTTGTGGTTGTGGCAGCGGGTCCGTGGCTGCGGTCACACGAGCCCAATGGCTGAAAGAACGGCCAGGAAGAGCGTCATGCTCACCGCGAACGCGCCGCCTCCATACAGAAAGGCCTCGGCGAGCGTCGCCCCGGTCGTGCTCACGAGGATGCCGGCGATCAGCGAGACGATGACGGCCAAGGATCCTGCCAGCAGGACGCAGAGGATCTTCGTGCTCTGCGGACGCTGTGCGGGCTGCGTAACCAATTCGATCCCTCCGGATTGGAGGGTGATTGGGCAAAAAAGGACAGACCTCAGCCCAACCACCCAATGGGTGTTTTTAGGCTGAGATCTGCCGACGCTCAGTTCTCGAAGCTAAGTAAGCGGCCGGAGGGGCGTTGGCCCGATGGGCCCCGCGTCTCCTACACGGCGCAGCGTCCCGTTTGCGTCGTGGGACATCTGTAGTTCCACGTTAGCAGGCCGAGTCAACTCCCGCGCAAGCAACGCGAGAAGAAGTGTGGTGAGGCGAGCCGGCTGCGTTTGGCTGGAGGGTAGGGGATGGCGGGCAAGGTGACTGGCGCAACCATCCGCGTTGGTGGCTGGTACTCGGCATGCCGTCTCTGATCGCCGTGGTCAGGGATCGTGATCCGATCTCACGATGCTTCCTCGGGCTGTCCCTCCTGCTCGCCGGGATTCACTACGGGCGCGAGTCGGCGAAGCGGAAGTACAGCAGTGAGGTACCGCAACCATGGAGACGGGCAGCGTCCAGTAGCCCCCCTCCAAGGCTGCGTGATGACCGCAATGGCCCCCAGTGACTGATCTATGTAGAGCTACGGATCAGAAGGCCAGCCGTGCCAGACGCATGCCAGGTGAGTCGGGGAACCATGGACAGCGGGGGACGCTGGGACGGGGCACCAGTTTCCGCAGGTCAAGCCGCTCTTCGGGTTCTCAACATCGGTGATTCCCAAGCTCATAGCCTCGGAAGTTCCGCCCGCCTGTCAGTGCTGGCCGCTACCGTCGTCGAAGATCGTCAGGCCCGTACTGCTGTGGGGGGATACGTGGGTGGTCAGTTGCGTGTTGGTCAGGTTTATCGCTACGCGACCGGCAAGGATCCGGTGCCAGCGATGCTGGACGGGTACCCCAACTTCCACCACGTGACCCACTCTCCGGAACTCGCTCGGGCTTTGCTGGAGGCCGGCATCAACGGCATGGCGAAGGTCCGGACGGCCGACGCGGAACGCCGGCCAGTGATCCTCATCCGATCAAGTCCATGGAAGGCCGGCACCGAGCAGACGCCCTGGCATGACGTGTTCGACATGGACAACGGGCACGTCCGCTACTTCGGTGACCACAAGGCCACCACCACCGTCGCGCCGGGGAAGACCAACGGCAATGCGGCCCTGCTCGATGCCTTCACGGGGCACCAGGGGCACACGCCCGAGGAGCGGGCCGCCGCCATCCCGTTGCTGCTGTTCCGGGCGGTCTCGCGCAGCGGCAAGGTCAAGGGGCACGTCGAGTTCTGTGGTCTGGGGATCATCGAGAGGGCCGAGCGGCTGGTGCAGTGGGGCGGCAGCGACCACACGACGTTTACGAACTACGTCTACGACATTGCTCTGATCGACCTCACGGACGAAGACGACAAGGTCTCGTGGGAGTGGATCGGCTCCCGCAGGGACAAGACCGTGGGCAACACGGAGACTCTCGAACAAGCTCCGCGGGCTTGGCGTGAGTGGGTCAAGCACGGGAACTCGGCCCTGCCCAGGATCCGCCGTCGGGTTGCCCGGGCCAAGGTGACCAAGGTGCCAGAGCAGCGCCCCAAGCCGGGAACCACCGAAGCCAAGGACCTGGAGCTGATCTACAAATACTTCGACGGCCGTAAGCACGACTTCGAGGCCGTGGCGTCCGCGGTCGCGGCCCGTGTGTTCCGTGGAGCCGGGAACAGCTACGTCGAGGGGTGGCTGACGCGCAGGTCCGGCGACGGCGGAGCGGACTTCGTCGGCCGGCTCGACATCGGCAGTGGTCTCGCCGGTACCAGTCTGGTCGTCCTCGGCCAGGCCAAGTGCGTCAAGCTCGACAACCTGGTCACTGCCGAGCAGATCGCTCGTGTCGTGGCCCGACTGCGACGCGGCTGGATCGGCGTATACGTCACGACCGGGGCCTACTCCGTGCCTGCACAGACCGAAATTGTTGAGGACCAGTACCCGATCGTTCTGATCAACGGGGTGGACCTGGCTCGGGAGCTCAGGAGCATGGCCCGGGACGACCACGGCGGAGACCTCGAGGCCTGCATCGATCACATACTCACCGGACGAGAGACCACCGTCACAAACCGGCGGCCCGAAGAGATTCTGCTTGAGTAGCTGTCTGGAAGCCCACGTATCGGCAGCCGAATTCGAAGTCCCCTCGACGGCCTGATCTGGGAAAACACCCCGCGCCACAAGGGTCCGTTGATCAACTAGTAGATCCATCGATCCCGACAGCAGCGGCGCTGTCACCGGTGCGCGATACCCTGATACGCGCTGTTCAGATGCCGACAACCCCGGCTCGGACGCCCTCATGCCAACACCCCCGTGGAGAGCAAGTGCAGCCCGTCCAGATCGTTGACCTGTTCGCCGGACCTGGCGGGCTCGACGTCGCCGCCGAGAAGCTGGGCCTAGCGACAGTGGGTGTGGAATGGGATTCAGCTGCATGCGCAACGCGCCACGCGGCCGGGTTGGCAACGATCGAGGACGACGTGCGCCGGTACGGACCAGCCTTCTTTCCTGACGCCGATGTACTCGCAGGCGGGCCGCCCTGCCAGACCTTCACCGTTGCAGGGAATGGCGCTGGGCGCAGGGCACTCGATGACGTATTGGCCTTCGTCGATCGGATGGTGGCCCGAGAGGACCGCGAAGAGATCGCGAAGGACCTCTCCAAGCTGGAGGACGAGCGGACCGGTCTGGTATTGGAGCCGCTTCGCTGGGCGTTGGAAGCAATCGACGATCTCGACAAGCCCTATCGAGCGATTGTGTTGGAGCAGGTCCCCGCGGTACTCCCGGTTTGGGAAGCCTACGCCGAGGCTCTGCGCAGCGAGGGCTACTCGGTCAACTGTGGACTCCTGCGCACAGAGGCATACGGGGTTCCTCAAACCCGCAAAAGAGCTGTCCTCGTCGCTCGAATGGGATCTGAGCCAGTGAAGCTGCCAGCCCCCACCCATCGCACCTATCGCAAAGGGATTTCACGTGACTCAGGGGACATTCGCCTGGAACCCTGGCGCACGATGGAAGACGTCCTGAACCGAGATTCGCCTTTCTTGGTGATCTCAAACTACGGAACTGGCGGAGAACCCAAGGCGCGTGGGCGGCGCGGGTCATGGGAGCCCTCGGCGACCGTAACCGGGAAAATCTCACGCAACCGGGTGGTATCGGTCGATGGCGTCGAGATGGATCGATTCTCTTTCTCGGAAGCAGGCCGCCTCCAAACATTCCCGACGGATTACCCTTGGTCCGGCCAAGACGTCGGGCAGCAGATCGGAAATGCCGTTCCTCCTCGCCTCGCCATCCATGTCCTTTGTGCCGAATTCGGCTGGGAACCGCCAACTGACGCCCTAAATAATCTCGGAACGTGGATGTCCAAGAGCGCCACTGGAGTAGATCGCACCAAGTCTTATGCGTCGCGCATGCCCGCAATGGCTTCTGCGTAACCGACAAAAGAAGCCACTGCCAATTACTTGACGACTGTGGAGTAACTCAACAATGGATGAGCAACTTCTCTTCGGATCAGACCTGGTTGAACGGCAAGGTGCGCACGCCCGTCGGGCCGACAAAATGGCAGCCACCTCAATCGGACAGCCCATCCCCAGCACTCGCGAGGCTGACCGAGGCATAGGCACCGCCTTCGATTTTTTCTTGCCGGACGTGAGCAGCCGAATGGGTGCGATCATCCGGAAGGCCACGGATGAAGTCATCGCTACGCCCCGCACCCGCCGCTGGACACTCGACCAATGCAACGACCAGGAGAAGGGCTACCTGGGCGTGAATATCGAGAACATTGTGCGCGGTGAATACCAGCTGGATGAGGGCTCCGCTGGCATGGACTTCGACGTGCGCGGTGTCGACGTCGATTGCAAGTGGTCTCGCAATTTTGGGGGCTGGCAGATACCCCCGGAGGCTGTGGGTCACATCTGCCTTTTGGTACACGGAGATGACGTAACCGGTGAGATGGCAGTAGGCCTCATCCGCATTAGGGACGAGATCCTAGTGGGTGGAAACCGCGATGGAAAGCGCACCATCCAGAGCCCGGGCGGCATTTGCGAGATCCTCTGGCTCGTTCAGCCTGGGACACCGATCCCAGAGAATTTCCTGATGAGCCTTCGTAAGGAAGACCGTGACGCCATTCTCGCTCCGCGAGGCGGCGACGCACGGGCTTTGGAACTCTTCAAACGCTGTGAAGGCATGATCATTCACCGCCACACCATCGAGTCCATCGGACAGCAGGTAGACGAGGCGCGTCGCTTCCGCGGAGAGACTCGCCAGAGATTGCTTGAAGAAGGCTTCGAGGTTCTCAACGGCCATTGGAAAGCCAACCGTGAACGGGCTTTGGAGTTGGGAGGGTTGAAGCTCAGCAACGGAAGCCAGTGGGCCTGCTTGCGAACCGACGGCTCCTCCCCGGCGAGGCTGGCTGCCCTGAGTCCAGCTAGGCAGGCAGAGTCCCTCGCCTACCGGAAGACGTTCAGCGAGCAAATCGCCGCAGAGCGTAGGGCAAAGAAGCGGGCGCGGAAAGCCGCCAAGGCCGCAGCCATACACGAGCCGGCCAACCTGATCACTCCCGATGATGATGCCGAGTACGCTAAGCAAGCTTTCGCACAGGCCGAGAGCGCGGCTGTAAGCGCGGGCACTCTCTTCGCCTAGCGGTGCACCAAGCCGCCTAGAGGGATAACCCGTGGCCCATTCGTGGACTGATGGCACCCACCAGACTCCCTGCGACCTTCTGACCTGCTGAAACGCGTGAGACGCACGGGGCCTCCGGAGCCGTGTGCGCAGGTTCGAATCCTGCCGGGGGCACTTCGTAGAGAGCAGCGGAAACACCGGCTGGTCTGCGCGAGTGCCGAAGATGAAGCCCCGAACTCAGTCCCACTGAGTCCGGGGCTTTCTCGTTGTCTCTCGCTGTTCTCGCGTGAGTGGCGCGTGGGAGTCTCAAGCCGCTCAGACCCGTACATCGCGCTTGGCGCCATGGGCCGCCGTCCGGTCTCTCCTGTACGGCAGCAGGGCCCGGACCGCTCTCGCGGTCCGGGCCCTGCCCGTGCGGTGCCGCCCTGCGGCGGCGGTGCGTCAGCTCTGGGTGGTGTCGTCGACCGCCTGCTCGGCGGCCTCGGCCGTGCCGGCCTTCTCGCGCATCTTGCGCAGCAGTTCGGCCTTCTTGTCGGCGGCGCCCTGGCGGTCGAGGTTGCGGTGCGGGCCGTTGTTCGCCCGTTCGGCGCGGGACAGTCGCTTGCGCTGTCCGCCGCCCTGGCCCACGGGGTTGTTGATGTTCTTGCTCTTGGTCACGGGTTCTCCCGGCAATGGTGTGGAGTGATCTACGGATTCATCGGTGGGTGAGGGGCGGCGACGCCTGAGGACGTCAGCAGGGGCCCGTCACGCTCTCACTCGTGAACCGGCGTCTGGAAGAACATGACGACGACGTTACCCGGTTCCGTCTGCCCCGCGCACCAGTCTTTCGGCCGCCCTGGCGTGGACCGGGACTTCGGGGAGCGCGCGTCTCCGCCCTCCCGCGGACAGGGGAAGACCCCGCCTCGCGTGGGGTGTCGAGGCGGGGTCCCGGGGGCTGCGGAGGGGGCGGCTTACCAGGTGACGGGGAGGGTCACCGGGCCTCGGATGAGGGCGCCGGGTTGCCAGGTGAGGGTGTCGGCGGGGACCGCGAGGGCGAGGTTGGGGTAGCGGTCGAGGAGGGTCTTGAGCATGAGCTCGGACTCCATGCGGGCCAGCATCGAGCCGACGCAGTGGTGCGGGCCGTTACCGAAGGCCATGTGGGCGATCGGGCCCCGGTCGAAGTCGAGGGTGTGGGGGTCGGGGAAGACCTCGGGGTCGCGGTTGGCGGCGAGGTAGGAGGAGTAGACGGCCTCGCCGGCGCGGATGGTGACGCCGGCGATCTCGACGTCCTGGGTGGCGATGCGGGGCAGGCCGACGCCGCTGCGGTGCGGGATGAAGCGGAGCAGTTCGTCGACGGCCTGCGGGATGAGCTCGGGTTCGGCGCGCAGCCGGGCGAGGTGCTCGGGGTGGGTGAGCAGGGCGTAGATCATGTTCGCGCTGTTGTTGCGGACCGCGTGGGTGCCGCTGACCAGGATCGCGGTGGCCAGGGAGATCGCCTCGGGTTCGGTGATCTCGCCCGCGTCGGCGGCAGCGACGAGTACGCCCGCGAGGTCGTCGGCCGGTTCGGCGCGGCGCAGCGCGAGCAGTTTGACGATGGTCTCGCGGACGGTCGCGAGGGCGTCGGTGCTCGCCTTGGGCGCGAGGCCGGGGGTCATGGCGATGTTCGCCCAGGACACCATGTCCGCGCGCAGCGCCGCGGGCATGCCGAGCAGGTCGCTGACCACGGCGAGCGGGAACGGCCCGTGCAGGTGCTCGACCAGGTCGGCGGGCTTGCCGGAGCGCTCCATCGCGTCCAGCAGCCCATCCACCGTGGCCTGCGCCAGGGGCCGGAGCCGCTGCATGGCCTTGCCCGTGAAGGCGCGGGCCACCACCCGGCGCATGTTGTTCAGGCGCGGCGGGTCGGCGTAGTTGAGCGAGGCCTGCTGCGAGGCGATGGCGTGCGGGGAGGAGGCCGTCACGGTACGGCCGACCAGCTCGGACCGGCTGAACCGCGGGTCGGTGGTGGCGGCCTTGACGTGCGCGTAACGGGACATCAGCCACGCGTCGCCCTCGCCGAACGGGAGCCGGATGCGCACGGCCCGCGCGTCGCGCAGCCGGTCGGCGAGGAAGGGGTCGAAGTCCAGCGCCTCGAAGTCGTCGAGGGGCCAGTGGTGGACCCGGTCGGACCCGGCCTTCCGGTCCGGTCGGGCGGGCGGGTGCGCGTGGGACTCGGGGCAGCCGCCGACGCTCGCCGGCCGGTGGCCGTCGCGCTCGGGGTGCGCTGGGGCGGTGGTGGTCCGGTCTTCGGTCATGGCGGGTCTCCCGGCGTCGTCGCTGCAACGCCGGGATGTCTTCCCGCGGCCCGGCCGTACGCCGCCCCCGCCCGTCCAGGAGTACCGGATTGGCGCACGCCGGAGGGGCCCCGCGTCCCCCGGTCGGCGGGCCCGCGGTCCCGGGTACGACCCTTCGTACGGAGTACGAGTGCGCCGATTGCCGGTGTGGCGCCCGCAAGGTCCTGGTTTGTCCGGTTCACACTGACCGGGCCCAGCCAACCCCACGTACGGGAGTCTCCATGCCGCGTGCACACCAAGCCGTCCGTCTCAGCCTGCATGCCGTCGCCGCGTCCGTCGTGATGGCCGCCTCCCTGGCCGCCGCCCCGACCACGGCCGTCGCGGACGGCCTGCCCTCGCAGTGGTGCACCGTCAACGGTGTGGAGGCCCCTCCCGGGAACGTCTACGGCACCGAGGGCGCCGACACGATCCTGTGCGAGAACGACGTCAAGAACGTGATCATCTACGGCGGCAAGGGCAACGACAACATCCGCGTCAAGGGGATGCTGATCGACTCCCAGGTGCTCGGCGGCGACGGCGACGACACCCTCCAGGTCAACAACCTCGCCCCGCAGAACGACGACTCCTCGGTCCGCGGCGGCGCGGGCAACGACACGATCATCACCGCCCTCGTCGTCGGTACGGCCGAGCACGGCGCAGCCGTCTACGGCGACCACGGCAACGACAAGATCACCACGGGCAGCGTCATGGGCCAGCCCGGCCCGTACGAGCGCGGCGGCGGCCAGGTCTTCGGCAACGACGACGACGACTTCATCACCACCGGCACCGTCGACCTCGGCGGGCGCGTGCTCGGCGGCAGCGGCGACGACACCGTCGAGCCGCGCGCGGTCGGTACGGAGTCGGCCGGCATCGTCCTGGGCGGCCCCGGCAACGACCGGATCCGCGGCCTGGCCGACACCGCCGTGACGATCGGCCCCGGCTACGGACAGGTCGACGGCGGACTGGGCACCGACGCGTGCAAGGTGAAGCACGCGTCGACGGGTGACCGGGTGCGCAGCTCCGTCGCCAACTGCCCCTGAGCGTCCGCCGTCGGTCCGGGCGTCGGCTCCGTCCGACCCGGACCGGCCGGCCGACCGACGCCTCTCCCCGTGCCGAGGAGGTAAAGAGGTGAGGGCGGAGAACCGAGGGCTAAGAGCTGAGAGCTAAGAGCTGAGAGCTGAGAGATACCGAAGGGTCCGGCGGATGTCCGCCGGGCCCTTCGGGCTGCTCGGGCCGCACCGGCTGTTCGGGCCCGCCTAACCCCTCGTGCCGCCGGGGTCCGCTGGCTCCCCGGCGCCCTTGACCCCGGGACCGCCCGGGGCCCCCGGACCACCCGGACCACCCGGACCTCCGGGCCCCCGCCCGTGCCCCCGAGGGGTCATGACCAACCCCGCCGGGAGCATGCGCAGGGTGACCGCGGCTCCCAGCGCGAAGATGCCCGCCGCGACCGCGTACCCCGTGTGGTAGCCGTGCAGGACGGCGTCCGCCACCACCTCCGACCGGGCGGGTCCGCCCCGCGCGCGGCCGTGCTCGTACAGGTACGAGGCCGTCGCACCGGCGGCCAGGGTGCTCATCAGGGCGGTTCCGACCGAGCCCCCCACCTGCCGCACCGCGGTGACCAGCGCCGAACCGACCCCGGCGTCCCGGGGCGCGACTCCCGCGGTCCCCAGGTTCATCGACGTCGACATGATCAGCCCCATGCCGGCGCCCATCACCACCAGCGACGGGACCACGTGCGTGACGTACGGGCTGTCCACCTCGAGCCGCGTCATGCCGAGCAGCCCGCAGGCGGCCATCAGCATGCCCAGCGGGATGCGGGGGCGGGCGGGCAGCCACCGGCAGGCCGAACTGCCGCTCCCGATCGAACTGAGCAGGATCGAGGCCGACATGGGCATGAAGGCCAGGCCGGTGTGGGCGGGCCCCCAGCCGCGGATCCGCTGGAGGTAGTACGTGAGGAAGAGGAAGACCCCGAACATCCCGACCGCCGTCACGAACATCGCCAGCAGCGCCGCCCCGCGCACCCGGTCGAGCAGCACGCGCAGCGGAAGCAGCGGTTCCGGCGCCCGGCGCTGCCACCACACGAAGACCCCCATCAGGGCGGCCCCGGCGAGCAGGAAGCCGTACGTGCGCCGCGAGCTCCAGCCGTACGTCCCCGCCTTCGCGAAGCCCTGCACCAGGCAGAACAGTCCGGTGGAGGCGAGCGCCGTGCCCGGCAGGTCCAGGTGGGGGCGCCGGGCGGGGGCCCGGCGGCTGAGCAGCAGCAGGCCCGGTCCGACGGCGAGGGCGGCCAGCAGGACGTTGACGTACATGGTCGAGCGCCAGCCCAGGTGCTGGGTGAGGACGCCGCCCAGCAGGAGGCCGACGGCCCCGCCGGAGCCGGCCAGCGCCCCGAACACGCCGAAGGCCCGGCCGCGTTCGGCGGGCTCGGTGAAGGTGGTGGTGAGGAGGGCGAGGGCGGCGGGCGCGAGCAGGGCGGCGCACGCGCCCTGCAGCGCCCGGCCCGCGACCAGGACGTGGAAGCCGTCGGCCGCGCCGCCGAGGGCGGAGGCCGCGGCGAAGCCGATCTGGCCGGCCAGGAACGCGCGCCGGTGGCCGAACAGGTCGGCGAGCCGGCCGCCGAGCAGCAGCAGGCTGCCGAACGCCATGGCGTAGGCGGTGATCACCCACTGGCGCTGCGCGTCGGAGAATCCGAGGTCGGCCTGGGCGGAGGGCAGGGCGATGTTCACGATGGTGGCGTCGAGCGTGACCATCAGCTGGCCGAGACCGATCACGCCGAGGGTCCACCAGCGGCGCCGGTCGGGCGGCGCGTCGGGCCGGTCGCCGGCACCGGGGCCGCCGCCGGTACCGGTCGTGGTGCCGGCGTGGCCGGGCCCCGTGGGTTGTGTCGACATGCCGATCACTCCAGCGGGCCCCGGGGCCGCCGCCGGGTCGCCACGCCCGGCGGCGCGGTCGGGGGCGGCGCGATGACGTCCGTACGGACCAGCGGGGGGCCGCGGGGCCGACGTACGACGAGGCCCGCGCCCGGGGGCGGGGCGGGCCTCGTCGCGGGTGCGCCCTGGGGGCGCGGTGCCGCGGTCGTGCAGGTGGTGCAGGTGGTGCAGGTGGTGCGGTCGTACAGGTGCTGCAGGTGGTGCGGGTGGTGCGGTGGTCAGGCGTTGGGGCGCTTGCCGTGGTTCGCCTTGCGCTTCTTGCGGGCGCGCCGCTTGTTGCCTCGCTTCGACATGGCCGTTCCTCCCTCGCTGCCGGGTCCTGCCGCGCAGGCCGGTGCCTGCGCGGTTCCAGTCTGGTCCGGTGGCGCCGAAGCCGCTCCCCAATGGTGTAAATGGGTGAAGGGGGGCAATACTTACCACATGGAAACTTTCGCTGACATATGGCCGTTCTTCGTTGTGGGAGTGGTTGTCAGTGCCTTCCTGCTCTTGGCCTTCTGGCTGGGCATGCGGGTACGGGACCGGGAGCCTGAACCACCCACACCGGAGAGCCAGCCGCACCTGCCCCCCGGCGGAGCCATGCTGGAGGTGCAGGAGGAGCGGGAGCAGGTGGAGCTCCCCAAGGGCGGACTGCGCCCCCACGAAATGATGGGATACGGGAACTTCGGTAGCCGGTCGGCGTCCGACCCCCACCCCGACCAGATGATGGAGCCCGTGCACGAGGAGCCTTCGCAGCGCCAGCCCTCCAAGCGCCACTGGGGCCGCGGACACCTCGCCACCTGACGGGGAGCCGCTTGACGGGACTCGGGGCCCGTCAGCGCGGCAGCGGGAAGGGACGGTCAGGCGGACGTCCGCTTGCGCGGGGCGGCGGTCTTCGAGGAGGCCGCCTTCTTCGTGCCCGCCGCGGCCGCCGTGCGGGCCGTCTTGGCGCCGGCGGCCGACTTCGAGGCCTTCTTCGCCGCCGCAGACTTGGCCGCCGTCGTCGACTTCCCGGTCGCGGACCCGGTGGCCGTGGACTTGGCTGCCGTGGACTTCGCGGCCGCCCCGCCCCGCGCGGCGGCCGTCTTCTTCGCCGTCGTGTCCTTCTTGGGCGCGGCGCGCTTCGCCCGTGCGGCCGTCGAGGTGGACTTCTTGCCGCCCACCGCCTTCGGCGCCGCGGCCGTCGCACCGCGGCCGCCGCCCGCGGCCCGCCGGATGGGCGTGACCTCGGCCGGCCCGCCCTCGCCCCCGCCTTCCTCCGCCGCCGCCTCGGGGGCGGCCTCGCCACGCGACACCCGGGCCGCCTGCACGCTCTTCTCCAGCGCCGCCATGAGGTCGATGACCTGCCCGCGCGGCTCGGCGGCCACCGGCTCCAGCCGCTCCCCCGAGGACTTCGCCGCGATGAGCTCCTCGACGGCGGTCCGGTAGTCGTCGTGCATGGAGTTCAGGTCCACCTCGCCGAGCGTGGCCATCAGGGCGTCGGCGAGGTCGAGCTCGGCCTCCCGGACGGTCACGTTCGTCTCGGGTGCGACCCCTTCCGGCGCCCGGATCTCGTCCGGCCACAGCAGCCCGTGCATGGCGATCACGTCGTCCACGACCCGCAGCATGCCCAGCCGCTCCCGCCCGCGCAGGGCGAACTTCGCGATCGCCACCCGCCGGCTGCGCTTGAGCGCCTCGCGCAGCAGCGTGTAGGGCTTGGCGGCCGCGGCGCCGTTGGCCGCCAGGTAGTACGCGGCGTCCATCTGGAGCGGGTCGATCTCCTCGGCCGGCACGAAGGAGACGATCTCGATGGTCTTCGCCGTGGGCAGCGGCAGGCCGGCCAGGTCGTCGTCCGTGATCGGGATGATCGAGCCGTCGACCTCCTCGTAGCCCTTGCCGATCTCGTCGGCGGCGAGCTCCTCGCCGTCGAGTTCGCAGACCTTGCGGTAGCGGACCCGACCGCCGTCGGCGACGTGGATCTGGCGGAAGGAGATCGAGTGGCTCTCGGTGGCGTTGACCAGCTTGATCGGGATGCTGACCAGCCCGAAGGAGATCGCCCCGTTCCAAATGGATCGCACGATGCAGTCCCTTTCGTGCATATTTGCGACTAGCCGCAACATCTGCACCAGTTGCCCGGTTCGTGGGAGTCTCATCGTATGACGCCGATCACAGAGGTGGAGGGGCGTCGGGTCGCGCTCAGCAACCTCGACAAGGTGCTCTATCCGGAGACCGGGTTCACCAAGGGCGAGGTGGTGCACTACTACGCCACCGTCGCCGGCGCCCTGCTCGCCCACCTGCACGACCGGCCCGTCTCCTTCCTGCGCTATCCGGACGGGGTGACGGGCGAGAAGTTCTTCACGAAGAACCCGCCGCCGGGCACGCCCGGGTGGGTGAGGACCGCGCGCGTGCCGCGCTCGGAGGACGAGCGGGCCGAGCAGGTCCTCGTGCAGGACCTGGCGAGCCTGGTGTGGGCGGCGAACCTGGTCGTGGAGTTCCACGTCCACCAGTGGCGGGCCGAGGACCCCGGGGTCGCCGACCGGATGGTCTTCGACCTCGACCCGGGGGCGCCGGCCTCGGTGGTGGAGTGCTGCACGGTCGCGCTGTGGCTGCGCGAGCGGCTGGCCGCGGACGGCTTCCACGTGTACGCCAAGACGTCGGGGTCGAAGGGGCTGCACCTGTCGGTGCCGCTCGAGCCGACCCCGTCCGGGGAGGTGTCGGCGTACGCGAAGGCACTCGCGCAGGAGGCGGAGCGGGACCTGCCCGGCCTGGTCGTGCACCGGATGGCGAAGGCGCTGCGGCCGGGGAAGGTGTTCGTCGACCACAGCCAGAACGCGGCCGCCAAGACCACCGCCGCGCCGTACACCCTGCGCGCCCGGTCCCGGCCGACGGTCTCGGCGCCGGTGTCCTGGGACGAGGTGGCGGGCTGCCGGCGGCCGGAGGAGCTGGTGTTCCTCACCGGGGACGTGATCGAGCGCCTGGAACGGGACGGGGACCTCTTCGGGCCGCTGATCAACCTGAACCGGGCGCGGGCGCTGCCGGGGCGGGCGCCGTGACCCGGGGCGGGCGCACCCCGGCCGCCGTCCAGGACCTGTCGGGGCAGGGGCCGTGACCCGGGGCGGGCGCACCACCGCCGCCGTCCGCGCCCTGCCGGGGCGGGCGCCGTGATCCGGGTCGCGCTCGCCGCCGCCGTCCGGTCCCTGCCGCGGGGGCCCGGTCTGGCGTACGAGCCGAAGTTCGACGGGCACCGGGTGGTGGTCCGGCGTACCGCCGACGAGGTGGTGCTGCAGGCACGCTCCGGTCGGACCGTCACGCGCGCCTTCCCGGACCTGGCCGCCGCGGCGCGGGCGCTGCCGCCCGGCACCACCCTCGACGGGGAGGTAGTCGTCTGGCACGCGGGCCGCACCGACTTCGCGCTGGTGCAGCGCCGGGCGGCGGCCGCGAGCGAGACCCGGGCCGCCGCGCTCGCGCGGAGCCTGCCGGCGTCGTACG
This sequence comes from Streptomyces sp. NRRL S-87, assembly GCF_000719335.1. Lineage (GTDB taxonomy): Bacteria > Actinomycetota > Actinomycetes > Streptomycetales > Streptomycetaceae > Streptomyces. The sequence continues at coordinate 81,444 of NZ_JOGB01000028.1, forward strand.
CCGCGTTCGACGTGCTCGACCTCGGCGGGCTCGACGTGAGGCCCCGGCCGTACGAGGAACGCCGCGCGCTGCTGGTCGACCTGCTGCTCCCGCTCGGGCCGCCACTGCAGCCCGTCCCGATGACGACCGATCCCGAGCTGGCCGCGACCTGGTACGAGACGCTGCCCGCGAGCGGTATCGAGGGGCTGGTGATCAAGCGGCTGGACCAGCCCTATCCGACGGGGCGGCGGGCCTGGCGCAAGCTCCGGCACACGGACACGACGGACGCGGCGGCGGTCGGGTACACGGGCCCGGCCCGACGGCCGAGCGCGCTGGTCCTGGTACTGCCGGACGACGACGCCCCGGTGGTCTCCAGCCCGCTGTCGACGGCGCTGCGGACGGAGACGGCGCAGGCGCTTCGGGTGGCGGGTGCGTCCGGGGGGACCGGGGTGAGCGGGGCGACCGGGGTGTCCGGGGCACGGAGCGGGGCGGCAGGCGGCCGTGGTGCGGGAGGCGAAGCCGCTGCCGAGGCCCCCGACGCCGACGCGGGAGCGGAGGCGGGGGCGGGGGCGGACGGGACCGTGACGGCCATCGGGCTCGGGGAGGTGCCGTACCACGCGCTGGACCCGCCGCTCACCGTCGAGGTACGGCACGCCACGACCCGGCATCCCCCGCCGGAGGTGCTGCGGGTGCGGCTGGACGACCTCGGCGGGCCCGGCGTGTGACGGGCCGGGCACGGGGGTGCGTCCGCTCTCTTGCCGCCGGGTGCACGTGCTGGTCCCATGGCCTGGGGGGCCGGGGGGTGCCCGGACCCAGGGGGTGTCGGGGATGAGTGGACTGAGGGTGGTACCGGGGCTGCTCCACGGCGGCCACCGGCTGTGGGTGAGCCTGCCGGACGGCCGTACGGTCGGCTGGTACGACCGCGACGCCGGTCGGGTCAACCTGGTCGACGCCGCGCAGCGGGACGCGGTGCTCGCGGCCCTCGGCCCGTACCTCGTGGGCGCCTACACCGTCGGCCCACCGCCCGTCCCGACCCCGGCCGAGCTGGCCCGGCTGGCACTGCACCCGGACGACGACCTGGCCCCGAACCGACCGGGTGAGCCGCTGCTCGGCGAGCTCGCGTACGGGGCACCGGGCCGCCGGTCCCGAGGGCTGCGGCACGACCTGCTGGCGCAGCAGCGGTTCGGCGCGGAACTGGACGCGCTCGAGGGGCTCGGGTGGCGGGTGCTGCACGCGGTGCCGCTGCCGGGAACCGGCGCCCCTGCGGGGCCCGCGCAGATCGACCACCTGCTGATCGGGCCGGGCGGGGTGTTCGCGGTGCGGACGGCGGCGGGGCGGCGGCAGCGGGTCTCGGTCGGGGACCTCCTCCTCTCGGTGGGCCGGTCCGAACCGCGTCCGGAGCCCCGCTGGGTCCGGCGGGCGGCGGAGCAGGCCGCGCACGCACTGACCGCCACGGTCACGCCGGTGCTGGCGGTGGTGGACGCGGCCCGGGTCACGGTGGCGCCGACACTGCGGGACGTCCGGGTGGTGAGGGAGACCGAGGCGGGGGTGCTCGGGCGGTCCGGCGGGGTCCTCAAACCGGCCGACGTCGACGGGCTGCACGCCATGGCCCGCGACCGGCGCACGTGGTCCACGGTCTGAGCCGGCTGCCCCGGTCGGACGTGCGTCACCGTCACTGGGCGCCGGTCCGGCCGCGTGCGGAGGTGGTGCGAGCCGTTGCCCTACGGCGCTGGTCCCCCACCCACCCTTTCACCGTTTCCCAGGGCTTCGCCCCGGCCCCTCGAGCCTCCGCGACGAAGCCCACTCCACCGAGGCCCCGTCGAGCGCCCTCCGACATAGCGCCCTCGGACATAGCGCCCTCCGCCATACGGGAAAGCCCTCAAGGCACCGCCCCACGCCGACCCGCCGGCAAGCACCCGGGTCCCCGTCTCACGAGAGTGCCGCCCCGTGGTGTGTGGGGGAGGCGGTTGACAGGGGTGGCAGGCTGGACCGGAGGCAGGCCCGGGCCAGGGGTGGCCGAAGGCCAGGGCGAAGCCCCAAAGCCCCTGGGGTGGGCCTGCCGCAGGGCCTGCAGGCCGCCCCTGTCAACAGGCCCCCGACCGAACCCCCCACCCCCGCCCCCGAACCTCAGCCC
>NZ_JOGB01000029.1 GCF_000719335.1 Streptomyces sp. NRRL S-87
CCACCCCTGGGGCTTTGGGGCTTCGCCCTGGCCTGCGGCCACCCCAGGCCCGGGCCTGCCTCCGGACCAGCCTGCCATGACGCCTCAAGAGGCTTCCCCGCACACCACGGGACGGCCCACTCCCTCGGAAGCTCGGGCCCGGATGACGGTGACCGGCGGGCCGGGGGTGGAGCGGGTCAGCAGGGGCGCTTCCGCAGCTCCATCACGTAGTCGTGCGGGGCGCCCGCGGACTCGGCCGCGTCCGCGATCTCGCCGAGGTAGCGCGCCGAGGGCAGACCGCCCTCGTAGCCGTTGAGCACGTACACCCAGGCCGCCTCCTCGCCGTCGAGGGTGTGCACCCGGACCCGCATGCGGCGGTAGATGTCGAGCCCGACGCCCTCCCAGCGGTCCATGGACTCCTCGTCGGGCGGAGCGATGTCGTACAGGGCGACGAAGACCTGCGAGCGGGGGGCCTCGACGACGGTGGCCAGCGCGCCTTCCCAGCCCATCTGCTCACCGCCGAAGGTGAGCCGCCAGCCGTTGATCCAGCCCGTGCCACGCAGCGGGGAGTGCGGTGCGCGGCGGGTCATCAGCCGCGCGTCGAGGTTGCCGGCGTACGCGGCGTAGAGCGACATGGTGTCGAGGGTACGGGAGGGGCGGCCGTGGGTGCTGTGCGCGCGGTCACCGGATTCGGCGCCCGGGACGCCGGCCCCCCGGCCCCGGGGGGCGAGCCCGGGCCCGGAATGCGGGACAATGCTGTACGGACAGCATCCCCCGGGGAGAGAACCCCCGGACCCCCCGGCCGGGGCGGCAGCCGGCCGGGAAGACGTGAGGCGGACTTTTCGTGACCCGGATCGTGATCATCGGCGGCGGACCCGGCGGGTATGAGGCGGCGCTGGTAGGCGCCCAGCTCGGCGCGGAGGTGACCGTCGTCGACTGCGACGGTCTGGGCGGGGCGTCGGTGCTCACCGACTGCGTGCCCTCGAAGACCCTCATCGCGACGGCCGAGGTGATGACCACCTTCGACTCGTCGTACGAGGAACTCGGCATCGTCGTCGCCGACGACACCCCGCCGCTGGAGGAGGCGGCCCGGGTGCACGGCGTGGACCTCGGCAAGGTCAACCGGCGCGTGAAGCGCCTGGCGCTGGCCCAGTCGCACGACATCACCGCCTCCGTGACCCGTGCCGGCGCCAAGGTGCTGCGCGGCCGCGGCAAGCTCGGCGGCCCGCAGGGCATCGACGGCACCCGCGACGTGATCGTCACGGCCGCCGACGGCACCGAGACGATCCTGACCGCCGACGCGGTGCTCATCGCCACGGGCGGCCACCCGCGCGAGATTCCCGACGCCCAGCCGGACGGCGAGCGGATCCTCAACTGGACGCAGGTGTACGACCTGGAGGAGACGCCCGAGGAGCTCATCGTGGTCGGCTCCGGCGTCACCGGCGCCGAGTTCGCCGGCGCGTACCAGGCGCTCGGCTCGCGCGTCACGCTCGTCTCCTCCCGCGACCGCGTGCTGCCGGGCGAGGACCCGGACGCGGCCGCCGTCCTGGAGGACGTCTTCCGCCGCCGCGGCATGAACGTCATCTCGCGCGCCCGCGCCGAGTCCGCCAAGCGGGTCGGCGACCGCGTCGAGGTCACGCTCGCCGACGGGCGCGTCATCTCCGGCACGCACTGCCTGATGGCGGTCGGCGCGATCCCGAACACCGCGGACATGAACCTGGAGGAGTCCGGGGTCAAGCTCAAGGAGTCGGGCCACATCTGGACCGACAAGGTCTCCCGCACCACCGCGCCCGGCGTGTACGCGGCCGGCGACGTGACCGGCATCTTCGCGCTGGCCTCGGTGGCGGCCATGCAGGGCCGCATCGCGATGTACCACTTCCTCGGTGACGCGGTGGCCCCGCTCAACCTGAAGACCGTCTCCTCGAACGTCTTCACCGACCCCGAGATCGCCACGGTCGGCTACACGCAGGCCGACGTCGACGCCGGCAAGATCGAGGCCCGTACGGTCAAGCTGCCCCTGCTGCGCAACCCGCGCGCGAAGATGCAGGGCATCCGGGACGGCTTCGTGAAGATGTTCTGCCGCCCGGGCACCGGGATCGTGGTGGGCGGCGTGGTCGTCGCGCCGCGCGCCAGCGAACTGATTCACCCCATCTCGATCGCGGTCGACAACAACCTGACGGTCGAGCAGATCGCAAACGCGTTCACCGTGTACCCCTCGCTGTCGGGATCGGTCGCCGAGGTCGCCCGCCAGCTGCACACCCGCAAGCTCGCCGGCGAGGCGTAGGCCGCGCCAATCGCCGCCGCCCTCAAGGGCATTGGGGCGGGGTGACGGGGCGTGGGGCGCGGCGGCCGAAGTCGCGTGCGCGTATATACCACTCGTCACCCCGCTGTGCGGACAACTTCGGTAATCCGGCGCAAAGAGCTGAAAGCAGACGGTCGTTGGGGTTACTGTCAGTTTCGTGTTCGCTGCAGAACGTCGCCAACTGATTCTCGAAATGGTGCGTGCCAACGGAGCGGTCTCGCTCCGGGAGCTCGCCCGCGTCGTCCAGACCTCCGAAGTGACCGTACGGCGGGACGTGCGGGCACTGGAGGCAGAAGGACTCCTCGACCGCCGGCACGGCGGTGCGGTCTTGCCGGGCGGATTCACGCGAGAGTCCGGCTTTCCGCAAAAGTCCCATCTCGCGACGGCGGAGAAGACCGCCATTGCCGATGTCGCTGCCGGCCTCGTCGAAGAAGGCGAGGCCGTCGTCGTCGGCGCGGGCACCACGACGCAGGAGCTGGCCCGCCGGCTCGCCCGGGTGCCCGGACTGACCGTCGTCACCAACTCCCTGCTGGTGGCCCAGGCCCTGGCGCACGCCAACCGGGTCGAGGTCGTGATGACCGGCGGCACCCTGCGCGGTTCGAACTACGCGCTCGTCGGCAGCGGGGCGGAGCAGTCCCTGCAGGGGCTGCGGGTCTCGCGGGCCTTCCTCAGCGGCAGCGGGCTGACCGCGGAGCGGGGCCTGTCGACCTCGAACATGCTCTCGGCGAGCGTCGACCGGGCGCTGGTGCAGGCCGCGGCGGAGGTGGTCGTGCTGGCGGACCACACGAAGCTCGGCACCGACACCATGTTCCAGACGGTGCCGACCGACGTGATCACGCGGCTGGTCACCGACGAGCCGCCGGGACACGACGACCGGGCGCAGACCGAGCTCCAGGCCCTGGCGGACCAAGGGGTGCAGGTCACGGTGGCCGGGACGTCCGTCGCCCCCGGCGACGCGCTGCCGGGTCGTCGGCCGCGGCGCGAGTCACCGCTGCCGGTCCAGCGCCGGGGCGGGCCCAGCGTGCCGCTGCGGGCCGCCCCGCTGGGCGACCCCGGCGAGCGGGCGCGGGTCGCGGACCTCCGGAGGCGGTAGGCGGGGGCCCGGGGGCCGGCGGCGGCCGACAGGGCCGGCCGGGGCCGTTCCGGCGGCCTCCCGGACGTACGAGGAAGGCCCCCGCCCGGAGTGGGCGGGGGCCTTCACCTTCATGCCGTCAGGGCGTGCGACGTCAGTCCTTGATCTCGCAGATCAGGGCGCCGGAGGTGACGGAGGCGCCGACCTCGGCGGCCAGGCCCTTGATGGTGCCCGAACGGTGCGCGTTGAGGGGCTGCTCCATCTTCATGGCCTCGAGGACCACGACGAGGTCGCCCTCCTTGACCTCCTGGCCCTCCTCGACCGCGACCTTGACGATCGTGCCCTGCATGGGCGAGGCGAGGCTGTCGCCGGAGGCCGCCGGGCCGGACTTCTTGGCCGCGCGGCGCTTCGGCTTGGCGCCACCGGCGGCCGCCGTACGGGCCAGGGTCATGCCCAGCGAGGACGGCAGGGAGACCTCGAGGCGCTTGCCGCCGACCTCGACGACCACCGTCTCGCGGCCCGGCTCCTCCTCGGCCTCCTCGCCCGCGGGGGCCGCGAACGGGGTGATCTCGTTGACGAACTCGGTCTCGATCCAGCGGGTGTGGACCTTGAACGGGCCGCCGTCGGTGGGGGCGAAGGCGGGGTCGGCGACGACCGCGCGGTGGAAGGGGATGGCGGTGGCCATGCCCTCGACCTGGAACTCCGCCAGCGCACGCGCCGCGCGCTGCAGCGCCTGCTCACGGGTGGCGCCGGTGACGATCAGCTTGGCCAGGAGCGAGTCCCAGGCCGGGCCGATGACCGAACCGGACTCCACGCCGGCGTCCAGGCGCACGCCCGGGCCGGTCGGCGGGGCGAACAGGGTGACGGTGCCCGGGGCGGGCAGGAAGTTGCGGCCCGGGTCCTCACCGTTGATGCGGAACTCGAACGAGTGTCCGCGCAGGGCCGGGTCGTCGTAACCCAGCTCCTCGCCGTCGGCGATGCGGAACATCTCCCGCACCAGGTCGATGCCCGAGACCTCCTCGGTGACCGGGTGCTCCACCTGCAGACGGGTGTTGACCTCGAGGAACGAGATCGTGCCGTCCATACCGACGAGGAACTCGACCGTGCCGGCGCCGACGTAGCCGGCCTCCTTCAGGATCGCCTTCGAGGCCGCGTACAGCTCCGCGTTCTGCGCCTCGGACAGGAACGGGGCCGGGGCCTCCTCCACCAGCTTCTGGTGGCGGCGCTGCAGCGAGCAGTCACGGGTGGAGACGACGACCACGTTGCCGTGGGAGTCGGCCAGGCACTGGGTCTCCACGTGCCGCGGCTTGTCCAGGTAGCGCTCCACGAAGCACTCGCCCCGGCCGAAGGCCGCGACGGCCTCGCGGACGGCGGAGTCGTAGAGCTCCGGCACCTCTTCGAGGGTGCGGGCGACCTTCAGGCCGCGGCCGCCACCACCGAAGGCGGCCTTGATCGCGATGGGCAGGCCGTGCTCGCGGGCGAACGCCACGACCTCGTCGGCACCCGAGACCGGGTCCGGAGTACCGGCGACCAGCGGGGCGCCGGCACGCTGGGCGATGTGCCGGGCGGCGACCTTGTCGCCCAGGTCCCGGATCGCCTGCGGCGGCGGACCGATCCACGTCAGCCCCGCGTCCAGGACGGCCTGGGCGAAGTCGGCGTTCTCGGAGAGGAAGCCGTATCCCGGATGGACGGCGTCTGCTCCCGAATCGGCTGCGGCCTGCAGCACCTTGGCCACGTCCAGATAGCTGGTGGCCGGGGTGTCACCGCCCAGCGCGAACGCCTCGTCGGCCGCACGGACATGCAGAGCGTCCCGGTCCGGATCGGCGTAGACCGCTACGCTCGCGATTCCGGCATCCCGGCACGCCCGGGCCACGCGGACAGCGATTTCGCCACGGTTGGCGATGAGCACCTTGCGCACGATGTCTCCCTCCTTGAAACAAGCTGAGTTTAGGGACAGGCCACACGACGTATCGACCCGTCCCCAACGGTGACCTTGCCCACACGGAGTGTTCTTCGAGGCTGCGTCGAGTCGCGAAAAGCCTTGTGGCGACCCGGACCAGGGAAATCCCCGACTGCACAGTAACCCCGTCGCATGGTCGGGGTCTCTGTGCCCTGGTGCAGCGGCCCGGCGGGTTTCTTTGTGGGGACCCTACGAAGCGCCCTGACATTCTTTGCCGCGCGGGCCCCGCTTGGGGAAGTCGTGACGAACCCGTGTGCACCTCTTGTCCGCACGTTTACTCGTTAGTAGCCTCCGGGGCGTCGAACGTACGCATCAGACCGCACGCATGCCCGGACGGGGGTGGGGCTCGGTGTTCCGCAGGCTCGCGGCGGGTGCCGCCGCGATCGCGCTGTTCCTGGAGGCCGTCGGCCTCGTGGTGGTGCACCTCGTGCTGGGCACGGCGGTGGACCGCCAGTCGATGTCGATCGCCGGCATGGGCCCCGACCTGATGTCCGGAGCCACCTACGGCATGGGCGCGCTGATGGGCGCGTTCGTGGCGCTCTGCGGCCTCCTGCTGCTGGTCACGGCCGTCCGGGACCGGGCCCCCGGCCGGGTCGCCCGGATCCTGCTCGTCCTCTGCGCGGTCACCGACGCGGTGCTCGGCGCCCTGGTGGTGGGCATGGTCGGCTGGCCAGCGTTCGCCCTCATGATGCTGATCCTCGGGCTGGTCGTGCTCACCCTGGTGGCGTACGGGAAGCGGGACGCGGACGGCGCTGCCGGGACCCCGCCCGAGCCGGGGGCGGGTGCCCCGGAGGGAGGCGCGCCGGAGGCGGGCGTGGCGCCCGCCTAGCCGGCTCCGCGGGCGCGGTCAGGCCCTCAGGTCCACAGCTCGGTGATCGAGATGCCCAGCTCGCCCAGCAGGGCGCGCAGCAGCGGAAGTGACAGGCCGATGACGTTGCCGGGGTCGCCGTCGATGCCCTCGACGAAGGGCGCCGAGCGGCCGTCCAGCGTGAACGCACCCGCGACGTGCAGCGGCTCGCCGCTGGCCACGTAGGCCTCGACCTCCGCGTCCGTGGGCTCGCCGAAGCGCACGGTGGTCGAGGCCGTCGCCGAGACCTGCCGGCCGGTGGCCGTGTCGATGACGCAGTGGCCGGTGCGCAGGACACCCGAACGGCCCCGCATGGACTTCCAGCGCGCCAGGGCGTCCGCCGCGTCGTCCGGCTTGCCCAGGGCCTCCCCGTCGAGCTCCAGCACCGAGTCGCAGCCGATCACCAGCGCGCCCCGCGCTTCGTCGAGACCCGCCACCACGGAGGCCTTCGCCTCGGCCAGGACGAGGGCGAGTTCGCCGGGCGTGTCGGCGCTCAGGGCGTCCTCGTCCACCCCGCTGACGATGACGTGCGGGGCGAGGCCGGCCTGCTGGAGCAGGTTGAGCCGGGCGGGGGAGGCGGAGGCCAGGACGAGCCGGCGCGATTCAGTCATGCGGCCCATCGTAGGAGGCCCTCCGGAGGCCGCTCAGCGGATCCCGAGGACGTAGACCACCACGACCATCGCCACCACGATGACCAGCGTCATGCGGCGGAGCATGGCCTGGGCCTCGCGCATGTCCTTCGGCGGCTCGTCTTTCGGGTCGGACCAGAGCATGCTCCGATCCTCGCGCCGCGGACGCCCGTGGCGCCTGAGTACGGGTACTCAGGCGCCACGGGTGACGCACCGGGCTAGGCGGGCCAGTACGTACGTCCCCACGCCCGCGGACCGGGCTGGGGGAACCCGGCGCGGGCCACCCGCGCCGGGTCGGACCAGCCGTCCGCCACGCGGGGCGCGCCCGACGGCGCCGAGGCCAGCGCCGCCGCGCGCGCTTGGACCACCGCCAGTGCGGCGGCCAACTCCTCGGGCGTCGGGTTGCCCTTCAGGACCTTGATCATGGTGGTGTCCCTCTCCAGGAGCCCTACAGGGGGATGTTGCCGTGCTTCTTCGGCGGCAGGGACTCGCGCTTGGTCCGCAGCTGGCGCAGACCGCGCACGATGTGGCGGCGCGTGTCGGACGGCATGATCACCGCGTCGACGTAACCGCGCTCGGCCGCGATGTACGGGTTGAGCAGGGTGTCCTCGTACTCGGTGATGAGCCGGGCGCGCGTGGCGTCGCCGTCTCCGGCGGCCTCCGCCTCGGCGATGGTGCGCCGGTGCAGGATGTTGACCGCGCCCTGCGCGCCCATGACCGCGATCTGGGCGGTCGGCCAGGCCAGGTTGAGGTCGGCGCCCAGGTGCTTGGAGCCCATGACGTCGTACGCGCCGCCGAAGGCCTTGCGGGTGATGACGGTGATGAGCGGGACGGTGGCCTCGGCGTAGGCGTAGATCAGCTTGGCGCCGCGCCGGATGATGCCGCCGTACTCCTGGTCCACGCCCGGCAGGAAGCCGGGGACGTCGACGAAGGTCAGGACCGGGATGTTGAAGGCGTCGCAGGTGCGGACGAACCGGGCCGCCTTCTCGGAGGCGTCGATGTCCAGGCAGCCGGCGAACTGCATCGGCTGGTTGGCGACCACGCCCACCGGGTAGCCCTCGACGCGTCCGAAGCCGGTGACGATGTTCGGGGCGAACAGCGCCTGGGTCTCGAGGAATTCGGCGTCGTCGACGACGTGCTCGATGACGGTGCGGATGTCGTACGGCTGGTTGGCGCTGTCCGGGACGATCGTGTCCAGCTCCAGGTCCTCGCCCGACACCTCGAGGTCCGCCTCCTCCGGGAAGGCGGGCGGCTCCGAGAGGTTGTTCGACGGGAGGTAGGACAGCAGCGACTTGACGTACTCGATCGCGTCCTTCTCGTCCCCGGCCATGTGGTGGGCCACGCCCGAGGTGGCGTTGTGGGTGCGGGCGCCACCGAGCTCCTCGAAGCCCACGTCCTCGCCGGTGACCGTCTTGATGACGTCCGGGCCGGTGATGAACATGTGCGAGGTCTTGTCCACCATCACCGTGAAGTCGGTGATCGCGGGGGAGTAGACCGCGCCGCCGGCGCACGGGCCCACGACCAGCGAGATCTGCGGGATCACGCCGGAGGCGTGGGTGTTGCGGCGGAAGATCTCGCCGTACATGCCGAGGGCCATGACGCCCTCCTGGATGCGGGCACCGCCGGAGTCGTTGATGCCGATGACCGGGCAGCCGGTCTTCAGCGCGAAGTCCATGACCTTCATGATCTTCTGGCCGAAGACCTCGCCGAGCGAGCCGCCGAGGACCGTGAAGTCCTGCGAGAACACCGCGACGGGACGGCCGTCGACGGTGCCGTAGCCCGTCACGACGCCGTCGCCGTACGGGCGGTTCTTCTCCATGCCGAAATCCGTGGAGCGGTGCCGGGCGAACTCGTCCAACTCCACGAACGACCCCTCGTCGAGGAGGAGGTCGATGCGCTCACGGGCCGTCAACTTGCCCTTGGAGTGCTGCTTTTCCACGGCGCGCTCGGATCCGGCGTGCACCGCCTGGTCGATGCGGCGCTGCAGATCGGCGAGCTTCCCCGCGGTGGTGTGGATGTCGATCGGCGCTGAGGGTTCTGACATCGGGGTCGCGGCTCCCTGCCTGGTCAACCGGATGGCTACTGGCACGTAGCGTAGTGCTGCGCATGGCGCTCCACACTGCGGCGTTTACCACACCTAATGTGGCTTGCATGACGCCTTCGGATGCCTCATCTGCCGCTTCGTCCCCTGATTCCCCTTCCGCTCCGGGCGGCGGTCCGTCGTCCGCGCCCGGCCCGGGCCGCTGGTCCGACCTCGACCGGCCGCCGCTGAACGCCGCCGCGCTGCGCCGGGCCCTCGTGGAGCCCGCGGGGCTGTGGACGTCCCTGGAGGTGGTGCCCAGTACGGGGTCCACCAACACCGACCTCGCCGCCCGCGCCGCGGAGCTGTCCGAGGGCGCCGTGCTGGTCGCCGAGGAGCAGACCGCCGGCCGCGGCCGGCTCGACCGCAGCTGGACGGCCCCGGCCCGCTCCGGCCTGTTCTTCTCCGTCCTGCTCGAGCCGACCGGCGTGCCGGTGGAGCAGTGGGGGTGGCTGCCGCTGCTGGCCGGGGTGGCCACGGCCGAGGCGGTGGCCCGCACCGCGGGCGTGGACACCGCGCTGAAGTGGCCCAACGACGTCCTGGTGACGGTGGAGGGGGAGGAGCGCAAGACCGGCGGCATCCTCGCCGAGCGCGCGGGCGACGGCATCGTGGTCGGCATCGGGCTCAACGTCACGCTGAGTGCCGACGAGCTGCCGGTCCCGGGCGCCGGGTCGCTGGCCCTGGCGAAGGCCGCCGGCACTGACCGGGATCCGCTGCTGCGCGCCGTGCTGCGCTCGCTGGAGGCCTGGTACGGGCACTGGCGCGCGGCCGGGGGCGACGCCGCGCGCAGCGGCGTGCTGGAGGCCTACACGGCCGGGTGCGCGACGCTGGGCCGACGGGTACGGGCCGACCTGCCGGGCGGGCGCGAGGTGGTCGGGCGGGCGGAGGCCCTGGACGCCGACGGACGGCTGGTGATCGTCACCGACGGGGGCGGGCGCGAGACCGTCGGCGCGGGCGACGTGGTCCACCTGCGCGGGGAGCGCTGAGACGGCCGTGGGCCGGTGCCCGGGCCGGCGTATGACCGTTCGTGCGGCGGCCGGCGCGGGCGGGTCCACGGAAGTCGGCGGTTTCGGGACGGAGCGAGGAGTGAGCTACGGCACACCTGCCGTATGGTTTAGGCGGTCGCCAGTGCCACCGGCGATCACCCGGCTCGGTGGGGCAGTGTGCACGGAATGGACAGGAGGCGGCCCTTGACCGTCGACGACACGGCTTCCGGCGCGTCCAACACTCCTGTTACCGGCGGGAACGGCCAGGGCGGCGGGCAGGCGGGCGGCCACTCCGGCAACCCGTCCGGCCCGATCGGCCCCGAGCAGCACACCCCGCACCACGAGGTCGACCACACGGCCGAGCCCACCGCCGACCCGCTCGCCATCCGTCTGGAGCAGCTGATCCTCGGCGCCGAGCGCCGGTACACCCCCTTCCAGGCGGCCCGGACCGCCGGGGTGTCGATGGAGCTGGCCTCCCGCTTCTGGCGGGCCATGGGCTTCGCGGACATCGGACAGGCCCGCGCCCTGACCGAGGCGGACGTCCTCGCGCTGCGGCGGCTGGCCGGCCTGGTGGAGGCCGGGCTGCTCAGCGAGCCGATGGCGGTGCAGGTGGCCCGTTCCACCGGCCAGACCACGGCCCGGCTGGCCGAATGGCAGATCGACTCCTTCCTGGAGGGGCTGACGGAGCCGCCGGAGCCGGGGATGACCCGGACCGAGGTCACCTACCCGCTGGTGGAGCTGCTGCTGCCGGAGCTGGAGGAGTTCCTCGTCTACGTCTGGCGGCGGCAGCTGGCCGCCGCGACGGGCCGCGTGGTGCAGGCCGCGGACGACGAGGAGATGGTCGACAGGCGGCTCGCGGTCGGCTTCGCCGACCTCGTCGGCTTCACGCGGCTCACCCGACGCCTCGAGGAGGAGGAGCTCGGCGAGCTGGTCGAGTCCTTCGAGACCACGGCCGCCGACCTGGTGGCCGCGCACGGCGGCCGGCTGATCAAGACCCTCGGCGACGAGGTGCTCTTCTGCGCCGACGACGCGGGCACGGCGGCGGAGATCGCGCTGCGCCTCATCGGGACGCTGGGCAACGACGAGTCGATGCCGGAGCTCCGGGTGGGCATCGCGTTCGGAACGGTCACCACGCGCATGGGCGACGTCTTCGGCACGACGGTGAACCTGGCCAGCCGGCTCACGTCGATAGCGCCGAAGGACTCGGTGCTGGTCGACGGGGCGCTGGCGCTGGAGCTGGGGCGGACGGGCGACGCGCCCGTCTCGGAGAAGGCCGCGGAGCAGGAGGAGGCCGAGGGCGCCTCGTACCGGTTCGCGCTCCAGCCGATGTGGCAGCGGCCGGTCCGCGGACTGGGCATCGTGGAGCCCTGGCTGCTGACGCGCAGGGCCCCTAAGATCCCCGGTTGACGAGATAACGGTCGTTAACCGGGAGGGCCAGGATGGCCGAGCAGGCTGAGCAGGCGGAGCAGCGCTTCGGAGAGTTCGTCGCGGTACGGCGGGAGGGCGAGGGCCACGTCGCCGAGCTCGTCCTGGACCGGCCCAAGGCGATGAACGCGGTCTCCACCGAGATGGCCCGCTCGATCATCGCGGCCTGCGACGCGCTGGCCGCGGATCCGACGGTGCGCGTGGTGGTGCTGACCTCGACGCACGAGCGGGCCTTCTGCGTGGGCGCGGACCTCAAGGAGCGCAACTCCTTCACCGACGCGGACCTGCGGCGCCAGCGGCCGACCACGCGCGCCTCGTACACCGGCGTGCTGGAGCTGCCGATGCCGACGATCGCGGCGGTGCACGGCTTCGCGCTGGGCGGCGGCTTCGAGCTCGCGCTGTCCTGCGACGTGATCGTGGCGGACGAGACGGCGCTGGTCGGTCTCCCCGAGGTCTCGGTGGGCGTCATCCCCGGTGGCGGCGGTACGCAGCTGCTGCCGCGCCGGGTCGGGGCGGCGCGGGCGGCGGAGCTGATCTTCTCGGCGCGCCGGGTCGAGGCGCCGGAGGCGGCCGCGCTGGGGCTCGTCGACGAGCTGGTCGAGGCGGGGCGGGACCGGGAGCGGGCCCTGGAGCTGGCCGCGACCATCGCCGGCAACTCCCCGGTGGGGCTGCGGGCCGCGAAGCGCGCGCTGCGGCTGGGGCAGGGGTTGGACCTGCGGGCCGGTCTGGAGGTCGAGGACGCCGCGTGGCGGACGGTGGCGTTCTCGGGCGACCGCGCGGAGGGCGTCGCGGCCTTCAACGAGAAGCGCAAGCCGAACTGGCCGGGCGAGTAACCGCTTCCGACCCGGGTGCGCAGGGTCCGTCCGGCCCCGCACACCCGGGCCGTCGACTCATGGCCGCAGGCCCTGCAGCAGGCCACGGGCAGTAGTCGCCACGGGACCGGATGTCGTACTCGATGTCCCCGAATCGGACAATCATCCCTAATCTGGGGTGATGGGAGTGGATGGGCGGTTGCGGGCCGTAGTGGCCCTCGCGCAGGCCATGGCGGCGGCGGCCACGCCGAACGAGGCCGTACGGGCGGCCGCGCGCGGGGCGCGGCGGGCGATGGACGGTTCCTTCGCCGCCGTCTCCGCCTGGGAGCGGGAGCGCGGCCGGCTGCGCGTCCTGGTCAACGAGGGCGACCGGGCCGCGGACGAGGAGGAGTTCCCGCAGGACGAGTCCTATCCCGTCCACGACTTCCCCGAGATCACCGAGTTCCTGCACGAGCGGTGGGCCGGCGGGGGCGGCCCGCACGCCTGGGTCGAGACCGCCACCGGCGCCGGCAACCGCGCCGCGGGCCTCAAGCGCCGCGGCCGCGGCAGCTGCGTGGTCGCCCCGCTGGTGCTGCACGGCCGGGCGTGGGGCGAGCTGTACGTGGCCCGGACGGCGGGGAGCGCGCTGTTCGGTGTCGAGGACGCCGAGTTCGCCACCGTCCTCGCGGCCGTCGTCGCCGCCGGCCTGGCGCAGAGCGAGCGCCTGGAGGAGGTCCGCCGGCTGGCCTTCACCGATCCGCTGACCGGCCTGGCCAACCGCCGCGCGGTGGACATGGCCCTGGACGAGGCCCTGGAGCGGCACCGCGCGGACGGTTCCGTGGTGAGCCTGGTGGTCTGCGACCTCAACGGGCTCAAGCGGGTCAACGACACCCTGGGGCACGCCACCGGCGACCGGCTGCTGGAGCGTTTCGGGTCGGTGCTGTCGCTGTGCGGCGCCATGCTCCCCGGGGCCCTGGCCGCCCGTCTCGGCGGGGACGAGTTCTGCCTGGTGTCCGTCGGGCCCGGCTCGGACGCCGTGGTCGAGGCCGCCGAGCAGCTGTGCGCCCGGGCCGCCGATCTGGAGCTCGGTGAGGGCGTGGCCTGCGGGATCGCCTCGACGGGCGATCCGATCGGGCCGGTGCGGTCCTCCCGGCGGCTGTTCCGGCTGGCGGACGCGGCCCAGTACAAGGCCAAGGCCGCGCGTTCGCCGAAGCCGGTCGTCGCGGGCCGTGACACCGCCGTCGTCCCGCTCGCGGACGCCCCGCAGCCCGGTTCGCCCGAGCGCCGCCGCTTCCGCGGCCGGGCGGGCGACGACTGGCCGTCGGCGCCGTCGTGAGCGGCGTACGACCGCGCTCGGCCACTTGTGGCCGCCCCCCTAGTGACATGAAGCGATTCAATCCGTAGGGTGCTGAATATGGATATGCACACTGTCGTGGTGGGGACGTCCGGTACCACCGCTGCCGACGTCATCGCCGTGGCCCGCGGCAACGCTCGCATCGAGCTGTCCGACGAGGCCCTGGGCGCGCTCGCCCGGGCCCGCGGGATCGTGGACGCCCTGGCCGCCAAGCCCGAACCCGTCTACGGGGTGTCCACCGGATTCGGCGCGCTGGCCACCCGGCACATCAACCATGACCTCCGCGCCCAGCTGCAGCGCAACATCGTCCGCTCCCACGCGGCCGGCATGGGCCCGCGCGTCGAGCGCGAGGTCGTCCGTGCCCTGATGTTCCTGCGCCTGAAGACCGTGGCCTCCGGCCACACCGGCGTACGCCCCGAGGTCGCCCAGACCATGGCCGACGTCCTCAACGCGGGCATCACGCCCGTCGTGCACGAGTACGGCTCCCTCGGCTGCTCCGGCGACCTCGCCCCGCTCTCGCACTGCGCCCTGACCCTGATGGGCGAGGGCGACGCGGAGGGCCCCGACGGCGCCGTCCGCCCGGCCGGCGAACTGCTCGCCGAGGCCGGCATCGCCCCCGTCGAGCTGAAGGAGAAGGAGGGCCTGGCCCTCCTCAACGGCACGGACGGCATGCTCGGCATGCTGTGCATGGCCATCGCCGACCTCAAGAAGCTCTACACGTCGGCCGACATCACCGCCGCCCTGAGCCTCGAGGCCCTGCTCGGCACCGAGAAGGTGCTCGCCCCCGAGCTGCACGCCATCCGCCCGCACCCGGGCCAGGGCGACTCCGCCGCGAACATGCTCGCCGTCCTGCAGGGCTCCGGCCTGACCGGCCACCACCAGGACGACTCCCCGCGCGTCCAGGACGCCTACTCCGTGCGCTGCGCCCCGCAGGTGGCCGGCGCCGGCCGCGACACCGTCACCCACGCCGAGCTGGTCGCCTCCCGCGAGCTGGCCTCCGCGGTCGACAACCCGGTCGTGCTGCCCGACGGCCGCGTGGAGTCCAACGGCAACTTCCACGGCGCGCCCGTGGCGTACGTCCTGGACTTCCTGGCCATCGCCGCCGCCGACCTCGGCTCCATCGCCGAGCGCCGCACCGACCGCCTGCTGGACAAGAACCGCAGCCACGGCCTGCCGCCGTTCCTCGCGGACGACGCCGGCGTCGACTCGGGCCTGATGATCGCCCAGTACACGCAGGCCGCGCTGGTCAGCGAGATGAAGCGGCTGGCCGTACCGGCCTCCGCCGACTCCATCCCGTCCTCCGCGATGCAGGAGGACCACGTCTCGATGGGCTGGTCCGCCGCCCGCAAGCTGCGCACCGCGGTCGACAACCTCACCCGGATCGTGGCCATCGAGCTGTACGCCGCCACGCGTGCGATCGAGCTGCGCGCCGAGCACCACCTCACGCCGGCACCGGCCAGCCGGGCCGCCATCGACGCCGCCCGCGCGGCGGGCGTCCAGGGCCCCGGTCCCGACCGTTTCCTGGCCCCCGACCTGGCCGCCGCCGACGCCTTCGTGCGCTCCGGCGCGCTGGTCGAGGCCGTCGAGGCCGTGACGGGCCCGCTGGCCTGACGGGCCCGCCGAGTCGCGCGAGAGGGGCCGCCCCGGACGAAAAGTCCGGGGCGGCCCCTCTTCCGCGTCTGCGGGCCGCGCGACCCCGGGGGCGCCCCTACGGGCGGCCCGGCTGCTCGGCACGGGCCCGGCGGGCCGAGAAGGCCACGAAGCCCGCCCCGGCCACCAGGAACGCCGTTCCGCCGAGCAGGTACGGGGACGTGTCCACGCCCCCGGTGTCCGCCAGCGCCAGCTCCGTCGGGGCGTCCGCGGGAGCCGCGGCGGGTATCGCCCCGGTGGCTGCCGTGACCCCGGCCGTCCCGGTCGCTCCGGCGACCCCGGCGGTTGCGGTGCGTACGGAAGCGGAATCCGCGGAGCGGGGAGCCGCGGCGGGCTGCTCCGGGGTCGCGTTGGCGTTGGGGACGAACCAGAGGGCGGTGAGAAGGGTGCCCGCTCCGATGGCGGTGAGAAGCGGTCGACGTGCGAACACGGTGCGATCCCCCTTGTGGCAGCAGCGAATTGGCCGTGTGCCGCCGATGCTAATGAAAGGGGCGGGTCGTGGGAAAGGCGGGGCCCCCACGGGCATACCCTCCCAGCCATGAGTACCTCTGAGTCATCACAGTACGTACGCCTTCGCGTCGATTTGGTGTTGGAGATCCCGGAACCGGAGGCTCTGACCGGCGCCGCGCTGGAGCGCATCGCGGCCGACGAGTTCATGCCGGACGAGGAGCGCAGCCATGCCGAGGCCGCCGTGCGGGAGGACGAAGCGGAAGCCCTCGCGTACCTCGTCGACCCCTTCGACCTGATCGCCGAGGTGCCCGGCGTCGAGCTCGCCCAGGCCTCGTGGAGCACCGAGCCCGTGGAATACGACCCCGACTCCATGGAGTGGGACACGGGAGAGGAGGATGGTCCCCTCGAACACGACGACGCCGACACCCACCGGGAACCGTAGGACGGGAGCCGGCCCCGTGGGGTTTCCCACAGTTCCGCGAACTGTGGAACCGATCTCCCGCAGACTGGCGTATGTGTAGCGAGGCGGGGCGGTCCAGGAGGGCCTCCCCGCCCGGGGTTTCCCGGGGGTCATCCGGCAACGATGGAGAGACGTGTGAGGACGGACAGCAAGCG
This sequence comes from Streptomyces sp. NRRL S-87, assembly GCF_000719335.1. Taxonomy (GTDB): domain Bacteria; phylum Actinomycetota; class Actinomycetes; order Streptomycetales; family Streptomycetaceae; genus Streptomyces. Next base: position 16,141 of record NZ_JOGB01000029.1, read on the forward strand.
GCGGCGCAGGGCCCTGGCGGCCGCGTCCGCGCTGCTCGGCGGGGTACTGGTGCTGACGGCGTGCGGCGGCGGTGACGACGCGGGGACGGGCAGTGGCGACGGCACGAAGAAGTCGCAGTCGGACGCCGACGCGGCCGCGGCGGCGAACTCGTCCCAGGCCCGAATATCCATCAAGCCGAAGAACGGCGCCACGAACGTCGGCATCAACAACGACGCCTCCGTCACGGTGACCGACGGCACCCTGACCCAGGTCGACTTCAAGACCGCCGAGGGCGCCGACGTCGAGGGCGAGATCTCCGCCGACGGCAAGAGCTGGAAGCCGGCCTCGAAGCTCAAGCGCGCCACGAAGTACACCCTGTCGGCCACCGCCAAGGACGCGGAGGGCCGCGAGGCGCACGAGAACGCGTCCTTCAGCACGGTCTCGCAGGCCAACAGCTTCGTCGGCCTCTTCACCCCCGAGGACGGCTCCACGGTCGGCGTGGGCATGCCCGTGTCGATCAACTTCGACAAGCCGATCAAGGACAAGAAGGCCGTCCAGTCGGCCATCGACGTCTCCTCCAGCGGCGGCCAGGAGGTCGTCGGCCACTGGTTCAACTCCCAGCGCCTCGACTTCCGCCCCGAGCAGTACTGGAAGGCGCACTCCACCGTCACGCTGAAGCTGAAGCTCGACGGCGTCGAGGGCGCCCCGGGCGTCTACGGCGTGCAGGAGCGCACCGTCACCTTCCAGATCGGCCGGAGCCAGGTCTCCGTCGTCGACGCGAAGAAGAAGACGATGCAGATCACCCGGGACGGCCAGGTCATCAAGACCGTCCCGATCTCGGCGGGCTCGCCGGAGAACCCGACGTACAACGGCCAGATGGTGATCTCCGAGAAGTTCAAGGAGACCCGGATGAACGGCGCCACCGTCGGCTTCACGGACGACAAGGGCAAGGGCGCGTACGACATCAAGGACGTGCCGCACGCCATGCGCCTGTCGACGTCCGGCACCTTCGTGCACGGCAACTACTGGGGCGACCGCTCGGTCTTCGGCAGCGTCAACACCAGCCACGGCTGCGTGGGCCTGGCCGACGTCAAGGGCGCCGGCGACCCGGACCAGCCGGCCGCCTGGTTCTTCAACAACTCCCTCATCGGCGACGTCGTCACCGTCACCAACTCCCCTGACCGCCAGATCAAGCCGGACAACGGCCTGAACGGCTGGAACATGAGCTGGTCGGAGTGGAAGGCCGGCTCCGCCGTCTGACCCCCCCGATCCTCCCCCGTACGCGCCGGTGGCGGCGGACTCCCCCGTGGGTCCGCCGCCACCGGCTTTCCGCGGCCACCGCCGCGCTCCGGGACGAGGGTCGGGACGTACGTCGGGACGCGCGTGGGACGCACCGTGGACGCCGTGGGACGGACGCGGGCGGCGCCCGTACTCCCGGCGGACCGTGCCCGCCAGCCCCTTCCCACGCCGTAGGACGGCCGTGGGACACCCCGTGGGAGGTGGACCCCGGGGTGCCGGAACGCGGCTAGGTTTCTCGCCGTCGGACGGCAACCCGCCGACCGCCAGCATCCGTTCGCATCCGATCGCTTCCGCTCGCATCGGACCGCACCCGGGGGGTCGACCCACACATGAAGCTCAAGCGCACGCTCGCCACGCTCGGCTCCGCCGCCGCGATGACCGTCGGCCTGATCGGCTTCAGCCCGGCCGCACACGCGGCCCTCCCCGGCTGCACCGACTACGCGATCTACTACAGCGGCTCCACCAACGCCTGGTACGCCAAGGTCCCCACGGTCGGCATCCAGGGCAACAACGACTGCACCCTGCGCGCCGGCGCCAGCGGCATGCAGGTGTACCACCTCCAGGACTCCCTGAGCTACTGCTACGGCCAGGACGTCGGCGGGTGGGACGGTGCCTTCGGCGCGAAGACGACGGCCGCCCTCAAGCGCGTCCAGGCGAGCCTCGGCCTCACCGCCGACGGCGTCTACGGCCCCCAGACCCGCGAGCGGATGAAGTGGCACTGGAGGAACATGGAGGGGGCCTACAACACCTGCAACACCCTCTCCGGCGCCGGCGCGCACTGACGATCCCCCCGTCTCCGGACGGGGAAACGGGGGCCCCGGCGAGGGCCGGGAGCGGGGTCACGGGAGCCAGACGTACCTGACGTCGGGCTCCCGCTCCTCGTTCCCGGAGCCGTCCGTCCGCTCCACGGCGGCGAAGCCGTGGCGCTCGTAGAAGCGCTGGGCGGGGGTGTTGACCTGGAACGTCCACAACTCGAGGCCCTCCGGCGAGAGTTCCTTGGCCAGGGCCACGAAGCGGTCACCGAGGCCGCGGCCGCGGTGCGCCGGGTCGAGGTAGAGCTGGTCGAGGACCCCGTCCGCGACGACCATCATCCCGGCCGCACCGCCGGCGGCGTCGCGGGCCAGGTGCGTGTTCCCGGCGGGCACGACCACGTACCGGAACCAGTCGCGCACCTCGTCGTCCGTGTGGGCGCGGCGCACGGACGGCAGCGCCGCGTCGTACGAGCGCAGCCAGACCCCGGCGACGGCCGCCGCGTCGGCCTCCGTGGCGGCGGGGGCGAGGGTGTACGCGGGCGTGGTCCGTGCGGGCTTCATCGGCTGCGGGTCTCCGGGGCGGGGTTCGTGGTCACGGTCTCGGCGGGGACCGGGGCACCGGCCCGCCACGAGGCGAGCAGCCGCAGGGCGTCCGCCGAGCCGGATCCCGGGTCGGCGTGGAACGTGACCAGGGACTGCTCGGGGCTGTCCGGCAACTTCAGCGTCTCGAACGCCAAGTGGACCTCGCCGACCAGCGGATGGCGAAGGGTTTTCCGGCCGTGCGTCTTGTCCGCGACCGTGTGGGCGGCCCACAGCGTGCGGAACTCCTCGTTCTTCACCGAGAGCTCGCCCACCAGCGCCGACAGCCTCGGGTCGTCGGGGTGGCAGCCCGCGTACAGGCGCAGTCCGCTGACCATCTCGCAGGCCCGGCAGGCCCAGTCGGCGTACAGCTCCTGCGCGGCCGGGTCGAGGAAGACCAGCCGTGCCATGTTGCGCTCCGCGACCGGCAGGGCGCCGAAGTCGCCGAAGACGGCGGCGGCCATGCGGTTCCAGGCCAGGATGTCGAGGCGGCGCCCGAGGACGTACGCGGGCACCCCCTCCATCGCCTCGAGAAGCCCCAGCAGCTCCGGCCGGACCTGCTGGGGCCGCTCGCTGTGCCGCTTGCGGCGGGCCCTGGGACTGGCCAGGTGGGTGAGGTGGGCGCGCTCGGTGTCGTCCAGGCGCAGCGCGCGGGCGATGGCGTCGAGGACCTCGGCGGAGACGTTCTGGCCGTGGCCCTGCTCCAGGCGCGTGTAGTACGTCAGCGACACCCCGGCCAGCTGCGCCAGCTCCTCGCGGCGCAGCCCCGGCACGCGGCGGGCGCGCCCGTACTCGGGCAGTCCGACGTCCTGGGGCTTGAGGCGGGCGCGCCGGGAGCGCAGGAACTCGCTCAGCTCGGCGCGCTGGTCCAGGGGGTCGTGGCGCTCCATGCCGCCAGTATCACCGGCCGGGGCCGGCGGCAGCCTGCCACCGGCGAGGGTAGGACCGGTGGACCTAGGCTCCGCAGGGGCCTGGGTGGCACCGGCCGGCTGCGGCATCGTTTCCCCCGGAACGGACGACATGAGGGCGCGGGCGCCGCGCCGGACGACGACGGACGAAGACGGAAGAAGAAGACGACGTGACCGAGAACGTGAACGCGACCGCGACCGGGACCGCCACCGAGAACGCGCCGGGGACCACGGCCGCGACCGCGGGCACGCGGGTGGCGGCCTGGGCGGCCCCCGCCCCCAAGGCCCCGCTGGAGCGGACCACGGTCCCGCGCCGTGCGGTCGGCGAGCACGACGTGCTCATCGAGATCAAGTACGCGGGCATCTGCCACTCCGACATCCACCAGGCCCGCGACGGCTGGGGCGAGGGCACCTTCCCCATGGTCCCGGGCCACGAGATCGCCGGCGTGGTCACCGCGGTGGGCGCGGGCGTGACCCGCTTCGCGGTCGGCGACCGGGTGGGGGTCGGCTGCTTCGTCGACTCCTGCCGCGCGTGTGAGTACTGCCTCGCGGGCCAGGAGCAGTACTGCGTGAAGGGCATGACCGGCACGTACAACGGCCGCGACAAGAACGGCGACCCCACGTACGGCGGCTACTCGACCCACATCGTGGTCGACGAGAACTACACCGTCCGCATCCCCGACGGGCTGGCGCTGGACGTGGCCGCCCCGCTGCTGTGCGCGGGCATCACGCTCTACTCGCCGCTCAGGCACTGGGGCGCGGGCCCGGGCAAGAAGGTCGCGATCGTGGGCCTGGGCGGCCTCGGCCACATGGGCGTCAAGATCGCGGCGGCGCTCGGTGCCGAGGTGACGGTGCTGTCGCAGTCGCTGCGCAAGAAGGACGACGGGCTCCGGCTCGGCGCCTCGCACTACTACGCCACCAGTGACGAGACCACCTTCCGCGACCTGGCGGGCACCTTCGACCTGGTCGTCTCGACCGTGTCGGCGCCGCTGGACCTCAACGCCTACCTCGGCCTGCTGAAGGTGGACGGGGCCCTGGTGAACGTGGGCGCCCCGGAGGAGGACGTCTCGCTGAACCTGTTCTCGGTCATCACCGGCCGCCGCACCCTGGCCGGCTCGATGATCGGCGGCATCGCCGAGACGCAGGAGATGCTGGACTTCTGCGCGGCGCACGGCCTGGGCGCCGAGATCGAGACGATCCGCGCGGACGAGATCAACACCGCCTACGAGCGGATCCTCTCCAGCGACGTCCGCTACCGCTTCGTCATCGACGCCGCCACCATCTGACCCCTCCTCCCCTCAGGGAGCCGCCCCGGCCCCGCCCCTGCTCCGCGGGAGCGGGCAGCCTAGCCACACCGTTCCCCGTGCCGGCATCCGAACGGGTGACGACACGGAGCGGGCGGGGTGGTGGTCGGGAGTGGTGGTGCGGGGAGGGGGTCAGGCGTCGGTCCTGGCGATGCCGATGGGGCAGGAGACGCCCGTGCCGCCGATGCCGCAGTAGCCGGCCGGGTTCTTGTCGAGGTACTGCTGGTGATACGCCTCCGCAGGCCAGAAGGGGCGCTCGGCGGCCGGCAGGACCGCCGTGGTGATCTGTCCGTACCCGGAGCGGGTCAGGACCTCCTGGTACGCCGTGCGGGAGGCCTCGGCCGCGGCCTGCTGGGCGGGGGAGTGGGTGTAGGCGGCCGAGCGGTACTGGGTGCCCACGTCGTTGCCCTGGCGGAAGCCCTGGGTCGGGTCGTGCGCCTCCCAGAAGACCTTCAGCAGCGTCTCGTACGACACGGCGGACGGGTCGAAGACCACGCGGACGACCTCCGTGTGGCCGGTCCCGCCCGAGCAGACCTCTTCGTACGTGGGGTTCTCGGTGTAGCCGCCCTGGTAGCCGACGAGCGTGGTCCACACGCCCGGGGTCTGCCAGAACTTGCGCTCGGCGCCCCAGAAGCAGCCCAGCCCGAAGTCGGCCACCTCCAGCCCGGCCGGGTAGGGCCCGGCCAGCGGGTTGCCCAGGACGGTGTGGGTGGACGGCAGGCTGAACAGGGCCTCCGAGCGCCCCGGGATCGCCTGCTCCGGGGTGGGCAGCTCAGGGGTACGACGGCCGTACAGCATGGGGTGGCTCCTCGGGGAAGACGGCGGGCGGTGTCGTGTCAACGTCCGCCCGCCGGTCTCGATTCCCGTGCCCGCGCCCGCGCCGGTGCCGGTGCCGGTTCCGGTTCCGGTACCGGTGCCCGTGCCGGGGCGGCCGGCCCCGGCGTCAGTGGGGGAGGGTGGCCGGGCTGCCGCCGTTGGCCTCGTAGCCGGCGACCGCGAGGGCGCGGTAGACCGCGTACTCGGCCGCCGGGTCCTCGCTGTGGGACCAGGGCAGCGCACCGACGTAGCCGTCCACGTGCCGGATCTGCTCCATGGCCTCGGCCCACCGCTCGCCGCGCACCAGGAACAGGATCAGCAGGTGGCGCACGTGCGCCAGCATCGGGTCGTCGGGCCGGGCCGAGTGGACGGCGTACAGGGCGCCCTCCATGGCCCGCGAGACCACCGCGCTGCCGTAGAAGTCCTGGACGAGGGCGATGTCGGGGAGGTGCTCGAAGACGCCGAAGAGGGGCAGCGCCGCCAGCAGCGAGCCGTGCGGGGCGCGGGCGGCGGCCGCGTGCGTGAAGGCGTCGGCCTTCTCCCGCGAACCGTGCCACTTCTCGCACCAGTAGTGAAGGGCCGCCAGGTGGGCCCCCATGTGCTCGGGCGCGCGGTCGATGACCTTGGCCCACAGCGCGTCGAACTCCCCCTCCGGGTACGCCAGGCCTCGCGCGACCGCCAGCTGCGTGATGTGCGGCACCGGGTCGCCGGGGGCCAGCAGGGCGGCCTCGTCGCAGGCCGTGCGCGCCTCCTCGAGGATGATCCGGTGGTCCTCGGAGCCGACCCCGCCCGAGGCCCGCCAGGCCTGCTGCACCAGGAACTCGGCGTGCACCTGTGCCCCGCCCGCGTCCTTGGGGGACTCCAGCCGCCAGGCCCGCAGCCAGGCCGCGCCGACGCCGGGCCGCTGGGCGAGCTCCAGGGAGGCCGCGCCCGCGAAGGCCTGCACGCGCTGCCAGCGCACCTCGCCCTCCTTGGGCGTGCCGGCCAGCAGCTGGGAGGCCGCCCGCCAGTCCTGGCTGCGCTGCACCAGCTCCAGTACGTCCATCAGGTCCCGGTCGGGACCGGGGACGCGGATGTCGAGTTCCTCCTGGCGTACGAAGCCGTAGTCCGCCGGGTCGGCGGCATCGGGGGCACCGGGGTGGGTCAGCCGGATGCCACCGCCGTTGCGACGCCGCACGTAGGGGACGACGACGGCGGCGAGCATGCCCACCGCGATCAGGAACCACAGGATCTCCATGGCTCAAGCGTTCCATACCCGGCCGGCTCTCCCCGCGGCCCGGGTGCGTCCGCCATTTGACCGGGGCGGGAGGGCCGTTCCTGAGCCGACCACGTGAATGTGCGGGGAACACCCGTGGATACCGGACCAGAGCGTCGTTTCTGCACTTTGTCCGCATTTAGCATCTCCCGCGCAGGCCTGCCCGGCCTGATCAAGCCGAAGGAGAAAACGCGCATGCGCATGCGGAGTGCAGTCTCGATCACCCTGGGCGCCCTGGCCCTTTCCGTCGCGCTGCCGGCCGCGGCGTTCGCGGCCGACACGGAGACCTTCAGTTACTACGTGCCCGGCGCCGAGAACTCCGCGGTCGCGCAGATCCAGAACCCGAACGGCGAGACCTGCTACGAACTCGAGGCGGTCCCGGAGGGCAAGCTTCCGGAGCGGCTCGCGAACGGCACCCGGGTCACCGCGTTCGTCTTCGAGGGCCCGCACTGCGAGGGGGAGGCGTTCGAACTCACCCCCGGTGAGGACCGCGCCGAGCGGGACCTCCCCGCCCTGTCCGTGGCCTTCGCCGACCGCGCGGAGGGCGCCCCGCAGACCCTGCCCGCCCCGCAGACCCCGACCACCGCGCCGGGCCGGCCCGCCGCCCAGCCGGCGAAGCCCGGCGACGACGACCCGGAGCAGGGCACGGAGCAGGGCGCGGACCAGGGTGCGGACGACGGCCTGGAGGACGGGATGGAGGAGGGCGCCGACCCGGGCTCCGGCATGGACGAGGGCCTCGACCAGGGACAGGAGCCGGGTCAGGGCCAGGAGCCGGGTCAGGGTCAGGAGCCCGGCCAGGAGCAGCAGCCGGGCGAGGGCCAGGAGCCGGGTCAGGAGCAGGAGCCGGGTCAGGAGCAGCAGCCGGGTGAGGAGGCCGGGCCGGCCGAGCAGGCCCGCCCCGATGACCAGCCGCAGGAGCAGGAGGAGGAGGGCACGCTCGCCGCGCAGCCCCGGCGCGACGAGCGGACGGCCGCCGCCGACGACCTCGGCGCCGCCGAGATGGCCGGCTTCGCCGAGGAGATGGTCCACGCCTGGGGCTGACCGGACCGCCGCCCGGGTCCGACCGGACCGCCGCCCGGGTCCGACCGGACGGGAGCCCGCCCGGGGAACTGGCAGCCCCGGGCGGGGCCCGGCGGCCGCGCGCCACCCCTGTCGGGACGCTTAGGCTCTGCACATGAGCCACGAGCAGATGAGCTTCGAGACCCGCGCCATCCACGCGGGCAACACGGCTGACCCGTTGACCGGCGCGGTCGTCCCCCCGATCTACCAGGTCTCCACCTACAAGCAGGACGGCGTCGGCGGCCTGCGCGGCGGCTACGAGTACAGCCGCAGCGCCAACCCCACGCGCACCGCTCTGGAGGAGAACCTCGCAGCACTCGAAGGCGGCCGCCGCGGCCTGGCCTTCGCGTCCGGCCTGGCCGCCGAGGACTGCCTCCTGCGCACGCTCCTCTCGCCCGGCGACCACGTGGTCATCCCGAACGACGCGTACGGCGGCACCTTCCGCCTCTTCGCGAAGGTCGTCTCCCGCTGGGGCGTCGAGTGGTCCGTCGCGGACACCTCCGACCCGGCGTCGGTGCGGGCCGCGATGACCGACCGTACGAAGGTGATCTGGGTCGAGACCCCCTCGAACCCCCTCCTCGGCATCACCGACATCGCGGTGGTCGCGGAGATCGCGCGGTCCGCCGGCGCGAAGCTGGTGGTCGACAACACCTTCGCCAGCCCGTACCTCCAGCAGCCCCTGGCGCTGGGCGCGGACGTGGTCGTGCACTCCCTGACGAAGTACATGGGCGGCCACTCCGACGTGGTCGGCGGCGCGCTGGTCACGGCGGACGCGGCGCTGGGCGAGGAACTCGCCTACCACCAGAACGCGATGGGCGCGGTCGCCGGTCCGTTCGACTCCTGGATCGTGCTGCGCGGCATCAAGACGCTGTCGGTGCGCATGGACCGGCACAGCCAGAACGCGGCCCGCGTCGCCGAGATGCTGACCGAGCACCCCAAGGTCACGCGCGTGCTGTACCCCGGCCTGCCGGAGCACCCGGGCCACGAGGTCGCCGCCAAGCAGATGAAGGACTTCGGCGGCATGGTCTCCTTCCAGGTGCAGGGCGGCGAGGAGGCGGCCGTCGAGGTCTGCAACCGCGCGCAGCTGTTCACCCTCGGTGAGTCCCTGGGTGGCGTCGAGTCGCTGATCGAGCACCCGGGTCGCATGACCCACGCCTCGGCCGCGGGCTCGGCCCTGGAGGTGCCGGCCGACCTGGTCCGCCTGTCGGTGGGCATCGAGGCGATCGACGACCTGCTGGCCGACCTCAAGCAGGCGCTGGGCTAGTCAGTCCGGGCAGTGCGCGGGCGCGGGTGCGGCACCTCCGGGGTCCGCACCCGCAGTCACGCCGGCGCCGCGCCCGTGCTCGTACCCGTACCCGTACTCGTACCCGCGCCCCGAGCGGATCCGGTCGTACGGTCGTCACCGTCACCAGCCCTCGAGCGGCGGTGCGACCGTCGAGGGCGGTACCACCCAGGGCCGGGTCAGCGAGGCCCACACCGTGAAGGCCACGGCCGCGGCCAGCAGCAGGGTCCAGCCGAGCCGGCGCAGCGCGCGGCGGCGGCGCAGCAGGCGCGTGCCGCGGGCGGCGGCCTGGGCCGCGAGTCCGACGGGGACCACGGGGTGCGGTCCTTCGAGCATCCGCCGCACCTCCAGTTCCTTGCGGTCGGGCAGGCTCATCGCACCGCCCCTCTCCCACGACCCGCGTACGTGCTCACGCCGCACCCGCCGCGGGGGTCGCCGGCCGGGAGCGCAGCGCGGAGACGGCGCGGGTCAGGAGGGTGCGTATCCGGTCCGCGGGCAGGCCGAGCAGGGCGGCCGTCTGCTCCTCGGCGATGCCCTCGTACACGCGCAGGGTGATGACGAGGCGCTCCTGCGGCGCGAGGGCCGTGAGCACTCCACCGCGGCCGCGGTGGTGGCGCCAGGCGGACCGTGCGAAGGCGAGGGCCAGCTCCGCGCGCGTGCGGTCGTACGGATCGTCGCCGCGGGCCCGCTCCCAGCCGGCGTACGTCCGGGCGAGGGCGTCCGCGAGCAGCCGCCGCGCGGCCGGGTTGTCGTGGTCCGGTTCGGCGGTGAGCAGGGTCGCGACGTGCAGCAGCCGACCGCCCGCGCCCGCGACGAACGCCTCGAACTCGCGGGCCCGGCGGTCGCCTTGGCCGGCCCACCGTCCTGTCACCCTCTCATGACAGGGCAGGCCGGGCGCCCGGTCAAGAGTCGCGGCGGCCCTGCGCGATCAGGAGGCGGGGCCGCCCTCGCCGGGAGCGCCCATCCGTTCGGACAGCGACACGTTGAAGCGCGTCAGCAGGGCGGTGAAGGTCTCCCGCTCGTCCTCGCTCCAGCCCTCCGTCACCTGGGCCATCAGCGCGCGCCGCGAGGACCGTACGTCCTCCAGCCGCGCCAGTCCGCGCGGGGACAGGGCGAGCACGACCGCGCGCCCGTCCTCCGGGTGCGAGGTCCGCTTGACGAGGCCGCTGTCCACGAGCGGGGCGACCTGCCGGGTGACGGTCGAGGAGTCGATGCCCATGCCGGCGGCCAGCGCCTTCACCCCCATCGGGCCCTCCCGGTCGAGCCGGTTGAGCAGCAGGTACGCGGCGCGGTCCATCGAGTTGCGGGCCTGGCCCACCCCGCCGAGCCGGGTCTGCTCCGCGCGGCGCGCGAACAGGGCCACCTGGTGCTGGAGGGAGTCGAGCAGGCCGCTGCCGGCCTCCGGCCCGACCTCGCTCGCGCCCTCGTTCCCGGCCTCTGTCTGGCCCTGGGTGGGCAGGTCGGAAGGGGCCGGGGGCGGCGGGATTGGGGGCATGGAACCGGGGCTCTCTTCATGCGGGGGCCGACAGGATGGGGGACAGAGTACGCGGCGAGGGGGCGCGGCGTACCGGCCCTGGGGAAACCCGAGACGGCCGGTCCGGCGGCCCTGCGCGGCACCCTCCGCGCGCTGCGAGACTTGCCGCATGAGCTACCGGTTGCCCGCCCCCCTTCCCTCCCTGATCCTCGACGACATCCGCGGCGCGCAGAAGATGCTCGACGGGGTCGCGCGCGTCACCGCCATGGAGGGCAGCCGGCACCTGTCCGCGCTCGTCGGCTCCCCGGTGCACCTCAAGTGCGAGAACCTCCAGCGCACCGGCTCCTTCAAGCTGCGCGGCGCGTACGTGCGCATCGCCGGGCTGCGGCCGGAGGAGAAGGCGGCCGGGGTGGTGGCCGCCAGTGCCGGCAACCACGCCCAGGGCGTGGCCCTGGCCTCCGCCCTGCTGGGCGTGCGCTCCACGGTGTTCATGCCGGTCGGCGCCCCGCTGCCGAAGGTGGCCGCGACGCGTGAGTACGGGGCCGACGTGCGCCTGGTCGGCCAGGTCGTGGACGAGACCCTGGCCGCCGCGGAGGAGTACGCCGAGCGCACCGGGGCGGTGTTCATCCACCCCTTCGACCACCGCGACATCATCGCCGGCCAGGGCACGGTCGGCCTGGAGATCCTGGAGCAGTGCCCGGAGGTCCGCACGATCGTGGTGGGCGTCGGCGGCGGGGGCCTGGTGGCCGGCATCGCGGTGGCGGTCAAGGCGGTGCGCCCGGACGTCCGGGTCGTGGGCGTGCAGGCCAAGGGCGCGGCCGCGTACCCGCCGTCGCTGGCCGCGGGCCATCCGGTGGCGGTCGACGAGCCGGTGACGATGGCGGACGGGATCAAGGTGGGGCGGCCGGGGGACGTGCCGTTCGCCATCGTGCGGGAGTTGGTGGACGACGTGCGGACGGTGTCCGAGGACGCCCTGTCCAGCGCGCTGCTGCTGTGCCTGGAGCGGGCCAAGCTGGTCGTCGAGCCGGCCGGCTGCGCCCCGGTGGCGGCGCTGCTCAGCGAGCCCGAGGCGTTCCGGGGCCCGGTGGTGGCGGTGCTGTCGGGCGGGAACGTGGACCCGTTGCTGCTCCAGCGGATCCTGCGGCACGGCATGGTGGCGGCGGGGCGGTACCTGTCGCTGCGGCTGCGGGTGGCCGACCGGCCGGGGGCGCTGGCCGGTCTGCTGGGGGTGTTGTCAGTGGTGGATGCGAACGTGTTGGACGTGAGCCACGTGCGGACCGATCCGGGCCTGGGCCTCACGGAGGTGGAGGTGGAGCTGCACCTGGAGACCAAGGGTCCGGAGCACTGCGCCGAGGTGGCCGCGTCCCTGCACGGCGCGGGGTACCGGGTGATGTCCTGAGCGGGCCGTGCCGAGCCCGCGGTCCCGGGTCTGCCGAGCCGACCGCGCCGGGCCGTCCGTACCGACTCGGCCGTTTCCCCCACCCGACGCGATATAACGCGATACGGTTGCTGACGGAACGCCGCACCGACCGGCGGGTCGCCCCCGCCGACCATAGGATTTGCTAGGAACGCCCGATTCGCACTGGGAGAATCCATATGCGAGGCGCCATCTACGCCGAAGGCCTGGTGAAGACCTTCGGCGACGTACGGGCACTGGACGGAGTGGACCTCGACGTACCCGAGGGCACCGTGCTGGGCCTGCTCGGCCCCAACGGCGCGGGGAAGACCACCACCGTCCGGGTGCTGACCACCCTCCTCAAGCCGGACAGCGGCTCGGCGGTCGTCGCCGGCATCGACGTCCTCAAGCACCCCAACGAAGTCCGCCGCTCGATCGGCCTGTCCGGGCAGTTCGCGGCCGTCGACGAGTACCTGACCGGCCGGGAGAACCTGCAGATGGTCGGCCAGCTCTACCAGATGAGCGCCAAGGCCGCGAAGGCCCGCGCCGGCGAGCTGCTGGAGCGCTTCCACCTCGCCGAGGCCGCCGACCGCACGGCCAAGACCTACTCCGGCGGCATGCGCCGCCGGCTCGACCTCGCCGCGGCCCTCGTCGTCCGCCCGCCGGTGATGTTCATGGACGAGCCCACCACCGGCCTCGACCCGCGCAACCGCCAGGGCCTGTGGGACGTCATCGAGGAACTGGTCGCCGGCGGCACCACCCTGCTGCTGACCACCCAGTACCTGGAGGAGGCCGACCGGCTTGCCCACGACATCTGCGTCGTCGACCACGGCAGGGTCATCGCCCGCGGCACCTCCGACGAGTTGAAGGCCCGGACCGGCGGCGAACGCGTCGAGGTCGTCGTCCACGAGCGCGACACCCTCGACACCGCCCGCGGCGTGCTCGCCGCCTTCGCCAAGGGCGAGACCACCGTCGAGGCGCACACCCGCAAGCTGATCGTCCCCGTCACCGGCGGCGCCAAGCTGCTCGCCGAGGTCATCCGCGAACTCGACGTCCGCGGCATCGAGATCGACGACATCGGCCTGCGCCGGCCCACCCTCGACGACGTCTTCATCTCCCTGACCGGCCACGCGGCCGACCGCGGCGAGGAGGAGAACGGCGAGGACGCGCCCGTCGACGGGCAGCAGGACCGGGGTCGCCGGGCCGCGCGGAAGGAGGCCGTCCGATGACCGCCGCCTCCGACGCCGCCCTCACCCGCACCGCCCCCCGGCCGCGCGGCGGCGCCGTGCAGTCCGTCAAGGACTCCCTCGTCGTCGCCAAGCGCAACCTGATCCGGATGTCGCGGATCCCCGAGATGATCGTGTTCGGGCTGATCCAGCCGGTGATGTTCGTCGTGCTCTTCAGCTACGTCTTCGGCGGCTCCATGACGGTGGGGGGCAGCAACGACCCGGCCGTCTACCGGGAGTTCCTGATGGCCGGCATCTTCGCCCAGACGGTCACGTTCGCCACCGCGGGCGCCGGCGCCGGCATCGCCGACGACATGCACAAGGGCCTGATCGACCGGTTCCGTTCGCTGCCCATGGCGAGGGGGGCGGTGCTCACCGGCCGCACCCTGGCCGACCTCGTCCAGACCGCGCTCACCCTGCTCGTCCTGGCCGCGGTCGCCCTGCTCGTCGGCTGGCGCACCCACACCAGTGCGATCGAGGTGATCGGCGCCTTCGCGCTGTTCCTGCTGCTCGGGTACGCCTTCACCTGGATCGGCGCCCTCATCGGGCTGTCCGTCCGCACGCCCGAGGCGGCCACCTCCGGCGGGCTGATCTGGCTCTTCCCGGTGACCTTCGTGTCGATCGCGTTCGTCGACCCGGCCCAGATGACGCCCTGGCTCCGGCACGTGGCCGAGTGGAACCCGTTCAGCGCCACCGTGCAGGCCGGCCGCACGCTGTTCGGCAACCCGGGGGTGGTCGACTCGCCGGCCTGGCCCATGCAGCACCCGGTGATCGCGTCGATCCTCTGGTCACTGCTGATCGTCGTCGTCTTCCGGACGCTCGCGGTGCGCAAGTACCGGTCGGCGACGTCCTGACGCCGGCACGGCGCAGGCCCCCACCCGGACGTGTGTCCCGGGCGGGGGCCTGCGTACGGGCGCGGCGGCGCCGGATCAGCCGGTGTACGGCTTGACGTCGAGGATCTTGACGGTGGCCTTCTTGCCGTTCGGCAGCTCGTACTCGGCGTCCTCGCCGATCGCGCGGCCGTTCACGCCCTGGCCCAGCGGGGACTGGGGCGAGTAGGTGTCGATGTCCGCGGAGGCGTACTCGCGGGAGGCCAGCAGGAAGCTCATCGTGTCGTCCGGGTCGCCGTCGAAGGCGATCGTCACGACCGTGCCGGGGGCCACCACGCCGTCGGAGGACGGGGCCTCGCCGACCTTGGCGTTCTCCAGGAGCTGCGTCAGCTGGCGGACCCGGAGCTCCTGCTTGCCCTGCTCTTCCTTGGCCGCGTGGTAACCGCCGTTCTCCCGCAGGTCACCCTCCTCACGGGCGGCGGCGATCTTGGCCGCGATCTCCGTGCGTGCGGGACCAGACAGGTACTCCAGCTCGGCCTTGAGCTGGTCGTAGGCGTCCTGGGTCAGCCAGGTGACGCTCTCGCTCGTCTGGGTCACAGGTGCTCCTCGTCGGTACTGGGATAACAAAGCGCCTCGCTCTGCCAGGGCTCTGCCAGGCGAAACCACGAGCCTAACAATTCGGGGGAAAAAGGGGGAGGAGGCGAGGTGGACGGAATGTTTCGCTCCGACCCGGTCGGAGCGTCAGCCCGAGGTGGCGGCCTGGCAGCCGACCAGCTCGACCATGGAGGCCCGGCCGGTCGTCTTCAGTACGACGACCTCGTCGATACGGGTTGCCCGCTGGCCGAAGACGTAATCCTTCCGGCCCACCTCGTTGTGGTCCCGGTCCTGCGAGGAGAGGGTGCACACCCCGCGCACCTCGGCGTCCTTGCGGACCTCCAGGTGGACCTTGACCTCGGTGTCCGAGGCCTGGAACTTGATCACCTCGGCGCTCACCGCGCTGCCCGCCACGTAGTCCCAGCCGATCCAGCCGACCAGACCCAGCAGGCCCACGCCCAGCGCCGATCCGACGATCTTGAGCTTCCGGTCGGCGCGCTCGTCCTTCGTCCGGCCGTAGCGGCCCTCCGGCAGGCGGCCCCGCCCCTCGGGCAGGCCCTCGCGCACCGCGCTCATGATCGTTCCTCTCTGCAGGGGTCCTGGAATTTTCCGTCCCCCGATTCGGTCACTATAGAAGCTGGCCGCCGGTGCCTCCCATGAGCCCCAGGCCGCTGTTCCGCGGGGGGACAGTGGGTACGTTTTCGAACGTTTCGCTTCGAATCGCGAGGATCGAGTCTTGACTGAGCAGCTTCGACTGATGGCAGTGCACGCGCACCCCGACGACGAGTCGAGCAAGGGCGCGGCGACCATGGCCAAGTACGTGTCCGAGGGGGTGGACGTGCTGGTCGTGACCTGCACGGGCGGGGAGCGCGGCTCCATCCTCAACCCCAAGCTCCAGGGCGACGCGTACATCGAGGAGAACATCCACGAGGTGCGCCGCAAGGAGATGGACGAGGCCCGCCAGATCCTGGGCGTGTCCCAGGAATGGCTCGGCTACGTCGACTCCGGCCTGCCCGAGGGCGACCCGCTGCCGCCGCTGCCCGAGGGCTGCTTCGCCCTCGAGGACGTCGACGAGGCCGCCGGTCGCCTGGTGCGCAAGATCCGCGAGTTCCGGCCGCAGGTCGTCACGACCTACGACGAGAACGGCGGCTACCCGCACCCCGACCACATCATGACCCACAAGATCACGATGGTGGCCTTCGACGGCGCGGCCGACACCGAGAAGTACCCCGAGGCCGAGTTCGGGCCCGTGTACCAGCCGCAGAAGCTCTACTACAACCAGGGCTTCAACAAGCCCCGCACCGTCGCCCTGCACGAGGGCCTGCTCGCCCGCGGCCTCGAGTCGCCGTACGGGGAGTGGCTGGAGCGCTGGAAGGAGTTCGAGCGCAAGGAGCGGACGCTGACCACGCACGTCCCGTGCGCCGACTTCTTCGAGATCCGCGACAAGGCGCTGATCGCGCACGCCACGCAGATCGACCCGGACGGCGGCTGGTTCCGCGTGCCGCTGGAGCTCCAGAAGGAGATCTGGCCCACGGAGGAGTACGAGCTGGCGAAGTCCCTCGTGGACACCACCCTCCCCGAGGACGACCTCTTCGCGGGCATCCGGGACAATGCCTGACATGAGCGCTACTCACGCAGCCCTGGCCCAGCTCGTCCCGCTCGCGGGCGACACCTTCGACAAGAACAAGGTGACGCCCGGGATCCTGGGCTTCATCGTCTTCGCGGTGCTGGCGCTGGGGACGTGGGGCCTGATGAAGTCCATGAACCGGCACATGGGCCGCGTGAACTTCACCGAGGCCCCGGAGTCCCCGGCCCCCTCGACCGACCCGGCCAACCCCACCAAGGCCTGACGCTCCCGGGGCCCCGCCCCGGTAACGCGGTCCGGGGCGGAGCGCCAGGGAAACGGCGAACGGCGGACCGGCCGCGGAGGGTCACCCCTCCGCGGCCGGCGGCACCGGCACGCCCATGACCTCCCGCGAGTGCCGCGTGGGGATCAGCCCCAACCGGTACGCCTGCCACCCCTCCCCGGGATCGACCCCCCGGTCGAGGACGAACCCGTACGCCTCCAGGCAGTCCTCCAGCTTCCCGTCCCGCGCCCCGTGCCCCGCCCCCGCGAGGGCCGCGAGCTCCGCCCGCGCGACGTCGACCTCGTCGACGTACGGCAGCAGCGTGCACCGCAGGAACGCGGCCCAGTCCGCCCCCCGCGCGTCCCCGTACGAGCGGAACAGCTCCAGCGCCTCGTCGCACAGCCCGAGCGCCGACGCCGGCTTGCCGTTGCCCGCGTCCACCACCGCCAGCTCCAGGCACGTCCAGCCCTCGCCGTGCGCCACCCCCACCCGCCGGAAGTCCGCCCGCGCGTCGGTCAGCAACTGCCGCGCGAACCCCGAATTGCGCAGGCTGCCGGTCTGCGCGGCCCGGATGTCGCGCGTGACCCGCCCCGAGTGGTGCCGCGCGCACGCGAGCCCGTACACGTCCCGCATCCGCGAGAACATCGTCCGCGCCCGCTCCAGCTCCCGCACCGCCTGGTCCGGATCGCCCCGCTCCTCCAGTGCCTGACCCAGGTAGTACTGCGTCCACGCCTCGCCCCGCGCGTCCTCCGCCTCCCGGTGCCGCACCAGCGCCTCCCGCAGGCCGTCCACCGCCGTCGGCGCGTCCCCCGCCACCAGCCGCGCCCGGGCCAACTGGGTCAGCGCCCACGCCTCGCCGCGCTCGTCGTGCGTACGCCCGTAAAGCTCCAGCGCCCGCCTCAGGTCGTCCTCGGCCCGCCCGACCTCCCCGGTCCGCAGGAAGACCTGGCCGCGCTGGAAGTGCGCCCACGCCTGCCCGTGCAGGCTCTCGCTCTCCCTGTGCAGCGCCAGTGACTCCTCCAGCAGCGCCAGCGCCTCCGCCAGCCGGGCCCGGTCCCGCTCCACCGCCGCCAGCGCGTGCAGTGCCCACGCCCGGTCACCCGCCAGCTCCGGACCGGTCTGCACCGCCAGCGCCTCCCGGATCCGCGTCGCCGCCTCGGTCAGCTGCCCCTGGTGGTGCAGCGTGATGCCCAGCGACACCATGGCCCGGGCCGCCCCCGACGCGTTGTGGGCCTCCACGTACGAGTCCACGACCGAGGTCAGCGTCGTGCGCGCCACGTCCAGCTCGCCCAGCTGCCGGGCCGCGATGCCCGTACGCCACTGCACCGACCGCCGCGCCACGGAACCCGACACCGGCCCGGTACCCGCACCTCCACCGGTCCCCGCCCCCGCCGCCGGGCCCGTACCCGCCGCCCCGTCCGCGTCCGGGCCCCCCTCCAGCGCCTGGGTCAGTTCGTTGATCTCCCCCAACCGGTACAGGTCACCGCGCAGCAGGCAGTAGTCGCACAACGCCCCCAGCAGGTCCAGCACCGCCCCCTGGTCCACCCCCTCCGTGTGCCGCAGCGCCGCCGTGATGAAGCTCGACTCGTCGTCCAGCCACTGCAGCGCGCCCTCCAGCGACACGAACCCGTGCCCGCCCACCGCGCCCTTGGCCACCCCGTCCGCCCGGGTGGAGGTCTTGCCGTCGACCATCCGGATCACCGCGTCCGCGAGCTGGGCGTACGTACGGATCAGCCGCTCGTGCGCCGCCGTGATCTCCTCCCGGTCCTCCTCCTCCAGCAGCTTCACCGCCGCGTACGCCCGCACCGCGTCGTGCAGCCGGTACCGCTGCCCGCGCACGTGGTCGACCAGACCCGCCCCGGCCAGCGCCGCCAGCTGCCGCAGCGCCTCCGTCTCGGCCACCTCGGCCAGCGCCGCCGCGGCCGCCGCCCCCAGCGACGCCCGCCCGGCCAGCGACAGCCGCCGCAGCAGCCGCCGCACCGGCTCGGCCAGGTGTGCGTACGACAGGTCCAGCGCCCGCTCCGTCACGTCGAGCGAACCCACCCGGTCGCGCAGGTGCACCTCGAACCGGCGCGCCGTGTGCGTCCCCAGCAGCGGACCCGTCAACCGCAGCGCCAGCGGCAGCCCCGCCGTGAACCGCTGGATCGCGGCCAGCGCCTCCTCGTCGTAGACGCTCGTGCCCGCGCCCGCCACCGCCTCCCGCAGCACCTCCGCCCCGTCCGCGGCCGCCAGCGGCGCCACCTCCAGGTGGTACACCCACGCCGGCGTGTCCGCCGGCAGCTCCAGCGGCTCCCGGGCCGTCACCAGGACCAGCGAGTCCGAACGCTCCGGCACCAGCTCCCGCACCTGCGCCGCGTCCACCGCGTCGTCCAGGACCACCGCCACCGGCAGCCCCCGCAGGTGCTGGTGGTACAGCTCGCCCAGCCGCCGCACCTGCGCCTGCGCCGAGGCCCGCTCCCGGAACAGCAGCTGCTCGCGCGGCGCGCCCAGCCGGTTCAGCAGGTGCAGCAGCGCCTCCCGCGTCGGCAGCGGCCGCTCACCGCTCAGCGCTCCGCCCCGCAGGTCCACCACGCACGCCCCGCGGAACTGGTCCCGCAGGTGGTGCGCCGCCCGCACCGCCAGCGCCGTGCGGCCCACCCCGGGCTCGCCGTGCAGCACCACGACCACCGGCCGGGTCTCCGTGCTCGCCCGGGCGGCCTGGACCCACTGCGCGATCCGGGCCACCTCCGCCCGCCGCCCCACGAACGGCCCGGCCGGCTCCGGCAACTGCCCGAACGACTGCGCCAGCACGTTCCTGCGCCGCGCCGCCGCGCTCCGGTCCACACCCCGCAGCTGCGGCCCGGTACCCGGGCCCGCCGCACCCGCGGACACCCGCCCGCGCCCCGCACCGGCCCCGCCGCTCCCGGCCCGGACCTGCCCCGGCACGCCGGCCGCCCCGCCCCCGGCCCGGCCCGACGCGGCCGCCGACCCGCCCGCGAGCCGGCCCCCTCCCGGCCCGGCCAGCGGCCCGGCCGCGGCCCGGGACGCCGCCGCGACGGCGCGCTGCTGCTCCAGGAACGGCCGGATGCCCCGTACCTCCAGCGCCGACAGCCACTGCAGCCGCAACTGCTCCGGCCCGCCCGGCTGTCCCAGCCGACCCGCCCTGCGGTGCGCGGCCGGCCAGTGCGCGGCCGTCACCCGCAGCACCGTCGCCGCCGCACCGGCCACCGCCACCGCGGCCCCGGCGCCCAGCGCGGCCCCGGCCTCCAGGCCGAACGCCAGGTCCGCGCCGAAGGCCGCCACCGCCGCGACGCCCGTCACCAGCACGGCCGTCGGCGCACCCTGCTGCCGGAACGACTCGCCCAGGGTCCGCGCCCCGTCCGCCGCCTCGTCCAGTGCCCGGGCGTACGCCTCGTACTCCGGCGCGGCCGCGGCTGCCATCCCGTCGAGCGCCGCCCTGGCCCGCGCCAGCAACGGCCCCTGCTCGATGCGGCCGCCGGAGCGCCGCACCTCCTCCTCGACCGCCAGCGCCAACGCCCGCTCGGCCTCGCTCCGATGACCGTCCCTCATGCGCGTCCCCCTGTCAGAGAGGCTCAGACCGGAGGCACAAGTGTCCTGCCGTATCACCCTCCGCGCGAGAGAACGGCTGCGATTGCGAACGGAGTTGAGCAACTTCAGAGCTTCGGCGGGTTCGCGGAGCGGGTAGTCCGCGGTCGCGGTCACGCGTCCCTGATGATCACGCGGCTTCCGCAGAGCCCACCTGCGTCCCTAAGTCGCGAGACCGTGGTCGGCGAGTCCTCCTGGCTGACCGGTCCATTACAGGGCGACGGCTTCCGCCCGGGTCCTTTCGGAGTCGGTTCGACCGTGCCGCGGCGGACCCGTCGCCGCCGTAGGCGAGGATGGCCGTATGCCGAACCGCCTTGCGCACGAGACGTCCCCGTACCTGCTCCAGCACGCCGACAACCCGGTCGATTGGTGGCCGTGGGGTCCGGACGCGTTCCAGGAGGCGCGGGAGCGGGGCGTGCCGGTGCACCTCAGTGTCGGTTACTCGAGTTGCCACTGGTGTCATGTACTCGCCAAAGAGAGCTTCGAGGACGAGCTCACCGCCGCGTACATGAACGAGCACTTCGTCAACATCAAGGTCGACCGCGAGGAGCGGCCGGACGTGGACGCCGTGTACATGGAGGCGGTGCAGGCGGCGACCGGGCAGGGCGGGTGGCCGATGACGGTGTTCATGACGGCGGACGGGGAGCCCTTCTACTTCGGGACGTACTTCCCGCCGGAGCCGCGGCACGGGATGCCGTCCTTCATGCAGGTGCTGGAGGGCGTGCGGACGGCCTGGGTGGGCCGGCCCGCCGAGGTGGCCGAGGTGGCGCGGAAGATCGTGCGGGACCTGGCCGGGCGCAGGATCGAGTACGGGAAGGCCGGCGTGCCGGGGCCGGAGGAGCTGGCGCAGGCGCTGCTCGGGCTGACGCGCGAGTACGACGACCGGCACGGCGGGTTCGGCGGGGCGCCGAAGTTCCCGCCGTCGATGGTGCTGGAGTTCCTGCTGCGCCACCACGCCCGGACCGGGTCCGAGGGCGCGCTGCAGATGGCCTCCGACACGTGCGAGGCGATGGCCCGGGGCGGGATCTACGACCAGCTCGGCGGCGGCTTCGCCCGGTACTCCGTGGACCGGGCGTGGACGGTCCCGCACTTCGAGAAGATGCTCTATGACAACGCGCTGCTGTGCCGCGTGTACGCCCACCTGTGGCGGGCCACCGGGTCGGACCTGGCGCGGCGGGTGGCGCTGGAGACCGCCGACTTCATGGTGCGGGAACTGCGGACCCGCGAGGGCGGCTTCGCGTCGGCGCTGGACGCCGACAGCGACGACGGCACCGGCCGGCACGTCGAGGGGGCGTACTACGCCTGGAGCCCGGCGCAGCTGCGGGAGGTGCTCGGCGACGAGGACGCCGACGTGGCGATGGCGTACTTCGGGGTGACCGAGGAGGGCACGTTCGAGCACGGCACCTCCGTGCTCCAGCTCCCGCAGGACGGGCCCGTGGTGGACGGGGTGCGCCTCGCGGGCATCCGGGACCGGCTGCTGGCGGCGCGCGCCGGGCGCCCGGCGCCGGGGCGGGACGACAAGGTCGTGGCGGCTTGGAACGGGCTGGCCGTCGCGGCGCTGGCCGAGTGCGGGGCGTACTTCGACCGGCCGGACCTCGTCGACCGGGCCACGGAGGCCGCGGACCTGCTGGTGCGGCTGCACTTCGACGCGAGCGCCGGGCGCGCCCGGCTGGCCCGGACCAGCAAGGACGGGGTCGTGGGCGGGAACGCCGGGGTGCTGGAGGACTACGGCGACGTGGCGGAGGGCTTCCTCGCGCTCGCGGCGGTCACGGGGGAGGGGGTGTGGCTGGAGTTCGCCGGGTTCCTGTGCGACCTGGTCCTGGACCGGTTCGTCGCGGAGGACGGCTCGCTCTACGACACCGCGCACGACGCCGAGGCGCTGATCCGGCGGCCGCAGGACCCGACGGACAACGCGGCGCCGGCCGGCTGGACCGCGGCCGCCGGGGCGCTGCTGTCGTACGCCGCCCACACCGGCTCGGAGGCGCACCGGACGGCGGCGGAGCGGGCGCTGGGCGTGGTGCACGCCCTCGGCCCGCGGGCCCCGCGCTTCATCGGCTGGGGCCTGGCGGTGGCGGAGGCGCTGCTCGACGGGCCGCGGGAGGTCGCGGTCGTCGGTGCGGCGGACGATCCGATGCGCGAGCGGCTGCACCGTACGGCGCTGCTGGGGACGGCTCCGGGGGCGGTGGTGGCGGTCGGGGAGCCGGACGGGGACGAGTTCCCGCTGCTCACCGACCGCCCGCTCGTCGAGGGGCGGCCGGCGGCGTACGTGTGCCGCCACTTCGTGTGCTCCGCGCCGACCGACGACGACCGGGCGCTGGCGCGCGAGCTCGGCGCGGTCCGGTCCTGACGGCCAGGAGACGGAAGTAGCGGCCAGGAGACGGAAGTAGTGGCCAGGAGGGCCAGGAGACGGAGCAGGGCGTGAGGGGTGTCCGGCCGTGGTGCGCCGGACGCCCCTCAGGAGTGCGAGTAGGCGACCAGGGAGATGCCCACGTAGTGGGTGATGAAGGCCGCGAGGGTCAGGGAGTGGAAGACCTCGTGGAAGCCGAAGAGGCGGGGGGAGGGGTTGGGGCGCTTGAGCCCGTAGATGATCCCTCCCGCGCTGTACAGCAGCCCGCCGACGATCACCAGCACCAGGACGGCGATCCCGCCGGCCCGCATGAAGTCGGGCAGGAAGAAGACGGCCGCCCAGCCCATCGCGATGTAGCAGGGGGTGTACAGCCAGCGGGGGGCGCCGACCCAGAAGACGCGGAAGGCGATGCCGGCGGCGGCCGCGAGCCAGACCGCCCACAGCAGCGTCCGGCCGGTGGAGGCCGGCAGGAGCAGGACGGTCAGCGGGGTGTACGTCCCCGCGATGATGAGGAAGATGTTGGCGTGGTCGAGGCGGCGCAGCACGGCCTCGCCGCGCGGTCCCCAGGTGCCCCGGTGGTAGAGGGCGCTGATGCCGAAGAGCAGGCAGGCGGTCAGGACGTACACGCCGCAGGCGACGCGGGCGCGCATCGAGTCGGTGAAGGCCATCAGCGCCAGGCCCGCGACGACCACGGCGGGGAACATGCCGGCGTGCAGCCAGCCCCGCATGACCGGCTTGGTGGGGAGGAGTGCGGCGGCGGCTTTCGCGACGGCGTCGGTGGCGGCCTCGGCGGCTTTTCCGACCGAGCCGGCAGGGCTGTCGGCGGCGGCCTCGGCCGGGACGTCTGAGGTCATGCGGTCCATGCTACCTACGGGTTCGTAGGTTCCTCGGGGGGTGCGGAAGGGGCCGCCGGACGTTTGACGTGCCCTTGGGGCCCTTTGCCGAAGATTGACACGAGTGGTGATGCTCACGTGAGAGGCCCTCTGGACATATGCGCACACGCCACGGATGATCAGATGAGTGCGGTCGGCACCGGATGAGCACCCACGTGAAGCATCCGGGTCGCAGCCCCCACGGGGCAGACATCTAAAAAACCCCTCGACAAGGAGCAATCGTGGCGCGCGACAACGCGGCTCCCGTTTCCGTCCCCACCAACCACCAGGAGCTCGTCTCCTGGGTCGACGAGATCGCTGCTATCACCCAGCCCGACCGGGTGGTCTGGTGCGACGGCTCCGAGGCCGAGTACGAGCGCCTGTGCGAGGAGCTCGTGGCGGCGGGCACGTTCAAGAAGCTGGACCCGGTCAAGCGGCCCAACTCCTACTACGCGGCCTCCGACCCCTCCGACGTCGCGCGTGTCGAGGACCGCACCTTCATCTGCTCCGAGAAGGAGGAGGACGCCGGCCCGACCAACCACTGGAAGGCCCCGGCGGAGATGAAGGAGCTCTTCGCGGGAGAGCAGGGCATCTTCCGCGGCGCGATGAAGGGCCGGACGATGTACGTCGTCCCGTTCTGCATGGGCCCCGTCGGCTCGCCGCTGTCCGCGATCGGCGTCGAGATCACCGACTCCGCGTACGTCGCCGTCGCGATGCGCACCATGACGCGCATGGGCCAGGCCGTGCTCGACGAGCTCGGCACCGACGGCTTCTTCGTCAAGGCCGTCCACACCCTGGGCGCGCCGCTCGCCGAGGGCGAGAAGGACGTGCCGTGGCCGTGCAACACCACGAAGTACATCTCGCACTTCCCGGAGACCCGCGAGATCTGGTCCTTCGGTTCGGGCTACGGCGGCAACGCCCTGCTCGGCAAGAAGTGCTACGCGCTGCGCATCGCCTCGGTCATGGCCCGCGACGAGGGCTGGCTGGCCGAGCACATGCTGATCCTCAAGCTCACGCCGCCGCAGGGTGAGGCCCGCTACGTGGCCGCGGCCTTCCCGTCCGCCTGCGGCAAGACGAACCTCGCCATGCTGGAGCCCACCATCCCCGGCTGGACGGTGGAGACCATCGGCGACGACATCGCCTGGATGCGGTTCGGCGAGGACGGCCGGCTGTACGCGATCAACCCGGAGGCAGGCTTCTTCGGCGTCGCGCCCGGCACCGGCGAGCACACCAACGCCAACGCCATGAAGACGATGTACGCCAACACCGTCTTCACCAACGTCGCGCTGACC
The DNA here is from genome assembly GCF_000719335.1 of Streptomyces sp. NRRL S-87. GTDB lineage: Bacteria > Actinomycetota > Actinomycetes > Streptomycetales > Streptomycetaceae > Streptomyces. The sequence continues at coordinate 40,838 of NZ_JOGB01000029.1, forward strand.
CCGGACGGCGGCGACGTGTGGTGGGAGGGCATGACCGAGGAGCCCCCGGCCGAGCTGATCGACTGGCGCGGCAACCCGTGGACCCCGGAGTCCGACGCCCCGGCCGCCCACCCCAACGCCCGCTTCGCCGTGCCGGCCGCGCAGTGCCCGACGATCGCCCCCGAGTGGGAGGACCCCAAGGGCGTCCCGATCTCCGCGATCCTCTTCGGTGGCCGCCGCGCCTCCGCCGTGCCGCTGGTGACCGAGTCCTTCGACTGGAACCACGGCGTCTTCATCGGCTCGAACATCGCGTCCGAGAAGACCGCCGCGGCCGAGGGCAAGGTCGGCGAGCTGCGCCGCGACCCGTTCGCGATGCTGCCGTTCTGCGGCTACAACATGGGCGACTACATGGCCCACTGGATCAAGGTCGCCGAGGGCCGGGACCAGTCCAAGCTCCCGAAGATCTACTACGTGAACTGGTTCCGCAAGAACGACGCGGGCAAGTTCGTGTGGCCCGGCTTCGGCGAGAACAGCCGCGTCCTGAAGTGGATCGTCGGCCGCCTCGACGGCACCGCCGAGGGCGTCGAGACCCCGATCGGCGTCCTGCCGACGAAGGCCGCCCTGGACCTGAAGGGCCTCGACATCTCCGACGAGGACCTCGACTTCCTCCTCACCGTCGACAAGGACGTGTGGCGCGAGGAGGCCGGCCTGGTCCCCGACCACCTCAACACCTACGGCGACCACACGCCGAAGGAGCTGTGGGACCAGTACCACGCCCTCCTGGAGCGCCTCGGCTGATCCCGAGCGAACCAACCCCGGGTCTCGGCTGTCCCCGAGACCCGGGGACCGACCCAGGTCCCGGCTGTCCCCGGGACCCGGGACACCGGGCGCGGAAGCGCCCGTGGCACTGCCCCCAGACCGCGGTGGCCCGTCCGGTTGCACGAACAACCGGGCGGGCCACCGCGCATGTCCGGGTCCCGTCCCGGGGCCGCCGTCACGAGCGGCCGCGGTCCTCCAGGTAGGTCGTGTGGGTCTGCTGGCGGCGGGATTCGACTTCGCGCAGCTCCCGTGCCAGGCGGCCGGCCTCGTCGTGGAGCAGGCCCAGCTGGCGTTCGAGGTGGCGCTCCGGGGGCTCGGTGCCGGGGTTGAGGCGGGTCCACCAGCGGGTGCGGTGGTAGGCGTCGAGGGACTCGGGGAGGTCCTGGCAGACCGCGCGGGAGAGGGTGTGGACGGAGTCCGGGTCGGTGGCCAGGAGGTCCGCCACCCAGCCGGGGTCCAGGAGGGCCCCGTAGAGGGAGAGCAGCTCGGCGAGCTTGCCGCCGGCGGCCGGCGGGAGGTCGACGGAGGACGTGAGGTAGTCCCGCAGCTTCGTGAAGTCCTCGCGGAGGGTGCCGAGTTGCTCGGAGGGGTCCGGGAGGTCGGGGAGCGGGAGGGGCTCGGGCGGGGCCAGCAGGGCGCCGGCGCCGTAGAGGCCCGCGACGACCAGGGGCCAGTACGTGCCCGCCGTTCCCGTGAAGGTGAGGACCACGCCGGCGATGCCGCAGGCGCTGCCGGCCAGGTTCTTCTTCGACTCCAGGTAGGCCAGGGCCCGGTTCGGCCGGCCGCCGGAGGTTCCCCTACTGGTAGCCACGGATCTCCTCGAAGGCGCCGTCCAGCGAGCCGTCGCCGTCGGTGGCGTCGAAGAGCCGGCCGCCGGTGAGGGTCGCGATGTGGTCGAGTTCGGAGCGGTCCGAGTCCCCGAAGAGGATCGGGAAGACCGGGGTGTGCCGCTGGGCGGGCGGGAGCTTCCTGTAGAAGGCGTCGAAGTCGTCCGCCTTGGCGCCTTCGCCGTTCTCGCCGTCCGTCATCAGCACGATGGAGGTGAAGGCGTCGCGGCCGTCGCCGCCCAGGTGCTCGTAGGCCTTCTCCAGGCTGCTGTAGATCGCCGTCCCGCCGTCGGGCGACAGCCCGTCGACGTCCTCGCGGATCGCGGAGAGCGCGTCCGTCGGCCGGGCGGGGTCGACCACGTGCGTGCGGACCTGCTTCACCGCCGAGCCGAACGGCATCAGCGTGACCTCCTCGCGGTCCCGGAAGCGCCGGCCGGCCGGGGAGTCCCCGGTACCGGTCAGCTTCGTCAGCGCGTCCCGCAGCCGTCCGATGCGGTTGTCCTCCTCCATCGAGCCCGAGGTGTCGAGGACGTACACCGTCCGCGAGGGCCGGCGCAGTTCGTTCTCGTACGAGGACAGGAGCCCGTCGGCGACGGAGCGGGTGCCGGGGAACGGCAGCTCGCGGCGCTTGTCCGAGCGCAGGCCGGGGCCCAGGGGGACGCCCGGGACGACCGGGCGGCGCAGCGTCTGCCGGGTGATCTCCTGCTGGGCCTCGGGCGAGCGGAGGTAGGAGACGAGGTTGCCCATCGACGTTCGCGCGCCCGCCGGGGCGGAGGTGAGCAGCGTCAGCGGGTAGTCGGCCGTGACGACCCCGTCCCTGGGGCGGATGACCGTCAGGTCCTGCTTGAGGGACAGCAGCACCGACTCGTAGTTGATCAGCCCGTCGACCGCGCCGCCGCGGGCGTAGGCCTGTGCGAGCCAGCCGGAGGAGCCCGAGGTCAGCTTCTGGCCCTTGAAGAACTGCTTGAGGGGCGGGGTGGCCTTGCGCACGTCCGCGTCGGTCAGCGCGGCCTGTGCGCCGGAGAGCCCCGAGGCCACCGAGACCAGGGCGGAGAAGCCCGAGTTGGAGCGGATCGGGTCCGTCATGCCGTACGTCAGGTCGCCCCGGGTGACGGCCTGCTGGATCTGGGACCAGGTGACCGTGCCGTCCTGCCAGCCGAGCCGGGCGGCCGTGGCCCGCTTGACGCCGAAGGCGACCGGCGAGGTCATCACCGGCGTCTCGGCGGTGATCTTCGGGGCGGTCTCGGGGCGCAGCCGCAGGTAGTCGTTGGAGGAGAGCCAGATGGCGTCGTACGCGCCGTCCGCCCGCCCCGACGCCACCGCGTCGGCCGCGTCGAGGGTGCCGCTCCAGGTGAACGTCACCGTGACGCCGGTCTTCTGCCGCGCACGGTCCAGGATCGGCTGCATGTCGGAGAGCTCCGAGGAGGCCAGCACGCGCAGGGTGCCCTCCTGGTAGACCGTCTTCTTCTCGTCGGGGGCGTCCGAGCCGCCCGCGCACGCCGTGAGCCCGCCGGCCAGCAGGGCCGCGGCCGCCAGCGCCGCGGAGATGCGGTGCTTCACCGGCCCTCACCGCCCTCCAGGACGCCGGCCGACCGGCTGCGCTCCAAGTACGCCGTCGCCGAGCGGAGTTCCACCGTCAGCGAGTCGACCGTGGTGGCCATCGACTCCGTCGCCCGGGCCTTGTACGTGTCGATCGCGTCCAGCGTCGCGTAGATCTGCCCGAACGCGGTCCGCAGCGTCTCCGCGCCCACCGCCGGGTCGGCGGCGATCCGCTGGATCTCGCCGGTCTGCGACTCCAGCATCCGCGCGTTGCCCAGGATCAGCTGCTCGGTCGTCCCGCGCAGGGCGTTGACCTGCTCGACGACCTTCTTCTGGTGGTCCAGCGCGCCGGCGAGCATCACGGCGATCCGCAGCGCCGAGACCGTCGTCGTCGCGGCCCGCTCCACACCCTTGATCAGCTCGTCGTTGTTGCGCCGTACGACGTCCATGGCCAGGTACCCCTGCGCGCACACCGCGAGCTGGGTGAGCAGGTCCTGGTGCTTCTGCCGGACCGGGAAGAGCAGGTCCGCGCGCAGCGCCTCGGCCTGCTCCGGGTCGGTGGCGGCCACCTCGGCGACGCGCTGCTCCACGGCCGCGTCCAGGGCCTCGGTGAGGACCGCGTACTCCTGGAGCTTGCCCATGGTCTCCCACAGGTGGGTGCGCTCGGTGTGCAGGGCCGCGTTGTCGCGCCGCAGTTCGTCCTGGCCGCCGCGCAGGGCGCCGACGATGCGGGTCAGGGTGGCCTGCGAGGAGGCGTACTTCGCGACGTGGTCGCGGAAGCGGTTGCCGCCGGGGAGCTTGGAGAGCAGCTTGCCGAGCCCCTTGCCGGCGCTCTCGCGCGGGTCGAGGTCCTCGACCGTGCGGCGCAGCTCGACCAGGGAGCCGGCCACCCGGCTCTGCGCGTCGGCGGCCTCGCCGCCGCCCGCGGCGCCGCTGCCGAGGGACCGTACGGCGCGGTCGAGCATCCGGTTGGACTGGCCCGCGGCGCTGCGGATCTCGCCCGCGCCCAGGCCCGCGATCTCGCCGACGCGGCCGGCGAACTCGGGGGAGCGCGGGTCGAGCCCGGTCAGCGATCCGACGTACTCGCCGGCCCGGCGGGCCATCTCGTCGCGCACGCCGTCCTGCAGCGGTACGAGCCCGGCGGCCTGCTCCTTGCGGACCGGTGCCACCGGCTCCGGCGCGGTCAGGACCAGGGGGGAGGGCGGTTCGAGCAGCCCCTGGCCGCCCGTGTGGATGTTCTCGGTCATGGTTCGTTTCCCCCTAGCCGCGGGCCCGCTGCGCCATCCGGCGCAGGATCCCGGCGGTCGGCACAGGTGCCTGGCCGATGCCGGCCAGCGTCTGGTTGAGGTAGTCGGAGTACGGCTTCGTGGCCGAGGTGAACTCGGCGCGCGCGCCCTGCGGGCGGAAGCCGTGGCGCACGGCCAGCTCGCGCAGCCGCTTGTCGGTGCCGAGCAGCTTGCCGAGGGCCTCGCCGTCGGCGGTCAGCGGTACGAGGGTGTGGTCGCTGTAGACCGTGGTGTCGGGGTACAGGACCACGAGGTCGCCGGTGTCCTGCTTCTGCAGCAGCAGCGAGGCCACCTGGGACTCGTACACGAGGACGAGCGGGTTGCCGACGCCGCTGATGAAGTCCCGGAAGGGGGCGTCGGTGCCGGTCTGCTGGGCGCCCTGCGCGGAGACGAGCTTGTGCAGCAGGGGCGCGGTGCGGTCGATGCCGGCGGCGTCCGAGACGACCTTGCGGTGTTCGGCGACGAAGGAGGTCAGCGCCAGGTAGAGGGCGCCGGAGTTGGATGCGGACGGGTCGGTGGTGGTGATGAAGACCGAGCCGCTGAGCTCGGCGTGCGCCGGCGCGCCCTTCAGCTGCGACCAGTTGCGGTCGGCGGCGGCGCCCTTCAGGTACGGGTCCATCAGGAGGGTCCCGGACTTGGCGCCGGTCATCCGTGCCAGGCCGTTGTCGGCCAGGACCTTGGCGGCGGCGCTGTGCGCGACCACGACCAGCGGCGAGTAGAAGGGGCGGACGGGCGTCGTCTTCAGGTCGGACTTGGCCCGGATCTCCTCGGCCGGGGCCTGGCTGGAGGGGAAGGCGAAGTCGTAGTCCTTGAGGGGGAGCCGGTCCATCGCCCAGGACCCGGAGGTCTCCGTCTGGACCTTCCAGCCGGCGGCCGCGAGGGCCGTGACCACGTCGGGATCGTCGAAGAACTCGGCCTTCTCCGACCCGATCACACCGTGCACGGTCTTCGTTGCCGTGCCGTTCGTGCCCTGACCTCCGCGGCCCGCGACGACGGCGGCCACGACGCCGCCGATCAGTACGACCGCCAGGGCGATTCCCAGGATGCGTCTCACGGGGGCAGCGTGCTCGCGGAAACCCACATTCCGCGGCGTGTTGGGTGAACGTCAGGTGACGTGCCGGTCCCAAGTCACCTGCCGGCCGGGGGACGGTGAGTGGCGTCCGGACGGATGGCGGCGCGGACCCCGGTGAGGACCACCGCGATCAGGCTCAGGGCGATGACGGTCTCGGCCCACAGGAAGGCGAACCAGTCCAGGACGCAGCCGATCGGGGGCGAGCCGGGCGCGGTGTTGCGGAACGCCGCGAGGGCGAACAGGGTGGCGGCCATCCAGGAGAGGGCGGGCCAGACCAGGCCGTCCCCCCGGGTCGTCAGGTACCAGGTGCCGATGAGGACGGAGGCGGCCAGCGCCCACATGACGACCATCATGAAGACGGCGAAGACGAGCACGCTGCCCGAGCGGGTCACCTCCACCGCCATGACCGCCTCCTGCCGGGAGGGGCCGGGGTCCGCGGAGATCGAGAAGAGCGTGTCGTTGTTGGAGAACACCAGGCGCACCGGCACCTGTCGGCCGCCGAGCTCGGCCCGGAAGGCGATGTCGGTCTCGTAGGTGTCGAACGGGTAGTCGCTGACCGACCCGCCCGTGAGCGCGACCTGGACGTCCTTGGTGGCGATCCGCTCGTGCGCGGGGTACTCCAGGTCGCCGAGGGTGGCCCCGGAGGTCTGGAGGGCGAGGTCGGCGACCGGCGCGCCCCCGTCGCCCTCGCCGAGGTTCCCGCGCGGGACGACCCAGACCCTCAGTGTCAGCTCCCTGGCCGTGGCGTCGACGCGTTGGACGACGGCCTCCACGTCCACCCGGTTCGGGGCCGCGGACCCGGCGGTGGTGACCGTCTCGACGGCCTGCCGCTCGGCGAACTGCAGCCACGACCCCACGCCCACCGCGACCAGGATCAGGACCGCGATGGGCAGCAGGACCGGCAGGAGCGAGGCCCGGGAGCGGCCCGGGCGGGGCGGGGCGGGGGGCGGAGGCGTGGGCGGGGGTGCGGCCATGGGGACTCCGACGAGGGTGGGCGGAGCACGATCGTCGTCCACCGGGCCGCCGATCCGCCGCATCCGGGGGAGCGTGTCGGGTGGGGGCGCCCCCCGTCAGGGCGTGGGGACGGGTCCTGCCGCGCGGGGGCGGGGCCTGCGCGCGGGTGCGGATCCCGACGGGGCCATGGCTCCCGGTCCGGCGCCTCCGCGGCCCCGGACCGGGGCCGTCAGAGGGCCGCGGCTGCGTCGAGCGCGGCGGCGTGGGCGTCCATCCGCCCGGCCGCGAGGATCGCGGCGGCGGTGTCGGCCCGGGAGGCGGCCACGACGAGCGCGCGGCCGGCGAGGTCGTGGGCGCGCCGGTGCAGGGCGGCGGTGTCGGCCTCGGTGCGGCCGGCGTGCCGCGCCGGCGGGGTGCCGCGCAGCCGCGCGACCTGGGTGGCGATCGCCTCGGCCGCGTCGTCGAGACCGAGCTCGTCGGTGACGGTGAGCAGGGCGGCCAGGTGTCCGGCGAGCTGGATGTCCAGTTCCTCGCCGCGGCTGCGGTGCGGGATCTCGGGCCGGCCGGTCATGCGGTGGACCGACTTGGTGCGGATCGGCTCATACATGAGGATGGCCTCCTGGCGTGGTCAGGAGACCATCCTACCTTGGATCGATTCTAAAGTAGAGCCTCGTCCAGAAAGCGTCGAGCCGGGCCCGCGGCCGCCTCGGGAGGGCGTCCGCGAGCCCGGCTCCGGGCGTGCTCTTCCCGCGGGCGCTGCAGTGTCCGCGCCCGCGGGGGGAGGTCGGTCAGTGCTGGCCGTACCCGTCGAGGAAGTTCCCGATCCGGGTCACGGCGTCCGCCAGGTCCTTGGCGTTCGGCAGCGTCACGATGCGGAAGTGGTCCGGCTCGGGCCAGTTGAAGCCCGTACCGTGCACGACCATGATCTTCTCGGCCCGCAGCAGGTCCAGGACCATCTGCCGGTCGTCCTTGATCTTGTAGACGGCCGGGTCCAGGCGCGGGAAGGCGTACAGGGCGCCCTTCGGCTTCACGCACGTCACGCCCGGGATCCGGGTGAGCAGGTCGTGTGCGACGTTGCGCTGCTCCAGGATCCGGCCGCCGGGCAGCACGAGGTCCTCGATGGACTGGCGGCCGCCCAGCGCGGTGGCCACCGCGTACTGCGAGGGCATGTTCGCGCACAGGCGCATGTTGGCCAGGATCGTCAGGCCCTCGATGTACGAGGACGCGTGCTGCTTGGGGCCGCAGACCGCCAGCCAGCCGCTGCGGTAGCCGGCCACCCGGTAGTTCTTGGACAGGCCGTTGAACGTCAGCACGAGCAGGTCGGGCGCGATCGTGGCGGTGTTGGTGTGCGTGACGCCGTCGTAGAGGATCCGGTCGTAGATCTCGTCCGAGCAGACGATCAGGTTGTGGCGGCGGGCGATGTCGGTGAGCCCGCGCAGCATCTCGTCGTCGTAGACCGCGCCGGTCGGGTTGTTCGGGTTGATGATCACCAGGGCGCGGGTGCGGTCGGTGATCTTCCGCTCGATGTCCGCGAGGTCGGGCATCCAGTCGGACTGCTCGTCGCAGCGGTAGTGCACCGCCGTACCGCCGGCCAGCGAGACGGAGGCCGTCCACAGCGGGTAGTCCGGGGCGGGGACCAGCACCTCGTCGCCGTCGTCGAGCAGGGCCTGCATCGACATCTGGATCAGCTCGGAGACGCCGTTACCGAGGTAGATGTCCTCGACGTCCAGGTCGATGCCCTTGGTCTGGTAGTGCTGCATGACCGCACGCCGTGCCGCGAGGAGGCCCTTGGCGTCACCGTAGCCGTGGGCGCTGCCCAGGTTGCGGAGCATGTCCTCGAGGATCTCGGGCGGGCACTCGAAACCGAACGCCGCCGGGTTCCCGGTGTTGAGCTTGAGGATGCGATGACCTGCTGCTTCGAGCCGCATCGCCTCCTCGAGCACGGGGCCCCGGATCTCGTAACAGACGTTCGCGAGCTTCGTCGACTGGATCACCTGCATGACAGGACTCTACGGCGCCCGCCACCCGCGCTGCTGGGACTTTCCGCCCCGCCACCCGTCAGAGATATGTCCGGTTTCGGCCTTCGGAAGGGCGCGGCGCCGCGGAGTCCTTCGAATCGTGGCCGTCGACCCCCCGCGACCTGCGGTTCGCGCCCGACGGAGACCGGCCGAAGCGCTCGTGTTGCGCTCGTCACGTTGGTGCACTCGGTGCGACGATCACCCGGGCCGGCCGCGAACCCAAGGAGTCCCATGACCGCCCCGCAGCTCACCGACCGCACCGCACTCGTGCTCGTCGACCTCCAGAAGGGCATCCTCGCCCGCGACACCGTCCACCCCACCGACGAGATCCTGCGCCGGGCCGTCCGGCTCGCCGAGGCCTTCCGCACCCGCGGCCTACCGGTCGTCCTGGTCAAGGTCGCCTTCCACCCCGACGGCGGCGACCTCCCCCCGGCCGACGTCGACCGCCGCACCTTCCCCGACACCGCGCCGCCCGCGGAGTTCTCGGAGCTCCCGGCGGAGCTCACCGGCGGCCCCGGCACGGAGCAGGACGTCGTCGTCACCAAGCGCCACTGGGGCGCCTTCACCGGCACCGAGCTCGACCTCCAGCTGCGCCGCCGCGGCATCGACACCATCGTCCTCGGCGGCATCTCGACCAGCATCGGCGTCGAGTCCACCGCCCGCAGCGCGTGGGAGCTGAGCTACGGCCTGCTGTTCGTCCAGGACGCCACCACCGACCTGGACGCCGACTCGCACGCCCACAGCTTCGGCAAGATCTTCCCCCGCATCGGCCACGTCACCACCACCGACGAGGTACTGGCCGCCCTCAAGGGCTGACCGGGGCGGCGGACGGTCGGTGCGCGTACGAGCGCTGACCGCCTACATCCCACCCGCCGTGACCAGCGCCCCGAAGACGGCGATGCCGGCGCAGATGCTCAGGTTGACCGCCCGGTGTTCCCAGAACACCGCGACGAACTCCCGGATCGTGGCGCTCGGCCAGAAGTAGCGGGCCGTCGGCGAGCCGAGCACCTGCCCGTTCACCCCCGCCTTCCGGGCCGTCATCGCCGCCCGGAAGGCGTGGAAGTTGTTGGTCACCACCACGCACCGGTAGGCCGGGCACTCCGCCTCCATCAGCTCCCGGCTGAAGGCCAGGTTCTCCGCCGTGGTCCGGGACCGCTCCTCGCGCCGCAGGTGCTCCTCCGGCACCCCCTGCCCGCGCAGCCAGTCCGCCATCGCCCGGGCCTCCGGCAGGCGCTCGTCCGGGCCCTGGCCGCCGGAGGTCAGCAGCAGGGGTCCGGCGGCGCCGCGGGCCCGCTGGGCGGCGTAGATCTCCCGGCCCTTCGCCAACCGGGAGGCGAGCAGCGGCGGGACCCGCTCCCCGCCGGCCAGCCCCGAGCCCAGCATCACGACGTAGTCCACGTCGCCGCGGACCTCGATGCGCCCGTACAGGTACGCGTACCCGAGGAAGCACAGGAAGAGGAACGACACGTAGGCGACCAGCATCACCAGTGTCACGACGATGCCGTCGAGCAGCGGCGAGCCCGAGACCCCGACCGCGGCCACCAGGGCCATCATCACGAAGACGCCCGCCCCCGCCATCAGGGAGAGCAGGTTCGCCGGCCGCCGGCCCTCCCTGCGGGCCATGGTCAGGCCGTTGGCGACCAGGAACACCCCCAGCGCCGCGGCCCCCAGCACGGGCAGGACGAACACCGCCATCACGACGACCTCCGCGGCCAGCGGCGGCAGGTGCGAGACCTGCCACAGGAGCGCGAGCGAGAGGCAGATGCAGGTCAGGCCCAGGAGCACCGCGTTCTGGAAGCGGCGCCGGTCCTCGCGGACGCTCAGGCAGAAGGCGGCGAAGAGCAGGACGGCGGGGACGAAAACCAGCATGGCGCCATCGTAGGAACCGGTCCGTCAGAAGCCCGTCAGAAGCCGCCAGAAGCCGTAGGAGGCCGCCAGAAGCTGCCAGAAGCCGGCCCGAAGCCGGCCGGAAGCCCACGAGGTCGGCCCGCCCTCACCCCGCACCCCCCAACCCCGCCCCCAGCCCCGTCCTCAGCCCCGCCCCCGCCGCAGCGCCCGCCCCGCCAGGACGTCCGTCCGCCGTCCGTCCCGGATCACGAACCGGCCGTCGACCAGCACGTACGGGATGCCCGTCGGCGGCCGGCGCGGCGCGGCGAAGTCCGCCCCCGCCGCCACCGTCGCCGGGTCGAAGAGCACCAGGTCCGCCCGGTACCCCTCGCGCACCAGCCCCCGGTCCGCCAGCCCCAGCCGGGCCGCCGGCCGGCCGGCCAGGTGCGCCACGCACTCCTCCAGCGTCAGCACGCCCAGCTCGCGCACGTAGTGCCCCAGGTAGTGCGGGAAGGTGCCGTACGCCCGCGGGTGCGGCCTGGCGCCCTGCAGGATGCCGTCGGAGCCGCCCGTGTGCACCGGATGCCGCATGATCGCCCGGACGTTGTCCTCGTGGCCCACGTGCTGCAGCACCGTCGGCCCCAGCCGGTCGGCCAGCAGCAGCTCCCGCGCGCCCGCCCACCCCTGGAGCCGCCGCCCCACCCACCCCGCGAGTGCGGGGTCGACCACCCCGGACACCTCCACCGACGACCAGTCCACGGGCACGCCGTGGCAGCCGTCCGAGCCCGCCACCTCCAGCGCGTACCGGATCCGCTCGGCGGTCGCGCCGTCCCGCAGCCGGGCCAGCAGGGCCTCCGGCCCGCCCTCGTGGGCCCAGCTCGGCAGCAGCGCCGCCAGCGTGGTGCAGCCGGGGGTGTAGGGGTAGGTGTCGAGGGTGACGTCCACCCCGGCCGCCAGCGCCGCGTCCAGCCGGGCCAGCAGCTCGCCCGCCCGGCCCGCGTTCTCGGCGAAGTTCAGGGTGGCGTGGGCCAGGTGGAGCGCGCAGCCCGCCTCCCGGGCGAGCGCGATCATCTCGTCGTACGCGGCCAGCGCCCCGCGCCCGTACGAGCGGTGGTGCGGGCAGTAGTAGCCGCCGTGGTCGGCCACCACCCGGCACAGCTCGGCCAGTTCGGCCCCGTCGGCGTACATCCCGGGCGTGTACGTCAGCCCGGAGGACATGCCGTACGCCCCCTCCGCCAGCCCCTGGGCGACCAGCGCCCGCATCCGGTCCAGCTCGGGGGCCGTGGGCGGCCGGTCGGTCCAGCCCAGCACGTACGCCCGTACGGTCCCCTGCGGGACCAGGTAGGCGGCGTTGACCGCGATGCCGGCACCGCCGAAGCCGTGGTCGAGGCGGTCCAGGTACTCCCCGACGGTCCGCCAGTCCATCGCCAGGTCGGAGCCGTCGCCGTGCCAGCCCGCGATGGCGGTGCGCACCTCGGCCAGGGTGCGGTCGTCCACGGGGGCGTACGACAGTCCGTCCTGGCCCAGCACCTCGAGCGTCACGCCCTGGGCGGCCTTCGCGCTGTGGTCCGGGTCGCGCAGCAGGGCGAGGTCGCTGTGGGCGTGCATGTCGGTGAAGCCGGGGGCGAGGGCGAGGCCGTGGCCGTCGAGCGTGGTCCGTCCGCCGGACCGGATGCGGCCGACGGCGGTGATCCGGCCCTCGTGCACGCCCACGTCCGCGGTGTACGAGGGGCCGCCGCCGCCGTCGACCACGCGGACCCCGCGGATGACCAGATCCATGCCCTCGCCCCCCCGGCGGCCGGTCGTACGGATCAAAGACGGATCAAAGACGGATCAGAACACGGACCGGAACACGGACCAGAACGCGGACCGAAACGCGGACCGAAACGCGGACCGAAATCGGACCGAAGGCGGACCGGAGGCGGATCGAAGGCAGGTCAGAAGAAGGTCCGCACGAACTCCACGACCTTCCCCTCCCCGTCCACCACCGGGATCAGGGGCCACTTCTCGAAGATCGTGCACGGGTGGGCCATGCCGAGGGCCACCCAGTCCCCGACCTCCAGGTCGTCCGCGCCCGCGGTCTCCAGCCACGCGTGCTGGTCCGAGAGCTTGACCACCGCGACGCCGTCCGGGGCCGGCCGCTCCACCCCGTCGCGGGCCCCGCGCACCGCCTCGACCACCGGCAGCCCGAGGTCGTACGCGATGTCGCGCTTCCCGGCGTTGACGAACGCCTGGCTGGGCGTGGGGCGGGACACCACCTGGGTCCACAGCCGGAAGGCCGGCAGCAGGCCGCCCTCCTCCGGGACGCGGTTGAACGGGGTCAGCCCCTCGTACCAGCCGCGGTCGTGCGACACGTACGCGCCGGACCGCAGCAGCCGGAGCACCGGCAGGGACAGCTCGGGGATCTCGGCGAACACCTCGGCGACGGCGTCGAACCACTCGCTGCCGCCCGCGCTGACGATGATCTCCGCGGCCCCGGTGCCCGTGAACCGGCCCGCCTTGTCGAACTCGGCGGCGAGCCCGGTCAGCCGGCGCAGCCAGGCCCGCACGGTGTCGGCGTCCGCGCCCGGCATGGTGGCCTCGTACCCGGCCACGCCCACCAGGCGCAGGGTGCCGGCGGCGGCCACCGCGTCGGCGACGGCCGTGCACTCGGCCTCGGTCCGGGCGCCGGTACGGCCCTCCGCGCCCGCGCCGAGCTCGACGACCACCTCCAGCGGCCGCACCGCCCCGGGGCCGGCGGCCAGCCCGTCCCACGCGTCGGTCAGCGCCGCCTCCATCAGCTCGACGCCGCGCACGGAGTCGACGTAGCAGACGAGCCGGAACTCCGGATCGGCCGCCAGCTCGTGGGCCACCCAGGCCAGGGCGGCGCGGTCGACCAGCTCGTTGGCGAGGAAGATGCGGCGGATGCCGAACGCCCGGTAGACCCGCGCCTGGTGGGGCACGGCGGCCGTGATGCCCCAGGCGCCCTCCTCGAGCTGCCGGCGGAACAGCTGCGGGGCCATGCAGGTCTTGCCGTGCGGGGCGAAGGCGAGGCCGTGCCGGGCGGCGTAGGTCTGCAGGGCGGTGAGGTTGTGCTCCAGTGCCTCGGCCGACAGGGTCAGCACCGGGGTGGTGAACCCGCCCGTATACAAGTCGCGCCGCTGCTCCGCGAGTTCGCCGACGGTGAGGCGGGCGGCCGCCGCGTCCGGCGGGAGGCCCTTGAAGCGGTGGTCCGCGGCCTCGCGCGCGAGCTCCCGCACCGTGTCCATCAGAGTCCTCCTGTCGTTGCACGCCTTGCTCCCCGCTGTCTAACATCCGCGGGGACGTACGGTCCAGGAGGACGCCCGCCGCCGCGGGGCGCCTCCCCACCCGCGAGGACGGCCGCAGCCGCCGCGAAGGACGTGACGTGACGTGAGCCAGAGCAACGAGAAGGTGGCGGTCACCCCGGCCACCCACCCCGCCCCGCCCGCCCGGTTCTCCCAGGGGGTGCGCAAGGGGAACATCCTCCAGGTCGCCGGCCAGGTCGGCTTCCTGCCCGCCGTCGAGGGACAGCCGCCCACCCCGGCCGGGCCCGACCTGCGCGCCCAGACCCTCCAGACCCTGGAGAACGTCCGCTCCGTGCTGGAGGCGGGCGGCGCGACCTGGGACGACGTGCTGATGCTCCGCGTCTACCTCACCGACACCGGCCACTTCACCGAGCTGAACGAGATCTACGACGCCTACTTCGACGAGCACCTGAAGGAGGTCCCACCCGCCCGCACCACGGTCTACGTGGGCCTGCCCGCCGGCCTGCTGGTCGAGATCGACGCCCTCGCCGTCCTGGGCTAGGACGGGCGAAGGGGGCGCCCCCCTGGCGGTGGGGCGCCCCCGGTCCGTACGGAGCCGAGCCGAGCCGCGTCGTCAGACGCAGTACGTCGACTCCTTGCCGATCGAGCGGTACATGCAGTCCGCGTTCTCCAGCAGCTGGAGCACCGCGTCCCGGTTGCGGCTCGTCTCGCGCTCGATCACCTCGTCGGGCGGGTAGAAGCCGCCGTCCCAGGACGAGGTCGGGTACATCTCGAAGGTGTAGGCGAAGATCTTCTGCGCGCCCCAGAGGTAGTCGTCGATGGACCCGTCCGTGATGTACAGGTCGCTGGACTGCTCGGGGGTGTAGCCGTTGCTCGCCGCCATCTTCCGGCCGACGGTCGCGAAGGCCTTCTGGTCGTCGGCGGTCAGGCCCGCCGCGGTGTCGGCGGTCGTCCAGCCGTACGGCCAGAGCACCAGTTCGCTGTAGGTGTGGAAGTCGATGGCGGCCGTGATCTGCTGCTTGCCGCCGATCACCCGGCTGCGCGCGAAGTCGGAGACGACCTTGACCTCGGGGGCCGACTCGGGGGCCGGACCGCGGTAGGTCTCGGAGGACTTGCTGGAGCTGGAGCCGCCGCAGCAGCCCCACTTGTAGTTCCAGTTCCGGTTCAGGTCCGTGCCCACGGCCGAGGAGCCCGAGTTGGGCTGGCGGTTCTTGCGCCACGAGCGGTAGGAGCCGGAGGCGATGTCGTACTCGCCGCCGTCGGGGTTGAGGTCCGGGATGATCCAGATCTCGCGCTCGTTGACCATCTTGGTGATGCGCGGGTCGGTGCCGTAGCCGGCGCCGAACTCGCGGAGCAGGTAGAGGGCCATCTCGACGGTCAGGTGCTCACGGGCGTGCTGGTGGTGCGTGAAGAGCACCTCCGGCTCGTTCTCGTCCGTGCCGACGTTGTCGCTGATCTTGATGGCGATCAGGTCGCGGCCCTGGTAGGACTTCCCGATCACCTGCTTGCTCATGATGGACGGGTACGCGGCCAGCCGGGTGTTGATCTCGGCGTTCATCTCCGCGTAGTTGTGGTAGCTCGCGTCCGAGGTCGGGAAGTCGAACGGAGTGGGCTTGACGCCCGTGCCGCTGCGGTTCCCCGGCCCCGGCAGGGCCTTGAGGACGTAGCCGAGCCGGCGCAGGTGCCGCGCCTGCGCCGTGTCGGCGCTGACGACGACCGAATGGGCGTCGACCTCGTCGATCGCGACCCCGGTCCGGGCGATCTTCGTCCGGTCCGCGACGGTCGAGGGTCCGTGGATCTCGTACTGGACGATCGCCTCGTCCTGCGTCGCGGTGGAAGGGGCGGGTGACGGGGAGGCGCTGGCGCTCACGCCGACGGCGGGTGCGCCGAGCGCGAGCGCGAGAAGGGCCGCGAGGGTGGCGGCCTTCCTGGGGCGTAGCCGCATTGAGATCTCCTGGGGTCGGAGGTGTGGGGGTGGCTCCGTGCGGACGCGCACAGCGTGCGCTCATGACATGGACCGGTCAAGAGTCGTAGTTCGGCCAAAGTTCGCGGCCGTCGCCGGACCGTCCGGAAGCCGTACGCGCATGTCCGCAAGTCGTACACCGCCCCACCCCCTCCCCCCGGGCGCGGCATGCCCGGGATGCCCCTTACGGCAGACCGTCCGCTACGGGAAGTCAGGACCGTTGGCTACGGCAGGCCGTGGACCTTCGGGCCCACCGAGCCGGACCACGCGTTGCCGGCCTTCGCGTCCCAGTTGGTCGACCACGTCATCGCCCCGCGCAGCCCCGGGTAGGTCCTGCTCGGCTTGAACGAACCGCAGCCGGCGCCCCGCGCCAGGCAGTCGAGGGCGCTGTTGACGACGGACGGGGAGACGTACCCGCTGCCCGCACCGCTCGGCGAGGCCGGCAGCCCGAGGCCGACCTGCGAGGGGGCGAGGCCGCCCTCCAGCTGGATGCAGGCGAGCGCGGTCAGGAAGTCCACCGAGCCCTGGGAGTACACCTTGCCGTCGCAGCCGAGCATCGAGCCGGAGTTGTAGTACTGCATGTTGACGACGGTGAGGATGTCCTTGATGTTGAGCGCGGTCTTGAAGTACGCGTTCGACGTGGACTGCATGTCGATGGTCTGCGGCGCCATGGTGAGGACCAGGCCCGGGCCGGCCTTCTGCGACAGCGCGCGCAGCGCCTGGGTCATGTAGGTGGCGTCGAGGCCGTTCTCCAGGTCGATGTCGATGCCGCTGAAGCCGTACTCCCGCATCAGCGCGTACGCCGAGTTCGCCAGGTTCGTCGCGGAGGCCGAGTCGTTGACCGTGATGGTGCCCTTCTCGCCGCCGACGGAGAGGACGACGGACTTGCCGGCCGCCTTCTTCGCGGCGATGTCGGCCTTGAACTGGGCGGCCGTGTAGCCGCCCAGGCCCGCCGAGTCGAGGTTGAAGGAGATGGCGCCGGGCGTGGTGGTGGCGTCGGCGAAGGCGACCGCGATGATGTCGTACTGCGCCTGGACGTCCGAGAGCTTCTGGACGGTGGCGCCGTTGTTGAAGTTCTGCCAGTAGCCGGTCAGGGCGTGCTTGGGCACCGAGGGGTTCGGGCCCGGGTCGGTGCCGCCGCCGGCGGTCGTGGTGGCGGTGACCGGCGCGGACCGCGGACCCTCGCCGGCGGCGTTGTACGCGCTCACGCCGAAGGAGTACGAGGTCGAGGCGGCGAGCCCGGTGATCGTGGCGGCGGTGGCGCCGGCGACCGTCCTGACCCGGACGCCGTCCTGGTAGACGTAGTAGCCGCTCGCCCCGGAGACCGCGCTCCAGGAGAGGTCGACGGAGGAGCTGGTGGCGCCCGCGGCGGACAGGCCGGCCGGGGCGCCGGGGACCGTCGGGCCGGGGTCCGTGCCGCCGCCGCCGTCCGGGCCGAAGACGCTGAACTCGTCGGCGAGGTAGGCGGGCTGGCCGTACCAGCCGTGGGTGTAGACGGTGACCTGGGTGGTGTTCGCACCGGTGGTGAAGGTGGTGGACAGCTTCTGCCACGCGCCGGTGCCGCCCGGGGTCCAGGTGGAGGCGTCGGAGGTGCCGGTGCCGGTGGCGCCGAGGTAGACGTAGCTGCCCTGGACCCACGCGCTGAGCGTGTAGGTGGAGTTCGGCCTGACCGTCACGGTCTGGGAGCACCTGGCGTTGTCCTGGCCGGAGGGGGTGGCCTTGAGGGCGGCCGCGCCGGCGTGCACGGGCGCGGCGACGGTGCTGCCGCTGCCGGCGCTGCACGACCAGTTGGCGAGGCCGTTCTCGTAGCCGCCGTTGCGGGCGACGTCGACGTCGGCGGCGTACGCGGTGCCGGCGGCGGCGACGGCGAGGGCTCCGGTCAGGGCCGCGGTGGCGGTCAGCGCACCGGCGCAGAGCAGGGCGGAGGGACGGATGCGGTTCACGAAGGCTCCGTGGGGGGAGGCGGATTCGAGTGGGGGCGCCCGCCCCCAAGTTGGTCCAGACCAATCCCGCTGTCAAGGCTTCGCGCAGCCGAAGGTTTCGGCCAACTCTGGTCAGAGGTCGGACAACAGGAAGCCGCAAGGCCCTGCCTTCCCAGGTGGCACGCGGATAAGGTGCTCCGCAGGAGGGACGAGCAGTGATCGTCCGTGGACGCGCAGTGAGCGCGCGCCCGCGGCGAACGGGGTGAATGGGGGATTCACGTGCCGACCGCCATCGCAGTGACCAGCCTCGACCTGGTGCTGCCCGCCCCCGACCGGCACACGCCCCCGGCCGCCGCCCTCCAGGCTCCCGAGGGCGCCGGACTGGAGGCCTCGCTGGCCGAGATGACGGGCTTGCTCGAACGCCACGGGTACGTCGTGGCGCTCGTACCGTCCTCCCTTCCGGTGGCCTTCGTCCGGCGCCTGCACACCGTTCGGGCGATCCTGGAAAGTGACCGGATCGCGCTGCTCGACATCGATCTGCCGCCGCTCGGGACCGCGCTGCTGGCCCGTCAGCTGCGCCAGCTCTCCGTCACCGACTTCAGCCCGGGCGTCCTGGCCTCCGCGGCCCGCCTGCTCGCCCACTACGTCTACGCCGGCGCCCTGCTCGGGTCGGTGGCCCGGCTGGACCGGGTCCCGGTCAGCCTGAAGACGCACGCGCGGTCGTGGGTGCCCGGCTCGCAGTTCGCGGTCATGGCCAATCCCGCGCCCTACCTGGCCCGGTTGGGCTCGGAGCGGGCAGGGGGCGGTGGTAGGTCCGCGGGTGGTGGCAGGTCGGGGGGTGGTGGCACATCCGCGGGTGGTGGCAGGTCCGCGGGTGGTGGCAGGTCCGGGGGTGGTGGCAGGTCCGGGGGTGCCGGGCGGTCGGTGGTCGCCAGGTCGTCGGTGGGGGCGGGGCTGCCGCCCGGGCCGGACTTCGCTACGCAGCTCACCTTCGCGCGCGGCCAGCTCGCCTCCGACTGGGTGGCCTCCGACCTCGCCCCCGCCTGGCAGGTGCAGGGCGTCCTCGAGAGCCCGCTGCCGGCGGACTCCGCCCGCTGGTGGGGGACCGGCCGGCTGGTCGAGTTCGCCGCGGGCATCCCCGACATCGCCGTGCTGTACCAGCTGGTCGCCTCGGTGCGCCGGGCCCAGTGCCACTGGTGCGGCCTCGAACTCATCGGCGACCGCTGCGGGTTCTGCGCGGCGCCGCTGGGGAAGGCGGCGGCGTGAGCGGCCGGGCGGCCGACCGG
This sequence comes from Streptomyces sp. NRRL S-87, assembly GCF_000719335.1. GTDB lineage: Bacteria > Actinomycetota > Actinomycetes > Streptomycetales > Streptomycetaceae > Streptomyces. Next base: position 59,596 of record NZ_JOGB01000029.1, read on the forward strand.
CGGGGACGGCCGGGCCGGCCGGGCGGCGGGGGCGGCTGGGGCAGATGGGGCGGTGGGGGCGGCTGGGCGGTGGGGGCGGCTGAGGCGGCTGGCGCGGCTGAGCAGCTGACCGGTCTGCGGACGACGACGTAGAGGGCGCGCACCACCCCGCACACGTGCGGCACGACCACGACGAACAGGGACAAGGACGAGGTAGGTAGCCCGGCTCATGAACTCACGCCAGCGACGCGGTGTCATCCTGCTCCTGCTGTCCGTCCTGTGCGCCCTGGGTGCCTTCTTCGGGGTCCTCTCCGTCATCGCCGACGTGAACTCCAAGGTCGGCCCCGAGGTCGTGGCGTACCGCGTGAAGGGCGACATAGCACCGTACACGGAGCTCGGCCCCGCCGACTTCGAGAAGATCAAGATCCCGAAGCGCTGGCTGCCGGACAACTCCGTGACGGACCTGGCCGAGGTCCGCGGGAAGACGGTGCTCACCACGCTCAAGGCCGGCTCGCTGCTCCAGGACGACATGTTCGTCGACCGGCCCGAGCTCAAGCCCGGCGAGCAGGAGATCTCCGTCAAGGTCGACGCCGAGCCGGGCGTGGCCGGGAAGATCCGCCCCGGTGACCGGGTCACGGTCATCGCGACCTTCAAGGGCAAGAAGGACGGCGCCGACGTCTCCAAGATCATGGTGGCCGACGCGCGCGTCCTGGACGTCGGCAAGGCCACCGTCGTCGAGCGGGGCGCCGCCCCCCGCAGTCCCTCCGAGGCCGTCCCCGTCACGTTCGCGCTCGAACCGAAGGACGTCCAGCGCGTCGTGTACGCCGACACCTTCGCGGAGCACCTGCGCCTCGCCCTGGTCGTGCCCGGCAGCACCACTTCCCTGAGCCCCGGCGACCGTACGTACACCCTCGAAGGGGACAAGTGAGGCCCGGATGACCACGCGAATCCTGCCCGCGGTCGGCGACCCGGACGCCACCCGCTCCATCACCACCCTCCTGAGCCAGCTGCCGGCCGCCGAGCCCGGCCCGCCCGTGACCGACTCCACCACCCTCCTCGACACCCTGGCCCGGCTGGCCGCCGAATCCCTCGACGAACTGCCCGAGGTGGTCCTCGTCCACGAGCGGATCGGACCGGTGCCGGCGCTGGAGCTGATCCGCGAGGTCGCGCTGCGCTTCCCGGCCGTCGGCGTCGTCCTCATCACCGCCGACGCGAGCCCGGGGCTGTTCTCCGCAGCCATGGACTCCGGCGCGCGCGGCCTGATCGGGCTGCCGCTGTCGTACGAGGAGCTCGCCGCCCGCGTCCAGGCGGCTGCCCAGTGGTCCGCGGGCGTCCGGCGGCACCTGGGGCGCGGCGGCGACGTGTTCACCGGCCCCGGCGGGCAGGTCGTCACCGTCACCGGCGCCAAGGGCGGGGTCGGCGCCACCCTCACGGCCGTCCAGCTCGCCCTGGCGGCGGCCGCGTCGGGGCGGCGTACCGCGCTGGTGGACATGGACCTCCAGGCCGGCGACGTGGCCTCGTACCTGGACGTGCAGTTCCGGCGCTCGATGGCGGACCTGGCCGGCATCCAGGACATCTCGCCGCGGGTACTCCAGGACGCCGTCTACGACCACCGCACCGGCCTCGCGCTGCTCCTGGCACCGGCGGAGGGCGAACGCGGCGAGGAGGTCACCGACCGGGCGGCCCGGCAGATCGTCAGTGCGATGCGCAACCGGTACGAGCTCGTCGTCATCGACTGCGGCACCCACCTCGACGGGGCGAACGCGGCCGCCGTCGAGATGGCCGACACGGCCGTGCTGGTCACCACCCCGGACGTGGTCGCGGTCCGGGCGGCCAAGCGGATGGTGCGGATGTGGGAGCGGCTGCAGGTGCGCAAGGCCGAGGAGACCACGGTGATCGTCAACCGCCACACCAAGAACACCGAGATCCAGCCCGCGCTGATAGAGAAGATCACCAAGACCCGGGTGGCCCGCATCGCGGTTCCCGCGGCCTTCAAGGAGCTCCAGGGCGTCGTCGACGCGGGCCGCGTCCAGGACCTCGACAACCGGTCGACGGTCAAGCAGGCCCTGTGGGGGCTGGCGGGGGAACTCGGGTTGACGAAGGGGCCGGAGGAGGACGGTGCCGGTGCCGGGCCTGCGGCTGGTTCGCGGGGGCGGGCGAAGGCACTGGCGTTGCGGGGTGGGGGCGGGGACCGCGGGTCGATCGGGGTGTGGAGGCGGCGGGGTGGGTCCGGGTCTGGGTCCGGGTCGGGGTCGCGGTCGGGTGCGGGGTCGCCGGCGGGGGAGGGCTGAGGGGTGGGTTCGGGGTGGGGTGCGGGTGCGGGCGCCGGTGTGGGTGCGGGCTGGGGTTCAGGTGCGGGTGCGGGTGTGTGCCTCTACCGGCCGCCCCGTGGTGTGTGGGGGAGGTGCTTGACGCGGCACGGCCTGCAGGCCCTGCGGCAGGCCCACCCCAGGGGCAAGGGGCTTCGCCCTGGCCTGCGGCCACCCCTGGCCCGGGCCTGCCTCCGGACCAGCCTGCCGGCGGCACTCCCTCGAGCCGTTGACCGGGGTCTCTGCCAACGGGGCGGCCTGGCAGGGGGCTTCGGAGGGCGCCGGCCCCTGGAACGGGCGGGGGGAGCGGTGGACGCGGCTGCGGAGGGAGGACCGCGGGCAGACCGCGATCGAGTTCCTCGGGGTCTGGCCGTTCATCCTGATGCTCCTGCTGATGGGCTGGCAGTGCATCGCCATCGGGTACGCCTTCAGCCTCGCCGGGGACGCCGCCGACAAGGCGGCCCGCTCGGGGGCCGTGCACGGCCCGGGCGCGTGCTCGGCCGGGGGGCAGGTCGGTGGTTCGTGGATCACCAGCACGTCGTGCGAGGACGTGGGCGGTGTCGTCCGGGCGACCGTCCGCATGAAGGTCCCCGTGCTCAGCCCCGGCCTGTTCAACCTGCCGATGACCATCGAGGCCAGCGCGGGCGCGCGGAAGGAGACGGACGACTGACATGTGCGCACACCAGGAACGTCGTCCCCGCCCCGCGCGGGTGCGGGGCGGCCGCACGCCGCGGGGCGCTGTCCGGCGCCACGACCGGGGGCAGGCCGCGCTCGAGACGCTCGGGTTCGTGCCGTTCCTGCTGCTCATCGCGCTGGCCGCGATCCAGCTCGGGATGGCGGCCTACTGCGCCCAGCAGGCCAGTACGGCCGCCCGGGCCGCCGCGCGTTCGGAGGCCACCCAAGCCGGCTACGGCGACGTGGCGGGGCACGCGGCCGTCAGCGGCTGGGTCTCGGCGCGGCTGACGGTCTCCGGGTGCGGTGGTGGGGACGCGGTGTCCTGCACGGCCTCGGTCTCCGTGCCCTCGATCATCCCGGGCCTGAGCTTCGGCCCCGCCACCCGTACGGCCACCATGCCCAACGACAACGGGACCAACTGATGAGCCTGCGCTCCCGCGTCAGCCACCCCGAGGACCGGCACAGCGCCCGCGAGGACGGCCACCTGGTCGCCTCCTACCGCGCGAAGCTGCTGGAGGAGATCGACCTCGCGGAGATGTCCGCGCTGGCCCCCGCAGAGCGGCGGGCCCGGCTGGAACGCGTCCTCGGCCACATCATCAGCCGCGAGGGCCCGGTGCTCTCGACGGTCGAGCGCTCGCAGCTGATCCGCCGCGTCGTCGACGAGGCCCTGGGCCTGGGCATCCTGGAGCCGCTGCTGGAGGACGCCTCCATCTCGGAGATCATGGTCAACGGGCCCGACCACATCTACGTGGAGCGCGGCGGCCGCGTCGAGCAGTTGCCCATGCGCTTCGCCTCGCACGAGCAGCTGATGCAGACCATCGAGCGCATCGTGTCCACCGTCAACCGCCGTGTGGACGAGGCCAATCCGATGGTCGACGCCCGCCTGCCCAGCGGCGAGCGCGTCAACGTCATCATCCCGCCGCTGTCGCTGACCGGGGCCACGCTCACCATCCGCCGCTTCCCCCGGGCGTACACCCTGCACGAGCTCCTCGGCCTCGGCTCCCTCGACGAGCAGATGCTGCTGCTCCTCGCGGGCCTCGTGCAGGCCAAGATGAACGTGATCGTCTCCGGAGCCACCGGCACCGGCAAGACCACGCTCCTCAACGCCCTCTCCGGTCTGATCCCGGACGGCGAGCGCATCATCACCATCGAGGACTCCGCCGAGCTCCAGCTCCAGCAGTCCCACGTCATCCGGCTGGAGTCCCGCCCCCCGAACGTCGAGGGCAAGGGCCACATCACCATCCGCGACCTCGTCCGCAACTCCCTGCGCATGCGCCCCGACCGCATCATCGTCGGCGAGGTCCGCGGCGGCGAGACGCTCGACATGCTCCAGGCCATGTCCACCGGTCACGACGGCTCGCTCGCCACCGTCCACGCCAACAGCGCCGAGGACGCGCTCATGCGCCTGCAGACGCTGGCCTCGATGTCCGAGGTCGAGGTGCCCTTCGTCGCCCTCCAGGACCAGATCAACAGCGCCGTCGACGTGGTCGTCCAGCTCACCCGCCATCCCGACGGCGCCCGTCGCATCACCGAGATCGCCATCCTCGACTCGCACGGCCGCGAGCCCTTCCGCATCACGTCCGTGTGCCGCTTCCACGCCCAGCCCATGGCGTCCGACGGCCGGGTGTACGGCCACTTCGAGTACTACCCGCTGCCGCGCCGCATCGCCGACCGCCTCTACATGAACAACCAGCCGGTCCCGCAGGCCTTCGGGGTCGCGGTCACGGACGACCAGCTCGCCACGCGGGTCGCCCGCTAGTCCGCACTCGTGACTCCGTACCCCGTACCCCTGACCCCGCACTCCTGACCCCGTACCCCGTACCCCGTACCCCGTACCCCTGACTCCTGCCGACTGCTCCTCCCCCCTCCCCGTCCCGTCGTCGTCAGCCCCGTCAACCGCCTCAGCTCCGCACAGGAAGCCGGACCACCCATGAACAAGCTCGTGCTCATCACGATCGGCGTGACCCTGCTGGGCTGCGTCCTCGTGGTCATGGGCGTGCACGCCTACTCCAAGGGCCGGGCCGAGCGGGCCGCGCTGATCGACCGGCTCACGGTGGCCGGCCCGTACGAGACCGCCGGCCGCCGGCGGCGCTTCCGGGGGCTGGACCGGCGCCTCCGCGGGACCGCCCTCGGGCGCCGGCTGGAGCGCAAGCTCGCCGTCACCGGCCTCGACGTGACGCCCGGCGAGTTCTTCGTCTACGCGGTCGCGGGCCTGGCCGCCGTCTGGCTGGTCGCCTCCGCCGCGCTTGCCAGCTTCTTCGGTCCGGTCGCCGCCCTGATCGGCCTGTGGGGCGCCAACGCCTTCCTCAACTGGCAGCGTGCCAAGCGGATAGAGAAGTTCATCAACCAGCTCCCCGAGCTCTCCCGGATCCTCGCCAACGCCGCCCAGGCCGGCCTGGCGCTCCGTACCGCCATCGGCCTGGCGGCGGAGGAGCTGGAGGCACCGGCGGGGGAGGAGCTGGCCCGGGTGACCGACCGGCTGGCCGTCGGCGCCTCCATCGACGAGGCCCTCGGCGAGCTGGCCGAGCGGCTGCCCTCGCGCGAGCTCGTCGTCCTCGTCACCACGCTCGTGCTGTCCAACCGCGCGGGCGGCGCGATCGTGGGCTCCCTGCGCAACCTGACGACCACCCTGGAGGAGCGCAAGGAGACCCGGCGCGAGGTCCGCACGCAGCTCTCCCAGGTCACGGTCACGGCGTACGCGGTCCCGGTCTTCGGCGTCGGGTCGCTGCTGCTCGTGGACGCCGTGATGCCGGGCGCGCTGGACCGGATGACCGGGGCGTTCGTCGGCCAGATGGCGGTGATCGTCTCCATCGCGCTCTACACGGTCGGCTTCGTCCTCATCCGTCGCATGTCCAAGATCGACGTCTGAGGCGGGAGGGACACACGACATGACCGCCCTGCTCCTCGCCCTGGCCGCCGCGCTGTGCGTGGTCGGCGCGTTCCACGGCATCCGCATGTACCGGGCGGAGGTCAAGCTCCCTTCCGATCTGGAGCTGGCCCTGGAGGTCGGTGCCACCCGCACCACCGCCGTGGGCTCCGCCGTCGACCGGCTCGGCATCCGCTGGGCCCCGGCCGTGCTGCGCCTGATGGGGGCGAAGCGGGTCGCCCGCAAGCGCCGCCAGATCGACATGGCCGGCAACCCCAACGGTCTGACCATCGACCGGTACGCCGCCCGGCGCGCGGTCTACGGCTTCCTGGGCGCGCTCGGCGCGGCCGCGATGCTCCTGCGCGGCCAGGTCGTCTTCGCGTTGCTGATGGTGGCCTTCGGGCTGTTCTGGATCGAGGTGGGCCTGTGGTCCGCGATCCGGGTCCGGCGGGACGACATCGAGCGCACGCTGCCCGACTTCCTGGACGTCCTGGCCGTCGTGGTCAGCGCGGGACTGGGCTTCCGGCAGGCCCTGGAGCGGGTGGCCGACAAGTACCAGGGACCCTGGTCGGACGAGGTGCGCATCACGCTGCGGCAGATGGACATGGGCGTCAGCCGCCGCCAGGCCTTCGACGAGCTGCGCCGGCGCAACGACTCCGAGCAGGTGGCCCAGTTCGTCACCGCCCTGCAGCAGGGCGAGGAGCTCGGCTCGCCGATCGTCGAGACGCTCATCCAGATCGCCGACGACATGCGGCGCACCGACGCCCAGATGGCCCGCCGCCGGGCCGCCCGCGCCGTCCCGAAGGCCACGTTCGCCGTGACCACCTTCCTGCTGCCGGGCACCCTGATCCTGCTGGTCTGCGGGTTCGTCTACGGCGCGGACATCGACTTCGACTCCTTCCTCGCGGGATGAGGGGGGAGCGGGCGACGTGGGCGGTGCGGGTGGTGTGGCCGGTGTGGGTGTGGGCGTGGGTGTGGGCGTGGGCGCGGGCCTGGGTGTTGGTGGTGCGGCGATGACCTTCCGGAGGGCCGAGGGGAGGGGGGCTTCCGGTGCGGGGACGGCGTCCGGTCCGGGGGCGGCCTCGGGCTCGGGGACCACCTCCGGAGCGGCGTACCCCAGCGGTGGGGCCGCTCCCGCCCTCCAGTTGGGCGGGCCGCTGCGCGAGGCGGTCGCGGTCGGCGGGCCGCTGGCCGCGGGCCAGGTCCGGCAGGACCCGGCCCCGGCGCTGCCGCTCCAGGTCAACGCGCTCCAGGCGCTGTGCCGGCAGGTCTTCGGCTTCCGGCTGGCGATGATCGCCCTCGGCACCCCGTTCGCCCTGGGCCGGGCGGCGCCGGGCGCGGCGACGTGGCTGGTGGCGGGGTCGGTGCTGGTCACGTTCATGGGCTCGTACGTCCTCTTCCGCGACTGGGAGCGGTTCGGCCCGTACCTGCTCCGGCACCGCTGGGTGCTCGCCGTGGACATGCTCCTCGGCAGCCTGCTGCTCATCTCCGCCACCCCCGAGTCGCCGCTCGGCTTCGTGACCGTGTGCACGCCCCTGCTGGCCGGCCTGGTGTACGGGTGGCGCGGCTCGGCCCTCTACGCGGCCGCCCAGGCGGTGATCGTCGCGGCGGTGTTCAAGGCCGAACCCGCCGTCCGCGGCTCGGTGACCGGCATGGTGACGCTGGCCTGCCTGTGCCTGGTGGCCGGCGCGGTGGGGGTCGCCCTGCGCAACCTCCTCTTCCGCTTCGGCGCCGCGAGCCAGGCCCTGACCGAGACCCGGGCCCGGCTCGCCGTGACCGAGGCCATCGGGGCCGAACGCGCCCGGCTGGCACGGGAGATGCACGACTCGGTCGCCAAGACCCTGCACGGCCTGGCCCTCGCCGCGGACGGCCTGGCCGCCTCCGCCTCCGCCTCCGCCGCGCCCCTTGACCCGCAGGTCCTGCAGCAGCAGGCCGAACTCGTGGCACGCTCCGCCCGCCGCGCCGCCGCCGAGTCCCGCGAGCTCCTGGCGGACCTGCGCCGCGAGGACCCGTCGACCGCCGGTGTCGACCTCGCCGCGGAACTGGACGCCCGGGTACGCGACTTCGCCGCCCGTACCGGCATCCCCACCGACTTCCGCCCGACCGGAGCTGGCGCACTCCCCCCGATCCCGCGTCCCGTGGCGCGCGAGATCCTCACCGTCACCGCCGAGGCCCTGGAGAACGCCCACCGCCACGCCGAACCCCGGCAGGTGGTGGTCGAGGCGGGCGTCGTCGAGGGCCTGCTCCGCGTCGGCGTCCTGGACGACGGCCGCGGCCTGCCCCCCGGCACCACCCTCGAAGCCCTCCGCACGGCCGGCCACTTCGGCCTGGTCGGCATGGTCGAGCGCGCCGCTGCCATAGGCGCGCGCATCCGCATCGGGCGCGGCCGCACCGCCTCCGGCACCGAGGTGCGCCTGGACCTGCCCGTGGCGGCGTTCACCCGTGCCGACCCGTGAAATCCGTGTACCCAACCCTCGGAGAGGAGGCCGCAGCATGCCGGAACCGGCACTGAGAATCCTGATCGCCGACGACAACCCCGTCGTACGGGCGGGCCTGACCGTGCTGCTCGGCGGCCGCGACGACATCGAGGTCGTCGCGGAGGCCGTCGACGGCCACGAGGCCGTCCGACTCGCACGGCTCCGCCGCCCGGACGTCGTCCTGCTCGACGTCCGGATGCCCGGCATGGACGGCATCTCCGCGCTGCCGTACCTGGTGGACGTCGCGCCGGTGATGATGCTGACGTACAGCAGCGAGGACGAGATCGTGCGCGAGGCGCTGCGGCTGGGCGCGGGCGGCTACCTGGTGCACGGCGAGTTCAGCGCCGAGGAGCTGCTCCGGGCCGTCCGCGACGTCCGCGAGGGCCGCGCCCACCTGACCCCGTCGGCGGCGACGGCGTTGCTCGCGCAAGCCCGCTCGATGCCGGGTGCGCCGGGACCGCTCCCGGATGGCCTGGGGGGCGTCCTCCCGGCCCTCCCGCCGCAACCCGGAATTCATCGCCGAACCTCTTCGCAAACGCAACCTCTTGTGGCACGCTCTTCTGAACGTGCGCACAACCATGCGGACCACGGGCTGAGTTCGAGGGAGGTGGAGATCATGGAGCTGATCGCGACCGGGATGAGCAACCAGCAGATCGCCGCCACCTGCTTCATCAGCGAGAAGACGGTGAAGAACCACATCAACCGCATCTTCGCCAAGCTCCACACCGCCAGCCGCAGCGAGGCGATAGCCCTCTGGCTCGGCACGGCCCGCCCGGGGGTGGGCCATGTCTGACCGCCGCCCGCTCCGCGCCCGGCTTTGGGCCCGCACGTGGGCCCAGGGACCCTCCGCAGCTCCCTCCGGCCGGTCCTACGGTGCTGCGGTCACGGACCTACCGGGAGGGGAATCGCATGTCGAACGACACGATGCTCAAGGCGACGGTGCGCGTGAACGGCTGGGCGAACACCGCCGCCGCGAAGATCCGCCGGCGCTACTCAGCCTCGGACCGCGGCCAGACGGCGTTCGAGTACCTGGGGATCATCCTGGTGGTGGTCGCGATCATCGGCGCGATCATGGCTACGGGTATTGGTGGGGCGATCAGCAGCCGTATCTCCGGGCTCGTCAACTCGATCGCGTCTGGCTGATGCCTCGCTGCTTCCGCAGCGATCGAGGGCAGGCCTTCCCCATGTACGCATGGATGATGGGGGGCCTGCTCTTTGCTGTCATCGCGTTCTTCGCCATCGGACAGGCAGGCGCAAGGCGCAATGAGACTCAAGGAGCAGCTGACGCAGCAGCGTTGGCGGCGGCGCAAGCGGCGCGGGACGAGCTGGCCTCGGGATGGGATCTGAGCCTGCTCCAGCGTGACGACTGGGAGCGGCTGCTGGAGGGTGGGGCCTTCAACACGGCCAATTCCTGCGCTGCGGCTGAGACGTTCGCCAAAGCCAACGGCGCCTCTCTGACCAGTTGCGGCGTCGGCGCTGTCTTCGCTGTTCGGGTACGGGCCAGCGAAGGTATCGGCAACCCCAAGGTGACGGATGTGCGGGCTACAGCGGGTGCATCAGCTGAGATCAAGCCTCGCTGCGAAATAGCCACCTGGGACGACCCACAAAAGCCCTTCGACATCACGTGTAAGGGTCGTCGTCTGATTTCCCTTGATCCCTCTCACCTGGACCCTTGGCGCACTTTGGCTAGAACGCTGTTCGATGTGCGCTTGGTCGACTGACAGCCCAGCGAACGAGACAAGGAAGCGGCACATATGAGCACTCGGTACACCACGAAGGCCCGTCGGGGGGCGGCAGCTATTGCCATGGCGGCTGCATTGGCTCTCGCAGTGTCCGGTTGCGGTGATGATGGCGGTGGTGGCGAGCCAAACGATTCCAAAGCGTCGTCAAAAGCGCCACGCCAGACCACCAGGCAGGCAGATGAGCCGACCGAGAGTGCGCAGCCAGAGGAGAGCGCGAAGCTTGCAGAGGTGAGAGGTTCGGGCGGCGCCGTGCTCATCGTGAGCGAAGCCAAGCGGGATGCGGGTGGCTTCGTCACGGTGAGCGGGACGATCACAAACAATGGCGGCGAGGCTGTTAACACGGTCCACTGGGCAGGGACCGAAACAGACGTCCTTGCCAAGAACCCGAACTCGGTGGCAGGGGCTACGCTGATCGACAAGGTGGGGAAGAAGCGTTATTACACGCTTCGAGACACCGATGGACGCTGCCTCTGCACGACCGGTCTGGGCGTCTTGGTGCCGGGCAAGACCAGCAATTTCTTCGTCCAGTTCCCCGCACCCCCCGAAGGCACCCAAGAAGTCGACTTCACCCTCCCCACCTTCGCCACGGCGACCATCAAGATCTCCGGGTGACGCCATGACCGAGACCACCAAGCGCCCGACGCTGGCGGCCGTGACGGCCGTGGCGGCGGTGCTCGTGTTCGCAGGGGCCGGGGTCGGGGCCGGCACCGCGTACGCCGACGACAATCCGAGCGTCCCGCCCGGGACCGAGCCGTCCGCCACCGCGCCGGTGCCGATCGACTCGAACTCGCCCGGGCTGAAGCTCCCGCAGGGGGCCACGCTCGCGCCGCCCAAGGTGCTGGACATCGCGCAGGTCGTCGAGGACCTCGGCGGTGAGGAGCGGCGGCAGGACACCAACGAGTCCGTCATGTTCGCCCTCCAGGCCGAGGTGCTCTTCGGCAAGGACAGCGCCGTGCTCAACGCCCAGGCCAACGCCCGCATCCGGGCCATCGCCGACGAGATCAACCGCCAGCACGCCACCAAGGTCCGCGTCTTCGGCTTCACCGACAACCTCGGCAGCTACGAGCACGGCAAGACGCTCTCCAAGCAGCGCGCCGACGCCGTCCAGCGCGAGCTCGCCAAGACCGTCGACCCCGGAATCACCTTCGACATCCGCGGCTACAGCGAGGACTACCCCATCGCCGACAACGCCACGGAGGAGGGCCGGCGCAAGAACCGCCGCGTCGAGATCACCTTCCCGCGCGGGGAGAGTGGCCAGTAGCCCGGCAGACCCCCCACACGCCCCCGTGACGCGGCCCCGCCACCACCCTTCCGGCGGGGCCGCTTCCGTGCCCGGAGGGCCGGCTCAGCCGGCGACCCGCTCCGCCAGGAACGCCTCCCACGTCCGCCGCCCCCGCTCGCTGCCGTTCACCGTGGCCAGGTTGTCGCCCGCCCGGTACGCCTTGCCCGCCCTGCCCGGCATCCGGACCCCGAGCTGGGGCCGCCGCTTCCGGCCGCTCGCCGCCGCGTACCCGGCCACCAGTTCCCCGAGCCCGTACACCCGCGGCCCCGCGAGGTCGGCGACCCGGCCGGCGGGCTCGCCGAGGGCCAGTTCCACCAGCCGCTGCGCGACCTCGCGCGCGTCCACCGGCTCCAGCCGTACCCCGCCGGGCACCGGTACCACCGGCAGCTTCGCCATCTTCTCCGCGACGGTCAGCACCAGGTCGTGGAACTGCGCCGCGCGCAGCACGGTCCACGGGATCGCGGCCCCGGTGACGATCCGCTCCGCCTCGCGCTGCGTACGGAACCACGCCAGCGGCACCGCGTCCGTCCCGATCACCGAGATGTACACCAGGTGCCGCACCCCGGCCCGCTCCGCGGCGGAGACCAGGTTCCGGGCCACCCGGTCGTCGTCCTTCACGCCGCCCGCCAGGTGCAGTACGGTCTCCACCCCCGCGAGCGCCGCGTCGAGTCCCTCGCCGGTGAGCAGGTCCACGGCCACGTACTCCACCCCGTCGGCGTCCGGGCGGGCCCGGCGCGACAGCACGCGCACGTTCCGCCCGGCCGCCCGCAGCAGGGGCAGCACGTGCGCCCCGAGCGTCCCGGTCCCGCCGGTGACGAGGATCGGTGCGGTGGTCCTCGTGTTCTCCATGGCCGTCCCCTTCGCGTGTTCCGCAGGTGCGTGCCGCCTGCGTCTCCTTGCGTCCTGCTTCCCTGACGGAGCGGGGGCGGGAGATGTGACAGGGCGGTGCGCCGGGGCCGTCACCCGGTCGTGCGGGTCGCCGCGACGGGGCCCTCATCCGGTCGTGCCGGCCCCCGTCCGCGGCGCGAGGATCGCCGCCGCCAGGCCGCGGGCGGTGGTGGCCGGGGCGGTCGGCGGGGCGTCCCCGGTGGCCAGTGCGGCCCGTACCGTCGCTCCTTCGACGAGCAGCACCAGTTGGTCGGCCAGCTCGGGCGGGCCCCCGGCGGCCTCCGCGAGCCGGGCCAGGAGGGCGTGCAGCCGGGCCTTGTGGGCGCGTACGACGACGGCGACCGGCTCCGAGGCCTCGCCCAGCTCGCCGAAGGCGTTGAGGAAGGCGCACCCGCGGAAGCCCGGCTCGGCGAACCAGCCGCCCAGCCAGTCGAAGACCCCCAGGACCCGCTCCCGCGGCTCGGGCAGGGCCGTGACGTATGCGGTGAGGTCGTCGATCCAGCGCCGGTCGCGCCGTTCCAGGTACGCCGCCACGAGCGCTTCCTTGGACGGGAAGACCCGGTAGAGCCGCTTGAGCGGGACCCCGGACCGCTCCCGCACCCGGTCCATGCCGACGGCCTGGATGCCGTGGGCGTAGAAGAGCTCCTCCGCGGCGTCGAGCAGGAGCGCCCGGGCCTGCGCGTCCGGGTCCGGGTCCGGGTTCGGTGTGCTGGGGGTGTGTGCCATGGGGGCATTCTCCCTTGCGTCGAGAACGAGCGTTCTCTAGGGTGCGGGGAGTCGGTGGAGAACGCTCGTTCTCCCCCTTGTCCGTGCCGCACCCGTCGCCTTCAGGAGCCCTTCATGAGCCAGGCCCGTCCGGCCCCGATCCTGCCCCCGTTCACCGAGGCCACCGCCCGCGCGAAGGTCCAGGCCGCCGAGGACGCCTGGAACACCCGCGACCCCGAGCGCGTCGCGCTCGCGTACTCGGAGGACTCCGTCTGGCGCAACCGCGACCGCTTCCTCACCGGCCGGGCCGAGATCCGCGACTTCCTGCGAGAGAAGTGGAACCGGGAGCTGGACTACCGGCTCCGCAAGGAGCTCTGGTCGTACACCGGCAACCGCATCTCGGTGCGCTTCGAGTACGAATGGCACGACACGGCCGGCCAGTGGTACCGCAGCCACGGCAACGAGCAGTGGGAGTTCGCCCGCGACGGCCTCATGAGCCGCCGCGAGGCCAGCATCAACGACGTCCCCATCGAGGAGTCCGAGCGCCGCCTCCGCCAGCTGTAGCTAGAGCTAGACGGCGGCTCGGGTGCGGACGCCCTGCGCGTCGCAGGGCAGCGGCCGGCCCGGATGGTCGTGGGTGAAGTCCTCGCCGATGTCGGCGGCCGTGTCGGCCATCGCCTCGCTGGTGATCGCGATCTGCCCGGAGAACGGCCGGTCGATGTCCTCGATCAGCAGCAGCGAGCCCGTGAAGAGCCCGGCCAGCACCACGAGGAGCACGAGGTGCGAGGGCCCGCGCTGCCGCGGCAGCCCGAACGCGAACGCCCCGACCGTCGCCGCCAGCGACAGCACCATGAACCAGTAGACAACGGACGGGATCGCCGGCATCGCCTCCGACAGCCGCGTCTGGCGCGCCACCGAGCGGTCGTCGTCGGTCTCGACGAGCAGCTGGAAGGTGTTGGCGTCCTTGCGCGCGAGGTCCTTGAAGTGCCGGCGGAAGTCCGTGGACCACACCGACGCCTCGGGGGCCTTCCGGCCCTCGTCGACCATCGCCGGCCACTCGTACGTCATGATGGCCCGCGCGTAGCAGACCGCGGCCCCCTGCAGCCGCTCGCGCTGCGGCTCGGGGGCGTAGTCGGCCACCTCGTACAACTGGTCCAGGCGGTGCGCCTCGGCCCCGACGGCCGAGCCGGCGGCTCCGTACGACTCGGCCGCCACGACGATCACGAACGCCACCAGCAGCACCGCCAGTGTCTCCAGCGGGCTGATCAGGTCGCTGACCGAGGCCTCTTCGTCGTCCGATCCGTCAGCCGCGTGGCGTCGGCGGCGGAGCTGGTTGGCGCACAGGCCGACCGCGAGCGCGGCGGCCATGATGACGACGGTGATCGCGGTGAGCATGAGTGCGGCGGCCCCGGGTCGGTGGTCGGTCGTTCCCTGTCGCGGCCCGACCCCACCACGTCCGTGATCTCCCGGGAACCCCCGTTACGCCCAACGGCCCAACGGCCCCACACCCGTCCGCCGTGCCCCCCGCCTACAGCAGGTGGTCGGCCTTGCCGGCCTTGATGTCCCGGATCATCTGGCGCAGGGCCTCCGCGGAGTCGGTGAGGTGGTTCTGCTCGGCGCCGGCTATCGCGACGTAGCCGTTCCCGTCGGCGTCCGTGCCCAGCCGGAAGCAGCTCGCGCCCTCCCCGCAGAATGCGTCTTCCCAGATGATGTCAGCCATGGTCGTCTCCTCAGAGGTGCCGGGCCAGGTCGCGGATGAAATCGCGTGACCGTTCGGGGGACAGCGACAGCTTCTCCAACACGTCGAGATGGGCGCGGTATTTCGCGAGCTGGTTCTCGCCGTGCAGGAACTCCGGCCCGTGGTTGCTGTCCAGCTGGACGGTGTCGAGCTGCGGCACCCGGGACTCCACGTAGTTCACCGTGTGCCCGGCGCCGGGGAAGCCGCCGGCCGTGAACGGCAGCACGCGGAGCTCGACGTTGTCCCGGTCGGTCATGTGCAGCAGGTACTCCAGTTGTGCCCGCACCACTTCCGGGCCGCCGAACCGCATCCGCAGCGCGGCCTCGTGCACGACTCCGGTGTACTGCGGAGCTCCGACGCCTTCGAGGACCTGCTGCCGCTCCAGCCGGTGGGCCAGGCGCATGGCCACCTCGTGCTCGGGCAGGGCCGGCAGGACGCACCGGAACACGGCGAGCGCGTGGTCGCTGGTCTGGAGCAGGCCGGGGATGTGGACGGTGTGCGAGTGCCGTACGCGCACCGCATGGGCCTCCAGCTCCGCGATGTCGAGCACGGCCGCCGACAGCAGCCCCCGGTACCGCTCCCACCAGCCCCGTTGTTTGGGCGCGGCCATCCTGACCAACTCGTCGACATAGGCCGCGTCCGCGCAGTCGCAGTGGCACATGAGCGTTCGGAGCCGCTCCTCGCTGATGGCGCGGGTGCCCGACTCGATGGCGGAGATCTTGCCGCGGTCCACGCCGAGCAGCCCCGCGGCCGACTCGGCGGAGACGCCCGCGGCCACCCTTGCCTTGCGCAGCTCAGCACCGAGCCGCCTCTGACGTTCCGTCGGCGAAGTCCTCTGGGCCATGCACGCAGTCTGCCCGGTACGTCAACCCCGGAGCGATGAGTTGGCTCATGTCCACACAGTGAGTGGCATAAAGACCACCTGACGGTCTACATTCGGTAATGCACCGCTCACGCACGGGAGTTGAAGTGCATCGGGAGGGGTATGCCCATGACCCCGCCGACAAGCCACAACCACCCCACCCGCCCCGCGTAGCCATTCGTGCGCATCGAACCTCGCCGCTCACCCTCCGGCACGTCTGCCGTATACGCCTCGTATTCAAGGGAGTTCGCGATGCTCAGCCCCTTCCTGCCCGCCGCCCGCCGTGCCGGCTGCCCGGTCTCGCCGCCCGCGCCGGTGCGGTTCGCGCCCCCGCCGCCCGAACTGCTCTCCTGCTCGCTCACCATGCCCGGCGAGCCCTGCAGCGGGCGCATCGCCCGCAACACCGTGCGGGCCGCGCTGTACGCGCACGCGCTCGAACCGCTCGTGCCGGCCGCCGTGCAGTGCACCGGCGAACTGGTCGCCGCCGCCTGCCACCTCAACCCGGGGGAGGACCTCTATCTGTCCGTCCGGTACCGGGACGAGGCGCTGCGGCTCATCGTGTACGACTCCCACGCCCCGCACACCCACCCGCGCATCGCGGCGGCCTGCGACGCCCGGCGCCGATCCGCCCTGCGGCTGCTGTCCATCGTCGTCCGGGAGTGCGGTGGGGACTGGGGTTTCGGGGAGTCCCGGGAGCCGGGCGGCGGGACGCGCTCGTGGGCGGTGCTGCCGGGTGTCGGCGCCGGTGCGTACGGAAACGGCCAACCGGATTGAACCTCCGCGTGAGATGTGGTTCTTGTTACTCCGACAGCTTCACGGGGCACGTGGCCCCAGGGGGGCGGGCCGTTCGGCGGTGCCGCCCGAGGGCCTTGGTCCTGAGGGTGTCCGAGTTGTCACAGAACGATCAAATACCGGCGCAACCTCCCGCTTGGAGATGACGTCATGGCAAGCGGGAGGAGCCGACCGATGAAGATGCCGAAGAATCCCCGGGCGACGACCGGGGTGAACCACCGCGTACCGCAGCAGCCGTCCGGGCCCGCTGCCGAACCGTCGCAGCCGCCGTCCGTACCTTCGGAACCGGCTCCCGCCGGTCCCGAGGCCCGGGCGGAGGACAACCCGCCCACGCCCGCCTCGTCCGGCCCCGCCCCGGATGCCGACGACACGGGTGCTGCCGCGCCGGGTGCTGCCGCCCCGGACGTGGCCGCGCCCGTCGAGGACGCGACCCTTGCTCTGGCGAAGGGTGCCGCCTCCGCCGCGTCCAAGGACGTCGGTCCCGCGGGCCGTACGCCGTCGAAGGACGAGACCGTCAAGCTCTCCAAGGTCGCTGCCTCCGTCCCGCGCAAAGGCGCCCCCGCGGGCGCTGCAGCGGCGAAGGACGACACCGTCACGCTGATGAAGGGTGCTGCCTCCCCCGCGTCCAAGGGCGTCGGCCCCGCGGATACCGCCGCCGCTGCCGCGGACGCCGGTCCGCCGAAGGAAGCGACCCTCACGCTCGCGAAGGGTGCCGCCTCCGCCGCGCCCAAGGGTGCCGCCCCCGCGGGCGTCACCCCGTCCAAGGACGCGACCGTCACGCTCGCCAAGGGCGCGGCCTCCGGCCCGCGCAAGGGTGCCGCCCCCGCGGGCGCCGCGGACGCTGCCCCGCCGAAGGACGCGACGCTCACGCTCGCCAAGGGCAGCAAGGGCACCCAGGACGCCAAGGGCGCCACGGGCGCCAAGGGGACCCAGGACGCCAAGGGCGCCCCGCCCAAAGGCGCGGGCTCCGCCCCGTCCAAGGACGTGACCCTCACGCTCACCAAGGGCGCCGCCTCCGCCGTGCCGAAGGACGCGACCCTCGCGCTGAAGAAGGGTGCCGCCACTGCGCCTGCCGGGGGTGCCGCCGCAGTACCTGCCGAGGCCGCCCCTGGGCCCGCCGAGGGGGTCCGCCCAGCGCCCGCCGAGCGGGCGACGGCCGCCCGGAAGAAAGCGGCCCCCTCGTGGGCCAAGGGCGCAGCCTCCGCACCGACGGACGACGTGGCCCCTGAGCCCGCCGAGAGGGAAGCGCCCGCGAGGGACGCGGCCTCCGCCCCCGCGAACGGCGTGGCCTCCGTGCCCGTCACCTTCACCGTCGCCGGCGCCGCCGCCGACGACGCCGACGTGCCGGCAGAGGAGGCTCCCCTCGCCCTCGTGCCGGGCCCGGCACGGGCCGCCGAGGGCGGCAGCCCCGCCCCGGGAGCGCGGATACGCAAGTTCAGGTACCGGGCCCAGCTCGCGGTCCTGGCCTCGGCGGCCTGCCTCAGCCTGGCGGTGTGGGGCGCGGCCGAACTGACCGCCACGGAGCGCGGCCGCGAGGCGGCCGCACCCGTCACGGGCCACCGCAAGCCTCCCGTCAAGGCGGCGGCCCCGCCGGCCGCGCCGCCCGTGGCCCGCGTGCCGGAGGACATCGCCCACGCCCCGGAGGGGGGCGGCACGGCCATCACCATCACCATCGACGACGGACCGGACCCGACCTGGACGCCGCGGGTCCTCGACGTGCTGCGCGAGCACCACGTCAAGGCGGTCTTCTGCATGATCGGCCCGCAGGCCGCCGCGCACCCGGACCTGGTCCGCAAGGTGGTCGCCGAGGGCCACCGGCTCTGCGACCACACCATGTCCCACGACGTCCGCATGGACAAGAAGCCGGTCGCCTACCAGCAGAAGGAGATCCTGGACGCCCAGCGCCTGATCGCACAGGCCGCCGGCGGCACGGCCGAGGTCGAGTACTACCGCGCCCCGGGCGGCGCCTTCACGCCGGACAGCCGCCGCATCGCCGCCGCCCACGGCATGCGCCCCCTGGGCTGGAACGTGGACACCAAGGACTTCGAACGCCCCGGCGCCGACGCGATCCTGCGCACCGTCCAGCGCGAACTCCCCTCCTCGGGAGGGACGGTCCTCTTCCACGACGGCGGCGGCGACCGCACCCAGACCGTCACCGCCCTCGACCGCGTCCTGGCCTGGCTCAAGGACCAGGGCCGCGCCACGGCCTTCCCGGTCCGGCGCTAGGCCGGCCGCTTTCGGACCCGGGCCGTGCGCCCGGCTCCCGTACGACCTTCCGCCCGGGCGGCGTCCCTGTGACGCCGCCCGGGCTCTTCTCGTCCCCTCGCGCAGGTCAACTCCCTGTCGGATAGGCCTAGTTCGTCCACTGCGCGCGCGTCGGGTGCGGAACGCCCGCCGGTGGCCCCTCTCGCTGCGCGTCCGCGCGGCCGGATCCGGCCCCGGACCGGCCCCGCTGACCGCAAGCGTCCACCGCCGGTTCCGTCCAGCCGGATGCCCTTCCGCCTGCCCTGAGCTGCGACGAAGCTATTGATCAACGGCAGGGACGAGCGAAGCGAAGCCCGCCGGAAGGACCGGAGAGACGTCACCGCGGGACGTGGAACCGGGCCGACGACGCAGTGAACGCGACGGCGCACCCCGTGCCGGAAGCGTCCGACCGACTCCAGGAAAAGGGCCACTCCCATGTTCCGCACCCGTATCGCCCAGGCCGCCGCGGTCGCCGCCTTCGCCCTCGCCGCCCTCGTCCCCGCCCTGGCCGCCCACGCCACCGCCGACCAGCACACCCGCACCACCGCCACCACCGTGTGGGAGACCGCCACCACCGGCAAGCCGAAGCCCACCACCGTGTGGGAGACCGCCACCACCGGCAAGGCCACCAAGCCCCAGGCCACCACCGTCTGGGAGTAACCCGGCCAGGCCGCCACCCGCCGGCCGTCCCCTCCAGCGGCGCCCTCCGCGCGAGGCCTTCCCCCGCGCCCGCCGCACCGCCCCACCAGGCGCCTTCCGCGCCCGGCCCCCAAGGCGCCTTCAGCGCCCGGCCCACCAGGCGCCCTCCGCGCCCCGCTCCACCCGCGCCTCCCGCGCCGCGCCCCACCGGCGCCCCGCGCGTCCGTGCCGCCGTCCGACTGCTGCGCCTGC
Organism: Streptomyces sp. NRRL S-87; assembly: GCF_000719335.1. GTDB lineage: Bacteria > Actinomycetota > Actinomycetes > Streptomycetales > Streptomycetaceae > Streptomyces. Next base: position 79,046 of record NZ_JOGB01000029.1, read on the forward strand.
AGGGCAGCCGTCCCCGAACACGGCCTCGACACGGGTCCCGACACGGCCACCACGGCCCGACCCGAACCGGCACGGCCGCCCCCAGTCTTCGGCCTTCGACAGGCCGGCCGCGCCCCGCGCGGCACCCACCAGACCTGCTCTTACTCCGTCCTGCCTCCAGGAGCCACGCCATGTCCAAGAACCTCAAGACCGCCGCGATCCGCCTCACCTCCGCCTCCGCCCTGGCCGTCTCCGTGCTCACCGCGGTCGTGGCCACCCCGGCCACCGCCTCGCCGCTCACCGACGGCATCGCGGCCACGGCCAAGGCCGAGAACGGCAACGGCTACTGCGCCCACGGCGGTTACGTCGGCGGCCCCAACCAGTCCAGCAGCTGCACCGGCGGCACGACCCGTACCCACGCCTGGTGCGCCGACTTCGCCGGCTGGGTCTGGGCCCGCAACGGCGTCACCGGCCTGGCCACCCTGGACGACCGGGCCGCCAGCTTCATGGACTACGGCAAGAAGTACGGCACCCTCTCGAGCACCCCGCACGTCGGCGACGCGGTCGTCTACAACTACAACGGCGGCGACTACGCCGACCACGTGGCCGTCGTCACCGGCGTCAGCGGCGACACGGTCACCATCACCGGCGGCAACCAGGGCGGTTACCCGGGCCACGTCTCCACGAACTCCACCCCCTACTGGCGGGTCGGCCAGTCGCCGTGGGGCCAGCGCATCAGCGGCTACATCTCCCCGGCCGGCACCACCAACCCCCAGTACCCCAACCCCGCCTCGCTCCCCAGCGGCACGCTCGTGAAGTCCCCGAACGGCCCCGAGGTGAAGGTGATGATCTCCGGAGCCGGCGTCCCGGTCGCGGCCTCCGACGTCACGCCCGACAACTACGACCTCAGCAAGCTCGTGCTGGTGGACGACGCGGCCTTCCGCGCCCTGCCGAGCGCGCCCCCGGCCGGTACGGTCGTCCACGACCAGGCGGGCGGCGCCGCCCGCTACGTGATCATCGACAACGCCGCCCTCCAGATCGGTGGCGACGACTGGGTCCCGGCCGGCTACAACCAGCGCCCCGACATGGGCGTCCCGACCGCCTGGCTGAAGGCCGCGGCGCAGCGCACCGTACCGACCGGCACCGTCGTGATGGACCAGACCGGCACCGACCCCGCCCGCTACGTGATGGTGAACGGCACGGCGCTGCACATCTCGGCCTCCGAGTGGACCGAGGACGGCTACAACACCCAGATGCTGATGGGCGTCCCGGGCGAGTGGCTGAAGGGTGCCGTCGCCAAGACGCTGCAGGCCGGCACCGTGATCATGAACCAGTCGGGTACCGACCCGTCCCGCTACGTGATGGTGGGCGGCGCGGCCGTGCACATCTCGGCGTCGGAGTGGACGGCGAACGGCTACAACACCCAGGCCGAGATGGGCGTCCCGGGTACGTGGATGGCCGCCGCCGCGGGTAGGCAGGTCGCCAACGGGACCATCGTGAAGGACTCCTCGGGCACCGACGCGACCGTGTCCGTGATGGCGGGCGGGGTGGCCGTTCCGCTGACGTACGCGGACTTCACCGGCCTGGGTTACGACAAGCGCACGCTCGAGCTGGCCCCGGGCGAGTTCCTGAAGGCGGCCATGGCGAAGGCCGCTCCGGTGGACGGCACGATGCTGCTCTCGCCCGACAGCACCACGGTGTGGCAGGTCGTCGGCGGCAAGAAGAAGGCCCTGACCGCTGACCAGTTCGGCCCGGGCAAGCTCAACCGCGACGACGTGGTCAGCGTCCCGACCGCCTTCACCGCGAAGTTCCCGACCGTCACCGGCTGAGCCCCGCCCGCCCCGGCCCCGCTCCGGGGCACCCCCCAGGCCCGGCCCGGGACACCGCCCGAGGCGCCGCCCCCGAGCCGCCCGCCCGCCCCTCCCCGGGCGGGCGGCCCGGGTCCGGCCCGGCGCCCGGCCCGGCCCCGCAGACCACCGCCCGCACCTGCCCGAGGGATCCACCATGCGCTCCGCCGCCCGCCAGAAGTCCGCGCTCGCCGTCACCGCCGCCGCCCTGCTCGCCCTGGCCGCCCCGCTCCTGACCACCACCGAGGCCGCCGCCGCCTCCGTGGCCACCTGGGACAAGGTCGCCCAGTGCGAGGCCAGTGGGAACTGGAGCATCAACACCGGGAACGGCTACTACGGCGGCCTGCAGATCTCGCTGTCGACCTGGCGCTCCTTCGGCGGCACGGCGTACGCCTCCCGCCCCGACCTGGCCACCAAGCAGCAGCAGATCCTCACCGGCGAGAAGATCCTGGCCGGCCAGGGCGAGGGCGCCTGGCCGTCCTGCGGCCCCGCCGCCCACCTCGGCTCCGACCACACCGACCCGTACCCGGCGGGCCCGAGCTACCCCAACCCCGCCTCGCTCCCCGACGGCACGCTCGTGAAGTCCCCGAACGGGCCCGAGGTGAAGGTGATGGTCTCCGGTTCCGGCGTCCCGGTCGCGGGCTCCGACGTCGCCCCCGACAAGTACGACCTCAGCAAGATCGTGCTGATCGAGGACGGGGCCTTCCGCGCCCTGCCCAGCGCGCCCCCGGCCGGTACGGTCGTCCACGACCAGGCGGGCGGCGCCGCCCGCTACGTCGTCATCGACGGTGCCGCGCTGCCGATCTCGGCGGCCGACTGGACCGCCGACGGCTACGACCGGCGCGCCGACATGGGCGTCCCGACCGCCTGGCTGCAGGCCGCCGTCCAGCGCACCGTCAACAACGGCCGCGTGGTCATGGACCAGTCCGGCACCGACCCGGCCCGCTACGTCATGCTGGGGGGCGCCGCCCTGCACATCTCGGCCGCCGAGTGGACCGCGAACGGCTACAACACGCGGACCCTGATGGGCGTCCCGGGTGACTGGCTGCACGCGGCCGCCGCCCGTCAGATCGGCAACGGCACGATCGTCAAGGCCGCGGACGCCGACCCGACGGTGTACGTGATGGCGGGCGGGGTGGCGGTACCGCTGACGTACGCGGACTACACGGGCCTCGGCTACGACAAGCGCACCCTCGAGCAGGCGCCCGGCGAGTACCTGAAGGCCGCCGCGGCGAAGGCCGCCCCGGTGGACGGCACGATGCTCCTGTCCCCCGACAGCAACACCGTGTGGCAGGTCGTCGGGGGCAGGAAGAAGGCCATGACCGCCGACCAGTTCGGCCCCGGCAAGCTCAGCTTCGACGACGTGGTCGCCGTCCCGACCGCCTTCACCGCGAAGCTCCCGACCGCCACCGCCTGACCTGCCGGCCGCCCGCCCCCGGCCACGCGGCCGCCCGACCACCTGACGCCCCCGACAGCCTGACCGTCCCCTGCCCGACCGTTGCCGGCCTCCCTCCCTCCGGAGTGGAGGCCGGCGCCGTTGCTGCGGAGGGGTTTGAGGGGCCGTCGGTTCCTGGATGTGACGCACGGCACTCGATCAACGTGATCTGGAATGTCTCATTCCGCCCCCGATCTTCATGTTTACTCCCCCTTTACCTGTGATCTTTTTCGATTATGTTCCACGTCACCTATGCAAATCGCGAGGACGCCCTCCGCTTGTCGAGGGCCGTGCCCCGCCGACCCCGGGCCGCCCGCGGTCCGGAATAGGAGACATGTGAACACCCCCTTCGCGGGCCGCGCCCGCGACCGCGCACTGCCGCGGCGCCGCCGGACACGAGGGATCCCCGCGATAGCCGCGGGACTCGCCCTCGTCATGTCCACCTCGGTCCTGTACGGGGCCGAGGCCGCCGTCGCCGCCGACCGTACGCGCGACGCCGGGCCGGACCGCCCGAGTACCCCCACCACCGCCCCCGACGTCCCCTCCGCGAGGATCGCCGCCCGTCTGTCGGGCAAGCGCGTCGAGGCGCTCGCGGAGCGCACCGAGACGTCGACGACCTGGGTCAACCCCGACGGCGACCTCACCACCGAACTCACCGCCGGCCCGGTCCGTTTCCGCGACGCCTTCACCGGGGACTGGCGCCAGGTCGACCTCGACCTCGCCGCCAACCCGGACGGCTCCGTCGAGCCCAAGGCCCACCCGCACCGCCTGCGGCTCGGCGCGCCGGGCGGCAGGAAGCTTGCCCGGCTCTCCGACAACGCTGTCGCCGCCGCGCGCGACCTGGTGACCCTCGGCGAGGGCGACCAGCAGGTCACGCTCCAGTGGAAGGGCGGCCTGCCGGCCCCGAAGCTCGACGACAACCGGGCCACGTACGAGAACGCCGTCCCCGACGGCGACCTGGTCGTCGAGGCCACCCGCACCGGCTTCGAGCAGTACGTCCGCATCAACAAGCGCCCCGCCGCCGAGGGCTACACCTACACGCTGCCGCTGAAGGCCAAGGGCCTGAAGGTCGAGCAGCAGGGCGACGGCAGCCTGCTCTTCCTCGACAAGAAGAACAAGAAGCAGGCCGTCATGCCCGCGCCCGTCATGTGGGACGCGAGCGTCGACAAGGTCTCCGGCGAGTCCGCGCACCGCGCGAAGGCGCAGATGAAGGTCGTCCGCCACGGCGGCACCATCGACCTCGTCATCACCCCGGACGCGAAGTTCCTGGCCGACCCGGCCACCCGCTACCCGGTGACCGTCGATCCGTCCACCGCGTCGCTCGGCAACGTCTTCGACACCTACGTCCAGCAGGGCGAGACCGTCGACTGGTCGACCGACACCGAGCTGGACCTCGGCAACCCGGGCACGAAGAACGCCGACGGCACGTTCCGCACCGCGCGCTCCTTCATCACCTGGAACACCGCGCCGATCTCCGACGCGCTGGTCACCAGCGCGACGCTGAGCCTGTGGAACTTCCACTCCGGCAACACCGACTGCGTGGCCTACCCGTGGGAGGTCTGGTCGGCGGGCAAGGCGTCCACCGCGTCCCGTTGGACCGCCCAGCCGGCCTGGACGGCGAAGAAGGCGACGTCCACGGAGACCAAGGGCAACCCGGGTTGCACCTCCGCCCCGGACGGCTGGATCAACGCCAACGTCTCCACGCTGGTCCAGGAGTGGGCCTCGGCCAAGGCCGCCACCTCCGGCATGGGCCTGCGCGCCACCGACGAGTCGGTGACCGCGCAGTGGAAGCGCGTGAACTCCGCGAACGCCGCGAGCAACCCGCCCAAGCTCGTCGTGACGTACAACTACCGGCCCCGCACCGGCACCAAGCAGGAGGCGGGCCCGCCGTACTTCTCGTACAGCGGCAGCTACGTGGTCAACACCGCCACGCCGACCCTGCGCGACACCTTCGTCGACCCCAACGGTGACAAGGTCAACGGCACCTTCGAGATCCGGGACGCGGTGACCGACACGCAGGTGGGCACCTACCTGGTCTCGCCGTGGACCCCCTCCGGCCAGGTCGCCTCGGTGACCGTGCCGGCCGGTGTGCTGACCAACGGCAAGACGTACAAGTTCCGCACCTCGCCGTACGACGGCACGCACTACAACCTGGGCTGGTCCGCCTGGAAGAACTTCACGGTGGACACCTCGGCCCCCTCGGCCCCCACGGCGATCACCTCGACGGACTACCCGTCGAACGCCTGGGTCAAGGGCGGCGGCCAGGCGGGCGTCTTCAACGTCACCCCGCCCGCGGCCGACCACAACTGGCTGGAGTGGTCCCTCGACGGCGTGACGTGGACCAAGGTCGCCACCGGCGGCACCGCCGGCGCCAAGGCCGTCACCGTCACCCCGCCGCGGGACGGCAACCACACCCTCCAGGTCCGCTCCGTCGACAAGGCGGACAACAAGTCGGAGCCCCTGGAGTACGCCTTCCACGCGGGCCCCGGCGGATTCGTCCAGCCCGCCGAGGGCACCCGCACCGCGCGCCGTCTCCCGCTCGTCGCGGAGGCCGACGCCTCCAAGTACGACGCGGTGTCGTTCTCGTGGCGCCGTTCCGCCGCCGACGCCTGGACCCCGGTCCCGGCCGGTGACGTCACCCAGGGCGGCACCGCCCTGACCGCCTGGCCCGTCGCCCTCACCGGCGGCAAGAGCCCGGCGCTGACGTGGAACGCCACCGACACCGTCGACCCGGACGGCAGCATCGAGATCAAGGCCGACTTCACCGGCCCCAACGCCGCCGCCGGCAGCACCGACCCGCTGGCCGTGGTCGTCGACCGCAACGCCGGTGTCGCCGCCACCGAGACGGTCGGCCCCGGTTCCGTCAACCTCCTGACGGGTGACTACACCCTCACCGAGGCCGACGTGAAGAGCCAGGGCCTGTCCGTGGAGCGGTCCGCCTCCTCGCGCACCCCGGGTGCCGTGCAGGAGGGCCAGCTGCCCATCTTCGGCAAGGAGTGGGTCGCCGGTACGCCCGCCGAGCTCACCGGTTCCGACTACGCCTTCGTCCAGCAGCTGTCCGCGACCGCGGTGGACGTCGTCACCTCGGACGGCACGCCCATCCACTTCACCGCCGACGCGGGACAGACCGGGTGGATCCCCGAGCCCGGCTCGGAGACGCTGACCCTGACCGGCTCGGTCACCGGCTCGTTCACCCTGACCGACTCGGAGGGCGTCACCACGGCGTTCACCAAGCCGGCCGGCGCCACCACGTGGCAGCTCAGCAGCACCGGCAACCAGGGCCAGTCCGACTCCACGTCGACCGTCGAGTCGAGCACGGTCACCGTGGGCGGCAAGCAGCTGGCGCGCCCGGTGCGGGTCTTCGCCCCGACCTCCGCGACCACCGTCGCGGCCTGCAAGGCGAACCCGTCCACCAAGGGCTGCCGCGTCCTCGAGTACGTCTACGCGACGGCGACCACCGCCACCTCCGGCGCCTTCGGTGACTTCGTCAACCAGGTCAAGGAGATCAAGCTCTGGTCGACCGCGTCCGGCGCCGCCGCCGCCACGGCCAAGACCGTGCAGAGCTACGCGTACGACGACAGCGGCCGCCTGCGCGAGACCTGGGACACCCAGATCACGCCGGCCGTGAAGACTGCGTACGACTACGACGCCGCGGGCCGGGTCACCAAGCTCACGCCCCCCGGCGAGCTGGCCTGGAACTTCACCTACGGCAAGGCCGGGTCGAGCAGCGCGGCCGGTGACGGCATGCTGCTCAACGTCTCCCGCGCCGGCCTGAAGCAGGGCACCACCGACGTCGTCGAGGGCAACGCCGTGACCACCCTGGTCTACGACGTCCCGCTGTCCGGCGCCGCCGCCCCGTACCAGCTCGGCACCGCCGACGTGAAGCGCTGGGCCCAGACCGACGCCCCGAGCGACGCGACGGCCGTCTTCCCGGCCGACTCGGTCCCGTCCTCCAACGACGGCGGCACGCTCACCGCGGGCGCCTACACCCGCGCCACCGTCCACTACATGGGGACCTCGGGCCGCACCGTCGACAAGGCCGAGCCCGGTGGCGACATCACCACCACCGAGTACGACCGCTTCGGCAACACCGTCCGCGAGCTGACCGCGGCGAACCGCGAGGTGGCCATCGGCACCTCGGCGGCCGCCGTCGCCGCCCGCACCGGGCTCGGCATCGCCCAGCTCACCGAGGCGGAGCGCGCCGACCTGCTCTCCACGAGCACGGTCTACGACGCCCGCGGCACCCGCGAGCTCGAGGAGTTCGGTCCGCTGCGCCGGATCGACCTGACGGCCGACCTGAAGTCCGGCGCCACCACCCTGGTCGCCGCCGGTACCCCGGTCACCGCCCGCTCGTGGAAGGTCACCTCGTACGACGAGGGCCGGCCCACCGACGGCAGCGCGGTCGTCAAGGACCAGGTCACGCACGTGACCACCGGTGCCCAGGTGCGCGAGCACCCGACCGTCCAGGGTGAGGCCCGGACCGTCGAGACCCAGTACGACTGGGCCAAGGGCCTGCCGGTCAAGACGATCGAGGACCCGGCGGGCCTGGCGCTCACCACCACCACGGAGTACGACGCCCAGGGCCGCGTGACCAAGGTCATCCAGCCCGGCGGCACCGGCACCGACGCCACCACGAAGGTCACCACCTACTGGTCGGCGACCGGTACCGGCGCCTGCCAGGGACGTCCGGAGTGGGCGGACATGATCTGCTCCACCGGCCCGGCCGGAGCCGTCACCGGGGGCGGGTCCAACCCGACCACGCTGCCGGTGAAGACGTTCGAGTACGACTGGTGGGGCATCACGTCGAAGGTCACGGAGACCTCCGGGGCCACGACGCGCACCACCACCACGACCACGGACGCGGCGGGCCGCGTCGCCTCGGTGTCGACCACCGGCGGCCTCGGACAGGCCACCCCGGCGACGACCGCCGAGTACGACCCGGCCACCGGTCGTGAGACCAGGACGGTCTCGCCCACGGGCGGCACCCTCACCACCGTCTACGACAAGCTCGGCCGTCCGACCTCGTACACCGACGCCGACGGTGGTACGACCACCACGGAGTACGACCTCCTGGGCCGGAAGGTCAAGACGTCGAACAGCGTTCCGTCCTCGGTGACCTACACCTACGACCACGCGGCCGAGCCGCGCGGTCTGGTCACCAAGGCCGTGGACTCCGTGGCCGGCACCTTCACCGCCTCCTACGACGCGGACGGTGCCCTGGTGTCGGAGCAGCTGCCGGGCGGCTACACGCTCAAGCAGTCCTTCGACCCGACGGGCACGCCCGTCGAGCGCGCGTACACCCGTGACAGCGACGGCGTCCTGGTCCAGTCCGACACCACCAGCCGCTCCATCCACGGCCAGGTGACCACGGACGCGCAGGACTCCGAGCAGGTCTACGGCTACGACGCCGTCGGCCGGCTCACCTCGGTGGAGGACACCGCCGAGACGGTCTGCACCAAGCGCACGTACGCGTTCGACGGCCGGTCCAACCGGACCTCGCTGACCACGGCCACCGGCACCCCGGGTGCGGACTGCCCGACCAGCGGGGGCACCACCACCTCCACCACGTACGACAGCGCCGACCGGCAGTCCACCGCCGGCTACGTGTACGACGCCTTCGGCCGCACCACCGCCAAGCCCGGCGGCGTGGCCCTCGGCTACTACACCAACGACCGGGTCTACCAGGAGACGCTGGGCAGCCAGCGCCAGACCTGGAAGCTCGACGGCTCCCAGCGCATCCGCTCCTGGACGGTCGAGTCCAACAGCGGCGGCACGTGGACCCAGACCCAGTCGAAGGTCAACCACTACGACTGCGGCTGCGACCGGCCCAGCTGGGTCCTGGAGGACTCCGCCACCGGAACGGTCACCCGCAACGTCGACTCGCTCGGCGGCGGCCTCGCGGCCACCACGAGCAAGACCGGCAACACGGTGCTGCAGCTCAGTGACATCCACGGTGACGTCTCCCTGCAGCTGCCGCTGGACACCTCGGTCGCGCCCACCGTCCTCGACACGGACGAGTACGGCAACACCCGTGCCGGCAGCAAGCCCGCCCGCTACGACTGGCTGGGCAGCCAGCAGCGGTCCGGCGACACGCTCTCCGGCCTGACGCTGATGGGCGCCCGCCTGTACGACCCGGCCACCGGTCGGTTCCTGCAGGCCGACCCGGCCGCCGAGGGAGGTGCGAACGCCTACGGCTACCCGGCCGACCCCGTCACGATGTACGACCTCGGTGGCAAGTGGTGGTGGTCGGAGAGCACCTGGTGGAAGATCGCCAAGTGCGCCTGGGCCATCATCGAGGTCGCCATGTGGGCCGGCGGCGTCGGCTGGCTGATGAAGGCGTACAAGATCCGCCAGGCGGTGCGCATCATCCGCCGGGTCGGCTTCAAGCGCATGTGGAACATGATCAAGGCGCTGCGCAACACCCCCAGGCGCAGGTGGTGGCAGACCGCCCGCCATGTCGGTGCCGGCCTGTACACCGCGTTCGGCGTGCTCATGGGCTTCTCGTCGGTCCAGGAGGACTGCTGGGACGCCTTCCACTGACGTGACGGCCGCCCGGCACTGACCGGGCGGCCCGCCACCGACGCGTGAGAACGGTACGGGGACCCGCGGCCCGCGGGTCCCCGTACCGCCCGCCCCTCTCCCACCGAAGGGAAATCCCCCATGTCCCCCGGCTTCTGGCAGGCCGCCGGCACCGTCGCCCTGATGGCCGCCGTCCTCATCGTCGCGACCTTCCTGGTCCTCCTCGTACGGGCGTCCCGCAAGCGGACGCCCCGGGACCGCCGCCCCCGCCTGTACTTCTCCGCTCCCGCGGTCATCGCCGCCGTCCTCGGCTTCGTCCTCGGCGCGCTGGCCACCGGCAGGTCCCTGCACCTCGGCCTCGACGAGTTCAGGGCCCTTTCCGTCCCGATCAGCGCCGGCCTCGCCGCCCACGGCGTCCTCCGCACCCGTGGCGCGCGCGTCGCCGAGTTCGCCGGAGCCGCCATCGCCCTCACCATCGGCACCCTGGTCTCCGGGGCCACCACCTACTTCGGCTTCTGACGGCCGCTTCCCGGCGGGGCTTCTGACGGCCGGTGGCGGCCACCGACGGGACCCCCTCCAACACGCCGACCGTCCGTCAGGCGGGTGAGGGTCGCCGGGGCCGGGCCGCCGGGGGTGTTCCCTGAGTGGGTCCGCACGCAGCACGTCCCAGGAGCCACCCGTGACCATCGCCCCCAAGAACCTCACCGACCCCACCGTCGCCAAGTTCGTGACCGCCGTGAACGCGCACGACAAGGAGGCGTTCACGGCGCTGCTCACGCCCTCGGCCACGATGTCCGACGACGGCGCGGACCGGGACCTCGACGAGTGGGTGGACCGCGAGATCTTCGACTCGAACGGCCACATGGACGTGCAGTCCGAGTCCGACCACGGCCGGGCGATCACCGTCAACTACCGCAACGACGCCTGGGGCGAGATGCGCACCGCCTGGCGCTTCACCGTCACCGACGGCGGCCAGGTGAGCCGCTTCGAGACGGGCCAGGCCTGAGAGCGCTTCGCGAGGAGTGTCCGGCGGTGGCACATTCCGATCATCGGGCGGCCGTACGGGTGAACGGGCGGCCCCCGCAGTTCCGGCGGGCCCGCGCCCCGCGTTGTCCGGGCATGACCCCCATGACCAGCCCCCGCACGGGCACCCGCACCCGCCGCGCCGCCCCGCTCCTCGCCGCCGGCCTCGCCCTGCTCGCGGCGGGCACCGCCGCCACCGCCACCGCCGCCGCGCCGCTCCCGGACGCGTACACCCAGGACCCGGCCGGCGGCGACAAGGCGATGCGCACCGCATGGACGAAGGACGAGCACCACCGGCTGGAGGCCCAGTTCCGCTTCCACCCGGGAGTCGTGTTCCAGACCCGCAAGCGCCCCGCGACGCAGGAGGCGCCCGACTGGGGCGGGACGGCGCCGGACCCGGCGACGCTGGCGTACGAGCCGAAGGTCGAGTTCGCGTACGACGTCTACAGCGGCCGGCTGCTGCGCGGCAGCTCGCTCGGCGACGCCAAGAAGGGCACGCACGACGTGACCCTCGACGCGACGGTGGTCTCGGAGCGGGGCGCGAAGGTCGCGGAGTTCCACGAGGCGAAGGCCGGCCGGCCCGCCGGCTTCCGTGCGGTGTACCCGCTGGGCCGCCGCGTCGCCTGCGACTCCGGGGCGTACACGGTGCGCTGGTCGATCACCCGGAACGGTCCCGCCGACGCGACGGCGACGGTGCGGGGCACGCTGCGCTGGGACTCCGACTGCGCCCGGCTCCGCAAGGCGTTCGGCTGAGCGGTGCGCGCGGGGAGGACGCGGAGGGCCAGGGCGGCACGGGGGAGAGGGCGAGGGCGGAGGGCGGAGCTGGGGAGGGGGGGCGGCGGATCGCCCCGCCGGCGCCTTGTGGGCGCGGTGCGGGCGACCGCCGGGGGCGTCGGATCGACGCCGTGCAGTCATCGTGCCGGGGCGGGGGTGGGCCGCGGCGGGGTCGAAGGTCCCGTACGCGCGGGGCGCAGGACCCTCGGGAGGGGCAGGGACGTGCCTCGGCGGGAAGCCGGTCGTACGGGGGGAGGACGGCCGGTCTCTCACGGGGGAGGCCCCGGCCCGGTCAGTCGCGCGCGGCCGACCGCGCCTTCTCGGCGATGTCCTCCAGGACGCGCTTCGGGTCCGCGTCGGGGGCGACGGCGCGCCCGATGTTGCGCTTGATGGTGTCGCTGACGCTCAGCCAGGACGGCGAGTTCACCGGGTAGAGCTGCGCGCCGCGCAGCGCGGTGAGGAACTGCGCGTCGGTCCCGTCCGCCGTCGTGTCCTTCGAGGCGCGGCCGGCGGTGACGGTCGAGGGCAGCAGATGGTAGCGGCCCGCGAACTCCTCGAGGTTCTTGTCCTCGTAGAGGAAATCGAGGAACCTTCCGATCGGCTCGCGGTTTCCGTTCTCCTTGAACGCCACCATCCAGTCGGCCACGCCGAACGTCGGCGGGGTTTCCCCGCTCGCCGCCAGCCAGTCCGCCTGGGGCATTTCGATGGCGCCGACGGAAATTCCGCGCCTGGCGGCCTCGTGCGAGAGCGACGGATAGCCGTTGAGCATGCCGACGTCTCCGCGCAGGAAGGCGTCGAAGGCGTCCTGGCGGTTGAAGGCGGCGGGCTCGCCGGGGCCGGTCAGGCCCGGGCGCACGAGGTTGTCGCGGATCCACTTGAACGTCTGGACGTTCGCGTCGGAGGCGATGTTGTAGCCGCCGCTGCTGTCGGCCCAGCCGCCGCCGTTGGAGAGCTCCCAGATCATCGACTCCGCGTGCGCCTCCTCGGGGCCCAGCGGCAGAGCGTACGGGTACTTCACCCCGGCGCTCTTGAGGGCCTTGGCGTCGGCCTTCAGGTCGGACCAGGTCTTCGGCGTGCCGTCGATGCCGGCCTGCCGGAAGAGGCTCTTGTTGTAGAAGAGGAGCCGGCTGCTGGCGACCCACGGGAGGCCGTACAGCCTGCTGCCGATCGACCCGGCCTCGGAGAGCGGCGGCAGGAAGTTGGCCTCGGCGGAGACCGACAGCAGCTCGTCGGCGCCGTAGAGCTCGCCCGCCACGGCGAAGTCCGAGTAGGCGCCCATCAGGGCCATGTCGGGCGCGTCGCCGTCCTTGACCATGCGGGTGACCTCGCGGTCCACGTCGGTCCAGGGCAGCAGCTTCACCTCCACGGAGGTGTCCGGGTTCTGGTCGTGGAACGCCTTGGTGACCTCGTCCCAGTACGCCTTGGAGCTGGTGGCCGCGGTGTCGCCGTATTCGGCGGCGACGAGCCGGAGCGTGGTGCCGCTGCCGGTTCCGGCGGACGTGCCGCAGCCGGTGAGTGTGAGTGTGCCGAGCAGGCCGAGCGCGGCGGTCGCCGCGGCCGGGCCGAACAGTCTTCGTCGCACGGTCGGTGTCCCCTGAATTCCTTTTGGTTCGTGTTGCTGCTTGTCGGTTTGGGTTGCTCAGGGTTGCCGTGTCCCTCGGTGGCCCGTTGCGCCGGAATTCTCTCCCGGGGTTCGGGCGGATGGATCCCCCGGGGCGGCAGTTGTGGGCAATGCTCCAACTGGCCGAATTCCTACTGGTGTTTTCCGATATCTGATCGACTTTTATGACGCGCGTAGACCCCGCTTCGCGGGCGTTTTCCGGGGGGCGGAGAGGGCCCGGCGGACCGACCGGTCGGTGCGACTGGCGGTGTGCGTGGCGCGATCCGGGCGGCGGCGCACGGGCATGCGGAACGCGACACGCGGAACGCGGAACGCCGCCCGCGCGAGGTGGCGCGGACGGCGTCGAGGGGCGAGGGCCCCGGGTGGGGGTGGCGGTGGAGGAGGAGGCTGCGCTCAGCGGCCGGCGTAGGGGTCCGGCTCGCCCGTCTCGGGGTTGAGGCCGGCGAGCCAGCGGCGCTGCGCCTCGCGCCAGTTCACGAAGGACTGGGGGCGCTCGCTGTCCCAGAAGACGAGGCTGACCGGGTTCAGGTCGAACTCGTCCTTGAACAGCCGGCACAGGAACTCGGCCATCCCGTACGGGTAGAGCGCGAACTCCTCCGCCGTGTGGCGGCCGCAGACGAGCACCGGCCAGCGGTCCGGATCGGGGTCCACGGTGTGCCAGCACAGTATGTCCGCGCCCGCGGTGACGCCCCAGGCGAGGATGTGCTCGGGGTCGGTGTCGAAGGCGGTCCGCCCGCCGAGCCCGTGCCAGGTGGTGCGGGCGTTGGCGGTCTCCTCCGCCATCTGGTCCGGGTCGTACTGGGGGCCGTGCGCGGCGAGCGGCAGCAGGACGCTGGCCTCGCCGTTGATCGAGCCCGCACCGAAGCGCTCCATGAAGGCCACGTAGTCGGCGGGGAAGCGGGTGCCCCAGGCGGCCTCGGCGGCCGTCCAGTCGATCTCCTCGTCGGCGCCGTGCACCGCGGGCATCAGCCGCTCCAGCGCCTCGACCTGCGCGTTCTTCGCCATCCCCGCTCCCCGACGCCCTGACGCTCCGCTCCGGCCAACCGCCCTAACCTACCGTGGGCCCGTCGGCCTCCGGTACGGGCCCGGCCCCGCCGCCGGGCACGAGGCCGACGGTCGTGCCGGGGACCAGGCCCCAGGAGGCGAACCGGCCGGCCTCGGCTTCCAGGACGTGGCGGGAGCGCGGGCGCGGGAGGCCCAGGCGGCCCGGGCGCATCGTCCGGACCGCGCGGACGCGCAGGTTCCGGTCCAGGTACGCGACGTCGATCGCGAAGCGCATCCCGAACGTGTGGACGCTCCCCGCCGGGGTCAGCAGCAGGGCCCCCTGGATGCCGTCCCGGCCCAGCAGCCCCCGCGTACGGGTCCGGTACGAGGCGGCCACCTCCAGCGGCACCTCGCGGTCGGCCGCGCCCCCGGGCGCCCCCGGGACCCTCAGGATCCCCGTCCCGTCCCGCCAGCGCCGCCCGCCGCCCATCGCGCCCCCACCCCTCCGTGCTCCGCACCCGTGCCCGTGCCCGTGCCGGCGAGCGTACGACCCCCGCACCCGCGTCCGAATGGGCCCAGGGGCCCATGACCGGGCCCCGGGGGCCTCCCTAGCCTCGGGGCGTGGTCATCGTCCTGATCAGCCTCGTCGCCGCCGCGTACGGCGCCGCTGCCGGGCTGCTGCTGCCCAAGGTCGCGTACCGGCTGGCGGTCGAGCCGGGGGAGCCGTGGCGCTTCGACTGCCCCCGGGGGCACCCCCTCACGGGCTGGCTCGGCACCGCGCGCTGCCAGGGCGCCGCGTACGGGCCCGACCCGGTGCGCACCGCCGTCCTGACCGCCGTCGTCTGCGGCGCGCTCGCGGGGGCCGCCGGGAACGTGCCGGAGGCCGCGGTCTGGGCGCTGCTGGCCCCCTTCGCGGTGCTCCTCGCGCTGGTCGACCGGGCCGTGCACCGGCTGCCGGACGTGGTCACCCTCCCGCTGGCCGCCGGTGCCGTGGCGCTGCTCGGCTGCGCGGCCCTCGCCCCCGGCGCGGCCGGGTCGTGGCGGGACGGGCTGCTGGGCGGGGCGGCACTCGCGGCGGGCTACTTCGTCCTCTTCCTGATCAACCCCGACGGCATGGGCTTCGGCGACGTCAAGCTCGCGCTCGCCCTGGGGGTCGCTCTTGGGTGGTACGGGTGGGGGGTACTGCTCGTCGGGGCCTTCCTCGGCTTCCTCTACGGGGGCCTCTACGGGCTCTCCCTTGTGCTCAGGGGCCGGGCGGGCCGCCGGACCGCCCTCCCGTTCGGACCCTTCATGGCCGCCGGGGCGTTCACCGGACTGCTCCTGGGCGGACTCGCTGCGTAATCGTGGCGCGCCAATGCACGCAGCACGCTTTACGAAGGGTTATGGTGGAACCCCCCCCTCGGGCCGGTCCGTATCCCCCCCACGGACCGGCCCGTTTTTCGTTCCCGGGCCCGGAGTCCGGGCCGCGGGGCGGGAATCCCCAGCTCAGCCGTGGCGAGCCGGCCCCGCCCGCGGGCCCCCTGCGCCGCGGAACGGGTGGCACTCAGCCCCGCTGGGCCCAGATGTTCGTCCCCGGCGTCGAGACCGCGTACGAGTCGATCTCCGCCAGCTCCTCGTCGGACAGCGGGGCGCCGCTCAGGGCCGCCACGTTCTCCTCCAGCTGGGCCACGCTCGACGCGCCGATCAGGGCGGAGGTCATGCGCGGGTCGCGCAGGACCCAGTTCAGCGCCAGCTGGGCCAGCGACTGGCCGCGCCGGGCGGCGATGTCGTCCAGCCCCCGCAGGCGGCGCAGCACCTCGTCCGACAGCAGGTCCGGGTTCAGGGACTTGCCCTGGGTGGCGCGGGAGCCCTCGGGGATGCCCTTGAGGTACTTGTTCGTGAGCAGGCCCTGGGCGAGCGGCACGAAGGAGATGCAGCCCATGCCCGCCTCCTCCAGGGTGTCCAGCAGCCCGTCCTCCTCCGTCCAGCGGTTGATCATGGAGTAGGAGGGCTGGTGGATCAGCGGGCGCACGCCCATGTCCGTCAGGATCCGCACCGCCTCCGCCGTCTGCTCGGCGGTGTAGGAGGAGACGCCGACGTACAGCGCCTTGCCCTGCTGGACCGCGGACGCGAGGGCGCCCATGGTCTCCTCGAGCGGGGTCTCCGGGTCGAAGCGGTGCGAGTAGAAGATGTCGACGTGGTCGAGGCCCATCCGCTGGAGCGAGGCGTCGAGCGAGCCCAGCAGGTACTTGCGGCTGCCCCACTCGCCGTACGGGCCGGGGTGCATCAGGTAGCCGGCCTTGGTCGAGACGACCAGTTCGTGCCGGTACGGCGCGAAGTCCTGCGCAAAGATCTTGCCGAAGTTCAGCTCGGCCGAGCCGGGCGGCGGCCCGTAGTTGTTCGCCAGGTCGAAGTGGGTCACGCCCAGGTCGAAGGCGCGGTGCAGGATGGAGCGCTGGGACTCCAGCGACCGGTCGTCGCCGAAGTTGTGCCAGAGGCCCAGGGAGACGGCGGGGAGCTTGAGGCCGCTGCGGCCCGTGCGCCGGTACTCCATGGAGTCGTAGCGGGTGGCCTCTGCCCGATAGGGATTGTTATCAGTCACGTTGTCCTCCCTATCACGGACTTGTGACGTCCCGGGTTGGGCCGCCGATCCCGACGCGCAGTAATGTGGCGCCGTCGGGGGACAGCACACGCACGGGGTCTACGCACGGAGGGGCTGAAAACGTGAGTCTGCGCGACCTGGTGTACGGAATCTACGCGCGCCGGGTGGAAGGCCGCCTCGATCACGCGGCGGTGCCGAAGCACATCGGCGTCATCCTCGACGGCAACCGCCGGTGGGCGAAGGCCGCCGGAGGCACCACGGTGCAGGGCCACCAGGCCGGCGCCGACAAGATCCACGAGCTGCTGGGCTGGTGCGCCGAGACGGACGTCGAGGTCGTCACCCTCTGGATGCTGTCCACGGACAACCTGGACCGCTCCGAGGAGGAGCTCCGCCCGCTGCTGAACATCATCGAGAACACCGTCCGCGGCCTGGCCGCCGACGGCCGCTGGCGCGTCCACCACGTCGGCAACCTCGACATCCTCCCCGCCCGGACGCAGAACGTCCTCAAGGAGGCCGAGGAGGCCACCCGCGACGTCCGCGGCATACTCGTCAACGTCGCCGTGGGCTACGGCGGCCGGCAGGAGATCACGGACGCGGTCCGCTCGCTCCTGCACGAGCACGCCCGCAAGGGGACCTCCATCGAGGAGCTCGCCGAGGTCCTCGACATCGACCACATCGCCGAGCACCTCTACACGCGCGGCCAGCCCGACCCGGACCTGGTGATCCGCACCAGCGGTGAGCAGCGGCTGTCCGGATTCATGCTCTGGCAGAGCGCGCACTCCGAGTACTACTTCTGCGAGGTCTTCTGGCCGGCCTTCCGGAAGGTGGACTTCCTGCGGGCGCTGCGCGACTACGCGGCCCGGCACCGGCGCTACGGGGCCTGACCCTCCGCCCCGGTCCTCCGGGGGAGTCCACCACGGCCCCCCGGAGCCTGACGCCGCATCCGCTCGCACCGCTCCCACCAGCAAGGCCTTCACCGGGGATTCACCGGCCGTCCGTCATATGCCATGGCATGGCGGCGCGTGTTCGGGGAATACCCCAAGCAGGTCGACGCCCGAACCACGGGTGTCGCATCTCAGCGGGCGGCACCGGGCCGTCCGCCCGGGAGGCCCTTTGCACCAGGACGCGCGTGCGGACCGCACGTACGAAGCGGAGGGCCGGAAATCGGCCCTGGCATTGCGGCCGATGACCGGTCCGGTCTTCATGGCCCGACCTCACTCGAGGGGGTACGTCCTTCCGTGGTGACCAGCACAAAGCGCCGCACACCCGACCGGCGCACCTACGTACTCGACACCAGCGTCCTGCTGGCCGACCCGCACGCCTTCTCCCGGTTCGACGAGCACGAGGTCGTGCTCCCGATCGTGGTGATCACGGAGCTGGAGGCCAAGAGGCACCATCCCGAGCTCGGCTACTTCGCCCGCCAGGCCCTGCGCCTGCTGGACGACTTCCGGGTCCGGTACGGCCGCCTCGACGCCCCCATCCCGCTGGGCGACCTCGGGGGCTCGCTGCGCGTCGAACTCAACCACTCCGACCCGGGGGTCCTGCCCGCGGGCTTCCGGCTGGGGGACAACGACTCGCGGATCCTCGCGGTCGCCCGCAACCTCCAGGCCGAGGGGTACGACGTCACCGTCGTGTCGAAGGACCTTCCCCTGCGCATCAAGGCCTCCTCGGTGGGTCTGCTCGCCGAGGAGTACCGCGCCGAGCTGGCG
This sequence comes from Streptomyces sp. NRRL S-87, assembly GCF_000719335.1. Taxonomy (GTDB): domain Bacteria; phylum Actinomycetota; class Actinomycetes; order Streptomycetales; family Streptomycetaceae; genus Streptomyces. The sequence continues at coordinate 97,518 of NZ_JOGB01000029.1, forward strand.
ATCACCGGCGACGGCTGGACTGGCATGAGCGAGCTCGCGCTCTCCGGCGAGCAGGTGGACCTCCTCTACTCGGAGGAGCGGCTCTACGTCCCGGAGGCCGCGGAACTCCCGGTGCACACCGGCCTCGTCCTGCAGTCCGAGCGCGGCAAGGCCCTGGGCCGGGTCACCGCGGACGGCAACGTCAAGCTCGTACGGGGCGACCGCGAGGCCTTCGGGATCCACGGCCGCAGCGCGGAGCAGCGGATCGCGCTGGACCTGCTGCTGGACCCGGACGTCGGGATCATCTCGATGGGCGGCCGGGCCGGCACGGGCAAGTCGGCGCTGGCGCTGTGCGCGGGCCTGGAGGCCGTCCTTGAGCGCCGCCAGCACCAGAAGGTGATGGTCTTCCGGCCGCTGTACGCGGTGGGCGGGCAGGATCTGGGCTACCTGCCGGGCACCGAGGCCGAGAAGATGAGCCCCTGGGCGCAGGCGGTCTTCGACACGCTCTCGGCGGTGGCCGGGCGCGAGGTGATCGAGGAGGTGCTGGGGCGCGGGATGCTCGAGGTGCTGCCGTTGACGCACATCCGCGGCCGGTCGCTGCACGACGCGTTCGTCATCGTGGACGAGGCGCAGTCCCTGGAGCGGAACGTCCTCCTGACCGTTCTGTCCCGTATCGGGGCCAACTCCCGAGTTGTCCTCACCCATGACGTCGCCCAGCGCGACAACTTGAGGGTGGGCCGGTACGACGGCGTGGTCGCGGTCGTTGAGAAGCTGAAGGGCCATCCGCTGTTCGCCCACGTCACGTTGACCCGGTCGGAGCGCTCGCCGATCGCCGCTCTGGTCACCGAGATGCTGGAGACGATCTGAGCGCAAGCAGCCTGAAGACCCCGTGAAGGGGTAAATCGGACAGGCGAGTTGGCGCCGTCCGGCAAAGGTCCAGGAGCCTAGCCGGGCGGCGCACTCGTGCACAGCCGTTTCACCGAACTTACGTCGTCCCACGAGGTGTGAGCTTTCCCACGCAACGGGGAATTGCCTTGCGGTGTCGACCTCCGGCAGAGTCTTGCTTCCGTCAGGCCCCGCATACGGCACACCTGTATCTCCACGGAGGTTCTCCGCGGAGGTGCGCAGCGCCACCACAACTCAACAGCCACCGCCGTATGCCGCCCGGAAGCACCACGAGGCACTCCCTTCACGGGAGTTGTCCACGGGCCCGAGCCTCCAGTGACCATTGGCAAGTGGAGGCCAGCGCCAGGGGCACTCTTGCGTCCGCCAGGTCACGCCCCGGACGCTGCTGGAAGGAAACCGTGTGAGCCGGATCTCGGTCCGGGGATTCGCAGTGGCATCCGCCACCGCGGTCACCACTGTTGGTGCAGTCGTGGGCGTTGCCGCCGGCGACCCGGGCGCCTCGAACGACCTCGAGACGACCGCCGCGGGCACGACGCTCCTCACTGACATCCCGGTCGGCGACCAGGCCCAGGTCCAGACTGCGTCCCTGACGCAGCAGGCCGACGCCCTCGCCAACGCGGCCGACGCGGACGCCAAGAAGTCCGCCGAGGAGTCCGCCCGTATCCAGGCCGCCAAGGACGCCAAGGCGAAGAAGGAGGCCGCCGAGGAGAAGGCGAAGAAGGAGCGCGAGGCGAAGGACGACATCGCCAGCCGCTCCGAGCGCCGCGACCCCGGTTCCTTCGCGCCGCAGAGCTCCTACACCGTCGCCGAGGTCAAGGCGATGGCCCGCCAGATCGTGGGCGCCGGTCAGTTCCAGTGCTTCAGCAACATCGTGAACCACGAGTCCACGTGGAACTACCGCGCGGTCAACCCGTCCTCGGGTGCGTACGGCCTCGTCCAGGCCCTTCCGGCCTCGAAGATGTCGTCCGCGGGTGCCGACTGGCGCACCAACCCCGCGACGCAGATCAAGTGGGGCCTGAACTACATGAACGAGCGCTACGGCAGCCCGTGTGGCGCGTGGAGCTTCTGGCAGGCCAACAGCTACTACTAGGCCGCCCGTCCCACCGACGGACCCGTCCTGGCAGAGGAGGAGCCCCGCACCGATCCCGGTGCGGGGCTCCTCCCGTCGGTGCTCCTGCCGTCCGTGCTCCTCCGGCCCGTGGACCCTCAGCCCCGGCGCGCCGGCAGCACCGCCGCCAGCAGCGCCGGACCGGCGGCGCAGACCGCCGCGTGCGGCCCCGACCAGCCGAGCCCGACGTACTGGGCCCACACCATCTGGACCAGTACGCCGGTCAGCACGCAGGCCGGGACCGACAGGCCCAGCGGCCGGACGCGCAGCGCCCACAGGCCGATCCAGAACCCCACCAGCGTCAGGGCCAGCCACAGCGCCATCCCCTCGAACGGGTAGAGGGTCAGGCAGAACTCGTCCGGGCTGCTCTCGCACACCCGGTCGCCGGTCTGCTGCCCCCAGCGGACGGCCGCCAGCCCGGCGGCGCCGAGCACGGCGCCGAGCACGGCGCTGCCCACGATCCTGACGGTGCGGTGGGTTCCCATGGCCTACATCCCCATCGACCGGAGGGTCTTCTCCAGGGAGTCGGCGTAGTGCCGCGCACCCTGGATCTTCGGGTGGAAGGACTGCGCCGAGGCCGGCTGCTTCTTGAGGTCCGGGTTGTCGCCCGGCGTCCGGTCCAGCACGATGCCGTGGATCGTCTCCGGGTCACCGCAGATGCCCTGGCCCGCGAACTCCTGCTTCGGGTTCGAGAACGTGACGTCCACGCCGGCGGCCTTGGCCTCCGAGGTCGCGTCGGCCATCGTCTGGAGCATGACCTCGCCCATCTCGGAGATCCAGGGCGCCTCCGCGGCGCCCATGCCGATGATGCAGCTGCCCACGTGCTCCATCAGGATCGGGTAGCCCATGAGGACCACCTTCGCGTTCGGCGCCTTGACCTTGATCGCCTTGAGCGTCTCGACGATGGCCGCCTTGACCTGGTTCTTGATGTACTTCGGCTCGGCGGCCTTCAGCGGCTCGCTGTCGCCGTCCAGGGTGCCCTCCTGGCAGACCTCGGGCAGGCCGAAGCCGCCGAAGATGCACTTGGAGACGATGTCCGCGAAGCGGGCGTCGTTGCCGCCGATGGACATGGTGACGAGGGTGGTGTTCTCGTCCACGTAGCCCTGGTCGAGCTGGGGCAGCTCGCCGAAGTGCATCTGGTCCCAGGCCGTGTGGCCGCCGGTACCGCCGGGGACGATGTTCTCCGACGTGGCACCGGAGCACGCGATCAGGTGGTAGTCCATGCTCGCGTCCCAGTTGTCCGCGCGCTCGCCGATCGACTGGCCGGAGTCGGCCAGCTTCGCCTGGCGGGACCAGGCGAACTTCGAGCGGTGGCAGGCGTTGCGGAGCTTCTCGTCCTTGCCCAGCGTGTCGGTCTCGGGGTAGTAGTCGCCGCCGCCCGACTTCGAGGCGCCCTCGCCGGAGGAGTACGAGTCGCCCAGGGCGACCACGATGTCCTTCGGCTTGCCCGGCAGCTTCTGGAAGGCCACCGCGTCCCACGCGACGTCCTCGTTGCCGTTGCCGTCCATGCTGATGGTGGACAGCGACACCTTCGGCGTGCCGGCGAACGGGAACGCGCCGAGCGACACCCAGCGGTTCTCGCCCGTACGCTGCTGCGCCACGCGGAACTTCGTGCCCTTGCCGGTGTCGATCACGTACTTGGCCTGGCGGGTGTGGGCACCGTGGTCGGGCATGTGGACCATGACGCGGGCCCAGCCGTCGATCTGCTGGTTGAGCGTCCAGGTGCCGGTGACCTTCAGGCGGTTGCCCTCGTCACCGTCGGCGCGGGTGTGGGCGAACCAGAAGTGGCCGTTGTACCCGGCGCCGAGCTGGTGCGTGTCCATCTTGGACGGGTAGAGGCCGCCACCGCCGAGGTTGCCGGCGAACGTGAAGGCGAAGGAGCCGTCCGAGGAGACCGGCCCGCAGCCCGGCCGCGGGGTCGGCGTGCCGGCCGGCAGGTCGTCGACGACCAGGGCGCCGTTCGGCAGCCCCTTCTTCTCGCACACCGGCGGGTAGGCGGTACCGTCCGCCTCCTCCTTGTACGTGTCGTCGAAGCGCAGGATCTCGTTGCCGCAGGTGCCCGACTCGCACTTCTTCCAGGCGACCGGAGCGTGCCACCAGCACTTGAGGTCGGTGCGCGTGCAGGCGCCCCGGCCCGGGTCGTTGGCGTCGTTCGGGCCGATCTTGGACTTGTCGCACTCGTTGTCGGAGGTGCAGAACAGGCCCTCCTGCGGCTTCAGCATGGAGCGGTCCAGCGGCGTGGCCCACCACGCCGGCCGGAAGCCCACGACCATCTTGTCCGGCGACTCCAGGGCCTGCAGCGGGCGGGCGGCCCAGCCGAGGACCTTCTCCTGGTACGGCCAGTCCTGCGGGTGGGCGGCGTCGGAGTAGTTGTCGAAACCGCTGGCTCCCTCCAGGAACGGCAGCCGGTTGGCCTTCCACAGCGGGTTGGCCGGGTTGTTGGTGAAGCCCACGCCCCACAGGCCGCCGTTCTTGCCGGCATCGGCCTTGGGGTAGTAGCCGGCGTTGTAGGCCCAGAGCGCGAAGAACCAGTTCTCCATGTACTGGGGCTTGCCGCCGTTGACCGTCAGGCCGTCCCTGCGGGTCAGGTTCCACTTGTCGATCAGGACGTTGATGCCCGCGGCGATGTTGGCCGTGTAGTCGAGGGCCGCGGCCTCCTGGCGCAGCGGGTCGAGGGCGGTCTCGCCCTTCTTCTCGTGACCCTTGATCCGCATGCCGTCGGTGATCTGGGTGATGCCGTAACCGCAGTCGGCCTCTTCCCAGTTGATGCCCCACGGGTCGGTCTGCTTGCCGTCCGAGGTGTGGCCGATGCCGTAGAAGTTGCCGATGAGCGGGTTGCCGGTGACGCCGGGGACGACGAACCGGGTGGCCTGCCACATGTTCGACTCCTGCGCGGTGATGCCGAGCATCACCTGCGCCGGGACACGGCCGCCGCCCTCCAGCTCCAGGCGCGGGAACAGCGACTGCGGCTGGTACGCGCCCATCCCGGTGTTCTTCCAGTTCGCCGGGCGCGAGATGTGCTTGTTCAGGTTGTTGGTGATGGCCTGGTCCACCGCCCACTCGACCTGGCGCGGCTTGGGCTGCATGGCCTGCTTGCGCGGGTCGTTGCGGGGGACCGAGCAGTACCGCTCGGTTTCCATCGGGCTGTTCGCCGAACCGGCGGACGGCGCGGCGGCCGGGTGCCCCTGGCCGGACGGTGCCGGGCGGACGGCGGCCCGCAGGACCGGGGACATGTCGCGCCCCTCGGCGGAGTGCCGGCCCTCGTTGCCCGGGGTGACCTCGAAGGAGGCGTTCCGGCCGGTGTCGACGGCCTTGAGCGAGATCTTCATCGCCCGGGAGGCGTCGGCCTTGGTCCTGCGGGCCGTCGGCTTCACGACGTCCGCCCACTCGCTGCGGGTGACCAGGGCCTGGCCCTGGGTCGAGGCCTGGGTGTCCTTCGGGAGGTCCGCCGGGGAGGCGACGGCGCGCGGCAGCTTCGACACGGGCCGGGCGGCACCGGTGATGAAGACCTTGCCCGACGCGCTGCGCGTCAGGTCGATCTTCGCCAGCGGCCCGGAGGCGAGCAGGGCGGGCTTGGCCCTGCGCGCGTCGCCGCGGGCGATGTCCTGGGCGCTGACCCGCTTGACGGTGCCGGGGGCGTCGACGGGGGACTTGGTCCTGGCCGTGGCGGCGGGGCGGTCCAGGAAGACCACGCCGCCGTCCGCGTCGGCCTTGAGCTGGAACGGGATCCGGTCCGTGGCGGCGACCGCGGTACGCCGGCCCCGGTCGTCGATCCGGACGATCCGGGCGGAGTCGGCGGCCACGATGTCCTTGCCGACCGGCACCGCGGAGGTGACCTGTCCGGTGAGCGCGATGGGCTTGGCGAGCCGCGCGGTGGCCGCGTCGACCTTCACCAGCCGGGTGGCGTTCCTCTTCTCGCCGCCCAACTGCGTGAACACGGCCGTCTCGCCGGTGCCGCAGCCCGGGCTGAAGTAGGCCAGCGAGGTCTGCCGGTCCAGCTTGCGGACGGCACCGGTGTCCAGGTCCACGACGGCCGTGAAGGCACCGCGCGCCATCAGGTCGGCCTTGTTGGTGAACGTACGGGGCGCGTAGGCGACCACGGCCCGCTTGCCGGAGCCCGTCACACAGGCGTTGCCGATCCACATGTCGGCCTCGAAGCCCGGCTCGGACAGCGTGGCGGCGGTGCGCCAGGCGTAGCCGCTGCGCTCGTCGGCGACCAGCAGGTGGAAGCCGTCCGCGTCGCTCGACGTGGTCCACGCCCGGTCCTTGGACCGCTTCCAGCCCTTGCCCAGCAGCGCATCGCGCTGGGGCGGGGCGACCGCGTCACCGGCGCCGGCGGCCTCGGCCGGGGCCGGCGCGACCACCGCGCCCGGTCCGGCGGGCTGGGCCGCCAGGGCGACGCTCTGCCCCAGTGTCGCCATCACCGCGGCCGCCGCCATCGCGGCGAGCGGGACGCGTGCTCTTCTCCGTAGTCTCAACGTTTTCCCCTCAAACGCACGGGGAGAAGCAGATTCACGTCGTGGCCACGAAATCGAAATGAGTCCCCCATTGACGCCGGTCTGGTCGAACCGGCGGTGAGCACCTTAATCACAGGCCGACGGGGAGCGGCAAGCGTGAATTCTCAATTTGAGCGAAAGCTGAGGATCGGAATGGGAGCCTCCGGTTCTGGGGGTGGGAGGGGTATGGGAATCAGTCCTTCCGGTCGCGCTTTAGTGGTTGATTATTGGATTTTAAGTGCCGCATTGTGCTGCATATCTGCAGGTCAGAGGTATGTGAGGGGAGAATTTCGGCCCTCTGGCGCGCCGCGCATTTCACTCTTGTGATTCATGTCGCTCACTGATTGGTCAGAGGTGGGGTTCGCGTCCGGCTAGGGTCGTTGAGCAGGCGTCGAGCCCATCGGATAATCGCTGCCCGGACCCGTATATGTATTGCGGCCGCGGCGTTGTTCCGGGCTTTTGGGCGCCTTCGCGCGGCACTGACCGAGCCGCGCCCGCACCACATCACGCATTTACGCACCGAGGGGGACCCATCATGTCCATCACCATGGGAGTCGTTCGTACCGGCGTCGTCGCGGCACTCGCCGCGACCGCGCTCGCCGGCCCGCAGGCGGTGGCCGCCGACGCTCCCCGCGTGCCGCTGGCCAAGACCGCGGACGCCCAGACGAAGGCCTTCGTCGCGTCCCACCCGAGGGCCGCCATGTCCTCCGCGACCGCGTGCGGCGCCGGTTACGAGCTGGCCCGCGCCGTCCCGCTGCCCAAGGGCACCGACCCCAAGATGCGGCTCGCCACGCTGTTCACCTACACCAAGGGCGGCAACGACTCCGGCTGCGCGATCCTCGACAACAACATGGGCTCGAAGAGCTACAAGCTCAAGGTCCAGGCCTGCGACCCGCGGGGCCGGACCTGCCAGACGGACGAGGGCCACTTCGCGAACTACGCCGGCCCGGTGCGCACCAACGACCCGGTGTGCGGGCTCGTCACCGCCGCCATGTGGAACCCCGCCGGCCAGGAGATCTTCACCTACAAGACCGAGTACGGCTGGCTCTGCGACTGAGGCCCGGCGGCAGCCGCCGCGCCCCCGGCCCTGACGGGACCACCCCGGCTCCGGCCCGGCCCCGCACCGTACTTCGGTGCGGGGCTCCGCGCGTGTACGGTCGACCGGGTGCGTGTCCGGGGGGCGGGGGAAAGGGATGAGGATGTCCAAGAGGCGTGAGTGGCTGAGCCAGCTCGCGAAGCGGCTCGACCAGGTGGAGGCCCGCCTCGACGAACGCCGTGCCGAGTTGGAGGCCGCCGAGGCGGCGGACCTGCCGCCGGGCGCCGCGGCCGCCGCGACCCCTGCCCCCACCGCCGGCCCCGCCCCCGCCCCCACCGCCGGCCCCGGCGCCGTGCCGAGCGCCGGTACCGCGCCCGCGGGCGGCACCGTGCCCGCCGTCGCCGGTACGGCCCTCGCGGGGGCCGTGGCCGGAGCGGACGTTCCCGCCGCGGCGGGCGGCCCCGGCGGTCCGCCGACCGGTCACCGGCCCCACGGCCACGGAGCCCCCGGGTCCGCCGGCCTGCCCGATCCCGTCAGCGTCCTGCCCTGGGGCATGCGGGTGGCCGCGGAGGCGTCCTGGCGGCTGCTGATCGTGGGCGCCGTCGTCTGGGCGCTCATGCGGGTCATCGGCGAGATCCGGCTCGTGGTCTTCGCGTTCGCCGCGGCCATGCTCGTGACCGCGCTGCTCCAGCCGTTCGTCGTCCGGCTGCGCCGACTGGGACTGCCGCGCGGGCTGGCCACCGCCCTGACCGCCGTCGCCGGGTTCGTCGTCATCGGACTGGCCGGCTGGTTCGTGGTCTGGCAGGTGATGGAGAACATCGACACCCTCGGCGACCAGGTCAAGAGCGGTATCGAGGACCTCAAGCACTGGGCCCTCAAGAGCCCGTTCCACGTCACCGAGAAGCAGATCAACGACCTGGCGAAGAACCTCCAGGAGACCATCACCACCAACACCGACGAGATCACCTCCGCCGGTCTGCAGGGCGTGACGGTGGTCGCGGAGGCGCTCACCGGGATCCTGCTGGCGATGTTCTCGACGCTCTTCCTGCTCTACGACGGCCGGAAGATCTGGCAGTGGACCCTGGGCCTGATGCCCGCGGCCGCCCGCCCCGGCCTGGCCGGCGCCGGCCCGCGCGCCTGGCGCACCCTGACCGCGTACGTGCGCGGCACCGTCATCGTGGCCCTGATCGACGCCGTGTTCATCGGTCTCGGCATCTACTTCCTCGACGTGCCCATGGCCGTGCCGCTGGCCGTGTTCATCTTCCTGTTCGCCTTCATCCCCCTCGTCGGCGCGGTGGTCTCCGGCGCGCTGGCCGTGGTGGTGGCGCTGGTGACCCAGGGCGTGTGGACCGCCCTGATGACCCTGCTCGTCGTCCTGGCCGTACAGCAGATCGAGGGCCACGTCCTGCAGCCGTTCATCCTGGGCCGGGCGGTCCGGGTGCACCCGCTCGCGGTTGTGCTGTCGGTCGCCGCGGGTGGCATGATCGCGGGAATCGGGGGCGCGGTGGTCGCGGTCCCGCTCGTGGCCGTCACCAACACCGTGGTCGTCTACCTGCGGGCGTACTCCCGTGAACACGAGCCGCAGCTGGGGCCCGGGCAGCACGGGGCGACCGCCCTCGCCGCGGCTCCGATCGGCCAGGGGGACGACCAAGGTGATATCCGAGCCTGAGCTCAACGGCGCGTACGGGGACGCGTTCGGCCCGACGGTACCGGCGGCACCCCTCGAAGGGGCGCCGCCGCCGACCCGCGAACGCCGCCCGCCCGCGGGCTGGGTGTGGGCGCTGGGCGGCGCGCTGACGGCCTCCGCGGTGTGGGCGGGCGGGCTGTACGCGCTGGGGGACCGGGGCGACCACGACGCCCCGCCGGTCGCGTACCGGGTGCCGACCGACCTGTGCGCCGAGGTGAAGCCGACCGGACTCGCGCGGCTGATGGGGAAGCTGACCGAGCAGCCCCGCCACACGGAGACCCCGCACGCGGCGGTGGACTGGTTCAGCTGCACGCTGTCGGTGCAGGGCGCCGCCACCAAGTCCGGGTGGAAGAAGGAGTCCCAGGTGTACGTCACGATGGCCGTGCACAAGAAGACCGACCCGGAGCCGGAGTTCGACGCGGACGTCGACCACGACCGCTGGGCCCTCGGGACGGCGGAGCGGTCGGGGATCGTCGGGCTGGGGGAGCAGGCCGTCATGCTGACCGGCGAGTCGCTGCCGGGTCCGCAGCTGCGGGTGGTCGACGGCGGCGTCGTCTTCTCGATGGAGGCGAGCGAGAACTGGGGCTGGGCGGAGGCCCACGAGCCCAAGGGCGACCAGCCGGAGGGCGACCTCGACGACACGGCCCTGCAGTCCGCGCTGGTCGAGGACATGGGCACGCTCATGAACGCGCTGAAGAAGCGCGCGGGGTGAGACGAAAGGACCCCCGCCACCGGTGGTGTCGGGGGTCCGTCCGGGGAGTCCCCTGGACAGGGACGGTTCCGGGGGCGTACGGCCCGGGGCCGTACGGTGCGCGGGTCCTACTCGGCCAGCGCGGCCTCGGCGTCGAGGGTGACGGCGACCGCCTGGACCACCGAGGCGACCTTGAAGGCCTCCTGGATCGTCTCGCGGTCGACGCCCGCCGCGCGCAGCACCTGCTCGTGCGAGTCGAGGCACTGGCCGCAGCCGTTGATCGCGGAGACCGCGAGCGACCACAGCTCGAAGTCGACCTTCTCCACGCCCGGGTTGCCGATGACGTTCATCCGCAGACCGGCCCGCATCGTGCCGTACTCCGGGTCGGAGAGCAGGTGGCGGGTGCGGTAGAAGACGTTGTTCATGCCCATGATGGCCGCGGCCGCCTTGGCGGCCGTGTACGCCTCGGGCTTGAGGTTGGCCTTGGCCTCCGGCTCCAGCTCGCGCAGGACCTGCGGGGAGCGGGCGGCGATGGCGCAGGACAGGACCGTGCCCCAGAGCTGCTGCTCGGTGAGCGTGCTCTGGTTGCCGATGACCGAGCCGAGGTTCAGCTTCAGGTCCTTGGCGAAGTCCGGTATCGCGGCCTTCAGCTCATCGAGGGCCATGCTCACTCACCGGCCAGGAGGGCGCCCGCGTCGAGGGTGTCCTCGCCCTTGGTCCAGTTGCAGGGGCACAGCTCGTCGGTCTGCAGGGCGTCGAGGACCCGCAGGACCTCCTTGGGGTTACGGCCCACGGAGCCGGCGGTCACCATCGAGAACTGGATCTCGTTGTTCGGGTCGACGACGAACACGGCGCGCTGCGCGTAGCCGTCCTCGCCCTGCACGCCGCAGGCCTGCATGAGCTCGTGCTTGCCGTCGGCCAGCATCGGGAAGGGCAGGTCGCGCAGGTCCTTGTGGTCCTTGCGCCAGGCGTGGTGGACGAACTCGGAGTCGCCGGAGACACCGAGGATCTGGGCGTCGCGGTCGGCGAACTCGTCGTTCAGCTTGCCGAACGCGGCGATCTCGGTCGGGCAGACGAAGGTGAAGTCCTTCGGCCAGAAGAACACCACGCGCCACTTGCCCTCGTAGGTCTTGTGGTCGATCTGGGCGAACTCCTTGCCGGCCTCGAGCGAGACGCAGGCGGTCAGATCGTAGGTGGGGAACTTGTCACCGACAGTGAGCACGTGCACTCCATTGCGCAGGGAAAGTGGCCCTTTTGGGGGCTTTCCGAAGGGGTTGGACGGATCTCACATGCTGGCACAGCTGCATTGATTACGGAAATAGCTAAGCTTGTGCGATGCGATCGGAGGTTCCTATCAGTGGCAGTGAGTAGTAGGGGAGCGAAGCAGCCCACCCTGGCGCAGCTGCGCGCCTTCTCGGCTGTGGCGGAGCACCTGCACTTCCGCGACGCGGCCGCCGCGATCGGCATGAGCCAGCCCGCCCTGTCCGGGGCCGTCTCCGCCCTGGAGGAGTCCCTCGGGGTGCAGCTCCTGGAGCGCACCACCCGCAAGGTGCTGCTCTCGCCCGCCGGGGAGCGGATCGCGGCCCGCGCCAAGACGGTGCTCGACTCGGTCGGTGCGCTGATGGAGGAGGCGGAGGCGGTGCGGGCCCCGTTCACGGGCGCGCTGCGGCTCGGCGTCATCCCCACCGTGGCGCCGTACCTGCTGCCGACCGTGCTCTCGCTGGTCCACCGGCGCTTCCCCCGCCTCGACCTCCAGGTGCACGAGGAGCAGACCGCCTCGCTGCTGGACGGACTGGCCGCCGGCCGGCTGGACCTGCTGCTGCTCGCCGTGCCGCTGGGCGTCCCGGCGGTGACCGAACTCCCGCTCTTCGACGAGGACTTCGTCCTGCTGGTGCCGCGCGACCACCCGCTGGCCGGGCGCCGCGACATCCCGCGCGAGGAGCTGCGGGGGCTGCAGCTGCTGCTGCTCGACGAGGGGCACTGCCTGCGGGACCAGGCGCTGGACATCTGCCGGGAGGCCGGCCGCACCGACGGCGCCGACGTCACGACCACGGCGGCGGGCCTGTCCACCCTGGTCCAACTCGTCGCGGGCGGACTCGGGGTGACGCTGCTGCCGCGCACGGCGCTGAGGCTGGAGACCACCCGCAACGAGCACCTGGGCACGGGGTACTTCGCCGAGCCGGCGCCCACCCGCCGCATCGCCTTCGCGATGCGCGCCGGCACGGCCCGGCAGGAGGAGTTCACCGCCCTCGCCGCCGCCCTGCGCGAGCAGGTCCGACCGCTGCCGGTCTGGCCGACGGACTGAGGGCGGTGTCCGTACGACACCCCGGCCCGGGTACGGCGGGCGGCCCGCGCCGTGGTGCCACCGCGCGGGCCGCCCGCCCCCCGTTCCCGTACCGCCCGCGCTACTCGGTGCGCAGGCCGTCCGGGCGCATCAGCCGCAGCAGCGGCGGCAGGCTGAGGACCGTGACCAGCAGCACCACGCCCGCGCCGATGCCGGCCATGCCGGCCACCGACGTCCAGTCGACCGCCACCGGGACGTCGGTCATCCGCATCAGTACGGCACCCAGCGCCAGGCCGGTGGCCGTGGCCAGGCCGAGGCCCAGGCCGATCGGCAGCGCCGTCTGCCAGAACACCGACAGGGTGAGGGTGCTGCGCCGGGTACCGAAGGCGACCAGGGCCGACAGCAGCTTCTTGCGCTCGCGCAGCTGCTCCAGCTGGGAGACCAGCATGCTCGCGCCGATCAGCATCAGCACCAGGACCGCGCCGATGTAGAGGCCGGTCCGGATGCTCGCGAAGCGGTTGCTCTGCTCGGTGCTCTTCAGGGTCATGACCGTGGCCAGCGGGTCGGCCTTGAAAGCCGCGGTACGGGCCCGCTCCCCGGCGTCCGCGACGGCGGGGTCGAGCTGGAGGTAGATGGAGGTGTACCCGGCGACGGCCGTGCCCTTCGGTGCGGCGCCCGGGGTGGCGAGGAGCCCGCCGCGCCTGGTGCCGGCCGGGTCCTCCCGGCTCGGCACGGCGCGCAGGCCCTTCGGCACGGTCCAGGCCACCGGCCCGGCGGTGTCGTTGCCACCGACCATTAGCCCGGCGCCCGGCCTGGCCAGCGCCTGCGCGTTGCCGTCGTCGTACCCGCCGCGCAGGAGGAACGTGTCACCGTCCTTGCAGGAGGGCAGGTCCGCGATCTCGCGCAGTGCGGAGCAGGAGGCGATGGTCAGTTCCGTCGTCCGCTCCGGGTTGCCGGCGTCGGCGGCGGTGACGCTGGTCAGCGGGGTGACCCGGGTGACGCCCGCCGCCCGTCGCAGCTCGCCCGCGACCGCGTCGGCCTGCGCGAGGATGCTCGTCCCGGGGTGCTGGCCGCCGCGGATCCACACCGACAGCGCCGCACGGGAGGGGTCCTCGCCGGTCCGCTTCGTGTAGTCCCCCTCGACGCCCGCGAAGAGCATCTGGAGGGCGATGGCCCCGGCCACCGCCACGGCGATGCCGTTGACCAGCCGCGCGGCGGTGCCGCTGCTGAGCTGCAGCCGGCGGACGGCCAGCTGCCAGGCGACCCCGCCGCCGGAGAGCCGGGCGACGACGCTCTCGACCAGCCAGGGCAGGATCGCGGTGATGCCGACGAGCAGCAGCACCACGCCGCCGATGACCTGCCACTGGTTGAAGTCGCCGTTCTCGCGGCCGCGTCCCATCAGCGGGGCCAGCAGACCGAGCCCGGCCAGCGGGAGCACCAGGCGCCACCAGATCCGGCGGCGGGCCGGCTTCGAGGTGCGCACCACCCCGAGCGGCTCGATGACCACGCCCCGCAGGGCGAAGAGCGTGACCCCGACGGCGGCCGCCGGCACGGCCAGCACCACCAGGGCCGTCAGCCAGGGGCTCGGCGTGAGGTCGGCCGGGAAGACACTGCGGTCCATGACGGTGAAACGGTCGGCGAACTGCCGTACCGCGGAGAAGAGCCCGGCACCCAGGGCGAGGCCGACCGCGGCCCCGGCGAGGGCCTCGCCGGCCGCGATCCGCCGGGTCATCCGGCCGTCGGCGCCGACCAGGCGCAGCGCGGCCAGGCGCCGGTCGCGGCGCTCGCCGCCGAAGCGGACGGCGGCGGCGACGAACACGGCGACCGGCATCAGCAGGGCCACGAAGACCATGACCAGCAGCAGGGTCAGCACCGGGTCGAGCGGCTCGGGCCTGATGCCGTTCGCGAAGCCCGTGACGCGCTTGACGGAGCTGTCGTCGCGCAGGGTGTCCGAGCCCCTGTAGAAGGCGAGTTCGCCGGGGCCGATCAGACCCTCGTCGCCGATCGTCCGGGTGATCGGCCCGTCGAGGCGCTCGCGCAGCAGCGCGCCCCCGGGGGAGGCGAGGAGGTCTTTCAGGGCGGGGGAGACGGCCAGTTCGCCGGGACCGGGGAAGCGATCGAGGCCGGGCGGGAGCGGGGCGTCGGGGCCCTCGGGCCGCAGCTCGGCGCCGTACAGGTCCTCGCCGTGGAAGGACGTCTGGATCTCGGCGAACAGCAGGGTGCCGGGACCGGCTTTCTCCGCGGTGGGCGCGGTCCAGGTGCTGCGGGCGTCCGAGCGGGCGTCGCGGGCGGACAGGGCACCGGGCAGGGCGGTGGTCAGGAGCAGCAGGGCCACGCCCAGGCCCACCCCGACGCCGGTGAGCAGCGTGCGGATCCAGCCCTCGCGGCCGCCGCCCAGGGCGAACCGGGCGCCCATGCGCAGGTCCTGGAGCCAGACGGCGAGCGCGCCGCGGGCGGCCGGGCCGCGGTGCGCGGAGCCGGCCGGGTGGTGCGGGGAACTCATATGGCGCGCTCCATGTCGCGGGAGCGGCCGTCGCGCACGACGATCTCGCGGTCCGAGTACGCGGCGACCCGGGTCTCGTGGGTGACCAGCACGACGGCGGCGTTGGCGGACCGGGCGGCCTCGGTGAGCAGCTGCATCACCAGCTCGCCGTTGAGGGAGTCCAGGGCGCCGGTGGGCTCGTCGGCGAAGACCACGCGGGGGCCGGTGACGAGCGAGCGGGCCACGGCGACGCGCTGGCCCTGGCCGCCCGACACCTCGCCGGGCCGCTTGTCCCTGAGGTCGTCGACCTCCAGCCGCTGCATCCACTCCAGGGCGGCCCCCTCGGCGGCCTTGCGCTTGGCGCCGGCCAGGCGCAGCGGCAGGGCCACGTTCTCCACGCAGGTCAGCTCGGGCACGAGCTGGCCGAACTGGAAGACGAAGCCGAACTCGCTGCGGCGCAGGGCGCTGCGCTCGGCGTCGCTCATGGTCGTGAGCTCGCGCCCGGCGTAGGTGATGGAGCCGGAGTCCGGGGTGACGATGCCGGCGAGGCAGTGCAGCAGCGTGGATTTGCCGGAGCCGGAGGGGCCCATGATGGCGACGACCTCGCCGGGGTGGATGGAGAACTCCGCCCCGTCGAGGGCGTGGGTGGGCCCGTAAGCCTTGTGCAGGGCGCTCGCGGCGAGGAGGGAGCCGGCGGGCGGGGCGGCGGGGGTCATCGGCGTACCTCCTGGGCGAGCTGCTCGAGGCGGGCGGCGGTGAGTTCCAGCCAGCGCAGGTCGGCCTCCAGGTGGAACAGGGCGTGGTCGCAGACGAGTTGGTCGGCGAGGTCGCCCTTGCGCTTGCGGGTGGTCAGGAGGCGCATGAGGCGCAGGTGCTCGGCGCGCTGGGTGTCGAGGAGGTCCGCGGCGCTCCGCCCGGTCAGGAGCGCCAGGACGACCTTGGTGTAGAGGGTCGACTGGAGGTACGGCTCGGGCTTCTCGGGCTGGGCGAGCCAGGTCTCGACGTCGGTGATGCCGGCGTCGGTGATGGCGTAGCGCTTGCGGTCGGGGCCGTCGCCGGCCTCTATGCCTTCGACCTCGACGAGGCCGTTCTTCAGCAGGCGGGACATGGTCGAGTAGACCTGCCCGTAGTGCAGGGGCCGGTCGTGCCCGAACTTCTCGTCGAAGGCGCGCTTGAGGTCGTAACCGTGGCGTGGTCCGGCCTCCAGGAGGCCGAGGAGTGTGTGGCCGATGGACATGCCGACGACTGTACACGCGGTGTATACCTGCGGTGTATACACGGGGTGCATAGTCGGCCCGGGCGGTCCCGTCCTGGCAGCTCAGAGCCCTTTGTCACGGTTCGGAACGCGACCCTGCCGGGGCCGTGGAACGCCGAAGGCCCCGCACGGGTCGGGGCCTTCGCCCGACGTCAGGACTCGGGGGACTTGCGGGGGCGGCCGCGCCGGGCGATGGGTGCCGCCTCGTCCGGCAGGCGCCCGGACTCGGAGAGCGCCCTGCGCAGCAGGAACTCGATCTGCGCGTTCGCCGACCGCAGCTCGTCCCCGGCCCACCGCGCCAGCGCGTCGTACACCTGCGGATCCAGCCGCAGCAGTACCTGCTTGCGCTCGGCCCGCCGCGCCTTCGCGGGCCGCCCGCGGCCGGCGTCGCCCGCGCCGCCGGCGTCGCCCGCGGTGGCGGGGTCGGGCCGGTCGGCGGGTCCGGCCGGGTCGGCCGGGTCGGCGGGGTCCTTGCCGGTGGGGCTCACTGGTACAGCGTGCCCGTGTTCACGACCGGCTGCGCCGCGCGGTCACCGCACAGCACCACCATCAGGTTCGACACCATCGACGCCTTCCGCTCCGGGTCCAGGTCCACGATGTCCTCCTCCGCCAGCCGCGTCAGGGCCAGCTCCACCATGCCCACCGCGCCCTCGACGATCTGGCGCCGGGCGGCGACGACCGCACCGGCCTGCTGCCGCTGGAGCATCGCGGAGGCGATCTCCGGAGCGTACGCGAGGTGGGTGAAGCGGGACTCGACGATCCGCACGCCCGCCGCCTCGACCCGCGCGTGCAGCTCGGCCGCCAGCTTCTCGGTGATTTCCTCGGCGTTCTCGCGCAGCGAGAGGCCGTCCTCCTCGTGGGCGTCGTACGGGTACTCGATCGCGATGTGCCGCACCGCCGCCTCGGTCTGGACCGACACGAACTCCTCGAAGTCGTCCACCTCGAAGCTCGCCTGCGCCGTGTCCTCGACCTGCCAGACCACCACCGCGGCCAGCTCGATCGGGTTCCCGTACGCGTCGTTCACCTTGAGGACGGCGGTCTCGTGGTTGCGCACGCGGGTCGAGATCTTCGTGCGCGAGGTCAGCGGGTTCACCCAGCGCAGGCCGTCCGTGCGGATGGTGCCCCGGTAGCGGCCGAAGAGCTGGACCACGCGCGCCTCGCCCGGGGCCACCGAGTTCAGCCCGCACATCATCACGAAGGCCGTGACGGCGAGGAGGACGCCGACGACGACCAGGGCGATCTTCACGCCGTCGGTCCCGCTCGCCGCGCCCGCGACGATCAGGCCGACGCCGCCGAAGAGGCCCAGCATGCCGAGCAGGAGGGCGAGGCCGCCGCCGACGCTGCGGGCAGGGAACTCGCGTACCTGCTGGCGCTCCGCGCCGCTCGTGGCGCCGCTCACGGCGTCTTCGATGGTCTTGCTCATGGTCCGCCCCGTTTCATCAAGGTGCCGACAGAGGTTCCGCCGGCGTGGTCGGCAGGTTCACTGCCTAGCAAAGTGATATCACTTTTTCGGTGAAGGGCAAGCGCCGGTGCGGTTCCGGGCAACCCGGAGCGGCTTTCCCGCGTCGGTTCCAGGTGGGGTGGGTGCTCATTCTCACGTCCGGAAAAGCCCGGATTGGGAGTCCTTTGTCCAATACCGCGGTGTTAGCTTCGTGAGCTGACGTCGGGGGGTACACGAGCGGAGCAGGAGCGATGGGCCGAGCAGAAGCGCGACGCGGGCAGCAGCGCCGTGGGGCGCGAAGGGCGCCGCGCGCCCGGCAGCGAGACGGAAAATCCGGCATACGCAGGTTCTTCACCTGGAAGCGCGTCCTCGGCACCGTCCTCGGCGCCTTCCTGCTCGGCATGGCCGGCCTGATCGGCCTCTACTACTACCTGCCGGAGCCCCAGCCCAACGAGCAGGCCACCCTGCAGTCCAACATCTACCGGTGGTCCGACGGCTCGGTCATGGCCCGCACCGGTGAGCTCAACCGTGTGATCCTCAAGATCGACGACATCCCCTCCCTGCTCCAGGAGGAGTTCATCGCGGCGGAGAACATGTCCTTCCGCGACGACCAGGGCGTCGACATCAAGGGCCTGGCCCGCGGTCTGTTCAACACGGTCACGGGCAAGGGCAAGCAGGGCGGCTCGACGATCACTCAGCAGTACGTCAAGAACTACTACCTGAACCAGGACCAGACGGTCACCCGAAAGCTCAAAGAGCTGATCATCTCGATCAAGGTCGATCAGCGCATGGAGAAGGGCGACATCCTCGCCGGCTACATGAACACGAGCTACTACGGCCGCGGCGCGTACGGCATCCAGGCCGCTGCGCAGGCGTACTACGGCGTGGACGTCGACAAGCTCACCCTCGAGCAGGGCGCGTACCTGGCCGCCCTCCTCCAGTCGCCCAACGGCTACGACTGGGCCATCGCCACCCCGCGCGGCAAGGCCTTCGCCAAGGAGCGCTGGAACTACGTCCTGAACAACATGGTCAAGATGGGGAAGCTGGAGCAGGGCAAGCGCGCCGCGATGCAGTTCCCCGTCCCGATCAAGCCCAAGCCCGCCCCCGGCATGGAGGGCCAGAAGGGCTACCTGATCCAGGCCGCCGAGGCCGAGCTCAACCGCCAGGGCGTCAAGGACGAGGCCATCAAGGCCGGCGGCTGGGACATCACCCTCAGCATCGAGAAGAAGAAGCAGGCCGCGCTGGAGCAGGCCGTCCAGGACGAGCTGGAGTCCAAGCTCGACCGCAAGGAGCGCAAGGTCGACGCCGCCGTGCAGGCCGGCGCCACCTCCGTCGACCCCAAGACCGGCTACATCGTGGCGATGTACGGCGGTCAGGGCCTGAAGGAGCACTGGATCAACAACGCGACCCGGCAGGACTACCAGCCGGGCTCGACGTTCAAGCCGATCGTGTTCGCCTCCGCCCTGCAGACCGGCGCCACCACCCAGGACGGCCGCCCGATCACCCCGAACACGGTGTACGACGGCACCAGCCGGCGCCCGGTCGTGGGCAGCGACACGCCCTTCGCGCCGCAGAACCAGGACGACCACGACTACGGCAAGCGGATCACGGTCCAGAAGGCGACCAACTCCTCCGTGAACTCCGTGTACGCGCAGATGCTCGTGGACGTCGGCCCGGCCACCGTCAAGAAGACCGCGCTCGCCCTCGGCATGAAGGACCGCGGCGCCTTCGACGAGAAGCCGGCCATGGCGCTGGGCTCCATGCAGTCCACCACCGTCGACATGGCGGGCGTGTACGCGACCTTCGACCGGCACGGCAAGAAGGTCACGCCCTCGATCGTGAAGTCCGCGAAGAACGAGATCCGCGCGTACGAGGCGGTCGAGCGGATCGGCGACCAGGTCATCGACCGGTCGACCGCGGACACCGTCACCAAGGTCCTCACCGGCGTCGTGAAGAACGGCTCCGCCAACGCCGTCGAGTCCAGCGCCTACGACGCGGCCGGCAAGACCGGTACGACCGAGTCGAACAAGGCCGCCTGGTTCACCGCGTACACCCCCGAGCTGGTCACCGTCGTGGCGATGTTCGGCGAGGAGCCCGGCACCGGCACCCAGGTCACCCTGACCGGCACCGCCGGCGGCGGCCGCGCCGGCGGCTCCAGCTTCCCGGCCGACATCTGGCGGGCGTACACGCTGGAGGTGCTCTCGGGCACCGGCACGTCGGAGTTCGACCTGGAGGACGCGATCACGGGCAAGGTCGAGGAGACGGAGGACCCGACCCCGACCCCGACCAAGTCCAAGAAGGACAAGAGCCCGACGCCGACGCCGACCAAGTCCAAGAAGGACCGGGACCCGACGCCGACCCCGACCGAGCCCACCGAGGACCCGGACCCGAAGCCGACGAAGACCCGGACGCACAGGCCGGACAAGCCCACGCCGACCCCGACGAAGACCGGTGGCGGTGGCGGGGACGAGCCGGAGGGCGACGCCCCCGACGCCTAGCCTCCCGCCGGCCCTCCCGGGTCCGGACCCCTCCGGTCGTGACGCCCGCAGCGCCCGCCGCCTCCTTCGGAGGTGTGCGGGCGCTCGTGCGTCCACGAGGAGTCAGGTTGTAGGCCAATCTGCTCATACCTGAATAAATCATTCAAGATCCTGCTCCCGCCGGCCGATGCGCTCAACGAACGACCGAATCCGCTTCGGCACGTGACTCGACCGGTTCGACAAGGAGCACGCATGAGTCCTGGGCACACCCGTTCCTCTCTGGGCCCGCTTCCCCGCCGCAGGGCGGCGCTGGCGGGCGGCGCGGTCGCCTCGCTCGCCCTGCTGCTGGGAGGCTTCGCGAACCCCGCCGTCGCCCTGACCGCCCGCCCCGCGCTGTCGGGCCCGACGGGCAGTGACCACTGCCCGTCACGGGAGAAGGAGGAAGGGAAGGAGAAGGGGAACGACGACGGGCGGGAGCGCGGCGACCGTCCGATGAGCGCCCGGCACCAGGCCGGCGGCGGCGACGGCGGCAGCAAGGGCTGCCCGGGCCCGACCGGCCCGACCGGACCGACCGGACCGCAGGGCGGTACCGGTCCGACGGGCGCCACAGGAGCTCCGGGCACGACCGGCGCGACCGGCGCCACGGGCGTGACGGGTCCCACGGGCCCGACGGGTCCGGGCGGCGGTGCCACCGGCGCGACGGGCCCGACCGGTCCCGCCGGCCCCTGCTCCGACATCGACGCCTACAGCCCCTCGAACTCCGAGGACTTCCAGGCGGCGCTGACGGGCGGCAGGGCGTTCGTCGGCAAGGCGAACGTACCCGGTGGGACGATCGTCTGGCAGGACCTCAGCAACACGGTCGCGGGCCCGGGTGACCCCGTGAACCCCGACTTCCCCGCGAACGCCTGCGCCATCGCCATCGAGGCCCAGGGCAACGACGCGTTCGTCAAGGTCCTCACGACCACCGGCACCGTCTGGCAGACCCACGGCGACACCAACGGCGGCACCTTCGTCTGGGACGAGCCCTGGACCCAGCAGGCGACCCCGACACCGGTGGTGCTGCGGTCGATGGGGTTCAAGGGCGACGTGACGGCCAGGAGCCGCCACTGATCCGCCCCCGAGCCTGACCCCGCACCGAGTCGGCGGGCCGGTCCACCCAGGGAAGGGGGAGGCCGGCCCGCCTCCGCGTGTCAGCCGCGCCCGCGCCCCGAGGGCAGCGGCAGCTCGAACCAGACGACCTTGCCGCTGCTCAGCCGGGTCGCACCCCAGCGCCGCGCCATCCGGTTGACCAGGAACAGGCCCCGGCCGCCCTCGTCGGTGTCCCGGGCCCGGCGCTGGCGCGGCAGCTGCGGCGAGTCGTCGCCGACCTCGCAGCGCAGGATGTCCGTCTTCAGCAGACGCAGCGTCACCGGCCGCTCGGCGTACCGCACGGCGTTGGTGACCACCTCGCTCACCAGCAGCTCCAGCGAGTCGCTGAGCTCCTCCAGGCCCCACCGGGCCAGCGCCCGCCGGGCGAGCCGCCGGGCCCGGCCGGGCGCGGTCTCCTCCGGGTCGAGGAACCAGTACGCGACGTCGCTCGGCGCGATCCCGTCGAACCGGGCCGCGAGCAGCGCGATGTCGTCGTCCCGGTCGCCGGGCCCGAGCATGTCGAGCACGTCGTCGCAGAGCGCCTCCAGCGGCGGCGGGTGGTCCAGCCCCGTCAGCTGCGCGGTGGTGGCCAGCCGCTCCCGCAACTGCTCGATGCCGGTCCACACGTCCCGCAGCCGCGACTCCACCAGGCCGTCCGTGTAGAGCAGCAGGGTGGCCCCGGCGGGGGCGTCCAGCTCGACCGCCTCGAAGTCCACGCCGCCGACGCCGATCGGGGCGCCCGGCGGCACCCGCAGCACCTCGGCGCGGCCGCCGAGGTGGAGCAGGACCGGCGGCGGGTGGCCCGCGTTGGCGATGGTGATGCGGTGCGAGACCGGGTCGTAGACGGCGTACAGGCACGTGGCCATGCGGTCCGAGCCCAGCCGCTGGGCCTGCTCGTCCAGGTGGTGGAGCACCTCGGCCGGGGGCAGGTCGAGCTGGGCCAGGGTCTGCGCGGTGGTGCGCAGCTGGCCCATGATCGCGGCGGAGGTCATCGAGTGGCCCATGACGTCGCCCACCACCAGCGCCACCCGGCTGCCGGGCAGCGGGATCGCGTCGTACCAGTCGCCGCCGACCCGGGCGGTCTCGGCCGCCGGCAGGTAGCGCGAGGCCAGCCGCACGCCGGTGGGCTGCGGCAGGCTGTCGGGCAGCATCGTGCGCTGGAGCTCGTCCGCGATGTACGCCTCGCGGCCGTAGAGCACCGCCTTGTCGATGCCCAGCGCGGTGTGCGTGGCCAACTGGGCCGCGACGAGCAGGTCGTTCTGCTCGAACGCGGGCCGGTCGGGGCGGCGCAGGAACACGGCCGCGCCGATCACCCGGCGGCGGCCGCGCAGCGGCGCCAGGATGGAGCGCTGACCGCGCGGTACGGGATGCTCGGTGCCCAGCAGCTCGGGCAGCGCGGCCCGGGCGGCCGGTGTGGAGCCGAAGACCGGCCGGACGCCGCGCAGGACCTCCTCCAGCGCGCCGCCGGTGCGGATCTCGCACAGCTCGGCGGCCGGGAGGTCGCCCTGCGGGCCGACCAGCGGGAGCCGGCTGAAGTCGAGCTCGGAGGCCTCGGAGCCGTCCGCCGCGCCCGCGGTGGTGCTGTTGACGGCCTCGGTGAGGTCCTCGATGGGGCGCAGCCGGTCCGTACGACGCAGCCTTAAGACGACGGGGCCGACCGGGCGCTCGTCGCCGACCGGGAGCGGGTCGCGCAGGTAGACGAGGATGGCGTCCGAGAAGGTCGGCACCGTGGCCCGGCAGAGGCCGAGCACGATCTCGTCGAGGTCGATGCCGCGCGCGATGCGGCGGGTGGCGGCGCCGACGAAGCGGAGCCGGTCGCCCTCGCGGCGGGCGACGGTGTCGGGGCCGGTGCCGGGCCCGGGTATGCCCGCGGCGGACGCCGTGCCCGTGCCCGGACCGGCTGCGGCGGCCGCCCCGCTGCCCGGGGCGGCGGCGTCGGAGCCCAGGCCGCCCGCCGGGGCCACCAGGGGGTCGTCGTCCAGGCCCGCGCCGGGCGACCCGCCGCGGGTGGCCTGGCGGGAGGGCGCCGGCGCCTTGTCGTGGCCCTCGGGGTCGGCGGACGCGGTGGCGGAGGCGCGCTGGCCGGGGCTGGAGCCGGAGCCGGCGCCCGTGCCGGCGGGGCCGGTGGCGCCCTTGGAACCGGACGCGCCCATGGCGGAGGGGCCGGCGGCGACCGCCCCGGCCTGGTGTCCCGGCTGCGCGGGCACGGCGAGGCCGCCCGGAGCATGGTTCTGCGCCGCGCTCGCCGCTGCCCCGGCACCCGGCTGCGGGCCCTCGTGAGAGGTGGGGTACTCCGTCACGCGTGGAATTCCGTCCGTTTGCGCTCGATGTGCGCTGCACACAACTCGTCAGTCGCGGTATACCCGCTCAGCGGCGCGGGCACCGTCGCCCGTCACACCGCTCCCCGCTCGTTACCTCTCCGCTCGTTCGGTGATGCCCGGTCAAGTCCTGCGCACAGCTTGAGGATTACGGAAGTGCAGCCTTGCGGAGGACGATCCTACGTTTGAACCCCGGGGGCGCATCAAGGGTCTCATGACGTCATATGCGCCGGGGTGCGGTCCCAGTCGTCCGGCAGAACCGGAACCTCCCAGGTCGGATCGGGTCGCCAGTCCTGCCAACCGTCCGAGAACGGAGCCCCCCAGGCCTCGATCCGCTCCACCGCCGCCCGTCCGGCCGCCCGGACCCGGTCGGCCCGTCCGGCGTCCATGAGGCCGACGCGCTGGGCCTGTGCGAACTCGTCCTCGTCGCGCCACTTCCAGCTCCGGTCGGGGTAGACGGAGATGTCGAGGAAGTGGTCCTCGGAGTCGACCCCGCCGGCCCAGCGCCGACGCGGCTCCTCGAGGTTGACGTACCAGCTCTTGAAGCGCCACCCGTGGTCCCAGAAGAGCCAGACCGACCACGGGTCGTCGGGCCGGGCCAGCTTCAGCACACCCGTGCCCCACCAGGGCGCGCGCTCGGTGGTGCGCGGCGCGGTGTAGCGGGTGGCGAGCGGCTCCTCGTGGACCGGGGTGCCGTCGGCGAGGACGGGTTTGACGCACTCGGTGCCCGGGGCCATCCACACCGCGAGCAGGTCGGGGGTGTCCTGGACGACGGTCACGGGGCGGCAGATGTGGACCTGGCCCTTCAGGTCGGGGGCCGCGTCGCGGTAACGCCAGAGGATGTGGTCCCCCGGCGCCCAGTGCGTCCCCCGTGGCGCGCCGTGCGCCGCCGTGCCTGCCGTACCTGTCATGCGCAGATCTTAGGCGCGGGGCCGGGCGCGGTGCTGCGGTGCAGGTCACCTGTGAGATTCGGCTGGAATTGAACGGTCCCGGGCGGCCGTACGGCGCCCGGGACGGGGGTGTTCGGCGGGCCGGCGGGGTCCCGCGGACCGTCACGGCCGGGTCATGCGCAGGACGTCGAGTGCCTCGTCGAGCTGCTCCAGGGTGAGGTCGCCGCGTTCGACGTAACCGGACTCCAGGACCACCTCCCTGATGGTCCTGCGCTCCGCGAGGGACTTCTTGGCGACCTTCGCGGCCTCCTCGTACCCGATGTACTTGTTGAGCGGGGTGACCACGGAGGGCGAGGACTCGGCGTACTCGCGGGCCCGCTCGACGTTGGCGGTGATCCCGTCGACGGTGCGGTCGGCCAGCAGCCGGGAGGCGTTCGCGAGCAGCCGCACGGACTCCAGCAGGTTCTTCGCCATGACGGGGAGCATCACGTTGAGCTCGAAGTTGCCGGCCGCGCCGGCCACCGCGACGGTGGTGTCGTTGCCGGTCACCTGGGCGGCCACCATGAGCACCGCCTCCGGGACGACCGGGTTGACCTTGCCCGGCATGATCGACGACCCCGGCTGCAGGTCGGGGAGGTTGATTTCGGCCAATCCGGTGCGCGGCCCGGAGGACATCCAGCGCAGATCGTTCGCGATCTTCGTCAGCGAGACGGCGATCGTGCGCAGTTGTCCGGAGGTCTCGACGAGTCCGTCCCGGGCGCCCTGGGCCTCGAAGTGGTCGCGGGCCTCGGTGAGCGGCAGTCCGGTGGCGGCGGCCACCTCGGCGATGACGGCCGCGGAGAACCCGGGCGGGGTGTTGATGCCGGTGCCGACGGCCGTCCCGCCGAGGGGGAGTTCGGCGAGGCGGGGGAGGGCCGCCTCCAGGCGCTCGACGCCGTGGCGGATCTGGGCGGCGTACCCGCCGAACTCCTGCCCCAGGGTGACGGGGGTGGCGTCCATGAGGTGCGTCCGGCCCGACTTCACGACCTTCCCGAACTCCGCGGCCTTGCGCTCCAGCGCGGCCCGCAGGTGGTGCAGGGCGGGGACGAGGTCCTGGACGACGGCGGCGGTGGCGGCGATGTGGATGCTGGACGGGAAGACGTCGTTGGAGCTCTGCGAGGCGTTGACGTGGTCGTTGGGGTGGACGTCGCGGCCCAGGCGCTCGGCGGCGAGGGTGGCGATCACCTCGTTGGCGTTCATGTTGGACGAGGTGCCGGATCCGGTCTGGAAGACGTCGACCGGAAACTGGTCGTCCCAGCGGCCCTCGGCGACCTCCTCGGCGGCGCTCGTGACGGCGTCCGCGATGTCCTGATCCAGTACCCCCAGGCGGGCGTTGACCTGCGCGGCGGCCGCCTTGATCCGGCCGAGGGCGGCGATGTGGGCGGATTCGAGCCGCTGCCCGGAGACGGGGAAGTTCAGCACCGCCCGCTGGGTCTGCGCACGCCACTTGGCCTGGGCGGGCACGCGCACCTCGCCCATCGAGTCGTGCTCGATCCGGTACTCGGCCGGGGTCTGATCGTCGGTCATGTTCGTGGCCTCCTCCAAAAGTTGAGCTCTTGTCTTGTTCGAACTATTCCCAAGCCCACTACCGGCCAGTAAATACCGGGGGTAACACTGACGTCGGGAGGGCGTTCCATGGCGCGTACCACACCCATGTTCAGATCTACCGTCGCCGCGGTGGCGGCGTTCGCGGCGGCCCTCGGGGGCATGGCCGCGATCACTCCCCTGGCCCACGCGGCCACCCCGTCGGGATCCGCCGTCGCACCGCTCCCACCCGAACTGGAGGCGATCCGGGCCGCCGAGGCCGTCAGGATCTACGGGGACTCCGCGGTCCGCCCGCTCGCCGAGCGCAGGACCGGGCTCATCTCCCTCGGGGACAGCGAGATCTCCGGCGAGGGCGTCGGGAACTACGACCCGGCCACCAACACCACGTCCAACCAGTGCCACCGCTCGCCCGACACCGCGATCCACCGGACCGGGATCGCCGCCGACTACACCTTCAACGTCGCGTGCTCGGGCGCGTACACCGGCAACATCCGCATCGGCGGCTCGAAGCAGTACGCCGACGAGCTGGTCCAGAGCGACAGCCTGGCCGTCAAGGCCCGCAACACCCGCATCAAGATGGTCGTGCTGGTGGCCGGCGCCAACGACGACCTCCAGTTCGGCCCCGTCATGACCGACTGCGTCACCCGCTGGGTGCTCAGCCAGGGCACCTGCGAGCCGAAGTACGGTCCCGGCTGGCAGGCCCGGGTCGACGGCCTGCGGCCGAAGGTCGAGGCCACCATCGGCGACCTGAAGACCGTCATGCGCGACGCCGGGTACGCCGACTCCGACTACAAGCTCGTGGTCATGGGCTACCCGAGCCCGATCGGGCCCGACTTCAACGACAACCCGAACTTCCCCGGCAAGCTCCCGGGCGGCTGCGCCGGCTACGACTCCGACGCGTCCTGGGGCCGCAACTACGCGGTGCCGACCTTCGAGAAGGGCATGCGGGCCGCGGCCCGCAACGCGGGCGCGCTGTACCTCGACGCCTCGCGGCTCTTCCACGGCCACGAGGTGTGCATGGAGGACACCTGGGCCCGCGGTCTCTACCTGGACCTGGGCGACCACTTCCCGTGGGACGAGAACACCGCCCGGCAGTCCTTCCACCCCAACTACAAGGGGCACGGCGCCTTCGCCGCCTGCCTGACCCGGTTCTACGACTCCGGGCTGCGCGAGGCCTCCTGCGCCGACCCGGCGTCGACCGGCACGCCGGTACTGGAGCCGGTCGCCTGGGACGACGCGTTCAAGCCCCTCAAGAACGAGGCCGGCGGCACGTGCCTCGACGCCGACGGCGGCGCCAGCGCCAACGGCACCAAGGTCATCGGCTGGGACTGCCACGGCGGCCGCAACCAGGGCTGGTGGTACGACGCGGCCCGCAAGGCCCTGCACGTCGAACTGACCCACGACCGCTGCCTGGACGTCCCGGGCGCCGCCTACACGGCCGGCACCGGGCTGATCCTGTGGAACTGCCACGGCGGCGCCAACCAGCAGTTCACCCGCGACGGCGCCACCTACCGCCCGACGGCGGCCCCGTCGCTGTGCCTGACCCTGTCCGCCCCCAAGGACCAGCTCCGCCTGCAGCCCTGCAACGGCTCCGCGGGGCAGCGGTTCGCGTAGTCGCCGCACGCCGCCACCCGCACCACTCGTAACCCCCGCAGCCCGGCCGGGAGCATCCGGCCGGGTGTTGTGCTGTTCCGGGGCTGCGTGCTGCGGGAGCCGCCGCCGGCCCCCGACACGCCCTCGGGAGACGGGTCCGACCCGTACCGCGCGGTGGTGGACCCACACCCCCTGCACCCGTCACACCGCGCCCCTACGGACTCGCCGGGCGAGCGGCGGGGGAGCGTCGGACAATGAAGGGGGCCCGGAGGGGAGGGCGCAGGGGGGTTCCCCATGCCAGGAGGCAGCACATGTCCCGCAGCTTCAGGAGACTCGGTGCGCTCGGCGCCTGCGCGGCCGCCGCCGTGGTCCTCAGCGGCCCGGTCCCCGCTTCCGCGGCCGTCGATCTGGACTTCACCCTGTACGCCAAGGAGGTCGCGTCCCAGCAGAGCGGCCCGACCGGCCAGCCGGCCGAGACCGGGGCCGTCTACACGTTCGCCGACGACATCTACCGCACCAAGGGCGGGGACGTGGTCGGGCGGGACGGTGTGACCTGCACCGTCGTGCGCACCGGGAGCTCGGGCAACGACGTGCTGTGCGTCGGCAACGTCGTCCTGAACGGCGGTCCCGGCGGGCAGCTGACCCTCCAGTCCCTCACGTCGGTGGACCCCTCCAACACGCAGACGGCCGCCTTCGACGCCGCGGTCACCGGCGGCACCGGCGACTTCAAGGACGTGGGCGGCTACGTCCGCCTGACCGTGGACGGCGACTACGAGCGGATGGAGTTCCACCTCACCCGCTGACCGCGGGTCAACCAGCCCGTGCGCAAGCGCCTGTGGGGCCACCGGGGCTTCGGCAGCCACGGACGCCGGGGCCGGACGCGCCGGAGCCCGCCCGCGCCCTGGCGGGGCGGCGGGCTCCGGTACGCGGGTCGGGTGGGCCTACAGGCCCGGGCCGCGGACCGGGATGTGGGTGAAGGTGGGCTCGGGGGCAGGGTTCTGGAAGAAGTCGTTGCCCTTGTCGTCGACGACGATGAAGGCCGGGAAGTCCTCGACCTCGATCTTCCAGACCGCCTCCATGCCGAGCTCCTCGTACTCCAGGACCTCGACCTTCTTGATGCAGTCCTGGGCCAGGCGCGCGGCCGGGCCGCCGATGGAGCCCAGGTAGAAGCCGCCGTGCGCGTCGCACGCGTCGGTCACCTGCTGCGAGCGGTTGCCCTTGGCCAGCATGACCTTCGAGCCGCCGGCCGCCTGGAACTGGGCGACGTACGAGTCCATGCGCCCGGCCGTCGTCGGGCCGAAGGAGCCGGACGCGTAGCCCTCGGGCGTCTTCGCCGGGCCGGCGTAGTAGACCGGGTGGTCCTTAAGGTACTGCGGCATGTCCTCGCCCGCGTCCAGCCGCTCCTTGATCTTGGCGTGGGCGATGTCGCGCGCCACCACCAGCGGGCCGGTCAGGGACAGGCGGGTCTTCACCGGGTGCTTGGTGAGCTCGGCGAGGATGTCGTCCATCGGCCGGGTCAGGTCGATCTCGACGACGTCCGAAGCGGCGTCCAGGTGCTCGTCGGTGGTGTCCGGCAGGAAACGGGCCGGGTCGCGCTCGAGCTGCTCCAGGAAGACGCCCTCGGCGGTGATCTTCGCGACGGCCTGGCGGTCCGCGGAGCAGGACACGGCGATGGCCACCGGCAGCGAGGCGCCGTGCCGCGGCAGGCGCACCACGCGCACGTCGTGGCAGAAGTACTTGCCGCCGAACTGGGCGCCGATGCCGATCTTCTGGGTGAGCTCGAAGACCTGCTGTTCCAGGGCCTCGTCGCGGAAGCCGTGGCCCAGGGCCGAGCCCTCGCGGGGCAGCTCGTCGAGGTAGTGGGCGGAGGCCAGCTTCGCGGTCTTCAGCGCGTGCTCGGCCGAGGTGCCGCCGACGACGATCGCCAGGTGGTACGGCGGGCAGGCCGCCGTACCCAGCGAGCGGATCTTCTCCTCCAGGAACTTCATCATGGAGGCCTCGTTGAGGACCGCCTTCGTCTCCTGGTAGAGGAACGACTTGTTGGCCGAGCCGCCGCCCTTGGCCATGAAGAGGAACTTGTACGCGCCGCCGTCGGTCGCGTAGAGCTCGATCTGCGCGGGCAGGTTCGAGCCGGTGTTCTTCTCCTCCCACATGGTCAGCGGGGCCATCTGCGAGTAGCGCAGGTTCAGGTTCGTGTACGCGTCGTAGATGCCGCGGGACAGGGCCGCCTCGTCGCCGCCCTCGGTGAGGACGTTCTGGCCGCGCTTGCCCATGACGATCGCGGTGCCCGTGTCCTGGCACATGGGAAGGACGCCGGCGGCGGCGATGTTCGCGTTCTTCAGCAGGTCCAGCGCGACGAACTTGTCGTTCGAGGAGGCCTCGGGGTCGTCGATGATCCGGCGCAGCTGCGCGAGGTGCGCGGGGCGCAGGAAGTGCTGGATGTCGTGGATGGCCTCCTCGGCGAGCTTGCGCAGCGCCTCGGGCTCGACCTTGAGGAACGTACGGCCGCCGGCCTCGACGGTGGAGACACCCTCGGAGGTCACCAGGCGGTAGGGCGTGTTGTCCTCTCCCAGGGGGAGCAGATCGGAGTACGCAAACTCTGGCATGGGACGGCCATTCCTCACTCGGCGGACGGCGCTGACGACCTATTGGCAGCGCGACACTCCAGCGTAGGTCCTCCGTCGAGCGCCTCGTCTGTGAGGTAAGGCTCACTGGGGCCGGAAACGGCCCTATCGCGATCTATCGCGTCTCGCTATGCTGCTGGCGTGGACCTCGAAAAGCACCCCGCGGGCGATGCCGCCCTCCGTGCCTCCGACGCCGACCGCGACCGGATCGGGCAGATCCTGGCCGACGCCCTGGCCGAGGGCCGGCTCACCGCGGAGGAGCACGCCGAGCGGCTGGACTCGCTGTACGCGCTGAAGACCGTCGGGGAGCTCGAGACGCTCGTACGGGACCTCCCGGGTGCGCACCGGAACCGGCCGGCGCCCCTCCCGGCCCCGGAGGCCGCCCCCGCGTACGCAGCCCCCGGCGAGGCCGACACGGTGGTCGCGGTGTGCAGCAGCGCGGTCCGCAAGGGCCGCTGGCGCCCCCGGGCGCGCACGCAGGTGGTCTCCGTGATGGGCGACGTGGAGATCGACCTCTCCGAGGCCGTTTTCGAGCAGCAGGTCGTCGAGCTCAGGGTGGTCTCGGTCCTGGGGAACATCGAGATCAAGGTGCCCGAGAACGTGACCCTGCGCAGCCACGGCGGCGGCATCCTCGGTGCGTTCGAAGTGGTCACCACCGAGGCGCCGGACCCCGGCGCGCCCGTGGTGATCCTGCGCGGATTCTCGTTGCTGGGGAACGTGGAGGCCAAGCCGCGCGCCGGCCGCCGGCTCGCGGACCTCTCCGGCCGGCTGCGCGGGCGCGCCGGTTCCTGAGCGGCCGGGGGCGGTGCTCCGACCCAGCCAGGGCCCGCGGCGCGCGGTCTCCAGGACGGCGGTCCCCGGGCCCCGCTCGGAGGCCCCCGGCGGACCCGGCCGGAACTCGTCCGGGGGGACGGGCGAATTCCGGTCAGAAGTCCGCGGCCCGATCCGGGGCGACGGCACGCAGTGCTTAGGCGCGCGCACAGCGGGTAGGGACTGACGCATCGTCTCTCGCTCGCGAATCCGTCGTCAGGAGAAGACCGTGCTTCAACCGCCGCATCAGTCCTTGCAGGTAGCCGCTGTTCCGAGTCTTCCGAACCAGCGGGTGCCAAGCAGGGAGGAGGACGGCCCATGGCATCTGGACGCGGTCTGCCGCCGGGACGAGGCCGGACTCTTCTTCGCCCCCTCCAAGGAGCCGACGGCCGCGCGCCTGTCGCGCGAGGAGGCCGCGAAGCGGGTGTGCGCCCGCTGTCCCGTGATGGTCGCGTGCCGCGAGCACGCGCTGCTCCAGCCCGAGCCGTACGGCGTGTGGGGCGGGCTCACCGCCGCCGAGCGGCGCGTGGTGCTGGCCCGCCGCCGGCGTCGTGCGGGGGACCTGCGCCAGGCCCCGCCCGCCGGCCCCGTGGCCGCCGCCGGCTGACCGGCGTACGGCGGGCCGGGCGCCGTACCGACGCGAAAGGGGCGGTCCCCCGCACAGGGACCGCCCCTTCGTCGCGTCCGGCCGCGGGTCCGGAGCGCCGGACCCGGTCGCGCTACTGCGCGCGGTCGAAGTCGATCGCGCTGTAGGCGCGCAGCTTCGAGAGCCGGTGCGTGGAGTCGATCTTCCGGATCGTGCCCGACTTCGAGCGCATGACCAGCGACGACGTGGTGGCCGTCTCCGAGCGGTAGTGGACGCCGCGCAGCAGCTCGCCGTCGGTGATGCCGGTGGCGACGAAGAAGACGTTGTCGCCGGAGACCAGGTCGTTGGTCGACAGCACGCGGTCGAGGTCGTGGCCCGCGTCCAGGGCCTTCTGGCGCTCGGCCTCGTCCTTGGGCCACAGCTTGCCCTGGATCACGCCGCCCAGGCACTTTATGGCGCAGGCCGAGATGATGCCCTCGGGGGTGCCGCCGATGCCCATCAGCAGGTCGACGCCGGTGCCCTCGCGGGCGGCCATGATCGAGCCGGCCACGTCGCCGTCGGAGATGAACTTGATGCGCGCGCCGGTCTCGCGGATCTCCTTGACGATGCCCTCGTGGCGGGGGCGGTCGAGGATGACGACGGTGATGTCCTCCACGGCCATGTTCTTGGCCTTGGCGACGCGGCGGATGTTGACCGACACCGGGGCGTTGATGTCGACGAAGTCGGCGGCCTCGGGGCCCGTGACCAGCTTCTCCATGTAGAAGACCGCGGACGGGTCGAACATGGTGCCGCGGTCGGCGGCGGCGAGGACGGCGATGGCGTTGGGCATGCCCTTCGCGTTCAGGGTGGTGCCGTCGATCGGGTCGACCGCGATGTCCACCTCGGCGCCGGTGCCGTCGCCGACCCGTTCGCCGTTGAACAGCATCGGGGCCTCGTCCTTCTCGCCCTCGCCGATGACGACCACGCCGTTCATCGACACGGTCGAGACGAGGGTGCGCATGGCCCGGACCGCCGCGCCGTCCGCGCCGATCTTGTCGCCGCGGCCCACCCAGCGGCCGGCGGCCATGGCGGCGGCCTCGGTGACCCGGACGAGCTCGAGGGCCAGGTTGCGGTCGGGAGCCTCGGGAGAGACCACGAGCTGGGGCGGCAAGTTGTGCTCGGTCATCGGAGCGCACCTTCCTGTACGACGACGGCCGGAAAGAAGAGAGGGTGCTGCGACTCTATCGGTAGGTCGACAAACTGAGCAGAGGGGGGCACGTATGAGCGGCATATCGCGGCATATGGTCATCGGCTTGGTATCTGCCCGCTTTGGTCCCCTCCACCACACCCCCCTGCGGATGATCGCCCCCATGGATGGGGGACGATGTGTCCGTGGCAGGTATGAAAGGCAAGCAGACGGTCTGGGACATGGTGCGGTCCCTGGCGGTGATCGGCCTCGTGGTCGGCGCCATCTACATCTTCATCCCGCATGACGACAAGGCCGATCCGACCCGCGTGGTGGACTACCGCGTCGAGCTGATCACCGCCCGGCGCGCGGCCCCGTACCCGGTCGCCGCGCCGCAGGGGCTTTCGGCCGACTGGCGGGCGACCTCGGTGTCGTACGAGCGCAGGAGCGGCAACGCGTGGCACCTCGGCTTCCTCGACCCCGCGGGGCAGTACGCCGCGGTCGAGCAGTCGACGCTGCCGGCGCGGACGTACGTTCCGAAGGTGACGCAGAAGGCGGAGCTGACCGACCGCACGCAGGCCGTGGGCGACGCGACCTGGCAGGTGTGGGAGGGCGAGAAGTACGACGCCCTCGTGCGCGAGGAGAAGGGCTCCACCACCGTCGTGACCGGTACGGGCTCGATCGCGCAGCTCACGGAGCTGGCGCGGGCGCTCAAGGCGGAGCGGGGCTGACCCCGCGGGCGGCCGCCGAGGGTCGGCGGCCGCACGGCCGGACCGCGTGCCGGCGGGCCGGACCTCATGCCCGGCAGCCCGGACCGCACCCCCGGCGGGCCGGACCTCATGCCCGGCAGGCCGTGCCGCACCCCCCGGCACGGCAAGCGAAAGAGGCCGCCCCCGGCATCCGGGGTGCGGCCTCTCGTCGCTTCGGCGTCTCGCCTACGCCGTTCGGGGGTCTGGATCCGGTGGATCAGACGGTGGTGACGACCTCGTCGAAGGACAGGCGCGGGCTGCGGTCGTACCAGGCGCCCTCGCCCGGCTTGCCGATGTTGACGATCATCAGCGGGGTGTGGTCGTCGTCCAGGAACTCCTTGCGGACGCCCTCGAGGTCGGCGCCGGTCATCGGGCCGGCGGCCAGGCCGGCGGCCCGCACGCCCACGATGAAGTACGCGGCCTGCAGCGCGGCGTTCATGCCGGCGAAGCCCTCGCGGACCGGGCGCTCGGTGAAGAAGCCGGCGGCCTGCGGGTAGCTCGGCAGCAGCTTCGGGATCTCCTCGTGGAACTCGTTGTCCGCGGAGAGGATCGCGACCAGCGGGGCGGTGGCGGTCTTGGCCTTGTTGCCCTCGGACATGAGGTCGACCAGGCGCTGGCGGGCCTCGGCGGAGCGGACCAGGGTCACGCGCAGCGGGGTCGCGTTGAAAGCGGTCGGGCCGTACTTGACCAGGTCGTAGATGGCCTGGACCTGCTCGTCCGTGACGGGCTCGTCCGTGAAGGTGTTGGCGGTGCGGGCCTCGCGGAACAGGAGGTCCTGGGCGGCGGTGTCGAGAACGAGGGACATCGGATGCCTTCCATGTGCGGGTCGAAGCGACGTGGACGACTCTAGGCGCGAAATAGATGAAACTTCAACTAAACCGGCCTCGGAGTGGTTCACTTCACAGATTGTTCATCTGTCAACGAGTCCGGCTTCGTCGGCGGACCCAGCGCGCAACAACCTGCCCGCGCAGGTACGTTATTCCCGGGCGCCTCGAAATGCCCCGGAGTCCCGCTCGACGCCCCCGATCAACCGTCCTCGCGGCCGTCCTCGCCACCGTCCCCGCGCTCCTCCGCCCGCTCCCGGGCGGCCAGCGCCGAGTCGAGCCGGGCCCGCGCCCCCTCCAGCCAGTGCCGGCAGACCTGCGCCAGCTCCTCGCCGCGCTCCCACAGGGCCAGCGACTCCTCCAGCGTCGTACCGCCCGCCTCGAGGCGGCGTACCACCTCGATGAGCTCGTCGCGGGCCTGCTCGTAGCCCAGTGCCGTGTTCGTCTCGGCCATGCGGGATCACCTCAAGTCGATGGGGAAGGGGATGGGGAAGCGGAAGCGGAAGCGTTGCGTCACGACGGAGTCTCGGCGGCCGCCGCCGCCCCATCGGCACCGGCACCGGCAGGGGCCCCTGCGTCGGCACGGGCCCCTGCGTCGGCACGGGCCCCTGCGTCGGCACGGGCCCCTGCGTCGGCACGGGCCCCTGCGTCGGCACGGGCACCGGCACCGGCAGGGGCACCTGCATCGACACGGGCCTCTGCGTCGACACGCGCACCCGCGTCGGCACCGTCACCGGTCACGCGCACCGCGAGCTCGCCCTCGGCCACCCGCGCCCGGAGCACCTCGCCCGGCGCGGCCTCCGCCGGCGCGCGCACCACGTGCCCGTCCGCCCGCTGGAGCACCGCGTACCCGCGCTCCAGGGTCGCCGCCGGAGACAGCGCCACCACCCGCGCCCGGGTGTGCGACAGCTCCGAGTCCGCCCGGTCCAGCAGGTGCCCGAACGTCCGCCGACTGCGCGCCAGCAGGGCCTCGACCTGCTCCTCCCGGTCCTCGATCATCCGCTGCGGATGGACGAAGACCGGCCG
The DNA here is from genome assembly GCF_000719335.1 of Streptomyces sp. NRRL S-87. Classification (GTDB taxonomy): domain Bacteria; phylum Actinomycetota; class Actinomycetes; order Streptomycetales; family Streptomycetaceae; genus Streptomyces. Next base: position 132,657 of record NZ_JOGB01000029.1, read on the forward strand.
GCCCAGCGCGTGCGCCAGCCCCCGCTCCTCCCGGTCCAGCAGGGCGTGCACGCACCGACGCGCGCGGTCGCGCAGCAGCCGGACCCGGTCCAGCTCCTCGCCCACGTCCGGCACCACCTTCTTCGCCGCGTCCGTCGGCGTCGAGGCCCGCAGGTCCGCCACGAGGTCCAGCAGCGGCGAGTCCGGCTCGTGCCCGATGGCCGAGACGACCGGAGTACGGGCCGCGGCCACCGCCCGTACGACCTGTTCGTCCGAGAACGGCAGCAGGTCCTCCACACTGCCGCCGCCGCGCGCCACGATGATCACGTCGACGCCGTCGTGCGCGTCGAGCTCCTCGACCGCCCGGACCACCTGCGGCACCGCGTGCACGCCCTGCACCGCCACGTTGCGCACCTCGAAGCGCACGGCCGGCCAGCGGCGCCGCGCGTTGTCCAGCACGTCCCGCTCGGCCGCCGAGGCCCGCCCGCAGACCAGCCCGATCAACTGCGGCAGGAACGGCAGCGGCTTCTTGCGGTCCAGCGCGAACAGGCCCTCGGCCGCCAGCGACCGCTTCAGCTTCTCCAGCCGGGCCAGCAGCTCGCCGATGCCCACCGGCCGTATCTCGGTGGCCCGGAGCGACAGCTCGCCGCGCTTGGCGTACCACTCGGGCTTGGCCAGGACGACCACCCGGGCACCCTCCTGCACGGCGTCGGCCACGTCGTCGAACACCTGGCGGTAGCAGGTCACGCTCACCGAGATGTCGTGCGAGGGGTCGCGCAGCCGCATGAAGACAACCCCCGCACCCGGCCGGCGCGAGAGCTGGGTGATCTGCCCCTCCACCCACACCTGGCCGAGCCGCTCGATCCAGCCCCCGATGAGCCGGGACACCTGACCGACGGGCAGCGGCGCCTCGGCCGACGTATTGAGACCCATGCAGGCAGGCTAACGGCCCGCGCCGACAGAGCCGTCCCGCCCGGACCGGCGCCGCTGGACCAGCAGGACGGCCAGCCCCACCACCAGCCACGCGCCCCCCACCAGCTGCGCCGTCCCCGACGCCGCCGTGATCACCGCCACCGTCACCCCCGCCCCCGCCACCGGCACCGCCAGGTGCCGCCACCACCTCGGTGCCCCGCCCGCCCGACGCACGACGAACCAGCCCACCACCGACGCGTGCAGCAGCAGGAAGGCCGTCAGCGCCCCGACGTCGACCACCGACACCAGGTGGTCGAGCCCGTCGTCGCGGCGGGCCGCCCACACGGCCGCCACCAGCGTCACCGCCGCCGCCGACAGCAGCGCGGCCCGCGGCACCCCGCCCCGCGAGGTCCGCGCCAGCGCCCGCGGCAGCCGCCGCTCCCGCGCCATCGCGAACAGCAGCCGGCCGGCCGCCGCCTGCCCGGCCAGCGCGGCGAACGCGGCGCCGACGGCCTTGCTCAGCGCCACCAGGTCGTGCAGCCAGGCGCCCACCGCCGCGTCGACCGTGTCGTAGAACGCGGACCCCTGCCCGGCCGGGTCGGCCGCCAGCTCCGCCGCCGACAGCGGCTCCAGCAGCGCCGCCAGGTAGGTCTGCGCCACGAACAGCACGCCCGTCAGCGCGAGGCAGAACAGCAGGGCCCGGGCCACCCGTTCCGACCCGCCGGTCACCTCCTCCGCGAACGCCGCGACCGCGTCGAAGCCCAGGTACGACAGCACCGCCACCGACACCGCCGCCAGCACCGCCCCGAACGAGAACCCCAGCGAGCCGTCCCCGGTCAGCGGGGACAGCCAGCCCCGCCGCGCCCCGTCCCGCGCCAGCACGGTCACCGCCGCCACCAGGAACACCAGGAGCACCGCGACCTCCACGGTCAGCACCGCGAAGCCGACGCGTGCCGCCGCCCGTACGCCCCACAGGTTCAGCAGCGTGGTGACCACCACCGCGAGCGCCGTCCACGCCCACCGCGACACCTCGGGCACCAGCGCGTTCATGGCGATCCCGGCGAAGAGGTAGGCCACCGCCGGGATGAGGAGGTAGTCCAGCATCGCCATCCAGCCCGCGGTGAGCCCCGCCCCCTCGCCGAGCCCCCTGCGCGCGTACGTGAAGACCGAGCCCGCCTGCGGGGCCACCCGCACCATCTCGGCGTAGCTGAACGCGGTGCACGCCATCGCGACGGTGGCGACCAGGTAGACGAGCGCGACGGCGCCGTGCGAGCGGGCGTCGAGGGTGCCGAACACCCCGACCGGCGCCATGGGGGCGATGAACAGCAGCCCGTACACGACCAGGTCGCGGAACCCGAGGCTCCGGCGCAGTCGGCCCCCGCCGGCCGAGCCGCCCGGACCCGCGCCGGGGCCCCCGCCCGGGCCGAGGTCCTGGGGCGCCGTCATCGTTCCTCCCGGGGCCACCCGTAGACGATCTTTTCGAACCAGTCTGGGCTACGGGCACGATCTCCGGCCTGCCGCGCACGGCCTTACGATGGACCGCATGACTGCTCCTGCCGCCCGTCGCCGTGTCCTGCTCGCCGCCCCCCGTGGCTACTGCGCGGGCGTCGACCGCGCCGTGATCGCCGTCGAGAAGGCCCTCGAGCAGTACGGCGCGCCCGTCTACGTGCGCCACGAGATCGTGCACAACAAGTACGTCGTGCAGACCCTGGAGAAGAAGGGCGCGATCTTCGTCGAGCGGACGGAGGAGGTGCCGCCGGGCAACATCGTGATGTTCTCCGCGCACGGCGTGGCCCCGGTGGTCCACGAGGAGGCCCGCCGCGGCAAGCTCGCGACCATCGACGCGACCTGCCCGCTGGTCACCAAGGTGCACAAGGAAGCGATCCGGTACGCCAACGAGGACTTCGACATCCTCCTCATCGGCCACGAGGGCCACGAGGAGGTCATCGGCACCTCCGGCGAGGCCCCCGACCACATCACGATCGTGGACGGCCCGCACGACGTCGAGAAGGTCACCGTCCGCGACGAGTCCAAGGTCGTCTGGCTCTCCCAGACAACCCTCTCCGTCGACGAGACGATGGAGACCGTCGACGCGCTCAAGACCAGGTTCCCGCTGCTCGTCTCGCCGCCCAGCGACGACATCTGCTACGCCACGTCCAACCGCCAGGCGGCCGTCAAGGCCATGGGCGCGGACGCCGACCTGGTCATCGTCGTCGGCTCCAAGAACTCCTCGAACTCGATCCGCCTGGTCGAGGTGGCCCTGGACGCCGGCGCGGGCGCCGCGCACCTGGTCGACTTCGCGCACGAGATCGACGAGGCCTGGCTGGAGGGCGTCACCACGGTCGGCCTGACCTCCGGCGCCTCGGTCCCCGAGGTCCTGGTCGAGGAGGTCCTCGAGTGGCTGGCCGCGCGCGACTTCGAGGACGTCGAGATCGTCAAGACGGCCGAGGAGTCCATCACCTTCTCGCTGCCGAAGGAACTGCGCCGCGACCTGCGCGCCGAGGCGGCGGAGCTGACCGCGGAGCAGTAGACCCGTGCGGGGCTGACCGCGGAGCGGTAGACCCGTGCGGGTGGCCGGACCGGCCGTCCCGCTGCCGACCGGTCCCGGCATCCGTACGGTGATTCCATGCAGCAGATATTCGGCGTGGACATCGGCGGATCCGGGATCAAGGGCGCGCCCGTCGACCTGGACCGCGGCGACCTCGCGCGCGAGCGCTACAAGGTGCTGACCCCGCACCCCGCCACCCCCGAGGCGGTGGCCGACGGCGTGGTCCAGGTGGTCTCCCACTTCGGCTGGTCCGGCCCGGTCGGGGTCACCTTCCCCGGCGTCGTGACCGAGGGCGTCACCCGAACGGCCGCCAACGTCGACAAGGCGTGGGTGGACGTGGACGCCCGTGCCCTCCTGTCGGGACGACTGGCCGGCCTGCCGGTGACGGTCCTGAACGACGCGGACGCCGCCGGGGTCGCCGAGATGACCTTCGGCGCGGGTCGCGGCCGTACCGGCACCGTCATCCTCCTGACCTTCGGCACCGGCATCGGCAGCGCGGTGTTCACGGACGGGCGGCTGGTGGCCAACAGCGAGCTGGGCCACCTTGAGCTGCACGGCCACGACGCGGAGAAGAAGGCCTCCACGAAGGCGAAGGACGACGAGCAGCTGAACTGGGAGAAGTGGGCCAAGCGGGTGCACAAGTACCTCGCCCACGTGGAGATGCTCTTCTCGCCCGAGCTCTTCATCATCGGCGGCGGCGTCAGCCGCAAGGCCGACAAGTTCCTGCCGATGGTGGCGGACGGGATCCGCGCCGAGATCGTGCCGGCCACCCTGCAGAACAACGCCGGCATCGTGGGCGCCGCCATGGCGGCCCGCCGCTCGGCCGCGATCTGAGGTCCGCGGGGGCGCTGCGGGGGGCTGCGGGGGGGAACTCCCCGCCGTCCCCGCCGTCCCCGCCGTCCCCGGCGGGCAGGCCCCCCGGGCAGGCCCCCCGGGAAGGGGAATCCCTCAGCCCGCCGCCGCCCGCTTCGGGCGGCGGCGACGGCTGATCAGCACCGCCTTGCGGACCAGCACGATCAGGGCGGCCAGCAGCGTCCCCGCGTACAGCCAGCCGGCGTGCAGCGCGAGGGCGGTCACGACCCCCATCAGCTGCCCGCCGAAGCCGCCCGAGCCGCCGGCGATCGGCCACACCCCGGCCGCGAACGCGATCGGTACGGCGATGGGGGCGGTGACGAGGTCCGCGGGCCGCACCCACAGGGCCGTCGTGGCGGCGACGAGCACGAAGAGCAGCCCGTACGCGATCATCGACCCGTCGAAGAGCAGCCAGTCCAGGCCCGCCACGACGGCCATCGCGGCGCAGGCGAACAGGCCGCCGCCCAGCCCCGTCAGCCGCGGGTTGGGCAGCCGCCGCAGCAGCGGTACCCGGCGGCCACCCCGCGCGCCCCGCAGCTGCGCTCCGCGCGGCCGGGCCTCGGCGTACTGCGGGGGCAGGGCGGGCCGCCGGCCCTGGGGCCGTCGCTGTGGGTGGTTCGGCGATCGCGTCCTGTGTTGCTCCACCCGACAAAACTAGGCCGCGCGGGACCGGGAGGGCCCCTGGACACGTCGACCGCCACTCATCGGAAAGTAAACTGTCCGGTGGTCCGTCTCCGGACCGGGTGTCCATGCCCCCCCCTCCAGCTCACGGGAAGTCGTCAACGTGTCGCTCACGATCGGAATCGTCGGTCTGCCGAATGTCGGCAAGTCGACCCTGTTCAACGCCCTGACCAAGAACGACGTGCTGGCGGCCAACTACCCGTTCGCCACCATCGAGCCGAACGTCGGCGTCGTCGGCGTCCCGGACGCGCGCCTCGCCGTCCTGGCGGGCATCTTCGGCTCGGAGCGCATCCTCCCGGCCACCGTGGACTTCGTCGACATCGCGGGCATCGTCCGCGGTGCGAGCGAGGGCGAGGGCCTCGGCAACAAGTTCCTGGCGAACATCCGCGAGTCGGACGCGATCTGCCAGGTCATCCGCGCGTTCAAGGACGAGAACGTCGTGCACGTCGACGGCAAGGTCTCGCCCAAGGACGACATCGAGACGATCAACACCGAGCTGATCCTGGCCGACCTGCAGTCCGTCGAGAAGGCGCTGCCGCGCCTGACGAAGGAGGCCCGCCTCCAGAAGGACAAGGTCGCGGTGCTGGCCGCCGTCGAGGAGGCCAAGAAGATCCTCGAGGAGGGCGACACCCTCTTCTCGCACGGCATCACCAAGGGCACCGAGAAGGGCCAGCTCCTGCACGAGCTGTTCCTCCTCACCACCAAGCCCTTCCTCTACGTCTTCAACGTGGACGAGGACGAGCTGACGGACGACGCCTTCAAGGACGAGCAGCGCGCCCTGGTCGCCCCGGCCGAGGCGATCTTCCTGAACGCCAAGCTCGAGGCGGACCTCGCCGAGCTGGAGGAGGACGAGGCCCTGGAGCTCCTGCAGTCCGTCGGCCAGGACGAGCCGGGTCTGGCGACCCTGGGCCGCGTCGGCTTCGACACCCTGGGCCTGCAGACCTACCTGACGGCCGGCCCGAAGGAAACCCGCGCCTGGACCATCAAGAAGGGCGCCACCGCCCCCGAGGCGGCCGGCGTGATCCACACCGACTTCCAGCGCGGCTTCATCAAGGCCGAGGTCATCTCCTTCGCCGACCTCGTCGCCTGCGGCTCCGTCGCCGAGGCCCGCGCCAAGGGCAAGGCGCGCATGGAGGGCAAGGACTACGTCATGCAGGACGGCGACGTCGTCGAGTTCCGCTTCAACGTCTGAGCGTGTGAATGAGCACCACGTTGTGCCCCTGGCAAACGTGGTGCTAGTCGCAAGGGCCCACCTCCTCGGAGGTGGGCCCTTGGCTTTCTACCGTGCTGGGATGGTGCTGGGATAGCTGACCGGCCATCAGCAGCCTCTCCTCCCGAAAGGCACGCAGAGTGGTACGTTATTAGGTACCACTTGAGGGAAGAGGTCAGGTCGTGTCGATAACTGCGAGTGAAGCCCGCAAGGAGCTCTTCCCGTTGATCAAGAAGGTCAACGAGAACCACGAGGCCATCGAGATCGTCTCGAAGCACGGCAACGCCGTGCTCGTCTCGGCCGAGGATTACGCGGCGCTGCGCGAGGGCTCGTATCTGCTGCGCTCACCGGCGAACGCTCGCCGGCTCCTCAAGGCGTACGAGAACGCCCTGGCGAACATCAACCTGTCGGAGCGCGAGCTGATCGATCCGGACTCGGCGGACGCGGGTGCGGGTGCCGCGTGAGGCTTGTCTTCGAGGATCAGGGCTGGGAGGACTACACGTCCTGGCTCAAGAACGACCGCAAGATGCTCGCCCGGATCAACAAGCTCATCGAGGACGTCAGGCGTGACCCGTTCTCAGGGATCGGCAAGCCCGAACCCTTGAAGTACCACCTGCCTGGGGCGTGGTCGCGGCGGATCGACGACGAGCACCGCCTCGTCTATCTGGTGACGGACAAGGAGATCATCGTCCTCGCGGCTCGGTACCACTACTGACCGCCCGTGCTGGGATGGTGCTGGGATGACCCCCAGAAGGGATCGGACTCTGTCGAGTCCGATCCCTTCCACGTTCCCGTGCTGACTTGCTGCCGACTTCTCAGCTGCTGCGCGGAGGCGTGAGCTTGTCGAGGTCCAGGCTGATCTCGAAGGGCACCGGGCGCTGGAGGGCGCCCCGGAAGATCCCGGCGGGCGCGTAGGCGCCAGTGGGTTCGTCGAGCTCGTAGACGTGCACGACGGGCGCCCCGTCCTCGTCCTCGATGCACCAGTAGTGGGGGATGCCGGCCTCCGCGTACTTGCGCAGTTTGACCGTGCGGTCCCGGTGCGCGGACTCGGGTGAGACGACCTCGATGACGAGTCGCACCTCGTCCGGCGCGAACCAGGTGCGGTCTCCGTCGTAGTCGGCCGTCGTCAACAGCAGATCCGGCTCGGGCCGGTTTCGCGCGTCGAGTTTTATGGTCATCTCGCGGCCGACCCTGACATCGCCGGGCGCCTGCTCCATGAGAGCGACGGTGAGCATGGTGACGAGGTGGCCGTGCCACCACCTCTGCGGCGACATCATGAAGACGAGCACTCCGTCGATCAGCTCGGTGTGGCGGGGTGCCTCGGGCAGACGGTCGAGGTCCTCCGCGAACCAGCCTTCAGCGCGCGGCGGGCGCATCCAGTCGGGCAGTGCGGTCATGGCTCAACCGTAGCGATTCGACGAGGCGCGGGCCACGAGATCGTCACCGGGGGCTCGATCGGGATGCCGCGTGCTGGGTTGGCCATCCGCTCGTCGATGATCCGATTGATCGGCCTCCTGTCGTCCGCACCGCCGTCCGCGCCGTCGGCCCGCGCATGGCCGGGGCGTGAAGTTGACACGCTGTTCCGCGATCCGTAATGTTCTCCGAGCTGTTCGACGTGAGCACCGACCCCGGTCGGCCCCGGACAGCCATTCCGCAAGACCCACAGAAGCTGACGGTGCTTTGTCGTGCCGTTCTGCCGTTCGTGCGTTTTAGCGAAATGAGGAACCCGCGCACGAACGCTTCGAGCGCGAGCCGCCCGATTAGCGTCGGGGGCAGGGAATCCGCTAAAGTCTCACTCGTCGGAACGGCCCAAAAGCCGGGAAGACGAATCCCGCTGACTGGGAATCAGACGCCGAAAGGATCTGATAGAGTCGGAAACGAAGGAAGCGCCCGGAGGGCCCGGAAACGGGAACAAAGGAAGCGTCCGCACCTTGAGAACTCAACAGCGTGCCAAAAGT
>NZ_JOGB01000030.1 GCF_000719335.1 Streptomyces sp. NRRL S-87
ACCAGCTTCTTCGGCCCCTGCGCCGTCCGGATCTCCCGGATCTTGAAGTCCATCGCATCCCCTGAGCTGGGGTGTTGCGACGACCACTAGAACGGAAGCTTGCCCCTGGGGTGGGCCTGCCGCTGGGCCTGCAGGCCGCCCCTGTCAAGCGCCGAGGGGACCCACACACCACGCGACCCACCCCCGAAGCGAGCAAGCAGGCCCCAACACCGGCCGCACACCAGGCGCCCCCGGCCTTCCCCCACACCGCCCTCCCTCCCCCTCCTCAGTCACCTCCCTCACCCCCCGCCTCACCCACCCCTGACCAGCACCCGGTCCATCACGGGCACGTACCCGATCCGCCGGTAGACGCCGTTGCTCGTCGGATTGGCGAGGTCGGTGAACAGCAGTACCTCGGGCGTCCCGGCGAGGCGGGAGGCCTCGGCGGTGACCCCGGCGGCGTAGCCGCGCCCCCGGTGCTCCGGCGGGGTGTACACGGGACCGACCCTGCTGGCCCCGCCCAGCGGTCGGGTCCGGCAGGCCAGGGAGACGGGAGTCCCCTCGTGCTCCCACAGCACGACCCCGCCGTACCCGATCCGGTCCCGGACCCAGCCCTCGTCGGCCGGGGCCAGATCCTCCAGCTCCGCGGCGAAGGCGTTCACCCAGTCCAGTACCAGCGGAACGTCCGCCTCGCCGGCGATCCGCGGCGCACCGGGCGGGGCCGGGGCCGGCGGTACGAGCCCGGCGAGGCGGTAGAGCCGCTGCTCCTCGGTCACCCGCGACGGGCGGCCCCAGGCGCCGGCGAGCGACGCGGCATCGGAGCGCTCGGCGTTGAACCCGGTGACGCCCGCCAGCAGGGGCTCGGCCGCCAGGGCCGCGGCGAGCGGCCGCACGGACGCGGCCGGCAGCGCGGTGAGGAGCATCGGGTGCGGGCGGGTGCACAGCGCGGCCGCGGTGACGGTCCCGTCGGCCGCCGTCCACCAGCCGTACAGCGGCGGCTCCGCCCCGAAGGCGTTCGGCCCGCGCCGCCGGAGCGCGTCCACACAACTCAGCATCAGCGTGTTCTCTACTGGCCGGGCCTCCACCGTGGCGCCGGCGGCAGCCGCGAAGGCGCCCAGGTCCTCACCGAAAGTCCATGTCATGCCCGAGTATGGCCGGCCCTCCGGCCGGCGGCGCACGGCATTTTCCGGCGGGCGCCAGCCAGAAGGGGCCCCATCCACGTGCACGGGTCCGACGCCCTCGTGACGACGACGTACCCCGGCACCGTGCTCGGCGCGGCGGTCGAACCGCCCCGTGCCGACGGGACGGACCTCTACAGCCGCACGTACGCGGCGCCCGCGGTGTGGAGGCGGGCGTGGAGTTCGGCGAACACGGCGGCCGAGCGGTCGCCCGGCCAGTCGGAGGGCAGCAGGGCGGTCGGCAGGCCCGGGTCGGCGTACGGCAGCCGGCGCCAGGAGTCCAGCGCCATCAGGTAGTCGTGGTAGGCCTCCTGCGGGGCCGGTTCGCGCCCTGACTGCCAGCCGCGCAGCACGGGCTCGTGGCGGTCCAGGAACTCCTCGTGCTGCTTGGCGATGGCCGTCAGGTCCCACCACCGGCCCACCGCCTCGACGGTGGGCGCGAACCCGAGGTGCTCGCCGCGGAAGAGCTCCACGTACGGCCGCAGCTGCAGCCGCTCCAGCGTGTGCCGGGCCTCGTCGTACAGCCGGGCCGGGGCGATCCACACGCCCGGCGCCGCCGTCCCGAAGCCCAGCCGGGCCAGCCGCGAGCGCAGCAGGTGCCGCTTGTGCCGCTCCTGCTCCGGTACGGAGAACACGGCGAGTACCCAGCCCGCCTCGCCCGCCCCGCCGGTCTCGCCCGCCTCGGCCACGCCCGCCCCCGCGCCCGCCGCCACCGCGTCGCGGTAGCCGTAGATGCGCCGGTCGCCGTCCTCGAGGAGCTCGCGGGCCTCCGCCGACAGGCCGTACGCCGCCGCGCCCTCCGCCGTCCGGTCGGCGACCAGGAACCCGCGGCGTTTGAGGCGGGACACCGACGACCGCACGGACGGCGCGTCGACCCCGACGGCGCCCAGCAGGCGGATCAGCGAGGCCACCGGGACAGGGCCCGGTGCCGACCGCCCGTAGGCGCCGTAGAAGGTGACGATCAGGGATCGCGGGGTGTGCTGCTCGGCCACGGGTTCACTCTAGATCGCGCAGCCGGAACCGCTGCAGTTTGCCCGTCGCCGTGCGCGGCAGCGCGGGGGAGAAGACGAACACCCGCGGGCACTTGTGCGGGGCCAGCTCCGCCTTCATGAAGGCCTTCAGGTCCTCCTCCGTGACCGGCGACCCGTCCCGCAGCACGGTGTACGCCACCACGACCTGACCGCGCCGGTCGTCCGGCCGGCCCACGACCGCGGCCTCCAGCACGTCCGGGTGCCTCAGCAGGGCTTCCTCCACCTCCGGCCCGGCGATGTTGTACCCCGCGGAGATGATCATGTCGTCGGCGCGGGCGACATAGCGGAAGTACCCGTCCGGCTCGCGCACGTACGTGTCCCCGGTGACGTTCCAGCCGTCCCGGACGTACTCCTGCTGCCGCGGATCGGCCAGGTACCGGCAGCCCACCGGGCCGCGCACCGCCAGCAGTCCCGGCGCCCCGTCCGGTACCGGCCGCCCGGTCGGGTCCACCACCCGCGCCTGCCAGCCGGGCACCGGACGGCCGGTGGTCCCCGGGCGGATGTCGTCGTCCGCGGCCGAGATGAAGATGTGCAGCAGCTCGGTCGCGCCGATGCCGTTGATGATCCGCAGCCCGGTGGCCGCCCGCCAGGCCTCCCAGGTGGCCGCCGGCAGGTTCTCGCCCGCGGACACGCAGCGGCGCAGCGCGCCCAGGTCGTACGCCGTCCCCGCGGTCGTCCCCGCGGTCTGCGTCCCCGCGCCCGTCGCCCCCGCCTCGGCCGCCAGCTCGTCCAGCATCGCCCGGTACGCGGTCGGGGCAGTGAACAGCACCGACACCCGGTGCGCGGCCAGCGCCGGCAGCAGCTGCCGGGGCCCGGCCTGCTCCAGCAGCAGCGCCGAGGCGCCCACCCGCAGCGGGAAGACCACCAGCCCGCCCAGCCCGAAGGTGAACCCCAGCGGAGGACTGCCCGCGAACACGTCGTCCGGCTCCGCCCTGAGCACGTGCCGTCCGAAGGTGTCCGCGATCGCGAGCACGTCCCGGTGGAAGTGCATGCAGCCCTTGGGACGCCCCGTGGTGCCGGAGGTGAACGCGATCAGCGCCACGTCGTCGGCAGCGGTGTCCACCGCCGTGAACGGCTCGGGCCCGGCCGCGGCGACCAGGCCGAGCAGGTCGTCGGGCGCCTCCCCGCCGTACGGGGTGATCCGCAGCTCCGGTACCTCGGCCTTCACCAGGTCGTCCAGCGCGTCGACGTGGCACAGCGCGTGCGTCACGCGCGCCATGGCGCACACGGTCGCCAGCTCCGCCGACCGCTGCTGCGCCAGTACCGTCACGGCCACCGCCCCGGCCTTCGTCACGGCCAGCCAGCAGGCCGCCAACCACGGGCCCGTCGGCCCGCGCAGCAGCACCCGGTTGCCGGGGACGACGCCCAGGCGGCCGGTGAGGACGTGCGCGATCCGGTCGACCCGGTCGCTCAGCTCCCCGTACGACCACACCGCCCCGTCCGCCGTCCGGAAGGCCGGGCGGTCCGGGCCCAGCCGGGCGACGGTGGCGTCCAGCAGCTCGGCCCCGCAGTTCAGCCGGTCCGGATAGGCCAGCTCGGGCAGCTCGAAGAGCAGTCGGGGCCACTGGCCCGGCGGCGGCAGGTGGTCGCGCGCGAAGGTGTCGGCGTGGGCGGATGGCAGGAGATCCAAGGCGGGATCGCCCCCTTGCGGGTGTCCGGAGGGAGGGGTGGTGGTCCGGAAAAGGGGTGGTGCCGGGTGCCGTGCGGTCGCCCCACGAGCGTATCGTGATGGTGACGGCAGTCAACCGAACGCGATAGAACTGACCGACGCGTTGGAACCGACCGAAGCTCCGACCACCGCGACAGAACTGACCGAACGCGACTGACCGCGACGCCCCCCGTCGCGACGGAAATGAGGCCGCCCGTGCCCGGTTTCGCGCTCGACCCCGACCAGCAGCAGTGGTGCGCCCGGCTGCGGACCCTGGCCGCCGACCGGCTGCGCCCGCTCGCCGACAAGGGCGAACCCGGCCGCGTCAACCGCCCCCTCCTCGCCGCCCTCGGCGAACTCGGCCTCCTCGACAGGGTGTTCACCTCCGGTGCGCTCGACCTGTGCCTCCTGCGGGAATCCCTCGCCCACGCGTGCACCGAGGCCGAGACGGCCCTCGCCCTGCAGGGCCTCGGCGGCCACCCCGTGCTGCGCTCCGGCACGCCCTCACAGCGTGACCGCTGGCTGCCCGAGGTGCGCGCCGGACGCGCCGTGGCCGCCTTCGCGCTCAGCGAGCCGGCGGCCGGCTCCGACGCCGCCGCCCTGACCCTGCGCGCCGAGCCGGACGGCTCCGGGTGGCGGCTGACCGGCGAGAAGACCTGGATCTCCAACGCCCCCGAGGCGGACTTCTACACCGTCTTCGCCCGGACGGGTGAGGACGGCGGGGCCCGCGGGGTCACCGCCTTCCTGGTCCCGGCCGACCGGCCGGGGCTCACCGGGCGTCCGCTGGACATGCTCTCCCCGCACCCGATCGGCTCCCTCGCCTTCGACGGGGTCCCGGTCACGGCCGAGGACCGGCTCGGCGCGCCCGGCGGCGGCTTCCGGGTCGCCATGGAGACCCTCAACCTCTTCCGGCCCAGCGTCGGCGCCTTCGCCGTGGGCATGGCCCAGGCCGCCCTCGACGCCACCCTCGTCCACACCGCCGGGCGGTCCGCCTTCGGCGGCGTGCTCGCCGACCTCCAGGCCGTCTCCCACCGGGTCGCCGAGATGGCCACCCGCACCGAGGCCGCCCGGCTGCTGGTGTACGCGGCGGCCGGCGCGTACGACAGCGGGGACCCGGACGTGCCGCGGCGGGCGGCCATGGCCAAGCTGATGGCCACCGAGACCGCCCAGTACGTCGTCGACCACGCCGTCCAGCTGCACGGCGCCCGCGCCCTCGAACGCGGCCACCTGCTCGAACACCTCTACCGGGAGGTGCGCGCCCCCCGTATCTACGAGGGCGCCAGCGAGGTCCAGCGGACCATCATCGCCAAGGAGCTCTACCGATGACCACCGTGCCCGTACGGAAGCGGAAGGCCGGGGATGCCCGATGAGCCTGGAGCGCGTGAACCCCGCCGAACTGTCCCCGCCCACCGGCTTCTCGCACGCCGTGGTCGCCACCGGCTCCCGACTGGTGATGCTCGCCGGGCAGACCGCCCTGGACGGGGCGGGCCGGGTCGTCGGCGACACGCTGCCGGAGCAGTTCGAGACGGCGCTGGCCAACCTGCTCGCCGCCCTGAAGGCGGCCGGCGGTACGCCCGACCGGCTGGCCCGGGTCACCGTGTACGCCGTAGACGTCGCCGACTACCGGGCCTGCGCCCCCGAACTCGGTCGCATCTGGCGCCGGTTGGCGGGACGCGACTATCCGGCCATGGCGGTGATCGGCACGACCCGGTTGTGGGACGAGGAAGCCCTGGTCGAGCTCGACGGGATCGCCGTGCTCGACCAGGGCTGAGGTCGCAGGGCCCGTCACGCGGGCCCTGCGAGGAGGCGCGGGGTCAGTGGCTGCCCATCTCGCCCAGCGTCCTCTGGAACGCGTTGGCGTAGAGCCGGGCGCCCTCGAGCTTCGGGTGGAAGGACTGGGCCGAGATGCCCGCCTTGATCAGGTCGATGTCGATCAGTGGGTCGTCGCTCTCGACCAGGTCCTTCACGAAGCCGTGGACCGACTCCGGGTCACCGCAGATGGCCTTGCCCTTGAAATCCTCCTTCGGGTTGGAGAACCAGGCCTGCACGCCCTGGGCCCGGACGTCGTTCACGGCCGCCGCCATCTCGTCCAGCAGCGTGTTGCCGACGCCGTTGAGGAAGTTCGTCTGCACCATGCCCAGGCCGACGCAGAGACCGTTGTTCTCCAGCAGCGGCGGGTAGCCCATCAGCACGATCCGGGCGAACGGAGCGCGGGCGTGGATCGCCATCAGCGTCTTGGTGATCTGCGGGTGCACGAGGTTCTTGATCCGGTCGGGCAGGTAGGAACTGAGCGGTGGCGAGTCCTTGCCGGTCTTCGTGCCGTCCGCGAGCACGTCCTCCACGTGACTGCGCGAGCAGTCGACCTTGTCGGCGTAGCAGGACGTGAACACCGAGGTGAAGAGGGTGTCGTTGCCGCCGATGGAGATCGTGACGAGGTCGGTGTGCTGGTCGAGGTACCCCAGGTCGAGCTGCGGCAGCTCGCCGTACTCGGACTTGCCGAAGCCCTCGGCCTTGGTGAGGACGTTGTAGGTGCGGGCACCGGAGCAGGCGATCAGGTGGTAGTCCATCGACGGGTCACGGGTGTCGGCCAGCGTGCCGATCGACTGGCTGGTTCCCGGGAGGGTGGCCTGGCGGGACCAGGCCTTGGTCGAGCGGTGGCAGGCGTCCCGGGTCGAGGGGTTCGTGCTGTCCCGGTAGTTGCTCTCCTTGTAGTAGTCGGCGCCGCCGGTGGCCGACACACCCTCGCCCGAGGAGTAGGAGTCGCCCATCGAGACGATCATGTGCTGCGGCCGGCCGGGCAGCGGCTGGAAGGCCACCGCGTCCCAGGCGACGTCCTCGCTGCCGTTGCCGCCGTCGGCGTGCGTGCTCAGCGACACCTTGGGGGTGCCGGTGAAGTGGAAGGCGCCGAGGTCGACCCAGCGGTTCTCCCGGGTGCGCTGCGGGGCCACGCGGACCGGGCTGGTGGAGTCCGTGCCCTGGATGACGTACTTCGCCTGGCGGGTGTGCGCACCGTGGTCGGGCATGTGGACCACGACCCGGGCCCAGCCGCTGCCCGGGATGTTCTGGCCCAGCGTCCAGGTGCCGGTGGTCAGCAGGCGGCCGCCGTCGTGGTCGGCGGTGTCACGGGTGTGCGAGAACCAGAAGTGGTTGCCGTAGCCGCCGCCGATCTGGTGCATGTCGATCTTGCCGGGGTACGTGCCGTTCCAGAGGGTGAAGTCGAACTTGAACGTGCCCGCGGAGGCGACCGCACCGCAGCTGCGCGCGTCGGAGCCGGCCGGGCGCCAGCCGTTGGGCACGTCGTCGACGATCAACGCGTTCGAGGGCAGGCCCGTGTCCACGCCCTGCGAGGAGATGACGGGGCACCGCGGCGGGTACGAGGAGTTCTCGTCCGGCTGCTCGGGGTAGGTCGTGTCGAAGCGGTGGGTGGCCTGGCCGCACTGGTTCTGGTCGCAGTTCTTGTACGAAACCGAGTGGTGGTGCCAGCAGTGGAGGTCGGCGCGGTTGCACGCCCCCAGCCCGGGCTCGTTCTTGTCGTCCGGCCCGATCCGGTCCGGGTTGCACTCGTTCGTGGCGTCGCAGAACATCGCCTCGGACGGCTTCAGGCCCGCGGTCCGATCTGCGGCCGTCGCCCACCAGGCCTGCCGGTAGGCGACGCCCATCGTGCCGGGCTTGAACATGGCCGACAGGGGGCGGGCCGCCCAGCCCATCACCTTCTCCTGGTACGGCCAGTCCTGCGGATGTGACGCGTGGGAGTAGTCGTCACCGCCGTTGGCGGCCTCGAGGAAGGGCGTGCGGTTGGCCTTCCAGAGCGGGTTGGCCGGGTTGTTGGTCCAGCCCACGCCCCACGTGCCGTTGTTCTTGCCCGCGTCGGCCTGCGGGTAGAAACCCGCGTTGTACGCCCACAGGGCGAACTGCCAGTTCTCGATGTACTTGGGCTTGGCGTTGTTGAGGGTCAGCCCCGCGTCCCGGGTCTGGTTCCACTTCTCGGCGAGCTTGTCCGCGCCCGCGGCGATGTTGGCCGTGTAGTCGAGCGCCGCCGCCTCCTGCTGGATGGTGCTGATCGTAGGCTGGTCGTGGTCCGGCAGGCGCATGCCGTCGGTGATCTGCGTGATGCCGTAACCGCAGTCCGCCTTCTTCCAGTTGACGGCCCACGGGTCACCCTGCTGGCCGTTCGGCGCGTACTCGATGCCGTAGTAGTTGCCGATCAGCGGGTTGCCGGTGGTGCCGGGCACGACCATGCGGCTGGCCTGCCACATGTTCGACTCCTGCGCGGTGATGCCCAGGAGGATCTGTGCCGGGATGTGCCACTCGTCGGCCTTGTCGACGTACCCGTTCGGGTCGCCGCTCAGGACGCGCAGCGGGAAGAGCGACTGCGGCTTGTAGCCGGCCATGCCCGTGCCCTTCCAGTTGGGCAGCCGGACGATCTTGGAGTCCAGGGCGTTGATGACCGCCTGGTCCACCGCCCACTCCACCTGGCGGGGCGTGGGCTGGAAGGCCTGCCTGCGGATGTCGCCGCGGGCCACGGAGCAGGTGCGCTCCGCCTCGACCGGGTCGTTCGGGTCGGCGGCCTGGACGCCGGCCGTGCCCTTGGGGGCGGCGGAGCGTACGGGCGCCCCCGCGCGCGGGGCCAGGGCCGGGGACATGGCGGCACCGGCCGCCACCTGGGCGGGGGCCACGGGCTCGGCGCCCGGGGTGGCCTGCAGCGCGACCGCCCGGCCGGTTCCCAGCACCTTCACGCCGGTGACCACCGTGCGCTCGGTGACCGCCTGGCTGGGGTTGACCGGCGAGCCGCCCGCGCCGTGCGCCCAGCGGGAGGTGACGGCCGCCTGGCCGCGGGTGCTCAGCAGCGCGCCCTTGGCGAGGCCGCCGGGGTTGTGCACGTGCGCGGGCAGGGTGCCGGCGGTGCGCGCGGCGCCGGTGACGTACACCTCGCCGGAGGCGGAGCCGGCCACGTCGAGTCCGGTGAACTCGCCGGTGGCCACCACGCGGGCGGTGCGGGTCGCGTCGGCCGCGGCACTGCCGGCGGCCTTGCCGGTACGGGTGCCGGCGGTGCGGACCGCGGTGGCGTCCACGTGCTTGACCTGGCCGACCGGCTTGGCGCCCTTGGGCTGCCGGGCGGGCCGGTCCAGGAAGGTGATGCCGCCGGCCGCGTCCTTGGTGATCTCGAACGGGGTCTGCTCGGCGGTGGCGATCCGGCGGCGGACGCCGTCCTTGCCGATCCGGACCAGGTCCCGGCCGGCGGCGGCGACGACCTCGCCGCCGCCGTACGGGATCGCGGACGTGACCTGGCCGGGCAGCTGGCGCGGCGCGGCCGCGCGCCCGGCGGAGGCGTCGACCGTGACGAGACGGGTGGCGTTGCGCCGGGAGGCGTCGTCGGTGAACTGCGACAGCACCGCCTGCTCGCCCTCGCCGCAGCCGGGGGAGAAGAACGACAGCGAGGCGCGGACGGGCAGCTTGGTGACCTTGCCGGTGGCGAGGTCGACCACGGCGGTGAACGCGCCGCGGGTCATCAGCTCGGGCTTGTTGGTGAACGTCCGCGGGGCGTAGGCCACCACGGCCCGTCGACCGGACTCCGTCACACAGGCGTTGCCGATCCAGGCGTCGGTGTCGAAGCCCGGCTCGGACAGCGTGGCGGCGGTCTTCCAGCGGTAGCCGGCCGCGGCGTCGGCGACCAGGACGTGGAAGCCGGCCGCGTCGCCCGAGGTGGTCCAGGCCCGGTCCGAGGCCTTCCCGACCACGCTCCTGCGCGCGGCGGGCGGGACCGCGGCCGGGTGCTGTTCGGCGCCGGCGCCTGCGGTGGCCGGGCGGGCGTCCGTGCGCGGGACGGGAGCGGCGCCGGCCGTGCCGGCGGGCAGGGCGAGGGACGAGGTCATCGCGGCCGTCGCGAGCAGGACGGCGACCGCCGAATGCCGGCCGGGGCCTCGTCCGGGGCCCTTTGGGCCCGGCCGTGAGAGCGGGCTGACGGATCTTCTCAAGGTGGTCTCTTCCATGCGTCCGTGCCGGAGCCGCCCGGGCGCACGAGGGCGCGCGGGAGGACGTCCGGCAGTGGGAGGTGAGGTGAGGTGAAGTGAGGAGAAACGGCCGCCGCGGGGGTGGCCGGTCGCGGGACGGGCTCGATGACCGGCCCCGACCGGCAGAAATGTAGGGCGTGTTCGGGCTGGTGGGGGGAGTCGCGAGTGTCTCTGGGACGTCTCCGGGGGGCGGGGGGTGTGGGACGGGGTGTGGGGGACGACGGGAGACGGCGGGGACGTACCGGGGACGGGCGGTGGGCGCCGGGAGGTCGGGGGCGTGCGCCGCGGCGGGCGGGCGCGGGGGGTCCCGGGGCGTCCCGCGTGTGCCGCGGGGTCCCGGCGGGCGGATGGGATCCGGGGTGGGAACCGGTTCCCCGGTCCCGTGCCGCGGCGGGTACCGGCCGGGGAGCGCGGGGTGCGGGGGTACGTCCCGCCCCGGGGGCTCCCGCGGGCGGCCGTGGGAAGTCCGTGGGCCCCGGGCGGGATTGCGGGACGGCCGGCGCCTGGCGGGCCGGGAACCGCCGGGACCACGGCGGGACGGGCCGGGACGCCGCCGCCGTCGGGGGCGCAGGGGACGCGCGACTCGGGACGGCCGTCCCGGGGCGGTGGGGCGAAGGGCCGGGTTCGGCCGGGGCCCGGTCGGTCCTCGGAGGGGCCGGGGAGGGTCCGCGGTCCCCGACCGGGGACGGGTCGCGCGTACGGCCGAGGACGGATGCGGTCCCCGACCGGGGACGGGATGCGGGTACGGCAGAGGCCGGCTGCACCGCTCCGGGAAGGGCGGGGCAGCCGGCCTCTGCCGGTCAGTTGCGGTGCGGGTCGCTACCAGGTCCTCTTGACAGCCCCTGCCGTGAATCGCCTGGGGTTCTCCGTCACACCGCGGGGCGGACTAGTACCAACGCTGGTTCAGGCCCCAGTGGCAGTCCCACTGGGTGGCCGGGGCGCCGTTGTCGATGCGCCAGCCGCCGATCTCCAGGCACTTGCCGCTGTTCACGTTGTACAGGGCCACCGTGTAGGTGCTCGTGGGGCGCAGCTGCCACAGCTGGTTGGCGCCGCCGTGGCAGTCCCACTGGTCGATGGTCGCGCCGTTGGCGGTGGACCAGCCCTGGACCTCGAGGCACTTGCCGCTCTTGGCGTTGCGGATGAGCCGGGCGTTTCCGCGGGTTTCCCCGATCCACTGCTGGTTGGCGCCGCCGTGGCAGTCCCACTGGTCGACGGCCGCGCCGTCGGCGGTGGACCAGCCGCTCACTTCCAGGCAGAGGTTGCTGTAGTTGTTGTTCAGCGTGCCCCACTGGGACAGTTCCACGGCCGCGGCGGGTGAGGCGGGCACGGCGAGCGAGATGAGCACGGCGCCGAGGGCGGCACCCAGGGCACGGCGGACGGACTTGATGATGGTCAGGCGCACGAAGAAATTCCCCCATATGGCCGGTCACGGCCGCTTTCAACGAATTCGAACCGACCATACTTGATCTTGAAGTCGTCACCAAGGCGGTGGGGCCGGGACCGGGTCAGGGACGGAGGTGGGCCAGGACGGAGGCCAGGGCGTGGCGGATGGCCTTGCGGGACTCGTCCGTGGGGTCCAGGGTCTCGAAGCCGTGGTGGCCGTTGGGCACGTCGACGACCTCGAGTTCCGCGGCGCAGTCCCGGGCCGAGGCGAGGAACTCCTCGACGGTCGCGTCGATCTCCGCCGTCTCCCGGCCCGCCCGGGTCAGGACGATCGGGAGGTTCCCGGCGCGGCGCACCGCCTCCGCCGGGCGGAACCGGCCTTCGGGGAGGCCCCAGTTGCCCATCGGGACCAGCACCGGGTACGTCGCGGCCAGGCAGCGCAGCCAGGCCGGGGGAGCGGACAGCCACTCCGCCGAGAGCAGGCTGCCGCCGGAGAAGAACCACAGCGCGACGCGGTCCCCGTCCACCCGGGGGTCGGCCCGCAGCTGCTCCACCGCGGACGCGACGTCCGCGGCGGCGCGCGGGAAGTCCGTGAGGTCGTGCAGCCGGTGGTCGAGCACCGCGCCCACCACCCCGGCCTCGACCGCGAGACGGGCGTACCCGGTCATCAGCGTCCAGTCGCGCGGGGTGGGCCGGGCGTCGGCGGGCACCGGGCCGCCGTGGACGAACAGCACGGCGGGCAGGGGGCCGTCGGCGTCCGGCAGGTACAGGTCGAGCCGGTCGTGGCGCTCGCGCGGCACCTCGGGCGCCTCGAGCGCGAACGGCTTCAGGTGCGCCGGGAGTTCCGCGTCGGGACGGGTCAGCCGGTGGCCCTCGCCGGCGGCCGCGGCCAGCAGCGCGCCGGCCAGCCCGTCGGGGTGGGAGAGCATCGGCCAGTGGCCGGTGGCGAGCTCGAAGAAGGAGACGCGCGGATCGACGAGGGCCTGCAGGGCGGGGTGGCCCATGTTCACGAAGTTCTGGACCAGTTCGATGCCCGCCCCGTTGCCGGTGCACAGCACGGCCGACGTGGGCACCGCGGCCACCGCCCCCGTGAGGCGGAGCGGCTGGAGGAGGGTCCCCAGCGGCTGGGGCACGGCGCGCAGGGTCAGCCGCTCCAGCTCTTCCGCCGGGACCCCGGCGGTGCTGCCCCAGCGCTGCCACTCGGTGGCGTGGGCCGGGGCGGGGAGCAGGCCGGCGGCGGCCTCGCCGCCCTGCTCGGCCAGCAGCGCCAGTTCCTCGCGCAGCGCCTGGTCGGGCACGGCGGCCAGAGCCGGCAGGCCGTCCTGCGGCATGCCCGCGTCGGCGTACACGATCCGCGTGACGCGCTCCGCGCGCCGGTCGGCGGCGCCCAGCACCGGGTGGATCCCGTAGTCGTGGCCGACGAGCACCAGGTCCTGTCCGGCCTCGACCGCGTCGATCGCCCGGACGACGTCGGCGATGTGCGTCTCCAGGTCCGTGCCGGGGGCGGCGGCAGCCTCCCCGTCGAGCCCGGTGAGGGTCACCGCGTGCGCCTCGGCACCCGCCGCGGCCAGTCGCGCCACCGTCGCGTCCCACACGTACCCGCCGGTGAACACACCCGCCACCAGAATGAATGCGGTCATGGCCTTCTCCCCTTCGTCGTGCCCCGGAAGCCGCCCGGCGGCGGCTCCGTACGGTCTGCGCGCGGACGGCACCCCCGTTTTCATGATCGCCGTCCGCGCTCGCGAGTAGGGTAGGAACTCCCGTTGGGGGAGGTTCAAGTGACGATTCCGCAGGACGGCCCGTGGAGCATCGGCGAACTCGCCGAGCGCGCCGGCACCACCGTCAAGACGGTCCGCTTCTATTCCGACGGCGGCCTGCTGCCCGAAGCCTCCCGCAGCTCCGGGGGGCACCGCCGGTACGGGCCGGACGCGCTGGACCGGCTGGAGCTGATCCGCTCGCTGCGGGCGCTGGACCTGCCCGTGCCCGAGGTGCGGCGGATCCTGGAGGACGACGGGACGGGCGGCGCCGTGCTGGCGGACGCCGTCGCCGGGCAGTTGCGCGAACTGGGCGACCGGATCCAGGCGTTGCGGTGGCGCGAGGCGGGTCTGCAGCTGGTCCAGGAGTGCGCGCCCGAGGAGCGGGCCGACCGGCTGCGGCTGATCGGTGCGGTGGCGGCGCCGCCGAACACGGACACGCTGGTGCGGTTCTGGCGGGCCTGGCTGCCGCCGCGGATGGCGGCCCCGGACCGGGCGGCGTTCCTCGAGGTCGCCGTGCCGGCCCCGCCGGTAGATCCGGAGCCCGGGCAGGTACTGGCCTTCGCCCGGCTCAACGCCTTCGTGACGCAGCCGTGCATCGCGGACCACCCCTGCCAGCCGGCCGCGCACCACTCTCCCGAGTTCCGGCCGGACGTGCTGTACGCGGGCCTGGCCGAGGCGTACGACCTGGCCGCACCGCACCTGCGACGGGGGCGGGAACCGCGGTCGGGGGAGGCCCTGGACTGCTTCGTGGGGGCGTACGCCGACGCGTTCCGGACCCGCGACACGGCCGGCTTCCGGCACGTGCTGGGGGACCAGCTCGCGGGGGACCCGCGCATCGACCGCTACTGGGAGCTGGTGGCGGAGGTGCGGGGGTCGCGGGACGGCCGGCCGGTGCCCACCCCGGGCGCCGCACACGACTGGCTGCTCGCCGCCCTGACCGCGGACCCGGCCCTGCGGGCGGCGTGAGGCCGGGCGCCGGATCGGGGGGGCGCGGCGGCTCAACCACCGTGCCCGTCCGGGCGTCTGCTCCTGTGAGACCCGGTGACGGCCGGGTGACGACCGGGGGAAGGGGCACTGACGATGGAAGAGGCCGTGTTCGCGGTGGGCAAGGTGGTGGTCCGGGTGGTCGAAGGACTGCTGTACGCCGCCGGCGACGTGCTGCTGGGACTGCGGCCGGACGCCCCGGCCGAGCGGGCCGGGGAGCGCCGCGACGAGAGTCGGTGACGCCCCCGCGTGCGGCGGGACCGCAGGGGTCCCGCCGCACGCGGCGCGATCAGTGCGTGCCGTGGAGCAGGGTGCCCATCCACTCCTCGATGCCGGCCACGGTGCGCGGCAGCGCGCCCGACATCAGCCGGGCGCCGTCCTCGGTGATGACCAGGTCGTCCTCGATGCGGACGCCGATGCCGCGCAGTTCGGCGGGGAGCGTCTCGTCGTCGGGCTGGAGGTAGAGGCCGGGCTCGACCGTGAGGACCTGGCCCTCCTCCAGCACGCCGTCCAGGTACGTCTCGGCACGGGCCTTCGCGCAGTCGTGCACGTCGAGGCCGAGCATGTGGCCGCTGCTGCACAGGGTGTAGCGGCGGTGCAGGTCGCCCTCGGCGTCCTTGAGCACGCCCCAGTCGGCAAGGCCCTCTGCGATCACGCGCATGCCGGCCCGGTGGAAGTCGCGGAAGCTGGCTCCCGGCCGCAGCGCGGCGATGCCGGCCTCCTGCGCGGCGAGCACCAGCTCGTACACCTGCTTCTGGACGGGGGAGAAGCGGCCCGACAGCGGCAGGGTGCGGGTGATGTCGGCGGTGTAGAGGCTGTCGGTCTCCACTCCCGCGTCGAGCAGCAGCAGTTCGTCCCGGTCCAGCCGGCCGTCGTTGCGGATCCAGTGCAGGACGCATGCGTGCGCGCCGGAGGCGGCGATGGTCTCGTACCCGAGGCCGTTGCCCTCGGCGCGGGCCCGCAGCCCGAACACGCCCTCGATCCAGCGCTCGCCGCGCGGGTGCGCGAGGGCCCGGGGGAGCGCCCGTACGACGTCCTCGAAGCCGGCGGCGGTGTGGTCGACGGCGAGCTGGAGCTGGCCGACCTCCCAGGCGTCTTTGACGAGTCGGAGCTCCGACAGCGCGGCGGCGAGCTCGGGGTCGGCGGTGGCGTCGCGCCCCGTGGGAGTGCCGAGGGTGTCGAGGTGGGCGCAGCGCAGGCCGGTGAGTCGCTCGGCCTCGGCGAGGTCGGGGCGGCGGCCCACCCAGAACTCGCCGTAGCGGCGGTCGCGGTAGAACTCCTCGGTGCCGTCGGCGCGGGCCGAGCGCGGCCGCAGGTAGAGGACCGCCTCGTGGCCTTGCGGGCCGGCGGGCTCCAGGACCAGGACGTGGCCGACCTGGTCCTCGCCGGTCAGGCCGGTGAGCCAGGCGTACGCGCTGTGTGGGCGGAAGCGGTGGTCGCAGTCGTTGGAGCGGACCCGTAGTTCGCCGGCCGGGACGATCAGCCGCTCGCCGGGGAAGCGGGCGGAGAGCCGGGCGCGCCGGGCCGGGGTGACGGCGTACGCGTCGACCCGGGCGTCGGCGGGCAGCGGAGAGGGCGCCCAGCTGCCGGCCATGAACCGGCTCAACTCCGGTGATGCGGGCAGGTCGTGGCTGCCGATGTGCAGGCGGGAGGGGGTCTCGGGCACGGGTGCTCCCTCGGGGGCGGCGGGCGGAATGTGTAGTTCCGAAAAACGGGAGATGCACACCTCTTGTCAGTGCAATTTCACATTACTATGTTACAGCTCACATGGCACCGGGCATGCACCCGTCAACTGCCGTGCTTTTCAAGGCATTTCACGCACGCCCTGGCATTCCCATGCCCGTCCAAGCACACCCCCCACCTCTCCCCACCCAGGAGTCCTTGGTGTCCCAGTTGAGCACCGTGCGCAAGCCGTTCCTCGCCGCCGCCGTGGCGGTCACCCTGCTCGCCGGCGTCGGTCAGACCGCCGCGTCCGCCGCGCAGGCCGAGGCTCCGGCAGCCGCGCCGCAGGCCGCCCCCGCCGCCTTCACCGGGGCCCGCCCCGGCCCGGCGGACGGCCGGTCGAACCCCTTCGACGAGGTCCAGCACCTCGGCAAGGCCCCCAAGGCCACCCCGCGTCCCGCCCCGGCCCCCGGCGGCCTCGCGGCCGGCCGCGTCGCCGGCGCCGTCAAGGCCCCGGCCGCCAAGGCCGGGACCAAGTCCAAGGACGCCGCGGGCGCGAGCGGCAGCGCCGCCGCCGACCGGACCGCCGCCGGCGTCCCCTGCACCCTCGACGGCGTCACCGGCCTGTCGCCGGAGGCCTTCGCGGACTTCCTCGCCGATCCCGCCGTCACCGCCGACGGCTGTCTGCGGAACCTGATCTGGACCTGGGACGCGCGGCTGGCCCCGGTCATGTCCGACGCCCACGTCCAGGCCGTCTCGCGCCGGATATCCGGCCTGGCCGCGGGCCACGACGGCAAGGGCACCAGCCACCTGGAGGAGATGTTCACCTACCTCCACGCCGTGGCCTACCACGACTACTCGCGCACCGAGATCGACGTCACCGACGCCCCGACCGTCGACGCCATGCGCCGCGCCGTCGCCGACTTCGGTGCCGCCGCCCGCACCTTCGACGTCACCCGCTCGAACGCGAACACCCTGCGCGAGGCCCTCTACGCGGCCAGCGCCCCCGGCCTGCGCCAGCACCAGATCGGCCTCATCAAGAAGGTCCTGGCCACCATGGACCCGGCCCACCCGGCCACCCACACGGACACCTCCTGGGCCGGCGCCGCGCTCGCCGCCCTCTCCGTGAACTACCTCGGCGTCTACCCCGGCAACAACGACGCCGCCTTCCAGGCCGCGGTCGCCGCCGACGCCGACTACCGGGCGCTGTTCAAGGCCTTCGGCGGCTACACCCACCTCAAGGGCACCGCCAACGCCTGGGTGGCCCGCGACGCGCTGGGCGAGTACGGCCGCTTCGGCCAGATCGACTCCCTCAAGGCCGGCGTCGTCGCCGACCTCGGCGGACTCGTCACCACCACCAGGAACACCTTCGGCGCCGGCAGCGAGCAGTGGGCCAAGGTCGTCTCCTGGCTCAACTACTACGGCGCCTGCCAGCAGTACGGCGTGTGCAAGGAGGACATCGAGCGGCAGCTCTTCCCCTACACGTACACGTACGACAACGGCGGCATCAAGGTCCGCACCGCGCTCGACCGGGCCACGGTCGACCAGCTCTACTACGCCAGCAAGCGCGTGAAGTCCCAGTTCTTCCGTGTCATCGGCACCGACAAGCCGCTGGCCGGCGACACCAACACGACGCTGAACATCGTCCTGTACGCCTCCCGCCTGGACTACGAGATGTACCACCCGATCCTCACGGGCATGGGCACCAACAACGGCGGCATCTACATCGAGCGCGGCGCGACCTTCTACACGTACCAGCGGCGCGTCCCCCAGGACTCCACGCTCACCCTCGAAGAGCTCTTCCGCCACGAGTACACCCACTACCTCAACGGCCGCTGGGCCGTGCCGGGTTACTTCGGCGAGGGCGACTGGTACCAGGGCGACCGCACCACCGCCATGGACGAGGGCACCGCCGAGTTCTTCGACGGCGCCACCCGCGACGACGGCATCGCGGTGCGCAAGTCCCTGGTGCGCGGGATCGTCAACGACACGGCGGGCGGCGGCCCCCGCATGTCCGTCGAGCAGCTGCTGAACGCCACGTACGACGGCGACGGCTTCCGGTTCTACAACTACGCCGGCACGTTCTTCGAGTTCCTGTGGACCTCGCACCCGTCGATGCTGCGCGAGATGTACGGCTACCTGCGCGCGAACGACGTGGCGGGCTACGACGCCTGGCGCCACCGCACGGGCGCCGACACGTACCTGCAGCGCGAGTACGACCGCTTCCTCGACGCGCAGATCGCCAAGGTGAACGACCTGTTCGTGCCGAACACCGTGTTCACCCCGAACGCGCAGCTGCGCGACGCCTCCGCCGAGGCCGTGCGCCAGGCCTTCGCCACCGCCACGTACAACAACCCCGACTGCGTGGAGAACGGCGACACGGGCAAGCGGCGCTTCGTCTGCACCGGCCGCATCACGGCCAACCTGTCGAACTTCCGCAGCCCCGACCAGGTCTTCAAGGACATGTCCGAGACGGTCGACTACTTCATCCTCGACCGCGCCGGCGCCGCCTCCAACAACCTGGCCGACATGAACTGCTCGTTCGGCCCGGTGGAGATCTGGAGCAACAGCAAGGCGGGCACGTCCTCCTACAGCTGCGAGGGCCCGCTGCGCAGCTAGTCCAGGCCGCCGCCCCCCGTCCGGAACCGGCGGAGGACCCGCCCCGCGCCACGGGGGGCGGGGCGGGTCCTTCCCCCCTTCAGAGTTATGTGACATATTACTGACGTGCCCAACAGACACTCCCTGGACGTCGTCGTCATCGGTGCCGGCGTCGTCGGGGCGGCCTGCGCCTACTACGCGGGCCGCGCCGGCCTCTCCGTCGCCGTGGTCGACCGCGGCCCCGTCGCGGGCGGGACGACCGGCGCGGGGGAAGGCAACCTGCTCGTCTCCGACAAAGAGGCGGGCCCCGAGCTCGACCTCGCGCTGCTGTCCACCCGACTGTGGCGCGAGCTCGCCGACGCTCTCCCACCGGAGACGGAGTACGAACCCAAAGGCGGTCTCGTCGTGGCGCCCGACGAGACCACCCTCAAAGCCCTCCGGGGCTTCGCCGAGGGCCAGCGGGCAGCCGGGGTGGTGGCCGAGGAAGTCCACGCCGACCGGCTGCCCGACCTGGAGCCGCACCTCGCGGCCGGCCTCGCGGGTGGCTTCCACTACCCGCAGGACGCCCAGGTCCAGCCCGCCCAGGCGGCCGCCCAACTGCTGCGCGCGGCCCGCCGGTACGGTGTCGAGCCGCGCCTCGGCACCGAGGTCACCGGGCTCCTCACCGGCCCGGACGGCTCGGTGCGCGGGGTCCGTACGACCGGCGGCGACATCGCCGCCGCGCACGTCGTCAACGCCGCCGGCACCTGGGGCGGCCGGATCGCCGGACTCGCCGGCGTCCACCTGCCCGTGCTGCCCCGCCGGGGCTTCGTCCTGGTCACCGAACCGCTGCCCCGCGTGGTCCGCCACAAGGTCTACGCCGCCGACTACATCGCCGACGTGGCCAGTGGCTCCGCCGCCCTCCAGTCCTCCGCCGTCGTCGAGGGAACGCCCGCCGGCCCGGTGCTCATCGGCGCCACGCGCGAACGCGTCGGCTTCGACCGCACCCTCTCGACCGAGGCCCTGCGCCGGCTCGCCGGCCAGGCCGCCGCCCTCTTCCCGGTGCTGGCCGACGTCAAGGTGATGCGCACCTACCACGGCTTCCGCCCCTACCTGCCCGACCACCTGCCGGCCATCGGCCCCGACCCGCGGGCCCCCGGACTGCTGCACGCCTGCGGCCACGAGGGCGCCGGCATCGGACTCGCCCCGGCCACCGGACTGCTCGTCGCCGAGACCCTGGCCGGCCGGGCGACCAGCCTGGACCTCACCCCCTTCCGCCCCGAGCGGTTCGCCGACCCCGGGCGGGGGACGCGAGGATGAGCCGTCCCCGCGCCCGCACCGCCACCCGTACGACACCACCCACCCGAAGGGGCCGACGATGACCGACCCGGCAGGCCAGGAGCGCCGCGACCGCCGCGGCGGGCCCGGGCGCGGACCGCGCGCGCTCGTCGGCGGCCGTGCCGAGGAGGCCTTCGACCTCGACTTCGACGGCCGTCCCGTGGCGGCGGAGTCGGGCCAGACCATTGCCGCCGCCCTCTGGGGCGCCGGCATCCTCGCCTGGCGGACCACCCGCGACGGCGGCGCCCCGCGCGGCGCGTTCTGCGGCATCGGGGCCTGCTACGACTGTCTCGTCACCGTCAACGGGCGCCCCAACCAGCGCGCCTGCCTCGTCCCCGCCCGGCCGGGCGACACCGTCACCACCCAGGAGGGCACCGGCCATGCCGACCTCGCCGTCTGACCCGCGGCCCGGGCCGCGCGCCGACGCACCGGCGCCCCCGAGCGCCGACCTCGCCGTGGTCGGTGCGGGACCCGCCGGCCTGGCGGGCGCCGTCACCGCGGCCCGACTCGGGCTGAGCGTGGTCCTGCTCGACGCGGCCGACCGGCCCGGCGGCCAGTACTACCGGCACCCCGCCTCCGGGCTCGGCGCCGCGCGCCCCGAGGCCCTGCACCACGGCTGGCGGGCCTTCGCCGAACTCGAAGCCGCCCTGCGCGCGCACCGGTCCGCGGGCCGGATCACGTACCTGCCCGGCCACCACGTATGGAGCGTGACCGGCGCGGCACCGCACTGGACCCTGCACGCGGTGGCCTCCGGCCCCGCCGCACCGGCCGACCGTGCCGCGACCGGTGCCGGTGTCGGTGCCGGTGTCGGTGCCGGTGTCGGTGGCGTCGGCGACGGCTCGGCCGGGGAGCCGGACGGGGAGCCGTACGGGGAGCGCCCCGCCACCGTCCACGCCCGCGCCGTCCTGCTGGCCACCGGCGCGTACGAGCGCCAACTGCCCTTCCCCGGCTGGACGCTGCCGGGTGTCGTGGGCGCGGGCGGCGCCCAGGCCATGCTCAAGGCCGGGCTCGTGCTGCCCGGCAGGCGCGTGGTCGTGGCCGGCAGCGGACCGCTGCTGCTGGCCGTCGCCGGCTCGCTCGCCGCCGCCGGTGCGCGGGTGCCGGCCGTGGTGGAGGCGGCTGCCTACACCGGGTACGCCGGTGAACTCCCGGCCCTGCTGCGCAACCCCGGCAAGCTGGCCGAGGGCGTGCTCCACGGCGGCGCCCTGCTGCGCCACCAGGTGCGGCTGCTGAGCCGGCACGCCGTCACCGCGGCCCACGGCACCGACCGCGTCCAGGCCGTCACCGTCAGCCGGCTCGACCGGGACTGGCGGCCGGTGCCGGGCACCGGCCGGACCATCCCCTGCGACGCCCTCGCCGTCGGTCACGGCCTGGTTCCGCAGCTGGAGCTCGCCACCGCCCTCGGCTGCACCACCCGTCGCACCGCCGACGGCACCCGGGCCCTCGTCCTCGACGCCGACCAGCTCACCTCCGTACCCGGCCTCTGGTCGGCCGGCGAGACCGGCGGCATCGGCGGCGCCCAACTGGCCCTCGCCGAGGGGGAGCTGGCCGCCCACGCCGTCGCCCGCGCGCTGCGCGGCACGCTCGCGGCGGGCGGCCCCGTACCGGCCGCCCCCGCGGCGCCGGTGCGCCGACGGGCCCGGCTGCGCGCCTTCGCGGACGCCATGGCGGCGGCCCACGAGCCCGGCGCCGGCTGGACCGGCTGGCTCACCGACGACACCGACGTGTGCCGCTGCGAGGAGGTGCCGGCCGGCCGGATCCGCGAGGCGGTGGCCGACCTCGGGGCGACCGACGCGCGCACGGTCAAGCTCCTGACCCGCGCCGGGATGGGCTGGTGCCAGGGCCGCATGTGCGGCCCTGCCGTGGCCGCCCTGACCGGCCGGGACGCGACGGCGGACCGCCGTCCGCTGTCCTGCCCGGTGCCGCTGCGGCACCTCGCGGCCCTGCCGCAGGACGGGTCGGCGGGGCTCGCCGGCCCCGCGGTCCCGGCCCGGCCCGCCGGCGGATCCGGTGCCGGTCCGGGCGCGGCCGACCCGTCCGGCACCACCCACTGACGCCACCCCCCACCGGGCCCTTGTGGGCTTTCACGCCACTCAGTACAATGTCACACATCACACTAGGGAGTGTCCTGCCATGACCGTCGCGTCCATCCCGCCCCGCACCCGTCCCTGGCACGGAATCATGGTCGCCACCGCGCTGCCGATGC
Source organism: Streptomyces sp. NRRL S-87 (assembly GCF_000719335.1). GTDB lineage: Bacteria > Actinomycetota > Actinomycetes > Streptomycetales > Streptomycetaceae > Streptomyces. The sequence goes on from NZ_JOGB01000030.1 coordinate 21,755, forward strand.
GGGACGACCTCAGCGTCGACCACGACGCCTACGCCGAGCACGTGGCCTGGCTGATCGCCAACGGCTGCGACGGCGTCGTCCCCAACGGCTCGCTCGGCGAGTACCAGACCCTCACCGACGAGGAGCGCGCCCGCGTCGTCCGCACCGCCGTCGAGGCCGCCGGCGACGGGGACCGGGTCATGCCCGGCGTCGCCGCCTACGGCAGCGCCGAGGCCCGCCGCTGGGCCGACCAGGCGGCCGAGGCGGGCGCCGGCTCCGTCCTGCTGCTGCCGCCCAACGCCTTCCGTGCCGACGACGAGACCGTCCGCGCCCACTACGCCGAGGTCGCCAAGTCCGGCCTCCCGGTGGTCGCGTACAACAACCCGTACGACACCAAGGTCGACCTCACCCCCGCCCTGCTCGCCCGGCTGCACACCGACGGCAGCATCGTGGCCGTCAAGGAGTTCAGCGGCGACGTCCGCCGCGCCTACGAGATCGCCGAGCTCGCCCCGGGCCTGGACCTCCTGATCGGTGCCGACGACGTCCTGCTCGAACTCGCCCTGGCCGGCGCGGTCGGCTGGATCGCCGGCTACCCCAACGCCCTGCCCGCCTCCTGCGCCACCCTCTACCGGGCCGCCGTCGCCGGCGACCTGGAGACCGCGCTGCCGCTCTACAAGTCCCTGCACTCCCTGCTCCGCTGGGACTCCAAGACCGAGTTCGTGCAGGCCATCAAGCTCTCCATGGACATCGCCGGCCGGCCCGGCGGCGCCACCCGCCCGCCGCGCTTCCCGCTCACCGGCGAGACCGAGGCCGCCGTCCGCGCCGCCACGGAGAAGGCCCTCGCCGAGGGCCTGAACTAGCCATGCGGACCACACGCGTCTACCACGCGGTCGACAGCCACACCGAGGGCATGCCCACCCGCGTCATCACCGGCGGCGTCGGGGTGATCCCCGGCGCCACGATGGCCGAGCGCCGGCTCCACTTCATGGAGCACATGGACGACCTGCGCACCCTGCTCATGTACGAGCCGCGCGGCCACGCCGCGATGAGCGGCGCGATCCTGCAGCCGCCCACCCGGCCCGACGCCGACTGGGGCGTGCTCTACATCGAGGTCTCCGGCCTGCTGCCCATGTGCGGCCACGGCACCATCGGCGTGGCCACCGTGCTCGTCGAGACCGGCATGGTCCCGGTGTCCGAGCCCGTCACCACGGTCCGGCTGGACACCCCCGCGGGCCTGGTGAGCGTGGACGTCCAGGTCGAGGACGGCCGGGCGAAGGCGGTGACGCTCACCAACGTCGCCTCCTTCTGCGTCGGACTGGACCGCAAGGTCGAGGTCCCGGGCCACGGCACGGTCACCTACGACCTCGCCTACGGCGGCAACTTCTACGCCTTCGTCGAGCTCGACTCCCTCGGCCTGCCCTTCGACCGGGACCGCAAGCAGGACCTGGTCCACGCCGGACTGGCCATCATGGACGCGATCAACGCCGCCGACCGCCCGGTGCACCCCGAGAACCCCTCGATCGGCGGGGTCAAGCACGTCTACCTCGCCGCCCCCGGCTCCGACGCCGTCCGCTCCCGGCACGCCATGGCCATCCACCCGGGCTGGTTCGACCGCTCCCCGTGCGGGACGGGCACCTCCGCGCGGATGGCGCAGCTGCACGCCCGCGGACAGCTGCCCCTGGGGCGGGACTTCGTCAACGAGTCGTTCATCGGCACCGAGTTCACCGGCCGGCTGGTCGAGGAGACCACGGTCGGTGGACTGCCCGCCGTGGTCCCGACGGTCACCGGGCGCGCGTGGATCACCGGCACGGCCCAGTACTTCCTGGACCCGACCGACCCGTTCCCCGCCGGGTTCCTGCTGTGAGCCCCACCGGGGCGCCGGGGACCGACCCGGTGCGCACCACCGACTACCACACCGCGGGTGAGCCCTTCCGGATCGTCACCGGGGGGCTGCCGCCCGTGCCGGGGGACACCGTCGCCGAGCGCTGCGCCACCGCCATCGGCGCGGGCGGCTCCGGTACGGCGCCCCGGCGCGGCGCGCTGGACGACGTGCGCCGGCTGCTCGTGCAGGAGCCGCGCGGGCACGCCGGGATGTACGGCGGCTTCGTCGTACCGCCCGACGACGACGGCGCCCACCTGGGCGTGCTGTTCTGGCACAAGGACGGCTACTCGACCGCCTGCGGCCACGGCACCATGGCGCTGGGCGCCTGGGCCGTGGACAGCGGCCGGGTGCCGGCCCCCGACGACGGCGACGTACAGGTGCGCATCGACGTGCCCTCGGGCCGGGTCGGGGCCACCGTGCACCGCACCGGCGGCCGCACCACCGGCGTCACCTTCCGCAACGTGCCCGCGCGGGTGGCCGCCCGCCGGGTGCCGGTGGCCACCGGACGCGGCGTGGTCGAGGTGGACATCGCGCACGCGGGCGCCTGCTACGCGGCCGTGCCCGCCCGGCAGTTGGGCCTGAAGGTGACCCCGGCCGAGCTGCCCGAGCTGGTCCGGGCGGGCCGGGAGATCCGGGCCGCGCTCGCCACCCACCCGGCCACCTGGCACCCGGAGGGTCCGCTGCTGTCGGGCGTCTACGGGGTCGTCCTGTACGAGGAGCTGGCGGACACGCCGCTGGGCCCGCACCAGCGCAACGTGACCGTCTTCGCCGACGGGCAGATCGACCGCTCGCCCTGTGGCTCGGGCACGTCGGCGCGGCTCGCCATGATGGTCGAGGAGGGGACCCTGGCCCCCGGGCAGGACCTGCTGCACGAGTCCGTCTGCGGCACCGTGTTCACCGGACGGGTGCCCGAGGCGGAGGCGGCACGGGCCGCGGACGCGGGCCTGGTCACCGAGGTGACCGGGACGGCGTACCGCACCGGCGAGCACGCCTTCCACCTCGACCCGCACGACGGGCTGGCCACCGGGTTCCTGCTGTGACGGGGGGTACGGGCACGGCGCCGGCGTACCTCGGCGCCGGGCCCGTCGCGGCCCTCGGCCCCGCCGCGGCCGCCGAGGCGCTGGCCGACGCGCTGCGCGCGGGACTCGACCCCGAGTCCTGCCCGCACCGCACCGGCGTCGCCGCGCCCGCCGGCGAGCTGCTGCTGATGCCCGCGGCCGCCGGCTCCTGGGCCGGGGTGAAGATCGCCGGGGTGGTGCCCGGCAACCCCGCCCGCGGGCTGCCCCGGATCACCGGCAGCTACCTGCTGCTGGACGGACCCACCCTCACCCCGGTGGCCCTCCTGGACGGCGCGGCCCTCACCGCGCTGCGCACCCCGGCCGTCTCCGTCCTCGCCCTGCGCCACCTGGCGCGCCCCGGGCCGCTGCGCCTGGTGCTCTTCGGCACCGGCCCGCAGGCCCGGGGGCACCTCGAAGCGGTGTGCGCGGTGGCGGAGCCGGCCGAGGTGGTGGTCGTCGGGCGCCGGCCGGACGCGGTGGCCGGGCTCCTCGGGTACGCCCGGGAGCTCGGGGTGCCGCGGGCCCGGGCCGGCGCCCCGGCGGACGTGGCCGGTGCCGACGTGGTCGTGTGCGCGACCACGGCCCGCGAACCGCTCTTCGACGGGCGGCTGGTGGCCCCGGGCGCGGTGGTCGTCGCGGTCGGCTCGCACGAGCCGGACGCCCGCGAGCTCGACACGGCGCTGGTGCGGAGCGCGGCGGTGTACGTCGAGTCCCGCGCGGCGGCGCTGCGCGAGGCGGGGGACCTGCTGGTCCCGGTCGCGGAGGGGGCGATCGGGACCGGCCACGTCACCGGGACGCTCGCCGACCTGGTGGCCGGAACGCATCGGCGGCAGGAGGACCGTCCACAGGTCTTCAAGAGCGTCGGCATGGCCTGGGAGGATCTCGCCGTGGCAGCGGCCGTGTACCGCACCGTGAGGGCGAACAGCGAAACGTGACATTGTACGCTGTTCCTCTGCTGGATATCGGAGGAAGAGCGATGGGTGACCTGAAGCAGCGCAATCTCATCACGGCCCAGGCGCGGCTCCGCGACCAGGTCGCCCACGCCCTGCGCGCGGCGCTGATAGCGGGTGAACTCCGGCCCGGCCAGGTCTACTCGGCGCCCGGCCTCGCGGCCGAGTACGGCGTGTCGGCCACCCCGGTGCGCGAGGCGATGCTGGACCTGGCGCGCGAGGGGCTCGTGGAGCCCGTACGCAACAAGGGCTTCCGGGTCACCGAGGTCAGCGAGCGCGACCTGGACCAGTACACCGAGCTGCGCGCCATGATCGAGGTGCCGACCGTGGGCCGGGTCGCGCGACTGTCGGCCGAGGACCCGGCCGTCAGGGAGGCGCTGGAGGCGCTGCGGCCGGTGGCCGAGGAGATCGTGGCCGCGGCCCGCGACCACGACCTGATCGCCTACCTGGAGGCCGACCGCCGCTTCCACCTCGCGCTGCTCGCCCTCGCGGGCAACGAGCGGCTGGTCGAGACGGTCGGTGAGCTGCGCAAGCGCTCGCGGCTCTACGGGCTGACCGGGCTGGACGAGGCCGGGATGCTGGTGCACTCCGCGGAGGAGCACGACGACCTGCTGGAGGCCGTCGTCTCGGGTGACGCGACCGAGGCCGAGCGGCTGATGGCGAGCCACCTGGGCCACGTCCGCTCGCTGTGGGCGCAGGGCCGCGACGAGCCCGTCGAGCCGCGCCAGAAGCGGCGCCTCGGCGGGACGCGCACGGCCTCGTAGCGGACCCTCCCGTTCGGCCCCCGGGCCCCCGACCTGCCCGGTCGGGGGCCCAACTGCGTTGCCCCGTAAGGGATTCGGACACGGCTGGATAACGGCGCCGCACACCCCTTGTCAGTACAATTTCACATTACTATGTTACCGGTCACACCTTAGAGCGCGATCTCAGAGCGCGGCCCTTCCCTGGAGTGACCCATGACCAAGCGCACCCAACTCGCCCTCGCCACCGCCCTGGTGGCCGCACTCGCACTCGGCGCCTCGGGCTGCTCCGACCCGGCGAAGAAGGGCTCGTCCGCCCCCGGCGGCAAGAACCCGGCGGCTGCCAACGACGGCAAGATCCTCGGCGGCACCCCGGTGAAGGGCGGCACCCTGACGGTCCTGTCCAACCAGGACTTCTCCCACCTCGACCCGGCCCGCAACTGGGTCATGCCGACCATGGACTTCGGCACCCGGCTGCTCTACCGCACCCTGGTCACCTTCAAGGCCGAGCCCGGCAAGGCCGGCAGCGAGCTCGTCCCGGACCTCGCCACCGACCTCGGGAAGCCCTCCAACGGCGGCCGCACCTGGACCTTCACCCTCAAGGACGGCCTGAAGTACGAGGACGGCAGCCCGATCAAGGCCCAGGACGTCAAGTACAACGTCGAGCGGTCCTTCTCCCCCGACCTCACCGGCGGCCCCGACTACGCCGCCCGCTACCTGGCCGGCACCAAGGGCTACACCGGCCCCCTCCAGGGCAAGCACCTCGACTCCGTCAAGACCCCCGACGACAAGACGATCGTCTTCGAACTGAACCGCCCGGTCGCCGAGTTCTCCGCCACGGCGACCCTGCCGACCTTCTCGCCCGTGCCGCAGTCCAAGGAGAAGGGCACCCAGTACGACGCCCGCCCCTTCTCCTCCGGCCCGTACAAGGTCGAGTCGTACGCCCGCGACAAGAAGCTCGTCCTGGTCCGCAACGAGCACTGGGACCCGAACACCGACCCCGTCCGCAAGGCCTACCCGGACAGGTTCGTGGTCGTCATGGGCCTCAAGGGCGGGCAGATCGACGACCGGATCATCGCCTCCGCCGGCGCCGACGCCTCCGCCGTCGAATGGGCCAACATGCGCCCCGAGAGCGCCCCCAAGGTGCTTCCCAAGCCGGAGGTCAAGTCCCGCCTGCTGGCCGAGTCCCAGGGCTGCACCACCATGCTCCAGCTCAACACCACCCGGGCCCCGTTCAACGACGTCAAGGTCCGCCAGGCCATCCAGTACGCCGTCGACAAGGACTCCGTCCTGACCGCCGGCGGCGGCCCCGCCCTCAACCAGATCGCCACCGCCTACCTGCCCGCCGCGCTCTCCGGCGGCGCCCAGGCCGACACCCTGAAGATCGCCCCGGCCGGCGACCCGGAGAAGGCCAAGCAGCTGCTGAAGGAGGCCGGCAAGGACAAGCTCAAGGTCTCCTTCACCGTCTCCACCGGTGACAAGGGCCGCGCCGAGGCCATCCAGCAGGGCCTGGCCCGCGTGGGCGTCGAGGTGGTCATCGACACCGTCGACCCGGGCGCGTTCTACGACGTCATCGGCGACACCACCACCGCCCCCGACATGACCCTCAGCGGCTGGTGCCCCGACTACCCCTCGGGCTCCACCTTCCTGCCCTTCGTCTTCGACGGCCGCACCATCAAGGTCAAGGGCAACAGCGGCAACTACGCCCAGTTCAAGGACGAGGCGACCATGAAGCGCATCGACGAGATCAACGCCATGGCCGACGCCGCGCAGGCCAACAAGGCCTGGATCGACCTCGACGCCGAGATCATGGCCAAGGCCCCGGCCGTCCCCGTCCTGCTGGAGCGCAAGCCGCTGCTCGTCGGCACCAACATCGCCGGCGCGTTCGGCCACCCGGTCTGGGTCGGCCAGATCGACTACGCCACCGTCGGACTCAAGGACCCGGCCAAGAGCCAGGGCTGACCGGCCGGAACCCCTCAGAGGCCACTCACATGACCGCCACCGCCCCGGCTCCCGCCGACGGCGCGCCGGCCCCGGCCGCTCCCCCGGGCAGCAGCCCCTGGCAGCTCGCCCGGCGGGAACTCCGCCGCCGCCCCGCCGTCCGCGTCAGCCTCGCCGTCGTCGTCCTCTTCGTCCTCATGGCCGTCGCCGCCCCCTGGCTGGGCGCGCTCGGCGGTTGGTCGCCCGACGAGTTCGACAAGTCCGCCGTCGACCCGTACCTCGGCGGCCTCCCGCTGGGCTCGTTCGGCGGGATCAGCCCCGAGCACTGGCTCGGGGTCGAACCCGTCACGGGCCGCGACCTGTTCTCCCGCGTCGTGCACGGCGCCCAGGTCTCCCTCATGATCGCCTTCCTGGCCACCGTCATCGTCGTGGTCGCCGGCACCGCGGCCGGCATCGCCGCCGGCTACTTCGGCGGCCGCACCGACGCCGTGCTGTCCCGGCTGATGGACCTGACCATGTCCTTCCCCTCGCTGATCTTCATGATCGCGATGCTGTCGGTGGCCAAGGACGTCAACCGCATCGTCCTCATGACCGCCGTCATCGGCCTGTTCGGCTGGCCCGGCGTGGCCCGCGTGGTGCGCGGCCAGACCCTCTCGCTCAAGCACCGCGAGTACGTCGACGCCGCCCGCGTCGGCGGCTCCGGGGCCTGGCGCATCCTCACGCGCGACATCCTGCCCGGCGTCTCCGGACCGGTGATCGCGTACACCACCCTGCTCATCCCCGGCATGATCAGCACCGAGGCCGCCCTGAGCTACCTGGGCGTCGGCGTCCGGCCGCCCACCCCCTCCTGGGGCCAGATGATCGCCGAGAGCGTGGCCTTCTACGAGACCGACCCCATGTACTTCGTCATCCCGAGCACCTTCCTCTTCCTCGCCGTACTCGCCTTCACGCTGCTCGGCGACGCGCTGCGGGACATTCTCGACCCGAGGGGCGGGCGGACGTGATCGGTTACCTGCGCGACACCCCCGGCCCGAAGGGCGGCCGTACGTGATCCTCTACCTGCTGCGCCGCCTCGCCGGGGTGGCGGGGGTGCTGCTGGCCATCGCCGCCGTCACCTTCCTCATCTTCTACGTCCTGCCCTCCGACCCGGCCGCCGCCGCGTGCGGCAAGACGTGCAGTCCCGAGCGGCTGGCGAGCGTACGGGAGTACCTCGGACTGGACCGACCGCTCTGGGAGCAGTTCCGGGAGTTCGTCACCGGCATCTTCACCGGCCGCACCCTCGGCACCGGGCAGTTCGCCGTCCAGTGCGACTTCCCCTGCCTGGGCTACTCGTACGAGAACTCCCTGCCCGTCTGGGACCTGCTCATGGACCGGCTGCCGGTCTCCGCCTCCCTCGCCGTCGGCGCCGCGGCCATGTGGCTCGTGCTGGGCCTGGGCGCGGGCGTCTGGGCGGCCCTGCGCAAGGACACCCTCACCGACCGGGCCCTGATGGTCGGCGCCGTCGCCGCCGCCTCCCTGCCCGTGTACTTCACCTCCGTCATGCTGATCTACGGCGTCATCCGCATCGCGGGGCTCCTGCCGTACCCCAGCTACCAGGCCTTCACGGAGAACCCGGTCGCCTGGGCGTCGAACCTGCTGCTGCCGTGGATCGCGCTGGCCCTGCTGTACGCCGCCATGTACGCGCGCCAGAGCCGGGGTTCGATGATCGAGGCGATGGCCGAGCCGTACATCCGCACCGCCCGCGCCAAGGGCATGCCCGAGCGCGCCGTCGTCGTCAAGCACGGCCTGCGGTCCGGCATGACCCCGATCCTGACCATCTTCGGCATGGACCTCGGCGGCCTGCTCGCCGGCGCCGTCATCACCGAGTCCATCTTCGGGCTCCCCGGTATCGGGCGGCTGTTCTACGGCGCGCTCGTCAGCTCCGACCAGCCCGTCGTCCTCGGCGTCACCCTGCTCGCCGCCTTCTTCATCGTCGTCGCCAATCTCGCGGTCGACCTCCTGTACGCCGTCGTCGACCCGAGGGTGAGGTACTGATGCCCGACGAGGTTCTGATGCCACACGAGGTTCTGATGCCCCACGAGGCTCTGGTTTCCCACGAGGTCATGCCACCCCTGCTCGAAGTGCGCGACCTGCGCGTCGCCTTCACCACACCCCGGGGACGGGTGCAGGCGGTGGACTCGATCGGGTTCACCGTCGAGGCCGGCCGCACCCTCGGTATCGTCGGCGAGTCCGGCTCCGGCAAGTCCGTCACGTCGCTGGCGGTCATGGGCCTGCACCGGGGCGCCGAGGTGGAGGGTTCCATCGCCCTGGACGGGCGGGAGCTGACCGGGCTGTCCGAGAAGGAGCTGTCCCGGCTGCGCGGCCGGAAGATGGCGATGATCTTCCAGGACCCGCTCTCCAGCCTGCACCCCTACTACACCGTCGGCGAGCAGATCGCCGAGCACTACCGGGTCCACTTCAGGGCCTCCCGGGCCACCGCCAAGAGGCGGGCCGTGGACATGCTCGGCGAGGTCGGCATCCCCGAACCCGCCCGCCGCGCGGGGGAGTACCCGCACCAGTTCTCCGGCGGCATGCGCCAGCGGGCCATGATCGCGATGGCGCTGGCCTGCGAGCCCGACCTGCTCATCGCCGACGAGCCGACCACCGCGCTCGACGTCACCGTCCAGGCCCAGATCCTGGAACTCGTCGCACGCCTGCAGGAGGACCGCGGCCTGGGCGTCATCATGATCACCCACGATCTGGGGGTGGTCGCCCGGGTCGCCCACGAGGTGCTGGTCATGTACGGCGGCCGGGCCGCCGAACAGGCCCCGGTGGACGACCTGTTCGCCGGACCGGTGCACCCCTACACCCAGGGGCTGCTGGAGTCGCTGCCCCGGCTCGACGACGCCGACGACGCCCCGCTGCGGGCCATCCCCGGCGCCCCGCCCTCGCTGCTCGCCCCGGCCCCCGGGTGCGCGTTCGCGCCGCGCTGCGCGCGGGCCGCGGCCGCCGGGGAGGCGGAGCGGGACCGGTGCGCGCGGGAGCGGCCGGTGCTGACGGCGTACGGGGCCGGGTCGGCGCACCGGAGCGTCGCCTGCCACTTCGCGGGGCCGGCTGCGGCCGGTCCGGCCGCTGCTGTGAAGGAGGGGGTCCGATGACTGCCGAATCCGTGACCGCGGGGGACTCCGAGGGCGTGGGTGAGCGGTGGGGCAGGGCGGCGGGGTCGGCCGGTTCTGCGGAGGTGGCCGGTTCTGCGGGGTCGGACGGTTCTACGGGGCCGGCGGGTTCTGCGGGGGTGGCCGGTTCCGCGGGGGTGGGTGCTGCCGGGGGTGCGGGTGCTCCTGTGGTGGCGGCTGCTCCTGCCGGGGCGGGCGCGGGTGCCGACAGTACGCCGCTGCTGTCCGTACGCGACCTGGCGATGACCTTTCCCGGTCGGCGCAGTGCGACCGGCCGTCGGGGCGCGCCGATCCGGGCCGTCGACGGCCTGAGTTTCGACCTCGCCGCCGGGGAGACCCTGGGCCTCGTCGGCGAGTCCGGCTGCGGCAAGTCCACCACCGGCCGGATGCTGGTCCGGCTGCTGGAGCCCACCTCCGGCAGCATCACCTTCGACGGCAAGGACATCACCCACCTCTCGCAGAGCCGGATGCGCCCGTTGCGCACCCGCCTGCAGATGGTGTTCCAGGACCCGCACTCCTCCCTCAACCCCCGCCAGACCGTGGCCCGGATCATCTCCGACCCGCTGCTGGTCCAGGGGTGGAGCGGGGCCGACGCCCGGGGCCGGGCGGCCGAGCTCATGGAGCTGGTCGGCCTCATCCCCGAGCACATCGACCGCTACCCGCACGAGTTCTCCGGCGGCCAGGCCCAGCGCATCGGCATCGCCCGGTCGCTGGCCACCGATCCGAGGCTCGTCATCGCCGACGAGCCGGTCTCCGCGCTGGACGTCTCCGTCCAGGCCCAGATCGTCAACCTCATGGAGCGGCTGCGCCGCGAGCTGGGCCTGGCGTACGTGTTCATCGCCCACGACCTGTCCGTGGTCAAGCGGGTCAGCGACCGGGTCGCGGTCATGTACCTCGGCCGGATCGTGGAGATCGGAGACAAGCGGGAGCTGTACGAGCACCCGCGCCACCCCTACACGCGGGCGCTGCTGTCCGCCGTACCGCTGCCCGACCCGGCGGCCGAGCGGCGCCGGGAGCGGATCACGCTGCTCGGCGACCCGCCGAGCCCGGCCGCGCCGCCGCCGGGCTGCTCCTTCCACCCGCGCTGCCCGAAGGCGCAGGAGGTCTGCCGCACCGAGCGCCCGCTGCTTCGGATCGCGGCGGCGGGGGAGCGGCGGGAGGTGGCCTGCCACTTCCCGGAGGACTGACCTGCCCGGGTCGTCCGGGACGGCGGGTTCGGGGCGCGATGCGCTCCGGGCCCGCCGTCCAACCGTTTTCCGGTAAGGCCGGGGCCGGCCGGCTCTCCCCGCCGGCGGGGCGGGGGCTTCGGAGGGCTCGCTGCGAGGGCGGGTCCCGTGGTGTGCGGGTTCCCTTTGCCGGCAGGCTAGGCGGCCAGCTCGCGGAGGAGGAACTCCCGTTCCAGGGCCACCAGTTGCTCGTCCACACCGTTCGGGGTCATGTGGGTGACGCCGGGGAGGGCCAGGAGGTGGTGGGGGCGGCCGGCCGTGGTGAGGGCCTGGGAGAGCAGGAGGGTGTGGGAGGGGTGGACGTTGTCGTCGGCCAGGCCGTGGACGAGGAGGAGGGGGCGGGTGAGGTGCGCCGCGTCCTTGAGCAGGCAGTCCTGCTCGTACACCTCGGGGTTCTCCTGCGGCAGGCCCAGGTAGCGCTCGGTGTACGCCGTGTCGTAGAGGCGGAAGTCGGTCGGGGCGGCGCCGGCGACGGCGGCGTGGAAGACGTCCGGGCGGCGCAGGACCGCCATCGCGGCCAGGTAGCCGCCGTACGACCAGCCGCGGACGCCCACCCGGTCGAGGTCGAGGTCGGGCTCGCGGTCGGCGAGGGCCCGCAGCGCGTCGACCTGGTCTTCCAGCGTCACCGCGGAGAAGCCCCGGTACACGGCGTGGGTGAAGGCGGGGGAGACGAACGGGGTGCCCCGGTTGTCGGTGGTCACCACGGCGAAGCCCTGGTCGGCCCACCACTGGCGCTGCTGCCAGCGGCGCGGTTCGGCGGACACGGCCTGGTAGCCGGGGCCGCCGTAGACGTCCAGCAGGACCGGGAGGCGATGGCCGGCCACGTGCCCGCGGGGGAGCACCAGCGCGGTGGGCAGTCCCCGGTCGGTGACCCGGGTGAGCCGTGGGACCACGCGGTGGGGGAGCGGTTCGGAGAGGTCGCGCGGGGTGAACTCGCGGCCGTCGGCGGTGCGTAGGGTGCGGCGTACGCCGTCCGGGCCGGCTGAGGTCAGCAGCAGGGCGCCGTCCGAGGCGAGCGCGGAGTTGACGCCCGGGCCGTCCGCGAGGGCCGTGACGGCCCCGGTGTCCGGAGAGACCAGGAGCACCTGCTGCTCCGAGGGATCCCGGGTGCCCGCCTCGATCAGCAGCGCGTTCGCGTGTTCGCCCAGCACCCGGCGGACCTGGATGCCGGGGCCGGTGAGCAGCAGGCCGTCCAGGGCGAGGGCCCGGGCGGCCCCGCCGGGGGTGTCGGCGGCGGTGAGCAGGCGGCGGCCGGACAGGCGGGCGGGGGTGCCGGGCAGCGGGTCCACCCACTGCGGGTGCGTGGTGCGGGACAGCTCGCGGGTGCGGCCGGTGGCCGGGTCGGCGGTGAGCAGCAGGACGTTCTGCTGGAGCCGGTCCTGGACGGTCAGGAGGATCTCGTCGGAGGACTCCCAGCCCGCGTCCGAGAGGTAGGGGAAGGCCCGTGCGTCCCACTCCAGCCGCACCCGGCGGCCGTCGGGGCCGAACACCCACAGCTGCACGTCCGCGTTGGGGCCGCCCGCCTGCGGGTACGCGAAGGACTCCGGGGCCCGCTCGGGGTGTGCCGGGTCGGTGAAGTACCGCCGCTCCAGCGCGCCCTCGGCCACCCGGGCGGCCAGCAGCGTCACGCCGTCCGGCGACCACCAGTGGCCCCGGGGGCGGCCGAGCTCCTCGGCGGCGGCGAACTCGGCCACGCCCCAGCGGGCCCCGTCGTCGGGCGTGACGCGGCCGCCGGGCACGGTGTGCAGGGCGTCGCCGGTCACGTACGCGACGCGGGAGCCGTCGGCGTTGGGGCGGGGGTCGAAGACGGGGCCGGCCGCGTCCAGCTCCTTGGCCTGCGTACCGTCGGCGAAGGCCTGGAACAGGCGCCCGTACAGGGCGAAGACGGCGCTCGTGCCGTCGCCGGCGAGGGCGAAGGAGCCGATGCCGGGGGCCCACAGCCGGACCCGCTCGCGCAGCCGGCGCTCGGTGAGCGGCAGCTCGCCCGGCTCCGGGACGAGGGCGGCCGGGTCGGCCAGCAGGCGCTCGGTGCCGTCGGCGGTGTCGAGCACCCACAGGCGCTCGACCGGGTCCGTGGGACCGGTCGAGCGCAGGAAGTACAGCAGCCGGCCGGCCGCGCCGAAGGCGGCGGCGCGCGGGGCGCCGTACGCGAAGCGGCCGGTGCGGGCCGAGAGGTCGAGGTACGGGTCCTTATGGTCCATGGCACAAGAGTGTGACATGTGAAATTGCACCCGCCCAGCCCTGGGGCGGTGGGAGCGAAGTATGGCCGAGTGGTGGCACCTGCGCACCGGGCATACCGTCGAAAGGGTGGAACCGAGTGCCCAGCCGACCACCACCGGGACCGACGGCAAGGTCCGCGGAGACGGGAACGGGCTCGCCCTGTTCGTCATCGCCTCCTGCCAGTTGATGATCGTTCTCGACATCACGATCGTGAACATCGCGCTGCCGCACATCCAGACGGCGCTGAACTTCTCGACCACCAGCCTCTCCTGGGTGGTCAACGCCTACACGCTGACCTTCGGGGGTCTGCTGCTCCTCGGCGGCCGGGCCGGCGACATCCTCGGCCGCCGCCGCGTGTTCATGTTCGGCGTCCTGCTCTTCGGCCTGGCCTCCCTGCTCGGCGGCCTCGCGCAGAACGACTGGCAACTGCTCGCCGCACGCGCCCTCCAGGGCGTCGGCGGTGCCATCGCGTCCCCCACCTCCCTGGCCCTGATCACGACCACGTTCACCGAAGGCCCGGCCCGGAACCGGGCGTTCGGCGTCTTCGCCGGCGTCTCGGCCGCCGGCGGCGCGATCGGCCTGCTGCTCGGCGGCATCCTCGTCGAATGGCTCGACTGGCGGTGGATCTTCTTCGTCAACGTGCCCATCGCGGCCCTCATCGCCTTCGCCACCCCACGGGTCATCAAGGAGTCCGAGCGGCACACGGGCCACTTCGACCTGGCGGGCGCACTCACCGCCACCCTGGGCATGGTGGCGCTGGTCTACGGGTTCATACGGGCGGCCCAGGAAGGCTGGCGCGACCCGCTCACCCTCGGGTCCTTCGCCGCCGCGGTCATCCTGCTGACGTCGTTCATCTTCATCGAGCGGCGCTCCACGCAACCGATCACACCGCTGCACATGTTCGCCGACCGCAACCGCGCCGGCACCTACGGCATGATGCTCATGCTCGCCTGCGCGATCTTCGGCATGTTCTTCTTCCTGACGCTCTTCGTGCAGAACGTCCTCGGCTTCAGTCCCCTGGAGGCCGGCCTGGCCTTCCTGCCGGTCAGCGCGGTCATCGCGGTCGCCGCCGGGTTCACCTCGCAGATGCTGCCGCGGTTCGGGCCCAAACCCTTCATGGTGGTCGGTGCGCTGCTCGCCGCCGCGGGCCTGACCTGGCTGACGCAGTGCGACATCGACTCCACGTACCTGGGCAGCATCCTCGGGCCGATCCTCGTCTTCGCCGCCGGCATGGGCCTGCAGTTCGTCTCGCTGACCCTGATGGCGCTCTCGCGGGTGCCCGACCAGGAGTCCGGCGCCGCCTCCGGCCTGCTGAACGCCATGCAGCAGGTGGGCGGTTCGCTCGGCCTGTCGATCCTGGTCACCGTCTTCGGCACGGCCAGCCGCACCGAGGCCCAGACCGTCGTCCCCACCTTCCTGCGGGAGAGCTCGCCCGCGCAGAAGCTGTACTTCGCGCGCACCCGGCAGCTGCCCGACCCGTGGGGCGACCAGGTCCTCACGTACGGCGTCACCCGCGCCTTCATCGCGGCCGCGGCCTTCTCCGTCGTCGGCGCCCTGATCGCCTTCTTCGTCATCGAGGTCCGCCCCGACGACATCGAGCGGCTCAAGGGCAACCACGGGCCGATGCCGGGAGCCTGAGGCCGATGCCGGGAGTCTGAGCCCGATGCCGGGAGCCTGACCGCGCCCGGCTCCCCGGGCCGTCGCCCGGTCACCCCTCCACGAGCCGGCGGAAGGCCTCCGCGTCGCGGACCGCGGCCGCGCCCCGGTCGTTGTTGAAGTACGCGTACACCTCGGCCGTGGCGGGCCAGGTGTCCCGGATCCGGCCCGCCCAGCTGCGCAGCGCCGTCCGCCCGTACCGGGGCAGCGGCTGCGCACGGCCGGCGTGGAAGCGCACGTAGCCCCAGTCCGTCGTGCGCCACAGCGGGGTGACGGGCCGCGAGTCGCGGTCGGCCCAGCACAGGGCGGCGCCGTGCGCCGCGAGGACGTCGCGCACCTCCTCGTCCCACCACGAGTCGTGCCGCGGCTCCACCGCCACCCGCACCCGGCTCGGGAAGCACCGCAGCACGGCGTCGAGGGCCTCGGTGTCGGCCCGCAGGGTGGGCGGCAGCTGCAGCAGCACCGCACCCAGCCGGTCCCCGAGTCCGGCCGCCCGGTCGAGCAGGCGCCGCACCGGCTCCTGCGGGTCCCGCAGACGCTTGACGTGGGTGAGGAACCGGCTGGCCTTCACGGCCCAGACGAACCCCGCGGGCGTGCGCTCCCGCCATGCGGCGAAGGTGGCCCGCTCGGGCAGCCGGTAGAAGGCGTTGTTGCTCTCCACGGTCGTGAACCGGCGGGCGTACTCCTCCAGCCACGACCGCTGCGGGCACCCGGACGGATAGAACGCGCCCCCCGCCCAGTCCCGGTACTGCCATCCGGAGGTCCCCACGTGCACGGCCACGGTCCCACCCGCCTCCGCTCGTCCGGCACGGTCGCCGGCGGTGTCCCCGCGCGGCGCCTACCCCGGGGCGGACGTCCTACGCGCCCGCCGGCGCGACGGGGCGCGACGGGTGCGCTAAAGCGTGGTTAAAGAGCGGCCGGGGGCGGTGCAAAAACCCCGCTTGCGCCCCTGCGGCACGGGCGCTGAAACGGGGCCACCGGCCATTGCGGGGGGCCTGCGCCACTCCTAGCGTGGCAGGTCGACCGGGGCCGCCAGGGCCCCCTTGGAGCGGGGACGGGACGAACATGCCGGAAGTCGCGCCGAGCCCGCGGGACCTTCCCGCACGGCCGGGGGCGGTGCGGAGCGTGGCCGCGGGCCTCGACCCCGAGCGGGTGGTCGCCCTCCTCGAGGGGGCGGGCTTCGGCCCGTACGCGGGCGTCCCCCGTTCCCCTCTCGGGCCGGTCGTCGGCGTGCTCGAGGAGCGCCGCCCCGGCCGGTACACCGCCGTCGCCGACGAGGGCGCGGCCGTCGCCGTCGCCGCCGGTGCCCGGCTCGCCGGCCGGCTGCCGGTGGTCATCCTGGAGGCCTCGGGACTCGGCAACGCCGTCGCCCCCCTCACCTCGCTCTGTGGCACGCTCCGGCTGCCCGTCCTCCTGCTGGTCACCCGGCGCGGTGGGTCGGCCGGTGGCGGCGGTGGAATCGCTGACGCTGCGTCCGGCCTCCGACGACCCCGGCCGGGTGCCCCCGAGGAGCCGCACCACGAGCTCACGGGCCGGATCGCCCCCGAACTGCTGACCGCCCTCGGCATCCGCCACGAGCCGTTCCCGACGGGCGAGGAGGCCCTGCGCGACCGGCTGGCCGCCGCCGCGGCACACCTGCACGGGACCGGGCTGCCCTTCGCCTTCATCGTGCCGGAGGGCGCCGTCGCGCCCCGCACCGGGCCGCCCGCCGGTCCGGCCGTGGCGGTCGCCCGAGGCGCCGCCGGGCCGATGCTCCGGAGCGAGGCCGTCGGCCACGTCGTGCGCGCGGTCGGCGAGGACGCCCTCGTCGTAGCCACCGCCGGGGGGACCGCCCGCGCGCTGGAGCGCGACCGGGACCGGCCGGGCCCCCCGTACGTCGTCGGCCCGACGGGCCGCGCCCCCGGCGTGGCCCTCGGTGTCGCGCTGAACGCCCCCGACCGCCGCGTGGTGGTGCTCGACGGCGACGGCGCCGCCCCCGGGCGGCTGGAGGCCATGGCCGCCATCGGCCGCCTCGGCCCGCCGAACCTGCTGCACGTGCTCCTCGACGACGGTCCGCACGACGCCGCCGGTGGCCGGCCCGCCGGCTCCGCGGAGGTCAACTTCACCGAGATCGCGGCGGCCTGCGGCTACTGCTCCGCCACCGAGGTGGCCGGACCCGGCGCGCTGGCCGCCGCCCTCGCCGCCGAACTGGGCGCCCCCGGGCCGGCGTTCGTGCGGGTCCGGATCGCGCCCGGCGCCGACCCGCGGCCCGACCCGCGGCCAGCCCGGCGGGCGCTGCCCGCGCCGTCCGCCGCCCGCTTAGCCGCGGAGGTCCGCGCATGAGCCCGTACCCCGCCGGCCGGCCCCACCTCGTGGACCCCGGCCCCGCGCACCCCGGCCCCGCGCACCCCGGCCCGGCGCGCCCCGGCCCGGCCGTCCGGCCGGCGCCCGGCGAGCCGGACCCGTGCCACCCGGAAGCCGGGTTCGGCGACCTGATGACCCGGGTCCGCGAGAAGGTCGCCGCCGTCTGCGGCGGCGGCGCGGAGCACACCGCGGTCGTCCTGACCGGCTCGGGCACCGCGGCCATCGAGGCGGCCCTCGCGTCGGCCGTACCCGCCGACGGCGGCGTCCTCGTCATCGACAACGGGCACGACGGCGAGCGCCTGCACGCCGTCCTGGCCTCGCACGGCATCCGCAGCCGCCGCCTCCAGCTCGGCTGGGGCGCCGCGGTCGACCCCGGGCTGATCGGCCGGCTGCTGGCAGCCGACCCCACGCTCGGGCACGTCGCGGTCGTCCACCACGAGACCAGCACCGGCGTGCTGAACGACGTCGCGGCCGTCGCCGCCGTGGCCCGCGCGCACGGCCGTCGCACCGTCGTGGACGCCGTCGGCAGCGTCGGGGCGGAGGACGTCGACGTCGCGCGCGACGGCATCGACTGGCTCGTCGGCACCGCCGACACGTGCCTGGAGGGCGTGCCGGGCCTGGCCTTCGTGTGCGCCCGGCGGGAGGCCTTCGAGGAGCTCGCCGGGCACCCGCGACGCGGCTTCTACCTCGATCTGCACCGCCACTACCGGGCGCAGGAGGGGGACCGGGCACCCGCCTTCACCCCCGCCGTGCCGCTCTTCCACGCCTTCGAGGCGGCCCTCGACCTGGTGCTCGCGGAGGGTGTCGCGGCCCGCGGCGACCGCTACCGGGCGCTCGCCGAGCGGCTGCGCACCGGGCTGGCGCGGCTCGGCCTGGGGCTGCTCGCCTCAGATCGCCCGGCGGTGGGCCTGACCGCCGTGCACCTGCCGGAGGGCATGACGTACGAGCGGCTGCACGAGGTGC
The DNA here is from genome assembly GCF_000719335.1 of Streptomyces sp. NRRL S-87. Taxonomy (GTDB): domain Bacteria; phylum Actinomycetota; class Actinomycetes; order Streptomycetales; family Streptomycetaceae; genus Streptomyces. The sequence continues at coordinate 39,868 of NZ_JOGB01000030.1, forward strand.
TGAAGCGGACGGGGTTCGCCATCCACCCGTGCCAGGGACCGCTGGCGGAGGGGTTCTTCCGGCTGCCGACGACGGGCCGCAGGGGCGCGGCGGACGTCGACCGCCTCCTCGCGGTGCTCGAGACCGTGCTGCCGGCGCCCGCCGCGGACGCCGACGGCCGGCGGAGCGCGGAGCCGTCGCCGGGCACGCCCGCCGGCACCGGCGGCGGGTAGCCGCCCGCCGCCCGCCGCCCGCCGCCCGCCGGAATTCCTCGTCGCGGCCGCGGCCGTACGCAATCACGAGGCCTTTCCGCCATCGCCCGGACGCATTGTCCGCGGGAAATTCACCGGCTCGGTGAAGCCGTTGTCCTCCGTTGCCGGACGGCGCAATTCTGGGGATCCCCCTACCGGTCGGGAGCGGTCGCCGGCCTTCCTCGATTGGGGTTGACCGCCCCCTCGAGTCATGTTCGACTGGCGGACGCTGACGGAGTGCAGGCAGCGAAAACAGGGGAATGTGACGTGCAATTCAAGGTCCTGGGACCGATCGAGGTCGAAGCCGGCGGACGGGTGGTGACGCCGCAGGCGGAGAAGCTCCGGTGCCTCCTGGCGCTCCTGTGCGTGAAGTCGGGCACGGTCGTCTCCAGGCAGTCCCTGACCCACGCGCTGTGGGCGGGCGATCCGCCCCGCACGGCCCGCACGGCGCTGCAGGTGTACGTGTCCAAGCTGCGCAAGTTCCTCGACGAGCACGGCGACCTCGCCGGCCGCCTGGTCACCAAGCCGCACGGGTACGTCTTCGAGCTGGAGCCGGAGCGGCTGGACCTGCGCGGGTTCGACGCGCTGTGCGAGGGCGGCCCGCAGCGCGGCGCACCGGCCGGCGAGCGCCCCGTCCCGGAGCCCGAGGAGGAACTGCGGCGGCTGAGCCGGGCGTGCGCGCTGTGGCGCGGGCCCGCCCTGGCCGACCTGCGCGGGCTGCCGGCCTTCGCCGCGCTCGGACGCGCCCTCGACGAGAGGCGCCTCGGCGCCCTGGAACGGGGCTTCGACCTGCGGCTGGGGCTGGGACGCCACCAGGCCGCGATCGCGGACCTGTACGAACTCGTCGACGAGCACCCGATGTGGGAGGCCGTCCACGCCCAGCTCATGCTGGCGCTCTACCGCAGCGGCCGGGTGCCCGAGGCTCTGGAGGCCTACCGCAGGATCCGCACCACCCTCGTGGCCGAACTCGGCATGGAGCCGGGCGACCCGATCCGGCTGCTCCACCGGGCGATCCTGCGGCGGGACCCCGTCCTCGACGCGCCCCCGGCCCGGCCCGCCGCCGGCCCGGCCGGGACCGCCGTCGGCCCGGCCGGAACCGCCCGTCAGGCCGCGGCGGTCGCCGCGGCCAGCCGCTCCGCGATGCCCGTGGTGATCGCCTCGGCGTGATCCGTGAGGTAGAAGTGGCCGCCGGGGTAGACCTGGAGCTCGAACGGCCCGTCGGTGCACCCGGCCCAGTGGTGCAGCTCGCCGACCTCCACGCGCGGGTCCGAGAACCCGGTCAGCGCGTGAACCGGGCAGCGCAGCTGCGGCCCCGGCACGTACCGGTAGGTCTCGGCGGCCCGGTAGTCGCTGCGGATGGCCGGCAGGACCAGGTCCAGCAGCTCGGGGTCGCCGAACATCCCCGACTCCGTGCCGTCGAGGGCCATGATGTCCTCGACCAGCTCCCGGTCGGAGAGCAGGTGCAGCCCGTCGTCGACCACCCGGTGCGGGGCGCGCCGACCGGACACGAACAGGGCGACGGGCGCCCGGCCGGCGTCCTGCACGCGGCGGGCCACCTCGTAGGCGAGGGTGGCGCCCATGCTGTGGCCGAAGAGCGCGAACGGCCGGTCCAGACGGGGGGCGAGGGCCTCGGCGACCCGGTCGGCCATGACCGCCATGTCGGGGACGTTGGGCTCGGCCCGCCGGTCCTGCCGCCCGGGGTACTGCACCGGGAGCACCTCGACGCCGCGCTGTGCGAGGTCGCGCGAGAGCGGGAAGAAGAAGCTGGCGGAGCCCCCGGCGTGCGGGAAGCACACGAGCCGGGCGGCCGGGTCGGGGACCGGGTGGAACCCGCGGATCCAGGAGCCGGTGTCGACGCTGCCCTGGCCGCCGCCGTGGTCGGGACTCTCCATCATTTCCACTTTCCTTCATGCCTGTTCTCACTGGTGCGCCGAATCGAGAATGACGGAGCTGCTTTCCGGCGGGCAACCCCCCTACCCGCTTTCTGGGGGGTCCCGGACGGGGAATCGGGGTTTCCGGACCGCGGCCCTCGTTCCTACCCTGGCCTCGTGAAAGAAATAGTCAGCGCCATCCTTTCCGACGACGCCGAGGCCGGGGATTTCACCGGTCTGCGCATCCCCGACAGCTACCGGGGGAGCGTCGTCCGAAAAGAAGACACGGGCATGTTCGAAGGCATGGCGACGGCGGACAAGGACCCGCGGAAGTCGTTGCACCTGCAGGACGTTCCGACGCCGGTGCCCGGCCCGGGTGAGGCCCTGGTGGCGGTGATGGCCTCGGCGGTCAACTACAACACCGTGTGGTCGTCGATCTTCGAGCCGTTGCCGACGTTCGGGTTCCTGGAGCGGTACGGCCGCCTCAGCGAGCTGACCCGGCGTCATGACCTGCCGTACCACGTGCTGGGTTCGGACCTCGCGGGCGTGGTGCTGCGCACCGGGCCGGGGGTCAACCGGTGGAAGGCCGGGGACCGGGTGGTCGCCCACTGCCTGTCGGTGGAGCTGGAGTCGGCCGACGGCCACGGTGACACGATGCTCGACCCGGAGCAGCGGATCTGGGGCTTCGAGACGAACTTCGGCGGTCTGGCGGAGCTGGCGCTGGTGAAGTCCAACCAGCTCATGCCCAAGCCGGAGCACCTGAGCTGGGAGGAGGCCGCCAGCCCCGGTCTGGTCAACTCCACCGCCTACCGGCAGCTGGTCTCCCGCAACGGCGCCGGCATGAAGCAGGGCGACAACGTCCTGGTCTGGGGCGCCAGCGGCGGCCTGGGCTCCTACGCCACGCAGCTGGCCCTGGCCGGCGGCGCCAACCCGATCTGCGTCGTCTCCTCCCCGGAGAAGGCCGAGATCTGCCGCAGGATGGGCGCGGAGGCGGTCATCGACCGCAACGCCGAGGGCTACAAGTTCTGGAAGGACGAGCAGACCCAGGACCCGCGCGAGTGGAAGCGCTTCGGCCACCCGACCCTGTCGAAGGTCTACCCGCTGGCCGAGACCGGCCAGGCCGCCTACGAGGTCCACCGCAACCTCCACCAGGGCAAGGTCGGCGTCCTCGGCCTCGCCCCCGCCGAGGGCCTGGGCGTACGCGACCACGAGATGCGCGCCCGGCACCTCGACGCCATCAACCGCTTCCGCGCCGCCGGACGCTGAGCCCGCCCCCGCAACCCACCGCAGAGTAAGGAACACAGCGAGGTCATGCCGCGCAACTCATCCGTCGTGGGCGTCGTGGGGCTCGGCTCCGTCGGCCAGCCCCTGCTCGCCCTGCTGCACACCGCCGGGTACGAGGTAATCGGCGTCGACCAGCAACCCGACGTCCTGGCACGGGTGGAACGGCGGATGAGGACCCGCACGGCCGGGGGCACCGGCCGGGCCGGTGGCTACACCCTCACGAACGACACCGTCGCCCTCGTGGGTGCGGACGTGGTCGTGGAGGCCGTACCGGACGACCTGGCCGGCAAGACCGAGGTGCTGCGCCGGCTGCACGCCGTCTGCCTGGACCGCACCGTCCTGGTCACCACCTCGGCCTCGCTGTCGCTCCCGCACCTGGCGATCGCGTCCGGTCGGCCCGCCCGCACGCTGGGCCTGCGGATGCTGCGCCCGCCCGTCCCGGGCGGCACGGTCGAGCCCCTGTGCACGGCCATGAGCAGCGATGACGCCGTCGCCACCCTGGACGCCCTGCTCGACGGGCTCGGGCTGGCGGCCGCGCCCATCGGGGCCCGGTCCGGCGCGGCCGTCACCGCGCTGCTGTACGCGTACCTCAACCGCGCCGTCCGGGTCCTCGAGCAGGGGTACGCCGGCCAGGAGGCCGTCGACACCGCGATGCGGCTGGGTTGCGGGCTCCCCTCCGGACCGCTGCAGCTCCTGGACGAGATCGGACTGGACACCGTGCGCGCCGGGCTGGCCGGGCTGCTGGCCCGGACCGGCGACGAGGCGTACCGCCCGGCGGCCCTGCTGGAGTCCCTGGCCGGCAGCGGTCTGCTGGGCCGCAAGACGGGCCACGGGTTCTACGCGTACGACGAACTGGGCCGCCCGCTCGACTCCCCGGTGACCCCCGCGGCCGACCCGGCCGCCGCCGACGGCATCCGTCGGGTCGGCGTCCTGGGCTCGGGCACCATGGCCCGCGGCATCGCGGAGGCCGTCGCCGTCGCCGGCTTCCGCACCGTCCTGGTGGCGCGCGGAACCGCGCGGGCGGAGGCGGCCCGCGCGGCGGTGGAGGCCTCGCTGACCGCGTCCGTGCGCCGCGGCCGGATCGAACCGCGGCAGAAGCGCACCGCCCTCGGCCTGCTCGACGCCGGCGACCGGCCGGCGGAGCTGGCGGACTGCGACCTGGTGATCGAGGCCACCGCCGAGGACCTGGCGCTCAAGAAGCGGATGTTCGCCACCCTCGGCGGGCTGTGCAAGCCGGGCGCCCTGCTGGCCACCACCACCTCCAGCCTGTCGGTCGCCGCCTGCGCGGAGGCCGCCGGCCGGCCCGGGGACGTCCTCGGCCTGCACTTCTTCAATCCGGCCCCGGTCATGCGGCTCGTGGAGCTCGTGACCACGCCCGGGACCGGTGCCCGGGCGGCGGCGACCGCCCGCGCCTTCTGCGAGCGGCTCGGCAAGACCGTGGTCCCGTGCGCCGACCGGGCCGGGTTCCTCGTGAACCACCTGCTCTTCCCCTACCTCACCGACGCGGTCCGGCTGCTCGACGGCCGGGACGGCCACGACGTCGACATCGAGCGCATCGACGCCGCCGTCGCGCAGGGGCTCGGCCACCCCATGGGGCCGTTCGCCCTGCTGGACACCATCGGGCTCGACGTCTCCCTGGCCATCCTGCGCCGGCTCGACGAGGAGTTCCCCGACGGCCGCTACGCCCCGCCCCCGCTGCTGGAGCAGCTGGTGGCCCGGGGCTGCCTCGGCCGCAAGAGCGGCCAGGGGTTCCGGCGCGCACCCGCCCGGGTCCGGCTCGCCTGACGCCGGCCGGCGGGGGCGGAGCGCCAGGAGGCATCCGGGGGGCGGGAGGGAGGGGGGCGGGCGGGGTCCTGCCCCCGCCCGCCCCCGGTCGGCTACGAGTCGGCGGGCCGCCCGGCCGGCACCCGGCCCAGCACCGCGGGCAGATCGGCCCGGCCCCGTACCCCCAGCTTCTGGTACGCCCGGGTCAGATGCTGCTCGACGGTGCTCGCGGTGACGAACAGCCGGGCCGCGATCTCCCGGTTCGTGCAGCCCTGCGACGCCAGCAGCGCCACCCGCTGCTCCGCCTTGCTCAGCTCCTCCGGACCGCTCTCCTCCGGCACGCCTCGCCCCGGAGCGGCCGCCGCGGACCCCGCCGGACGGGGGTCCCCCAGCCGGTCGAGCAACTGCAGCGAACGCTCCTTCAGCCACGGGTTGCCGCCACTGCCGTCGCCCTGCCGGGCCAGCTCCTCCGCCAGCAGTTCCCGGGCCTGCGCCGGGCTGTCGAGCTCGATCAGCGCCTCGGCCGCGTACACCCGCCACGACAGCGAGGTGGAGACGTCCAGGTCCCACGCGGCCATCAGGTCCCGGCAGGCGTGGAAGTCGCCGAGCGCCGCGTGGTACCGGCCGACCGACAGGTGGTAGCGGCCCCGCGCCTGCAGGTAGTGCAGTCCGGGCAGGGTCTGGAACATGACGTCGGGCACCGGCACCCGGAAGCATTCGGCGGCTCCCTCCCGGTCCCCCTGGGCCGTGCACGCCAGGACCTTGGCGGCCAGCGGCACGCCGATGGCGATGCCCCACGAGGTCGGGCCCACGAGCGTCAGCGCGAGGTCGGCACGCCGACGCGCCACCTCGAAGTTGCCGAGCCTGCTCTCGACCGCGGCGCTGGCGGCCGCCAGGATCGCGCGGACCACCGGCGTGCGCCCCTCCGCCTCCCGCAGCAGCAGGTCGCACCAGTCCGCGGCCCGGTCCAGCCGGGCCGCGTGCATGTACGTGGCCAGCGCGGCGATGGTCGGGGCCACCGGCGGATCGTGCAGGACCACGCCCTGGAGCAGCCGTTCGGCGGTCTCCAGCACCGAGCCCGTCGGCCCCTCCGACATCAGCGCGTGCAGCACCAGCGCGCCGTCGGCCTGCGGGTCCAGGGCGCCCACGCTGCGGCGCAGCGCCGCGGCGTCCAGCAGCGTGTGCTCCCGGTAACGGGCCCCGAGCACCGGGTACGAGTGCGCGAACCAGACCCGCATCGTCTCCAGCTGCGCCTTGCAGTCCTCCGGCAACCGGTCCTCCACCGGGTCCAGGTCGGCGAACAGGGCGTCCGCCTCCTCGGGCCGGCCGTGCCACAGCAGGTGGGCGATGAGGCGGATGCTCTGCCGGTGGCCGAGCAGCCCGGCGCGGTGGTCCTCGACCAGCCCGGGCAGGTGGACCCGGACGGCCGCGGGGTCCACCTCCCATTCGGCCTGCACGAGCTCGGCCCGCACCTGGGCCCGCTGGCGCGGGTCGGAGCACCCGTCGTGTGCCACCCGCAGGCAGGTCAGGGCACGCTCCGGGTCGTTCGTCCGCAGTGCCTGCTCGGCCGTGTCGCGCAGCACCGCCAGCGCCCAGCTCTCGTCCACCGGACCGCCGGCGACCAGGTGGCGGGCCACCTCACCGGTCGCGGCCTGCCGGTAGAGCAGCCGGGCCGCGGCCCGGTGCAGGGCGGCGCGGTCCTCCGGAGCCAGCTCCGCCAGCGCGGTGGCCCGTACGGCCGGGACGCGGTAGCGGCCGTCCTCGGTCAGGCCGAGCGCGTCCATGGCCGCCACGGCCCGGGCCGCCGTGCCGCCGGGCAGGTCCAGCAGCCGGTCGAGGTCCGCGGTCGTGGCGTCGTCCCCCAGGACGGCCAGGCCGTGGGCGGTGCGGGTGGCGGCCGGGTCGAGCTGGTCGAGCAGGTGGCGCACCGCCAGGCGGAACGCCTCGCCGGCGGCCGGCTCGGCGGCGGCGCCGTCGGTCCGGTCCTCCAGCAGGGCCCGCAGCAGCAGCGGACTCCCGCCCGAGGCCCGCTGCCACAGGGGCGCGGTCTCGGGGGCGGGCCGGGGGCCGGGGAGCGCGGCGAGCACGGCCGCGGTGGCCGTGACGGACAGCCGCCCCAGCTGGACCAGCGCACAGCGGGGGTTGCGGACGAACTCCGAGGTGAGCGCGGAGCCCGGCTGGGAGGTGTCGGCCCGTTCCCCGAGCACCACGAGGATCCGGGCGGAGCCCACCCGGCGGACCAGGTAGAGCAGGCAGTGCCGGGAGGCGGCGTCCATCTCGTGCGCGTCGTCCACGGTGATCACGAGGGGGTCGCGCTCGGCCAGCCCGTGCATGAGGCGGTGGAAGGCGTCGACGGCCTGGAGCGTCGCCCCCGTGGAGGTGCCGTCCGCTCCGGCGGGCGGGAGGGCCGTGTCGACGGGCGCCCCCGCGGCGGCCGTCAGCTGGCCGACGACCCCCATCGGCAGGTCGCGTTCGGCGCGCGAGGCGATGGCGGTGAGCACTCTCGCCCCCGAGCTCAGCGCGTGGTCCTGGAGCTCGTGGACGAGGGTGGTCTTCCCCATGCCCGCGGCCCCGGTGAGGAGCACCGCCCGTCCCTGTCCCTCGCGTGCCCGTGCGAAAAGGTCTTCCAGGACCTCTCGCGCCCGGCCCCCGTCTGCCGTTGCCACGGACGCTCCCCTCAAGATGGCCGGTTTCACCGGCCTGTGTTGCGTGGTTCAGGTAGATCAAAACATGAGACGCCATGAGCGTTTTCGGACACCGGGCACCGGCGTCCCCGGACACCGGCCCGGCACGCGTCGCCCGGAACGCTCCCGGCACGCCCGGGGAGGCGGCGCGGACGGCTCCGCGCAGCGTCGGCCGACAGCCCGCCAACGGTTACCCCCTATAGGGGAACAGGCATTCGCGGGAGCCGTAATAGGGGGCTAATAGGGGACCCCCTAGTGCCCGGAAAACCAGGGGGTGCGGAGCGAATTGAAAACTTGCCAGCCGAGTCGTGGGCTGACTAGCGTCCATATACATGCAGAACGCGATTGAGGTATGGGCCACGGGCCTGGGAGCCATGACACCGCTCGGCGCCGACCTGCCCACGACGTGGGCGGCGATGCAATCCGGTGAGAACGGAATCGCAGCGCTCGACGAAAGCTGGGCGGAAAACCTTCCCGTGCGCATCGCGGCCCGGCTCACCACCGACCCGGCCGCGGCCATGCCCCGTACCGAAGCGCGCAAGCTCGACCGCTCCGAGCAGATGGCCCTGCTCACCGCCCGCGAGGCGTGGGCGGACGCGGGCGCCCCGCAGCCGGACCCCGAGCGCCTCGCCGTCGTCATCGGCACCGGCATCGGCGGCCTGACGTCGCTGCTCGGCCAGAACCACGTCCTGGAGACCTCCGGTCCGCGCCGGGTCTCGCCGCACACCGTCCCCATGCTCATGGCCAACGGGCCGGCCGCCTGGGTCAGCATGGACCTGGGCGCCCAGGCCGGTGCGCACGCCCCGGTGAGCGCCTGCGCCTCCGGTGCCGAGGCCATCGCCCTCGGCCTGGACCTCATCCGCTCCGGACGGGCGGACATCGTCGTCGCCGGCGGTGTCGAGGCCAGCGTGCACCCGCTGCCGCTGACCGCGTTCGCCCAGATGATGGCCCTGTCCACGCAGAACGACGACCCGGCGCACGCCTGCCGCCCCTTCGACACCAAGCGCAACGGCTTCGTCCTCGGCGAGGGCGCGGCGGTGGTCGTCCTGGAGCGCGCCGACCATGCACGGGCCCGCGGCGTCACCGCCCCGCACGGCACCGTCCTCGGCGCCGGCATCAGCTCCAGCGCCACCCACATCACCGCCTCCGACGTCGTCGGGCAGGTCCGCGCGATGCGGATGTCGCTGCGCGACGCCGGCGTCGCCCCCGAGCGGATCGGCCACGTGCACGCGCACGCGACCTCGACCCCGCAGGGCGACGTGGCGGAGGCCCGGGCCATCGCCGAGGCCGTCGGCACCCATCCCGTGGTGACCGCGACCAAGTCCATGACCGGCCATCTGCTGGGCGCCTCGGGCGCGTTGGGCGCCATCGCCGCGCTGCTCGCGCTGCGCGACGGCTCGGTCCCCGCCGTGCGCAACCTGGACGATCCGGATCCCGAGGTCGAACTGGACGTCGTACGCGGCGCCCCGCGCACCGGGAGCTGGGAGTACGCGCTGGCCAATTCCTTCGGCTTCGGCGGGCACAACGTCTCCCTCGTGCTCGGCCGGCCCTAGTTTCCGAAAGCACCCCCTTTGAAGGTTGAGATGACAGGTCGCAACGGCGGCCGGACCGGTCAGTGTCCGATAGCCCTCGATCACGATTTCTACGCAGATCCGCATCCGGCCTACCGGGTCATCAAAGAGAACGGCAACAAACCGACGCCCATCGTTCTGAAGACGGGAATGGCGTATTTGCCGCCCGGCTTGGAGGCCTGGCTCGTCACGGCGTACGAGGACGTCGAATTCGTCCTCCGGGACCCGCGCTTCCGCAAGAGCATCGACGAGGCCATGCCCCTCTTCGCGGCGCGGAGCGGCGGGGCCGGCGCGGCCCGCGGTTCGCTGCTCTACAACAACATGGCGAACAACGATCCCCCGGTCCACACCCGGCTGCGCAAGCCGCTCAACGCGATGTTCACGGCGCGTTCGGTGGCCGGGCGGCGGGACGGCGTCCGACGCGCCGCCCGGGAGACGCTGGCGAAGGTGGCCGGAGCGGAGAGCTTCGATCTTGTCCAGGATTTTGCCTTTCCCTTCTCCATCTCCGTGATCTCGCGCACCCTCGGCGTCCCGGACTCCGACCGCGGCACCTTCAACGGCTGGGTCCAGACGATCACCGGTGACGCACCCCCGGAGGTCCTGCGACGCGACGCGGGGCTGATGGTCGAGTACCTGCGCGGCCTGATCCGCGACCGGCGGGACGGCGCCGGCGCACCCGCCGCCGGCGCCCCCGACGCCTCCTACGACGTGCTCACCCAGCTGGCCACGTCGCTGGCCGAGGACGAGGCGGTCGCCCAGGCGTACGCCCTGCTCGCGGCCGGCTACGAGACCACGGCCAACCTCATCGTGACCGGGTTCCTGACGCTCGCGGACCACCCCGGGCAGCTGGCCCGCCTGTGGTCCGACCCGGGCCTGGTCCCGGACGCGGTGGAGGAGATGCTCCGCCACCAGTCGCCCTTCAACCTCTCCCTCTACCGCTACGTGACCGAGCCGGTGGAGCTGAACGGGGTCCTGATCCCCCGGGGCGCGATCGTCTTCCTGGCCTTCGCCGCGGCCAACCGCGACGAGTGCCGCTTCCCGGAGCCCGACACGTTCGACATCACCCAACCGCGCCGCGACCACCTCGCCTTCGGCGGCGGCATCCACAACTGCATCGGCAAGCACCTCGCCCGGATGGAGGCGGAAGTCGCCTTCGAGACGCTCATCGAGCGCTGCCCCGGGCTGACCGTGCTCACACCGGACGAGGAATTCGACTGGAAGGCCAGCCCGACGTTCCGCGGGCTGCGCACCCTGCGCGTCGGGCCCGGCCCCGCCTCCGCAGGCTGGGAACGGGAGCAATGACACAGCACACTTCCGGCGACGGGGCCATGACCCCCGTCGCCGTCATCGGGATGTCCTGCCGGTTCCCGGGAGCGGCCGGTCCGGCCCGCTTCTGGCACAACCTGGCGGCCGGTACGGACAGCGTGGGCCCTGTCCCCGCCGACCGCCGCCCGGCCACCGCTCCCCCCGGCGCCGACGCCGCGCGCGGCGGCTTCGTCGAGGGGGCCGACGCCTTCGACGCCGCCTTCTTCGGCGTCTCGCAGCGCGAGGCGCGCTACACGGACCCCCAGCAGCGGCTGCTGCTGGAACTGGCCTGGGAGTGCTTCGAGGACGCCGCCCGGCCGGCGGCGGACCTCCGCGACTCCGGCTGGGGCGTGTTCGTCGGTGCCGCCGCCGACGACTTCCGGGCGCGCTACCTCACGGGCGGCGGCCTGGACCGGTTCGGCCACGCCGGCACCGCCCGGTGCATGCTGGCCAACCGGGTCTCCCACCACTTCGGGCTGCGCGGCCCGAGCGAGGTGGTCGACACCGGCCAGTCCTCCTCCCTGGCCGCCGTGCACCGCGCGGTGTCGAGCCTGCGGCTGGGCGAGTGCGAGGCCGCGCTCGTGGGCGGCGTACAGCTCAACCTCCTCCAGGAGGTCACCGACCAGATCGGGCTCTGGGGCGGGCTGTCGCCGGACGGCCGCTGCCACACCTTCGACGCCCGCGCCAACGGCTACGTACGCGGTGAGGGCGGCGGCTGCGTGCTCCTCAAGCCGCTGCCGGCCGCCCTGCGCGACGGCGACCACGTCTACGCCGTCGTGCGCGGCAGCGCCGTCGGCAACGACGGAGGCCGCGGCGGCCTCGCCGTACCGTCCGAGGACGCCCAGTACGAGGCCGTCACCCGCGCGCTGCGCGTGGCCGGCGCCCGGCCGGAGGACCTCGCGTACGTCGAACTCCACGGCAGCGGCACCCAGGTCGGCGACCCGGTCGAGGCCCGCGCCCTCGGCGCCGCCGTCGGCCGTGCCCGGCCCGCCGGGAACCCGCTGCCCGTCGGGTCGGTCAAGACCAACATCGGCCACCTGGAGTCGGCCGCCGGCATCGCCGGGTTCATCAAGGCCTGCCTGGTGCTGACGCACGGCGCCCTGCCGCCGAGCCTCAACTTCGAGACGCCCCACCCCGCCGTCGACCCGGCCGGGCAGGGCCTGCGGGTCGTCGACGCCTACGAGGACCGGCCGTTCGGCGCCGGCGAGCTGGTCGGCGTCACCTCGGTCGGCATGGGCGGCACGAACGTCCACGTCGTGCTCGGCCCGGCCCCGGCGACGGCCGAGGACCCGGTACCGGACCCCGACCAGGACGAGGACACCGGCACCGTGTGGTGCCTGTCCGGCCGCTCCAAGGAGGCCGTCCGCGACCTGGCGGACGCCCTGCTGCGGGAGCTGGACCGGCATCCCGCCGGCGGCCCCGCGGCCGGGGTCCGGGCGGTCGGCGCCACCCTGGCCCGGCGCACCCACTGGGAGCACCGGGCGGCGGTGGTCGGCGCCGACTGGGCCCACTTCCGCGACGGGCTGGCGAAGGTCGCCGCGGGTCACGGCTTCGCCGTGCCCGCGGACTGGGCGACGGCGGCCGGCCCGGCCGGGGCCGGCTGCGTCCGGGCGGCCGGCGACTACGTCCACGCGGGCCGGATCCCGGAGGTGCCGTCCCCGTCCGGGGGGCGGGGACGGCACCGCCCGGTGCCGGGCCTGCCCACGTACCCCTTCCAGCGGGAGCGCTTCCCGCTGCCGGGACCGGCCCCGGCCACCGCCGCCGCGGGATCCGCCCCGGCCGCCCCGGCGCCCGTAGCCACCCCGGCGCCCGGGCCCGCTCCGGCCGCAGGACCCGCCCCCGGGTCCGCCGCCCCCGCGTACCCGCGGTCCTGGGCGGCCGCCGGCGACGAGGGCGAGCGGCTCTGGGCCACCCAGGTCCTGCTCGAACGCGAACTCGCCGCCGTGCTCGGCGGCTCGGTCCCCGACCTGGACCCCGAGGTCCCCCTCACGGACCTGGGCGTGGACTCCATGACGCTCCTGGAGTTCCTGGACCGGCTCATCGAGGCGACCGGCCTCGAGCTCTCGGAGACCGTCGTCTTCGACCACCCCACGATCAGCGAAATGGCGGCCTGTGTGAACAAGGAGATGGAGTCGAGGCATGGCTGAGAACGACATGGTGCGCGACGACATCGCCGTGATCGGGATGGCCTGCCGCTATCCCGGCGGTGTGGACACCCCGGAGGCCCTGTGGGACCTCGTCGCGGGCGGCCGGGACGCCGTGGGCGAGTTCCCCGACAACCGCGGCTGGGACACCGACGACCTGTACGACCCGGCGTACGTGCGCCAGGGCGGCTTCCTCCACGGCGCGGACCGCTTCGACGCGGCCTTCTTCGGCATCCGGCCCGCCGAGGCCAAGGCCATGGACCCGCAGCAGCGCACCCTGCTCGAGGTGGCCTGGGAGGCCATCGAGCGCGCCGGCATCGTGCCCTCGACCCTCAAGGGCTCCCGCACCGGCGTGTTCGTCGGCGTCATGCCCAACGAGTACGGCATGCCGCTGTGGCGCTGGCAGGACGAGACGGCCGGCTTCATGGGCACCGGCACCTCGCCGAGCGTCGCCTCCGGCCGCATCTCCTACCTGCTGGGCATGGAAGGCCCGGCCCTGACCATCGACACGGCCTGCTCCTCCTCCGGCGTGGCCATCCACACCGCCGTGCGCTCGCTGCGCAGCGGCGAGACGGACCTCGCGCTGGCGGGCGGCTGCACCGTGCTCGCCGGCCCCGGCATGTTCGTCGACTACGCCAAGAAGCAGGCGCTGTCGCCCGACGCCCGCTGCCGCACCTTCTCCGACGCCGCCAACGGCACCGTGTGGGCCGAGGGCGCCGGCGTCCTGGTGCTCGAACCGCTGTCGAAGGCCCGTCGCCTGGGCCGCCGCATCCTCGGCGTCATCAAGGGCACCGCCGTCAACCAGGACGGCGCCAGCAACGGCCTGACCGCCCCCAGCGGCAAGGCACAGGCCAAGGTCATCGAGCAGGCGCTGGCCGACGCGGGCCTGGCCCCCGAGGACGTCCAGCTCGTCGAGGCGCACGGCACCGCCACCCGGCTGGGAGACCCGATCGAGGTCAACGCCATCCACGCCACGTACGGCGCGGGCGAGCGCGACGAGCCGGTCTGGCTCGGCTCCCTCAAGTCCAACATCGGCCACTCCATGGCCGCCGCCGGCGTCGGCGGCGTCATCAAGTGCCTCACGGCCATGCGCGCGGGGGAGATGCCCCGCACGATGCACGTGGACGGCCCGCTGAACTCGCTGGTCGACTGGTCGGGTTCGGTGGACGTCCTGCGCGAGAACCGGCCCTGGCCGACCCGCGACGGCGTCCGGCGCTGCGCCGTCTCCTCCTTCGGTGTCAGCGGCACCAACTCGCACGTCATCCTGGAGGGCTGGGACGAGACCGCGGACGCCGGGGCAGCCCAGGACGCCCAGGACGCGCCGGACGGCCGCACCGCCGCGGACGACGCCGCAACCGGTCCCGCCGCCGGCCCGGCCGACGGCACCCAGGTCCTGACCCTGTCCGCCAAGACCCCCACCGCGCTGGCCGCCTACGCCGAGGCGCTGGCCACCGCACTCGACGCCGGGACCGACCCCCTGCCGGCGGTCGCGCAGGCCCTGCGCACCCGACGCGAGGGCTACGAGTACCGTGCGGCCGCGCTCGGCACCGGGCGCGCCGAACTCTCCGCCGCGCTGCGCTCGTTCGCCGCCGGCCACGAGGACGCACCGGTCATCGGCGGCGAGGCCCGGCGCATCCGCCGCCCCGTCTTCGTCTTCCCCGGCCAGGGCTCGCAGTGGCCCGGCATGGCGGCCTCGCTGCTCGCCGAGTCCGACGTCTTCCGGCTGCGGGTCGAGGAGTGCGCCGCGGCGTTCAAGCCGTACCTCGACTACGACCTGATGGCCGTGCTCTGGGGCGAGGACGACGAGACCGACCCGGAGCGCACCGACGTCATCCAGCCGCTGCTGTTCTGCACGATGCTCGGCCTGGCCGCCCTGTGGCAGTCCGCCGGCGTCGAGCCGGCCGCCGTGGTCGGGCACTCCCAGGGCGAGGTCGCCGCGGCCTGCCTGTCCGGCGCGCTGTCCCTGGAGGACGCGGCCCTGATCGTGGCCTGCCGCAGCCGGGTCCTGGAGCACTCCCGCGGCGGCATGGCCGCGGTGGCGGCCTCCCCCGAGGAGACCGCGGCGCTGCTCGCCGAGGCCGGCGCCGACCTGGTGGTCGCGGCCGTCAACGGCCCCTCGTTCGTGGTGGTCTCCGGCGACGACGAGCCCGGCCTCGCGCGCCTGCTCGACCTGTGCGAGGAGCGGGGCCGCTACGCCCGCCGGGTCCCCGCCAAGTGCGCCTCCCACTCCCCGGTCATGGAGGAGCTCCGCGAGGAGGTCCTCGAAGGCCTCGCCGGGGTCGCCCCGGTCCCGTCGGCCGTCCCGATGTTCTCCACCGTCGAGATGGCGCGGCTGCGCGGCGACGAGCTCGACGCCGACTACTGGTTCCGCAACCTGCGCGGCCAGGTCCGGTTCGCCGGCACGATCGCCGAGATGGCCTCGTACGGCTTCGACGCCTTCCTCGAGATCAGCCCGCACCCCGTCCTGACCGGCTCGCTCGAGGCGGTCCTGAAGGAGGCCGGCAGCACCGCACCGGTGTCCGCGACCCTCAAGCGCGACCAGGGCACCCTCGAGCGGTTCCTCGCCGCGGCGGCCGAGGCGCACGTCCAGGGGCACGCGCTCGACTGGACCGGCCTGCTGCCCGCCGTGCCCGCCCGGGCCGTGGCGGCCGTCGAACTGCCGACCTACCCGTTCGAGCGGGAGCGCTTCTGGCTGGAGACCGAGGGCGTGGGCCGGGTGACCCCGGTCGCGGCCCAGGTCACGACCCCGTCCGCGATGCCGTCAGTGGTCCCGGCCGCCCCGGCCCCGGCCGTCGGCACGGTGCCGGTCGTCCGCCCCGCCTCCGTGGCCGACGGCGCGCACCCGTTCCTCAGCTCCGTCGTCGAGACGGCCGACGGCACGGTGCTCCTCACCGGCCGGCTGTCCGTCCGCAGCCACCCGTGGCTGATGGACCACTGCGTCGAGGACACCGCCCTGCTGCCCGGCACGGCCTTCATGGAGCTGCTGCTGACCGCGGGCCGCGAGGTGGGCTGCGAGCGCCTCGAGGAGATGGTCGTCAGCGACCCGCTGCTGCTGCCGATGGCCGGTACGGCCGTGGACGTCCAGGTCGCGGTCGCGCCCGCGGACGCCCAGGGCACGCGTACCGCCACCGTGCACTCGCGCGCCGCCGCCGACGTCGGCTGGGTGCGCAACGCCGAGGGCCTGCTGGGCGCAGCCCGCCCCGGTACGGACGCGGTGGACCTGGCCGCGGCGCCGGGTGCGACCGCGCTGCCCGCCGCCGAATCCCTCTACCCGCTGCTGCGCGGCCTGGGCTACGGCTACGGCGAGGCCTTCCAGGGCGTGCGCTCCGGAGAGCACCTCGGCGCCGACTGGGTCCGGTCCCGGATCGAGCTGCCCGGGGCGGCCCTGGTCAACCACAGCGGATTCGCCGCCCACCCCGCGCTGACCGACGCCGCGCTGCACGCCGCCGTGGCCTGCGGCCTGCTCGGCGAGCCGGAGCCGGGGCGGATCGCGGTGCCGTTCGTCTTCAACGGCGTACGGACGGCGGCGGCCGCCGCCGGTGCGGTGGCCTGCGAGGCGCTGGCCTACCGGGTCGGCCCGGACGCCGTCGCGCTGACCCTGGCCGCGGCCGACGGCACCGTCCTGCTCGAGGTCGAGCGCATGGTCGTACGCGGCCTGGCCCTCGACGGGGCCGGCGCGGCCCCGGTCGACCTCGACCACGCCGGCCTCTTCGCGACCGACTGGCAGGAGCCGGCGGGCGAGGCGCCCCAGGACGTGCGGCTGTGCGTGGTCGGCGGGGACGAGGGTCCGCTGCCGGCCGCGCTGCGGGACGCCAACCGGGAGGGCATCTCGGTGGCCACCCTCGACGAGGCGATCATGATCGTCTCGTCGATACCGGGGAACTGGCAGGTCGTCATGGGCTGTCCGGCCCCCCGGAACACCACGGTCGAGCAGGCGCACGCGTCCGCCGACCGGACCCTGGCGGCCCTGCAGACGTGGCTGCGCGCCGAGGCCCTGGCGGACACCGCGGTGCTGACGTTCATGACGCAGGACTCCGTGGCCGTCCCCGGTGACGAAACGTTTGCCCTCGGGGACAGCGCGGTCTGGGGCATGGTCCGCTCCGCCCAGACCGAGTACCCCGGCCAGTTCCGCGTGGTCGACGCCGACGCCGCGGCCCTGGCCGCCACCGAGGGCCTGCTCCGGGCGCTGCGCCGCACCGAGCCGCAGCTCGCCGTGCGAGGCGGCCGCGTACTGGTGCCCCAGCTCGTCCCGCACGCCCCCGCCGCCGCGGCCCGGCCCGAGGTGGGCGACGGCACCGTCGTGCTCACCGGCGGCACCGGCACCCTCGGCCGCGAGGTGGCCCGCCACCTCGTCACCACGTGGGGGGTGCGGTCCCTGGCCCTGCTCAGCCGCAGCGGCGAACGGGCCCCGGGCATCGCGGACTTCCGCGCCGAACTGGTCGGACTCGGTGCCGACGTCCAGGTGCTGGCGGCCGACGCGGCCGACGCGCACGACGTGCGCCGCGCCCTCGCGCAGATCAGGTCCCGCGGACCGGTCGCCGGCGTCGTGCACGCCGCCGGTCTGCTCGACGACGCGATCGTCGCGAACATGACCCCCGACCAGCTGCGCCGCGTCCTGCGCAGCAAGGTCGACTCGGCCTGGCACCTGGACGCGGCGACGCGCGAGGACGACCTGCGCTTCTTCGTGCTGTTCTCCTCCCTCTACGGTGTGCTCGGCGGCCCCGGCCAGGCCAACTACGCCGGTGCCAACACCTTCCTCGACCAGTTCGCCGCCTGGCGGTCCGCCGAGGGCCGGCCCACCCGCTCCGTGGCCTGGGGCCTGTGGTCCGAGGCCACCGGCATGACCGGCCACCTCGACGAGAGCGACCTGCTGCGCCTGCGGCGCAACGGCGTCGCGCCGTTCGAGACGGCCGCCGGCCTGGCCCTGTTCGACGCCGCGGCCGCGGGGACCGCCCCGGCCCTCGTCGGCGCCCGGCTGGCACTGCCCGACGCGACCGGACCCGGGGCGGGCGACACGCCGTTCCTGCTGACCCGGCTGGCCGGGCTCGCCGGGCCGACCGGGGGCACGGGCCGCGGCCCGGTGGCCCGCCCGGCCGCCCGTCCGGCGGCCCCGGTGACGTCGGCGACCACGGCGCCCGCCGTCGTCCGGACCGCCGCCCCGGTGCGGCCGGCCGTGCCGGTCGCGGCCGCCATCCCCGCCACCGCGGCCGCCGCCCCCGACACCCCCGCCTCCACCGCCGCGGCGGACGCCGGCGCGGAGCAGCCCGGGGCCGCCGCGCTCGCGGTACTGACCTCCCCGGACGCCTCGGCCGACCAGCGGTTGGTCGCCGCGGTCGGACTGGTCAAGGAGTGCGTGGCGGGCCTGCTGGGCCTCAAGCCCGAACGGGTGGACGCGCAGCGCTCGTTCTACGAGATGGGCGTGGACTCCCTGACCTCCATGGAGCTGCGGGTCCGGCTCGGCAGGACGCTGGGCATCCGGCTCGGGGCCACCGCGGTCTTCGACCACCCGACCCCGGAGGCGCTGGCCCAGCACGTGGTCGACCTGTTCGGCCCGCCCGGACCGGGCGGCGGCGGTGGCACGGCCCCGGAGGGGACCCCGGGCGGCCCGGGAAATGACGGTGCGTCCGCGGCGGGACCCGCCGCGGACGCACACCCCGGGACCACGGCCGCCGCGCGGCGCGGCACCGGTGCCGCGGGGGCCGGGGCCGGCGACACCGCCGGCCCGGCCGCGGGGCGCGTGACGCCCCCGGCCGCGTCCGCCGCTCCGGCCGCGTCCGCCGCCCCGGCCGCCGCGCCGCGGCGGCCGGCCCGGCCCGACTCCGAGCCGTTCCCGCTCACCAAGCTCCAGGAGGCCTACGTCGCCGGCCGCGCCGGGGACTTCGAGCTCGGCAACGTGCCGACGGTCCTGTGCATCGAGGTCGACCTCACCGGCTTCGACGTACGGGCCGCCGAACGCGCGTTCCGGCAGCTGGTGGACCGCCACGAGATGCTCCGGGCGGTGTTCGACCCGGCCGGCACCCAGCGCGTCCTGGGCGAGGTGCCGGACTTCCGGATCCCCGTCGAGGACCTCCGCCCGCTCGGGCCCGACGAGCGGGCCGCCCGGCTCGCCCAGATCCACGAGGAGGTGACCACCCACACCTTCGACACGGCCCGCTGGCCGCTGGTCCTGGTCCGGGCCACCCGCGTGGACGAGGCCGTCACCCGGCTCCACGTCGCCGTGGACGTCCTGGTCTCGGACGGGGCGAGCAGCACGCTGCTCTTCAACGAGTGGGCCCGCCTCTACCGCGACCCGGGGGCCCCGCTGCCCGCGACCGGCCCCTCCTTCGCCCACCACGTGGAGCGGGCGGCGCGCCACCAGGCCTCGGCCGAGATCGAACCGAGCCGCGCCTACTGGCAGGAGCGGGCGGCGACCCTGCCGCCGGCGCCCCGGCTGCCGTACGCCGTACCCCTGTGCGACGTCGGCCGGCCCGTCTTCGGCAACCGGTTCATCCGGGTCGAGGCACCGCAGTGGCAGCGCTTCAAGAAGAACGCGGCGGCCGCCGGACTGACCGCCTCCGGCGCCGTGCTCGCCGCCTACTGCCAGGTCCTCGCCCGCTGGTCCAAGTGCCCGGACTTCACGCTCACCGTCCTGGTCTCCCAGCGCTCCGTCTTCGCCGAGGAGGACATGTCCACGGTGGTCGGCAACTTCTCCTCCACCACCCTGCTCGAGGTGCACGTCGACGAGGCGGCCCCGTTCCGCGAGGTCGCCGCGGGCATCCAGCGGCAGCTGCTCCAGGACATGGAGCACGTCGCGTACACCGGCCTGGACGTCCTGCGCGACCTGAGCCGGCTGGACGGCGAGGCGGGCCGGGCCCGGCTGCCCGTCGTGTTCAACAGCACCATCGGCGGCGGCGCACCCGCACCCGACGCCCCGCGCACGGCCGGTCCGGTGGGCGCGCTGTGCCTGCTCGGCGACTCGGGCACCCCCGTGTGGAGCGGGGTCCGTACGCCCCAGGTCGTCCTGGACCACCAGGCGTTCGAGGAGGACGGGGCTCTCGTCCTCAACTGGGACGTGGTCGAAGAGGTGTTTCCCGAGGGCGTCGTGGACGCCATGCTCGCCGCTTACGAAGGACTGATCCGTGAACTCTGTGCCTGAGTCCGCCTGGACCCTGCCCCCGTGGACCGGGACCGCAGCCGACCTCCCGGCCACGGCCTGCGACCCGGACCCCGTCGCCGCCCTCCCGGCGGACGCCCTGCTGCACCTGGCCTTCCTCGACCGGGCGGCGGAGACCCCGGACGCCGTGGCCGTCATCGCCGCCGACCGCACCCTCACCTACGGCGAACTCGCCGACGAGTCCGCCCGGATCGCGGCGCTCCTCGCGGCCCGCGGCGTGGGCCGCGAGTCGCTCGTCGCCATCGTCATGGACAAGGGCTGGGAACAGGTCGTGGGCTGCCTCGGCATCCTGCGCGCGGGTGCCGCGTACGTCCCGCTGGACCCGCACTGGCCGGCCCGCCGCCTGGCCGACGTGCTCGGCTCCGCCGGGATCACCGAGGCGCTCACCCGGCCCGGCCCGGCCGACGCCGTGACCTGGCCCGAGGGGGTCACGGTCACCCCCGTCGCGCCGCCCGCGGCCGACGCCCCGGCGGCCCCCGACGCGCCGGCCGTCGACACCGCGCCCGGCGACCTCGCGTACGTCATCTACACCTCCGGCTCCACCGGCGTGCCCAAGGGCGTGATGATCGAGCACGGGCCCGCCGTCAACACGGTCCGGGACGTGAACCGGGAGCTCGGCTTTACGGCCGCCGACCGGGTCCTGGGCCTCTCGGCGCTCAACTTCGACCTCTCCGTCTACGACCTCTTCGGCCCCCTGTCGGCCGGCGGCGCCGTGGTGCTCCCGGCCCCCGGCGACACCCGTGAACCCGGCGCCTGGCTAAGGCTCATGACGGAGGCCGGCGTCACCGTCTGGAACAGCGTGCCGGCCCTGATGGCCATGCTCACCGAGTACACCGCGAGCGCCCCGCCGGCGCCGCTGCCACCGCTGCGCGCGGTCCTCATGAGCGGTGACTGGATCCCGGTGGGCCTGCCGGGCGAGGTGCGGGAGCTGTTCCCCGACGCCCGCCAGTGGTCGCTCGGCGGCGCCACGGAGGCCTCCATCTGGTCCGTCTGGCACCCCATCACGCCGGCGGACGCCGAGCTCCCCTCGGTCCCGTACGGCCGGTCGATGAGCGGCCAGCACGTCTACGTCGGCGACGGGCTGATGCGGCCCCGGCCGTGCTGGGTGCCCGGCGAGATCTACATCGCCGGCGTGGGCCTGGCCCGCGGCTACCTCGGTGACGCCGAGCGCACGGCGCGCAGCTTCGTCACCGACCCGGCCACCGGCGCCCGCCGCTACCGGACCGGCGACTGGGGACGGCTGCTGCCCAGCGGCGAGATCGAGTTCCTGGGCCGGGAGGACATGCAGGTCAAGGTCGGCGGCCACCGCATCGAACTCGGCGACGTCGAGGCCGCGTTGCTGGCCTGCCCCGGCGTACGGGGCGCGGTGGCCGGTGTACAGGGCGGCCGCCACCGCACCCGGCTCACGGCCCAGGTGCTGCTGGAGCCGGGCGCCGGCCACGCGGCCGAGGACGTGCGGGCGCTGCTGGCCGAGCGCGTGCCGGCGTACATGGTGCCCACGGCCCTCGCGGTCCTGGACGAGTTCCCGCTCACCCCGAACGGCAAGGTCGACCGCAAGGCCCTGGCCGCCCTCGCCGACGACCTGGCCGCCGCGCACGTCGTCGAACACCCCGCGGACGCCGAGGAGGAGCTCCTCCTCACCATCTGGCGCGGCTTCTTCGCCGACCCGTGCCCCGGCCCCGGGCCGGAGGCCGGCGGCGGGGCGGCAGACGGGCCGGCGGGCGGGACGGCCGACGGGCAGCCGGCACGGGGCCCCGCCGACCTCTCCGTCACGGACAACTTCTTCGAACTGGGCGGCGACTCGCTGCGCGCCGTGCGCCTGATGTCCGTCCTGCGCCGCGAGACGGGAGTGGAGCTGCCGGTGTCCGCCCTCTTCGGGGCGCCCACCGTCCGCGCCCTGGCGCAGCGGCTGCGCGAGGCCCGGGACTCGGCCCGGGACGGCGTCGGCCGATCCGTCGTGGTCCCCGTCCGCACCACGGGCGAGGCGGTCCCGCTGGTGTTCGTCCACCCCGTGGGCGGCGACGTCCTGTGCTACTCGGAGCTCGCCCGGGCGCTCGGCGACGACCAGCCGTTCTACGCCCTCCAGTCGCCCTGCCACGACGGCACCGCGCCCGGCTTCCTGGACCTCGTCGGCACGTACGCGCAGGCCGTCCTCGACGAGGTGCCGGGCCGACGGTACCTGCTCGGCGGCTGGTCGATGGGCGGAGTGCTGGCCCTCGAACTGGCCCGGGAGCTGACCGCCCGCGGCTGCACGGTGGACCTGGTCGCGGCCGTCGACGTCCTCGAGACGCCGCAGGACCTGGCCCGTGCCGAGATCAGCCGCGACCGCCTGCTCGGCTGGCTGGCCCGCGACCTCGCGGGCCTGACCGGCAGCACCTGGCCGGAGCCGCCGGGGCCGTTCGAGACCCTGGAGGAGCTGTACGAGGCGGTGCGCGGGGCCGGGATCCTGCCCGCCGACATCGCGTTCGCCGAGTTCGCGGCGGTCTACGAGCGCTTCGCGGCGAACGCGCGGGCGCTGTGCGGCTACCGGCCCGCCGAGCCGCTGACCGGCACGGCCGTGCACTTCCTCCAGGCCGAGGCGGGCGGCGGCCCGGCGGCCGCCGAGGGCTGGCGCCCCCTGTGCGCGGGCGGGTTCACCCACACGGAGGTCCCCGGCGACCACTACACCGTCCTCAAGGGCGCCGGCGCCGAAACCGTGGCCACCCACCTGCACGGCCTCCTGACGGCCGCGACGCACTGACCGCCCCGACCCCCGTGCCCGCCGCCGCCCCCACCCCACCCACACCCGCCGCGGAGGCCCCCTCCCCGGAGGGGGTGCCCACGCTCGCCGCGGAGGCCCCCTCCCCGCAGGGGTCCTTCCCGGCTGCCGCGTCCGGCGACCCGGCCGGGGTCCTCCCCGCGCCGGCCCGCGCCACGCGGCTGTTCACGGGGCTCCTGCCCGCCGGCGTCGCGGTGGCCGAGTTCGCCGGGGAGGCACCGTACGCGGAACTCGCGGCCGGGCTCTTCCCGGCGGAGCGGGCGGCGGTGGCGCGCGCGTACCCGGCACGGCGGCGGGAGTTCGCCGCCGTCCGGTCCTGCGCCCGGGCGGCCATGGCCCGGCTCGGTGCGCCGCCCCTCCCCGTGCTCCCCCACGGGGAGGGGCCCACCTGGGCCCGCAACGCCCCCCGCTGGCCCGAGGGCCTGACCGGCAGCATGACCCACTGCACCGGCTACCGGGCCGCGGCCCTGACCCGCACCGGGCCGGGCCACCCGCTGCTCTCCCTCGGCATCGACGCCGAGCCGAACGCCCCGCTCCCCGACGGCGTACGTTCCCTGGCCCTGCGCCCCGAGGAGGAGCGGGCCCTGCCCGCCCTCACCGCAGGCCGGCCCGACGTGGCCTGGGACCGCGTCGTCTTCAGCGCCAAGGAGAGCGTCTTCAAGGCCTGGTACCCGCTGACCGGCCGCTGGCTGGGCTTCGAGGACTGCCGCATCACCCTCACCCCCGGCACCACCACGTTCACGGCCCACCTCCGCACCGAGCTCCCACCCCCTTTCCCCACCACCCCCCTCAGGGGCCACTGGCGCCTCCACCCCGACCCCCGGACCCCCCTGCTTGCCACCGCCGTGACGGTCGCCCGGCCCCCGCACCCGTAGCGGCCCGCCCCACCTGCCGGACCGTCAGCCGCTCCCCGCCGCCGGGTACCCTCCCGAAACCGTGGGCGACGTCATCACCCGCTGCGGAGAAATCGCCGAACTGGACATTCGCCCGACCGGACACAGCCCCCGCCGCGGCCTCGCCACAGCTTCACAGCCGGTAGAAGGTGATGCCGGTGTCCGCGGGGACGTCTATGACCACGCCTGTGCGGGAGGTGGCGGTGTCGTGGGCGAGGTCTCCGCGCAGGGGCCAGCGGGGATCGGAATCGTCCGCCTGCTGTCGTACGCGGTGCTGGTCAGTGCGACGCGTCGAGGTCATGTAGCGGAGCGTATGCAGTCCGCTACAGCCCAACATGAATCCGCGGAACACCAGCAGATCAGTCCAGCGAAAAACGTCCGGTCATGCCGCGCAGGCGCTGGCGGGTGGCGACCCGCTCGGCGTAGACGATCTTCCGCAGGGTGGCCCGCGCGACGGGGTGGTTGCGGACCAGCTGGGGGGCGATGCGCTCGGCGGTCTCCAGCTCGGTCAGGGCCTGGTCGCGGTTGCCGTCCCACAGCCACGCGCGGGCGAGGTCCATGTGGTGATGGCCCAGGCGGGACTTCGGTAGCACCCTGATGTGCGCGGGGTCGGCCTCGCGGTTCAGCCGCAGGGCCTTGGTCTGGTCGCTCATCTCCAGGGCGGCGCTGACGCTGTGGATGACGACGTTGCCCAGGGAGAACGTCACCGAGTGGCGGTCGTGGATCTCGGGCCCGACGTAGGAGTCGACCCGCTCGCCGGCCGTACGGGCAAGGGCAAGGCGTTCATCCGCCCCGGCTCCGTTCCCGGCCCGAGCGCAGGAGATCGCGGCCCGCAGGTGCAGGGCGCCCCACATCCGCAGGGCGAGGGGATCGCCGGATTCGTATTCGGTCTCGATGTCGGCGAGGGCCTGGTCTCCGAGGGCGAGTGCGTCGTCCCAGTCGGCGGAGGCCCAGGTGTCCCGCATCCGCATCCACAGCGCCATCGCGGGCATCACCGGGTCGCCGGACAGCTGCGCGGACCACGAAGCGCGTTCGCAGGCCATGGCGACAAGTTCGGGGTGGCCGAGGGCGTGGGCGGCGGTGTGGGCGAACTTGCAGGCCACCGCGTAGATCGCGAAAGCCTCTTCACGTTCGTGGCCTGTGGACACCTCCGCCAGGGCGCGGGCCTCCCGCAGCATGTCCGGCAGCTCGGCCAGCACGGCACCGTTGGCCGCGGCGTCGCGCAGGCGCAGCAGGCGCTTCATGTCGTGCCACAGCACCTCGGACGCCGCGCTCGGCCGGACGCATTCTGACGCGACGGTACCGCCGTGGAGCAGCTGGTGGAGGCCCTTGGCCAAGGGATCTCAGAACGCGGTCGGCATGGCCCGGACATGACGATGCCCCCGACAGGCGGGGGCTGATCCGAATGGTGATGCGTTGGTCAGGCGGCTTCGTCGTCGTCTTCGTTTCCGACGTCATCGGCCGATTCCAGGGCCCCCGGCATGCGGGCGAGGATCTCCAGCTGGCGGGCGGCGCGTTCCCGGTCGGCGGGGAGTGCCGCGTGGACGGCCAGGCGGCGGCTGAGGTGGGCGGCGACGACGGCGGGCGGTGAGCGAGGCCCCGTCACCCTCAGTGAAGGGTTTCGGGGCCTCGTTCGAGTTGATGGTCCGTCAACGAGTCGACCCCCCCCTTGCACGGTTCTTGCGCAAGGGGATGGAAACTTCTGGAAGACGCCGAGAGGTGGCGGAAGGTGTTTTCGCAGGTCAGCAGCCACTTTTGAGAGGTGTCTGCAATGCCTGCTTAGTCGCCTTATGTCGCGATCCCTAGATGTCGCGGAAGATCTCGATCTGGGCGCCGACCGAGTTGAGGCGCTCGGCGAGTTCCTCGTAGCCGCGGTTGATGACGTAGACGTTGCGGAGCACCGAGGTGCCCTCGGCGGCCATCATCGCGAGGAGGACGACCACGGCCGGGCGCAGGGCCGGCGGGCACATCATCTCGGCCGCGCGCCAGCGGGTCGGGCCCTCGACCAGGACGCGGTGCGGGTCCAGGAGCTGGAGGCGGCCGCCGAGGCGGTTGAGGTCGGTGAGGTAGATGGCCCGGTTGTCGTACACCCAGTCGTGGATCAGGGTCTTGCCCTGGGCGACCGCGGCGATGGCCGCGAAGAAGGGCACGTTGTCGATGTTCAGGCCCGGGAAGGGCATCGGGTGGATCTTGTCGATCGGGGCCTCGAGCTTGGACGGGCGCACCGTGAGGTCGACCAGCCGGGTACGGCCGTTGTCGGCCACGTACTCCGCCGAGCGGTCGTGGTCGAGGCCCATCTCCTCCAGCACCGCGAGCTCGATCTCCATGAACTCGATCGGCACCCGGCGGATCGTCAGCTCCGACTCCGTCACCACCGCCGCGGCGAGCAGGCTCATCGCCTCGACCGGGTCCTCGGAGGGGGAGTAGTCCACGTCCACGTCGATGTTCGGCACGCCGTGCACGGTCAGGGTCGTGGTGCCGATGCCCTCGACGCGCACGCCCAGCGCCTCCAGGAAGAAGCACAGGTCCTGGACCATGTAGTTCGAGGAGGCGTTGCGGATGACGGTCACGCCGTCGTGGCGGGCGGCCGCGAGGAGCGCGTTCTCGGTGACGGTGTCCCCGCGCTCGGTCAGGACGATGGGCCGCTCGGGGGAGACACCGGCCTCGACCTGCGCGTGGTACAGGCCCTCGGTGGCCGTGATGTCCAGGCCGAACCGGCGCAGCGCGATCATGTGCGGCTCGATGGTGCGGGTGCCGAGGTCGCAGCCGCCGGCGTACGGCAGCCGGAAGCGGTCCATGCGGTGCAGGAGCGGGCCGAGGAACATGATGATGCTGCGGGTGCGGCGGGCCGCCTCCGCGTCGATGGCGTCCATGTCGAGCTGGGCCGGCGGTACGAGCTCGAGGTCGACGCCGCCGTTGATCCAGCGGGAGCGCACGCCGATGGAGTTGAGCACCTCGAGCAGGCGGTAGACCTCCTCGATGCGGGCCACCCGGCGCAGCACCGTGCGGCCCTTGTTGAGCAGGGTGGCGCACAGCAGTGCGACACAGGCGTTCTTGCTGGTCTTGACGTCGATGGCGCCGGAGAGCCGACGGCCGCCGACCACGCGCAGGTGCATCGGGCCGGCGTAGCCGAGGGACACGATCTCGCTGTCGAGCGCCTCGCCGATCCGGGCGATCATCTCAAGGCTGATGTTCTGGTTGCCGCGCTCGATGCGGTTGACGGCGCTCTGGCTGGTGCCGAGCGCATCGGCGAGCTGACTCTGCGTCCAGCCACGGTGCTGCCGGGCGTCACGGATGAGCTTGCCGATGCGTACGAGGTAGTCGTCTGCCATGGGGGAACGTTATCTCAGATATGAGATGGCGTTCGCGCTGGGTGTGCCATCCGGGTGGTCCCCGGTCGGCGACCGTCCGGCACCGGCTCCCCCCGGGGCCGATGCCGGACCGTCAACTCCTCTGCCGGTCCCCGGCCTCAGCTCCCGCAGCCGCAGGCGCCGTGCCGCCCGCCGTGCAGGGCCGCGTACGCGTCCGGACGCGGGGCGGAGGTGCCGCGCGACAGGCGTGCGGCAGCCGCCCGACCTGTGGCGGAATGTACATCATGCACCGTTTTGCCCCCGACGAGGGTGAGTTCCACCCGCGTGTCGCTGATGTCCTTGACCGGGCACCGCGTCACATCCCGGTCCAGCAGGACCAGATCGGCCGCCTTGCCCTTCTCCAGGGTGCCGGTCAGGTGGTCCTGGCGGAGCTGCCACGCGGTGCCCGAGGTGTGCATGAGCAGGGACGACGTACGGCTGAGGCCCTCCAGCTCGCGGTGCAGCGGGCCGTCCCCGTACGCGCCCTGACGGTCGATGGCCGTGCGGACCTGGTTCCAGACCTGGAGGGCGTCCACCGGCCAGTCCGAACCGGCGGTCAGGCGCGCCCCGGCCTTCTCCAGGCTGCGCGCCGGGTACATCCAGCGGTGCCGCTCCTTCCCGATGTACGGCAGCAGCGCGTCCATCGTCCAGGTGTCCTCGGCGGCCCACTGGAGCTGCAGGCAGGCGGCCACCCCGAGTTGCGCGAAACGCCGCAGATCGGACGGATCGACGAGCTGGAGGTGCGCGACGGTGTTGCGGAGGTCACGCAGCCCGGTGGTCCGGCGGGCGTACGCGTACCCGTCCAGCGCGGTGCGCACCGCGCGGTCGCCCAGCCCGTGCGCGTGCATCTGCCAGCCGGCCTTGTTGAACGCGGCGGTGAGCCGGCCGTAGTCGTGCGCGGAGACGTACAGCTCCCCGCGGTTGCCGGTCGGCCGGCCGTGCCCGTCCAGGTACGGCTTCAACAGGGCCGCCGTCTGCGCCGGGTACTCGATGACCCCGTCGAGGAACACCTTGACGGTGCCGAACCGCAGCCCCCGTACGCCCTCGAACTCGCGCCGCAGCCCCTTCGCGAACGCCAGTGCCGCGGCCGGGTCCTTCGCCTGCACCGCGTCCACCCGGACGGCGGGCACGATGCGCTGCGGGAGCTTGTGCGCGGCCGAGAGGGCCTTGTACAGCACGAGCTCGTCGCGGGTCGCCCAGGCGTCCATCATCGTCGTCACGCCGGAGGCGGCCGCGGAGGCCAGCACCTGCGCACAGGCGTTCACCAGTTCGGCCCGGGTGGGCTCCGGCACGTGCCGGGTGACCAGTACCTGGGCGTCGTCCTTCAGCACGCCGGTGGGCCTGCCGTCCGTGCCCCTGACGATCTGCCCGCCGACCGGGTCGGGGGTGCCGGCCGTGATGCCCGCGACGTCCAGGGCGCGCTGGTTCGCCCAGAGGTTGTGCCCGTCGCCCCCCACCAGGGCGATCGGGCGCCGCGTGGGCAGCGCGTCCAGCATGGTGTGGTGCGGGAGGGTGCCGTGCGGCAGCAGGCCGACCGGGTTCCAGTCCTCGACCACCAGCCAGCGGTCCGGCTCCGCCGCCGCGCCGCCGGTGTCGGCCAGGAAGCCCTTGAGGATCTCCAGCAGCTCGTCGAGGGTGCTCTCGGCGCCGGCGAGGGAGGGCTTGAGGGAGCGGCGGCCGGCGCCCAGCGGGTGCACGTGTCCGTCGTGGATGCCGCTCATCACCGTGTTGCCGCGGGCGTTGACCACCTCGGTGTCCCGGCCGATCAGCCGGCGCAGGGCGCGGTCCGTGCCGGTGGCCAGGATCCGGCCGTCGCGGCCGACCGCCACGGCCTCGACCGGCCGGGCCCCCGGCACGCCGGTGAACACCCGGGCGTTGTGCACGATCAGTGCCGCGGACGATGCGCTACGGGAGCCCCTCGCCCCCGCCGCCCCCGCCGCACCGGGCGCTTCGGCCGCCCCGGCCGGCCCCGCCGCCGCGCCGAGCGCGCCGACCGCGCCGGCGACCCCCACCGCGGCGAGCAGGCCCCGCCGGGACAGGCCGCCCGCCGGCACCACGTCGCCGGCGGCGCCGTCGACCGCGGCGGAGCTCCCGGCCCCGCGGGCCGCACCGGACTCATCAGAACGCGTCATGACCACGTGACCACTCCAAGTACGTTGGCTGTGGCCGGGACACTCACTGATTAACGGCTTAACCAGAACCCTGACCGGACGACGGATTCCGTACGGGGCCGCCGCCGGGACCCCGGCGCCGCCGCCCCGGGGCCGGCCGCCGCACGCCGGCGGCCCCGCCGCCGGACATCCGTACGATGGCCCGGTGCCCGGACCCACCATCGCCGACATCGCGCGCGCCGCCGAGGTCTCCACCGCGACCGTCTCGCACGCCCTCAACGGCACGGGCCGGCTCGGCGGGTCCACCCGCGCCCGTGTGCGCGAGGTGGCCGCCGCCCTCGGCTACGCCGCGCCCCGGGCCCCGCGCACCCGTACCCTCGGGCTCGCCGTGACGACGTACGCCGGGCACGCCTGGGACTTCCTCGCGGTCGCCTACTACGCCCGCTGGATCACCGCCGCCACCTCCGCCGCCCACGCCCGCGGGTACGCCCTGACGACGCTGCCCGCCGTCCGGGGCGCCGAGTTGCTCTGGCACACCCTGGCCGTCGACGGGATGCTGCTCCTCGACAGCCCCGAGGGGGACCGGGTGCTGCGGGCCCTGCGCGCCCGGGGCATGCCGGTGGTCTTCGACGGCCGCCCCACCGAGCCGCGCCCCGGGGACGTCTGGGTGGACAACGACCACCCGGCCACCGTGCACGAGGTCCTCGACCACCTCGAGGCCGCCGGCGCCCGCCGGACGGCCCTCCACGCCGGCTACGGACGCGAGTACTACACGGCCGCGGTGACGGCGGCGTACGAACGGTGGTGCGCCGAGCACGGTCAGGAGCCGCTCGTCGTCACCTTCGACCCGATCGACTCGGTCGGCCACGCCTTCGACACCGTCTTCGCCACGGGCGCGGCGGACGCGGTGTACGCCGTCTACGACCCCGGGGGCCGCCAGGTGCTGGCCGCGGCCCGGCGCCACGGGCTGCGCGTGCCGGAGGACCTGATGCTGGTGTGCGCGAGCGAGGACCCCGCGTACGGGGCCGGGGATCCCGCGGTCAGCACGGTGACCTTCCAACCGGAGGTCATCGCCGAGACCGCCGTCGCCGCCCTGGTCGACCTCGTCGAGACCGACCCCGCGGGCTGCGCCGCCGCCGACCCCGCGGC
The DNA here is from genome assembly GCF_000719335.1 of Streptomyces sp. NRRL S-87. Taxonomy (GTDB): domain Bacteria; phylum Actinomycetota; class Actinomycetes; order Streptomycetales; family Streptomycetaceae; genus Streptomyces. Next base: position 70,135 of record NZ_JOGB01000030.1, read on the forward strand.
CGTCCTCCCGGCCGCCGCCGACCCCGCCCCGCGCACGGTCCCGGCGCTCCTGCGACCCCGGGCTTCTTCGCGCCCCCGGCGCTGAGGAATCCTCTCCTGCCGGCCCTGCGCCGAGGCGGCCCTCCTCCGACAGTGCTGAACTGTGACGGAGGGATGTCGTACGTCACACAGCGAACTCGCACCCGCCGTGCATGACCAGGAGGCGGTGATGCACTAGAGTTATCTCGACATCGAGATATCTGCCGAAGGCGTCCCGCAGCCGCACCCCTGGTAAGGGTTACCTAACTTAGCCTTACCTCAGCGGATTGGCCAGAGTGTCGAGCGGCAGGATGCGGTGGAACGCGCGAATTTCATGCAATGAAGGAGACTGTCGTGTCGGCGAACAGCTTCGACGCCCGCAGCACCCTGAAGGTGGGCGACGAGTCGTACGAGATCTTCCGGCTGGACAAGGTGGAGGGCTCCGCCCGGCTGCCGTACAGCCTGAAGGTGCTGCTGGAGAACCTGCTCCGCACCGAGGACGGCGCGAACATCACCGCCGACCACATCCGCGCGCTCGGCAACTGGGACTCCCAGGCCCAGCCGAGCCAGGAGATCCAGTTCACGCCGGCCCGCGTGATCATGCAGGACTTCACCGGTGTGCCCTGTGTCGTCGACCTCGCCACCATGCGCGAGGCCGTCGCCGCGCTCGGCGGTGACCCGGCGAAGATCAACCCGCTCTCCCCGGCCGAGATGGTCATCGACCACTCCGTCATCGCCGACAAGTTCGGCACCAACGACGCCTTCGCGCAGAACGTCGAGCTGGAGTACGGCCGCAACAAGGAGCGCTACCAGTTCCTGCGCTGGGGCCAGACCGCCTTCGACGACTTCAAGGTCGTCCCCCCGGGCACCGGCATCGTCCACCAGGTCAACATCGAGCACCTGGCCCGCACGGTCATGGTCCGCAACGGCCAGGCCTACCCCGACACCCTCGTCGGCACCGACTCCCACACCACCATGGTCAACGGCCTCGGTGTGCTCGGCTGGGGCGTCGGCGGCATCGAGGCCGAGGCCGCCATGCTCGGCCAGCCGGTCTCCATGCTGATCCCGCGCGTGGTCGGCTTCAAGCTCACCGGCGAGCTGCCCACCGGCACCACCGCCACCGACCTGGTGCTCACCATCACCGAGATGCTGCGCAAGCACGGCGTCGTCGGCAAGTTCGTCGAGTTCTACGGTGAGGGCGTCGCCGCCACCTCGCTCGCGAACCGCGCCACCATCGGCAACATGTCGCCGGAGTTCGGCTCCACCGCCGCGGTCTTCCCGATCGACGGCGAGACCCTGAACTACCTGCGCCTGACCGGCCGCTCCGCGCAGCAGGTCGCGCTCGTCGAGGCGTACGCCAAGGAGCAGGGCCTCTGGCTCGACCCGGCCGCCGAGCCCGACTTCTCCGAGAAGCTGGAGCTCGACCTCTCCACCGTCGTCCCGTCGATCGCCGGCCCGAAGCGCCCGCAGGACCGCATCGTCCTCGCGAACGCCGCCGCGCAGTTCGCCCAGGACGTCCGCAACTACGTCGACATGGTCGACGAGGCGGGCCAGGAGTCCTTCCCGGCCTCCGACGCCCCGGCGGTCAGCAACGGCGTCCCGTCGAACCCGGTCGAGGTGACCGCCCCCGACGGCACCACCTACACGATCGACCACGGCGCCGTCACCGTCGCCGCGATCACCTCCTGCACCAACACCTCGAACCCGTACGTCATGGTCGCCGCCGCGCTCGTGGCGAAGAAGGCCGTGGAGAAGGGCCTGACCCGCAAGCCGTGGGTCAAGACCACCCTCGCCCCGGGCTCGAAGGTCGTGACCGACTACTTCGACAAGGCCGGTCTGACCCCGTACCTCGACAAGGTCGGCTTCAACCTCGTCGGTTACGGCTGCACCACCTGCATCGGCAACTCCGGCCCGCTGCCGGAGGAGGTCTCCAAGGCCGTCAACGACCACGACCTCGCCGTCACCTCGGTCCTCTCGGGCAACCGCAACTTCGAGGGCCGGATCAACCCCGACGTCAAGATGAACTACCTGGCCTCCCCGCCGCTGGTCGTCGCGTACGCCCTCGCGGGCTCCATGAAGGTGGACATCACCAAGGACGCGCTCGGCACCGACACCGAGGGCAACCCGGTCTTCCTCAAGGACATCTGGCCGTCGGAGGCCGAGGTCAACGACGTCGTCGCCAACGCCATCGGCGAGGACATGTTCTCCAAGTCCTACCAGGACGTCTTCGCGGGCGACGCCCAGTGGCAGGCCCTGTCGATCCCGACCGGCAACACCTTCGAGTGGGACGCCGAGTCCACCTACGTGCGCAAGCCCCCGTACTTCGAGGGCATGACCATGGAGACCACCCCGGTCACCGACATCACCGGCGCCCGTGTCCTGGCCAAGCTGGGCGACTCGGTCACCACCGACCACATCTCCCCGGCCGGTGCGATCAAGGCCGACACCCCGGCCGGCAAGTACCTCACCGAGCACGGCGTCGAGCGCCGCGACTTCAACTCGTACGGTTCCCGCCGCGGCAACCACGAGGTCATGATCCGCGGTACGTTCGCCAACATCCGCCTGCGCAACCAGATCGCGCCGGGCACCGAGGGCGGCTTCACCCGCGACTTCACCGTCGAGGGCGCCCCGGTCTCCTTCATCTACGACGCCTCGCAGAACTACCAGGCCGCCGGCATCCCGCTGGTCATCCTGGGTGGCAAGGAGTACGGCTCCGGCTCGTCCCGCGACTGGGCCGCCAAGGGCACCGCGCTCCTCGGCGTCAAGGCCGTCATCACCGAGTCGTACGAGCGCATCCACCGCTCGAACCTCATCGGCATGGGCGTCCTGCCCCTGCAGTTCCCGGCCGGCCAGTCGGCCGACTCGCTCGGCCTGACCGGCGAGGAGACCTTCTCCATCGCGGGCATCACGGAGCTGAACGAGGGCACCACCCCGCGCACGGTCAAGGTCACCACCGACACCGGTGTCGAGTTCGACGCGGTCGTCCGCATCGACACCCCCGGTGAGGCGGACTACTACCGCAACGGCGGCATCATGCAGTACGTGCTGCGCAACCTCATCCGCGGCTGACACCGCCCGGAAAGACGGCGGCCGACGTCGCCACCGGCGCGCGCAACCGACACGCCGGGAGCGCGCGACCGATTGAGGCATAAGGGTGCCTGACGGCACCAAAGGGCCGCATCCCCCGTTAGGGGGGTGCGGCCCTTCCCCTTTTCCGGGGAAGGGATGCCGTGTGACGGACAGGTCTCAACTCGGAAAAGCCCGGAGTCATCCTTGTGCTCGATCTTGCTCAGCCGAGCGGAAGTGGACTATACCTGTGCGCGTCCGGGCCACCGCGTCTCCTGCGGCCCCGGGCCGGGGGACGGCGGGCTACCTGCGGTGATGCCCGTTTTTCGCAACTGCCTGGTTTTTCGGCGTCCTTCACACATCTGACGAAGGCGAGGACTTGAGCATGGGATCCACCTCCGCCCACGGCGAGCGCAGCACCGGTGCGGGCCTCGGCCGTCGCGACCTGATCAAGCGGTCCGCGGCCCTCGGTCTGATCACGGTGCCCACGATGAGCTTCCTGTCCGCGTGCGCCTCCGGCGGCGGGGAGGACAACCCGACCGGCGGGAACTCCGCGACGAAGGCCACCAAGGAGAACCCCTTCGGCGTGGCCAAGGGCAGCAAGCTCGACGTCGTCGTCTTCAAGGGCGGCTACGGCGACGACTACGCCAAGGCGTGGGAGGCCTCCTTCGACAAGAAATGGGGCACCAGCACCGCCCACCTGGGCACCCAGGAGATCGCGGCCAAGCTCCAGCCGCGGTTCAACGGCGGCAACCCGCCGGACGTGATCGACGACTCCGGCGCCCAGCAGATCAAGCTGGACGTGCTCAACAAGGGCGGCCAGCTCGCCGACCTCACCCCGGTCCTCGACGCCCCGTCCCTCGACGACCCCAGCAAGAAGGTCCGGGACATGCTGATCCCCGGCACCGTCGAACAGGGCATGCTGGACGGCAAGTTCGTCTACGTGAACTACGTCTACACCGTCTGGGGCCTGTGGTACTCGGGCAAGCTCTTCAAGGAGAAGGGCTGGACCCCCCCGAAGACCTGGGCCGAGTTCATGGACGTCTGTACGAAGGCCAAGGCGGCCGGCCTGGGCGGCCTCGCCCACCAGGGCAAGTACCCGTACTACATCAACGTCGCCATCATGGACCTGATCGCCAAGAAGGGCGGCCTGGACGCCATGAAGGCGATCGACAACCTGGAGCCCAAGGCCTTCGCGGACAACCCGGTGGCCCTGGAGGCCGTCGAGGCCGTCTACGAGCTGGTCGAGAAGGGCCTGCTCATGCCGGGCACCAACGGCCTGACCCACACCGAGTCCCAGACCCGTTGGAACCAGTACAAGGCCGCCTTCATCACCTGCGGCTCCTGGCTGGAGAACGAGCAGCTCAAGCAGACCCCGGCCGACTTCGACATGCGCTTCCTGCCCATGCCGGTGCTGCCCGGCAGCAAGCTCCCCTTCGAAGCCATCCGGGCCGGCGCCGGCGAGCCCTTCATCGTCCCGGAGAAGGCCGGCAACAAGGCCGGGGGCATGGAGTTCATCCGCATGATGCTCTCCCGCGAATGGTCCACCCTCTTCGCCCAGCAGGCGAACTCCCTGACCATCGTCAAGGACGGCGTCGACCCGAGCGTCCAGCTGCGCCCCGGCACCAAGTCGGCCGTGGACGCCCTCAAGGCCGCCGGCGACGGCAACACGTTCAACTACCGCTACCCCGACTGGTACAGCCAGATGGACCTGGACATCCAGGACGCCTCCAACGCCCTGATGGCCAAGCGCATCCAGCCGAAGGAGTGGATCAAGCGGGCCCAGGCGGCCGTCGACAAGGCCGCCAAGGACCCGAACGCGAAGAAGAACCACCGCGACTGACGGCCGCCAGGACCAGGGACGGACACCATGAGCAAGGTAGCCAGGAGCAGGGGACGGGCCGGCTTCATCGCCGGGTTCCTCGTCGTGCCGCTCGCGCTGTACGTGACATTCGTGATCTGGCCGTACGTCCAGACGTTCGGTTATTCGTTCACCAACTGGACCGGTGCCTCGCCGACCTTCGACTTCGTCGGTCTGGACAACTACCGGGCGCTGGTGCAGGACGAGGTCTTCCTCGGCGCGATCTGGCACAACCTGCTGCTCCTGGTGTTCGTCCCGGCGGTCACCATCCTGCTCGCCCTGTTCTTCGCCTTCATGCTCAACGCGGGCGGCCGCAGTGGGGCGGGCGGGGTCCAGGGCGTCGCGGGGTCGAAGTTCTACAAGATCGTCTACTTCTTCCCGCAGGTCCTCTCGCTCGCGATCCTCGCCGTGCTCTTCGGCGCCGTCTACCGCAGCGACGAGGGCGGCCTGCTGAACGGCGTCCTGATAAAGCTCGGCCTGGTCGACGCGCAGGCGCCCGTCGAATGGCTCAACGAGCCCGCGTTCGTCCTGTGGTGCCTGCTGCTGGTCGTGGTCTGGCACGGAGTCGGCTTCTACCTCGTGCTCTTCTCCGCCGCCATGCAGTCCGTGCCGAAGGACATCTACGAGGCCGCCCTGCTCGACGGCGCGAGCCGCGCCCAGACCTTCTTCCGGGTGACCCTGCCGCTGCTGTGGGACTCGGTGCAGACCTCCGCGGTCTACCTCGGCATCGCCGCGATGGACATGTTCGTCCTCGTCTCCACGATGACCTCCGGGCAGTTCGGCGGCGGACCCGACCACCACAGCGAGGTCATGGCCACCGTCCTGATGCGCAACTTCCTCTACTTCGGCAAGAGCGGGTACGCCTGCGCCATGGGCGTGGTCATGCTCGCCCTGACCATGATCCTCTCGGTCGTCACGCTGCGCGCCACCCGCCGCGAGCGCATCGAGTTCTGAGCGGGGACGGGAGACCACCATGACCACAGTGATCAAGGCGCCCGGCGAGGCGTCGGCCGAGCGCGCCGGCGGCTCCGGCCGCACCGGCGAGCGGGAGTCCCGCCGCTCGGACGGCACGGTCCTCAACGTCTTCTCGCACGGCTTCCTCGCCCTGTGGGCCGTCCTGATCGTGCTGCCGCTGCTCTGGCTCGTGCTCGGCGCCTTCAAGACGGACGCCCAGATCGGCGGCTCCGCCCTGAGCTGGCCCGCCAACTGGCACTTCGACGCCTTCGGGCGGGCCTGGGACAAGGGCATCGGCGACTACTTCGCCAACACCTTCATCGTCCTGGTGTTCTCGGTGCCGCTGACGATGCTCTTCGGCTCGATGGCCGCGTACGTGCTGGCCCGCTACCCCTTCCGCGGCAACCGGCTCGTCTACTACTTCTTCGTCGGCGGGGCGATGTTCCCCGTCTTCCTGGCCCTCGTACCGCTGTTCTTCATGGTCAAGCGGTTCGACATGCTGAACACGTACCACGGCCTGATCCTCGTGTACGTGGCCTACTCGATGCCGTTCACCGTCTTCTTCATGCACAGCTTCTTCCGCACCCTGCCCAGCGCGGTGCACGAGGCGGCGGTCATCGACGGGGCCTCGCACACCCGGATCTTCTTCCAGGTCATGCTGCCGATGGCCAAGCCGGGCCTGATCAGCGTGGGCATCTTCAACACCCTGGGGCAGTGGAACCAGTACATCCTGCCCGCGGTCCTCATGCAGCCCGCCACCAGCAGCGACCCCGAGCGCTACCTGCTCACCCAGGGCCTCATCCAGCTCCAGCAGCAGCAGGGCTACGCCACCGACCTCCCCGTCCTCTTCGCCGGCGTGGCCATCGCGATGGTCCCGATGCTGGTCGTCTACCTGTCCTTCCAGCGCCAGATCCAGGCGGGCCTCACCTCGGCCACCCTCAAGTAGGGCGGCGGGCGGCCCCTGGACGCGGCCGTCGAAGCGGGGGTCGTCGGGGGCCTCCATGGGCTCCTCGTAGGAGTAGCCCTTGCCCTTCGACCGCCTCGTCGTACGCCGCCTGCGCGACCGGGTCGGGCCCGTACCCCGAACCGCGCGGCCTGCTCCCTGTCGTGGATGCCGTAGCGCCGGTCCGCGAGCGTCCTGCCGCGCCCGGGCGGGTCGGGGAGCGGGATCCGCCCCGGGGCGCCCGCCGCGGTCCGGCAGGCGGCGATGGCCTGGTCCCGGCCTCGGGCGTCGTCCGCGCCTGGTCGGGCGTGGGCAGGTGGTCCTCGATGGGCAGCCGCCAGGCCGCCGGGCGCGCCGAAGACGTTCCGCATGATCAGGAACATCGCAATGGCGAAGACCGAGCCGAGCGGGCCGCTGACCAGCACGAGGCCGCCGATGCCCGTCGCCTGACCACGACGCCCCTGCCTGCCGGCCCGCGCACCGCCTCGGCGGCGTCCTCTGACACGAACTCTTACGGTCGTTATCTCATACTTATGGCTGTAGTGCCCTATTCGTGCCGTCTCTGCCTCTTGACGGGTCGGGGGCTGGAGGCTCGACTTAGGTGTTCACAAGTTGGAGGCGCCGGTGTCTCCCTCCGGAGGCCCGGCTTGGGGGGCGGTGGCCGTGTTCGCCGCTTATGGGCAGGAGTGGATGAGTCGTGGAGACTCCGGGTTCGCAGTCGTCACTGCACCGGGCGAATCTCGAGCGGGTCGTACGGGCGGTACGGCTGGCGGGATCGCTCACCCAGGCCGAGATCGCCCGGGCCACGGGACTGTCGGCGGCGACGGTCTCCAACATCGTCCGGGAGTTGAAGGACGGCGGGACGGTCGAGGTCACGCCGACCTCCGCGGGCGGCCGGCGGGCACGCAGCGTCTCCCTCAGCGGTGACGCGGGCATCGTCATAGGTGTCGACTTCGGCCACACGCACCTGCGGGTGGCGGTCGGCAACCTGGCCCACGAGGTGGTGGCCGAGGAGTCCGAGCCGCTGGACGTGGACGCGTCCTGGGTCGACGGGTTCGACCGCGCGGAAGCCCTGGTGGGACGGCTGATCGAGACGGTCGGGGTGAGCCGGGACAAGATCATCGGGGTGGGTCTGGGCGTCCCCGGGCCGATCGACGTGGAGTCCGGCACGCTGGGCTCGACCGCCATCCTGCCGGGCTGGACCGGGATCAACCCGCGCCAGGAGCTCTCGCAGCGCCTGGGCGTGCCGGTGTACGTGGACAACGACGCGAACCTCGGCGCGCTGGGCGAGCTGGTCTGGGGCAGCGGCCGCGGGGTCAAGGACCTCGCGTACATCAAGGTGGCCAGCGGCGTCGGCGCCGGCCTGGTCATCAACGGCCAGATCTACCGCGGCCCGGGCGGTACGGCCGGGGAGATCGGGCACATCACCCTCGACGAGTCCGGCCCGGTCTGCCGCTGCGGCAACCGCGGCTGCCTGGAGACCTTCGCCGCGGCGCGCTACGTCCTCCCCCTCCTGCAGGGCACCCACGGGCCGGACCTGACGATGGAGCGGGTGGTCCAGCTGGGCCGGGAGGGTGATCCCGGCTGCCGCCGGGTCATCGCGGACGTGGGCCGTCACATCGGCAGCGGCGTGGCCCACCTGTGCAACCTGCTCAACCCCAGCCGGGTGGTGCTGGGCGGCAGTCTGGCCGAGGCCGGCGAGCTGGTGCTGGCGCCCATCAGGGACTCGGTGTCCAGGTACGCCATCCCGAGTGCTGCGCGGCAGTTGTCTGTGCTGACCGGGGCACTGGGCGGGCGCGCCGAAGTGCTGGGCGCGCTGGCACTCGTACTGTCAGAGATGGGTGATTCGACGGTTCTAGACGGTTCGTCCAGCTCTGTGGGGTCTCTCGGCGGCGTGGCTCTGTCTTCAAGCAGATAACGAGTGGCACCGTTGTCATCTCGTTAAGCATTCACTCCTTGACGACAACCTTGCGGCCGAGTTGACTCACGTCCACCTCGGCCGCACGGACGCGGCCTCGTCAGGGAGGTTCACAAGATGAACACGCGTATCCGCCGTTCCGCCGTAGCCGTGGCGGCCGCGGCGATGGCCGTGTCCCTCGCCGCCTGCGGCAGCGCCAAGGAGTCGGGCGGCAAGACGTCCGAGTCCGCGTCGGGCACCGCCAAGGGCGACGCCATCAAGGTCGGTCTGCTCCTGCCCGAGAACCAGACCGCCCGCTACGAGAAGTTCGACCAGCCCCTGATCGAGAAGGAGATCAAGGCGCTGACCAACGGCAAGGGCGAGGTCATCTACGCCAACGCCAAGCAGGACGCGACGGTTCAGAACTCGCAGATCGACACGATGCTCACCAACAAGGTGGACGTGCTGATCGTCGACGCCGTCGACTCCAAGGCCATCGCGGGCTCCATCAAGAAGGCGAAGGACGCCGGCATCCCGGTCGTCGCCTACGACCGCCTGGCCGAGGGTCCGATCGACGCCTACACCTCCTTCGACAACGAAGAGGTCGGCAAGGTCCAGGGCAAGGCCCTGCTGGACGCCCTGGGCGACAAGGCCAAGGCCGGCCAGGTCGTGATGATGAACGGTTCCATCACCGACCCGAACGCTGCCCTGTTCAAGAAGGGCGCGCACTCCGTCCTCGACGGCAAGGTGAACATCGGCAAGGAGTACGACACCAAGGAGTGGAAGCCGGAGAACGCCAACGCCAACATGGAGGCGGCGATCTCCGCGCTCGGCAAGGACAAGATCGTCGGCGTCTACTCCGCGAACGACGGCATGGCGGGCGGCATCATCACCGCCCTGAAGTCCGCCGGCGTCTCCCCGCTGCCCCCCGTCACCGGCCAGGACGCCGAGCTCGCCGGCGTGCAGCGCATCGTCGCGGGCGACCAGTACATGAGCGTCTACAAGCCGTACGCCCCCGAGGCGCAGGCCGCCGCCAAGATGGCCGTCGCCCTCGCCAAGGGCGAGAAGCCGGCCACCACCTCCACGGTCGACAGCCCCACCACCAAGGGCGTCGCCTCGGTCCTGATCCCCGTCGTGTCGCTCACCAAGGGCAACATCAAGGACACTGTGGTCAAGGACGGTGTCTACACCGTCGACGAGATCTGCGCGGGCAAGTACGCCGACGCCTGCGCCAAGGCCGGTCTGAAGTAGGCCCCGGCCCCCGCGGCCGCCGCCCGACCAGGCCGGCAAGGCCTGGTCAGGAACCCTGGATCCTGCCCGGTGTCCCGCCCACTCATCCCGCCACCCGCGGGACACCGGGCAGAAACGATCCCTCATTCGGCCCAAGAGAGGAAAACCGATTCTGTGGGGCAGACGCCCCGGCAGAAACGATCCTTCCCTTCCGAAGCCCCTCCCCAGATCTTCCGTACGACTCTGTACGACATCCCCGCCGGTCAGGCGGCGAAGGAGATGGTTGATGTGTCCGCTGCGCCCGTGCTGGCGTTGCGAGGCGTCTCGAAGCGGTTCGGTGCCGTCCAGGCGCTCACCGATGTAGAGCTCGAGATCCACGCCGGCGAGGTGGTCGCCCTGGTCGGCGACAACGGTGCTGGCAAGTCCACGCTGGTCAAGACGATTGCCGGAGTGCACCCCATCGATGACGGCGTCATCGAGTGGGAGGGCAGGCCCGTGCAGGTCAACAAGCCCCACGACGCCCAGAACCTCGGCATCGCGACGGTCTACCAGGACCTCGCGCTGTGCGACAACATCGACGTCGTCGGCAACCTCTTCCTCGGCCGCGAACTGCGCCGCCGCGGAGTGCTGGACGAGGTGGAGATGGAGCGCCGCGCCCGCGAGCTGCTCACCACCCTGTCCATCCGGATCCCGAGTGTCCGGATCCCCATCGCCTCGCTCTCCGGCGGTCAGCGCCAGACCGTGGCGATCGCCCGCTCCATGCTGGGCGAGCCCAAGCTCGTCATCCTCGACGAGCCCACCGCCGCCCTCGGCGTCGAGCAGACCGCCCAGGTCCTCGACCTCGTCGAGCGGCTGCGCGAGCGCGGCCACGCCGTCATCCTCATCAGCCACAACATGGCCGACGTCAAGGCCGTCGCCGACCGGGTCGCCGTCCTGCGCCTCGGGCGCAACAACGGCGTCTTCAAGGTCGCCGACACCTCGCAGGAAGAGATCATCTCCGCCATCACGGGAGCCACGGACAACGCCGTGACCCGCCGTGCGGCGCGCACCGGGGAGGCTCAGAAGTGAGCACCGACAACCAGCCCGCCCTGGACGACGCCGAGGTACCCGGCCCCCACACGCGGGCGGACGAGATCCCCGCTCAGGCGGTACCCGCGGTCGACCCCCGCCTGCTCGTGCGCGAGCAGGGCCTGGCCGGCTACGTGGGCGAGTTCAAGCGCAAGATGCGCGCCGGTGACCTCGGCTCGCTGCCCGTGATCATCGGCCTCGTGATCATCTGCGCCGTCTTCCAGAGCCTGAACGAGAACTTCCTCTCGGCCGAGAACCTCAGCAACATCGCGGTGACCATGGTCGCCACCGGCATGATCGCGGTCGGCATCATCTTCGTGCTGCTGCTCGGCGAGATCGACCTCTCCGTCGGCTCCGTGTCCGGTGTCTCCGGAGCGATCTTCGCCGTGATGGCCGTCACCCACGGCATGAACGAGTGGGTCGCGGTCGTCGTCGCGATAGTCGCCGGCGCCGTCATCGGCGCCATCCACGGCTTCTTCTTCGCCAGGATCGGCGCCCCGGCCTTCGCCGTCACCCTGTCCGGCCTGCTGTTCTGGTCCGGCTTCATGCTCCAGCTGCTCGGCAGCAACGGCACGATCAACATCGACCCCGACGGCCTGGTCGGCAAGCTCACCACGTACTACTTCTCGGACGTCGCCGCGGCCTACGGGCTCGCGATCGTGGCGGTCGTCCTGTACTTCCTGGGTTCCTTCTTCGACGCCCGCCGCCGCTCGGCCGCGAACGTCCCGTTCCGCCCGGTCGGCGAGATCGTCCTGCGTACGGTGCTGCTCGCGGTCGTCGCCTTCGGCGCCGCCGCGATCTTCAACCAGTACAAGGGCCTGCCGCTGGCCATGCTGCTCTTCCTGGTGGTCCTGGTCGGCACGGACTTCGTCCTGCGCCGCACCTCGTTCGGCCGCAAGGTCTTCGCCCTCGGCGGCAGCGTCGAGGCCTCCCGCCGCGCCGGCATCAACGTCACGGCGGTCCGCGTCGCGGTCTTCTCGATCGCGGGCACCTTCGCGGCCATCGGCGGCCTGTTCTGGGCCTCCAAGATCGCCGCGGCGAACCAGAGCGCGGGCTCCGGTGACCTGCTGATGAACGTCATCGCCGCGGCCGTCATCGGCGGCACCAGCCTCTTCGGCGGACGCGGTCGGACCTGGAACGCCCTCCTCGGCGTCATGGTCATCACGTCCATCCAGTACGGTCTCGCACTGGAGGGGATCGCCACCCCGATCCAGTACATGATCACCGGCGCGGTGCTGCTGGCCACCGTGGTGATCGACTCCGTCACCCGCAAGACCCAGAAGACCGCCGGCCGCGCCTAGCGGCCGCAGGTCACACCGTCGAGTGCCCGGTACCGCGGACGCGGTACCGGGCACTTCGACGTGGAACATTAGACTCGTCAGACCAGCAAGCAACTGCAAGGAGGCACGGGTGCTGCTGACCCGCATCACGGGACCGCGCGATCTGGACCGGCTCGGCCCGGAGCAGCTGGACCAGCTGGCCGTGGAGATCAGGTCGTTCCTGGTCGACGCGGTCTCGAAGACCGGCGGGCACCTCGGCCCCAACCTCGGCGTCGTCGAACTGACGATCGCCCTGCACCGTGTCTTCGAGTCCCCGAAGGACAAGGTCCTCTGGGACACCGGCCACCAGTCCTACGTGCACAAGCTGCTCACGGGCCGGCAGGACTTCTCCAGGCTGAAGATGAAGGGCGGCCTGTCCGGCTACCCCTCGCAGGCCGAGTCCGAGCACGACGTCATCGAGAACTCGCACGCCTCGACCGTGCTGGGCTGGGCCGACGGCCTCGCCAAGGCCAACGAGGTGCAGGGCCGCAAGGACCGCGCCGTGGTCGCCGTCATCGGCGACGGCGCCCTGACCGGCGGCATGGCCTGGGAGGCGCTCAACAACATCGCCGACGCCAAGGACCGCCCGCTGGTCATCGTCGTCAACGACAACGAGCGCTCGTACGCCCCCACCATCGGCGGCCTGGCCAACCACCTCGCCACCCTGCGCACCACCGACGGCTACGAGCGCTTCCTCGCCCGCGGCAAGGACATCCTGGAGCGCACCCCGGTCGTCGGGAAGCCGCTCTACGAGACCCTGCACGGCGCCAAGAAGGGCCTCAAGGACTTCATCGCCCCGCAGGGCATGTTCGAGGACCTGGGCCTGAAGTACGTCGGCCCCATCGACGGCCACGACATCGCCGCCCTGGAGTCCGCCCTCACCCGCGCCAAGCGCTTCGGCGGCCCGGTCATCGTCCACTGCCTCACCGAGAAGGGCCGCGGCTACCAGCCCGCCCTCCAGGACGAGGCGGACCGCTTCCACGCCGTGGGCAAGATCCACCCGGACACCGGTCTGCCGATCGCCTCCTCGGGCGCCGACTGGACCTCCGTCTTCGGCGAGGAGATGGTCAAGCTCGGCCAGGAGCGCGAGGACATCGTCGCCATCACCGCGGCCATGCTCCAGCCCGTGGGCCTCGACAAGTTCGCCAAGGCCTTCCCCGAGCGCGTGTACGACGTCGGCATCGCCGAGCAGCACGGCGCGGTCTCCGCGGCGGGCCTGGCCACCGGCGGCGTGCACCCGGTGTTCGCCGTCTACGCCACCTTCCTCAACCGCGCCTTCGACCAGGTCCTGATGGACGTGGCGCTTCACAAGTGCGGCGTGACCTTCGTCCTGGACCGGGCCGGCGTCACCGGCACCGACGGCGCCTCCCACAACGGCATGTGGGACATGTCGATCCTCCAGGTCGTCCCGGGCCTGCGGCTCGCGGCACCGCGCGACGCCGACCAGGTCCGCGCCCAGCTGCGCGAGGCCGTCGAGGTCACCGACGCCCCCACCGTCGTCCGCTTCTCCAAGGGCGCGGTCGGCCCGGCCGTACCGGCCGTGGGCACGGTCGGCGGCATGGACGTGCTGCGCGAGCCGGGCACCGACCGCCCCGACGTGCTGCTCGTCTCCATCGGCGCGCTGGCCCCGATGTGCCTGGAGATCGCCGGCCTCTTGGAGAAGCAGGGCATCTCCACCACCGTGGTCGACCCCCGCTGGGTCAAGCCGGTCGACGAGGCCATGGCCCCGCTGGCCGAGCGCCACCGGGTCGTGGTGACCGTCGAGGACAACAGCCGCGTCGGCGGTGTCGGCTCCGCGATCGCCCAGGCCCTGCGCGACGCCGACGTGGACGTCCCGCTGCGCGACTTCGGCATCCCGCCGCGGTTCCTGGACCACGCCTCGCGCGCCGAGGTCATGGCCGAGATCGGGCTCACCGCGCCGGACATCGCGCGCCAGGTCACCGGTCTGGTCGCACGGCTCGACGGCCGTTTCGACAGCGAGTCGGTCGAGGCCGCCGCGGACTGACGGTGGACGGGGGTGGCCCGAACGGCCCACCTCCGGTTGTACCTCCCGGGCCGGTCGGGTCACGCTGAACAGGTGGACCGACCGGCCCGTTCGCGTGACACCGAGCCCTGCCGACCCCTGCCGGTGCGGCCCCTCACCGAATCATGGCCGTCACGCCGAATGCCGTGGAGGTAGCGTGAGCACGCAGCAGGACCTGGGGCCGGACCGGCCCGGCGGGGTGTTCAGGACCAAGACGGTCGAGCAGTCGATCCGCGACACCGAAGAGCCAGAGCACGCACTCAAGAAGTCGCTGTCGGCCTGGGACCTCACGGTCTTCGGCGTCGGCGTCATCATCGGAACCGGCATCTTCGTCCTCACCGGCAAGGTCGCCAAGGAGACCGCAGGGCCCGCCACGGCGCTGGCCTTCGTGGCCGCCGGTGTGGTCTGCGCCCTGGCCGCCCTCTGCTACGCGGAGTTCGCCTCCACCGTCCCGGTGGCCGGCTCCGCGTACACCTTCTCGTACGCCTCGATCGGCGAGTTGCCCGCCTGGATCATCGGCTGGGACCTCGTGCTGGAGTTCGCCCTCGGCACCGCGGTGGTCGCGGTCGGCTGGTCGGGGTACGTCCGCTCCCTGATGGACAACGTCGGCTGGCACCTGCCCGCGGCGCTCGAGGGCCCCGACGTACCGGGCGGAACCTTCGACCTGTTGGCCTTCCTGCTGGTGCTGCTGCTCACGCTGATCCTGGTCATCGGCGTGAAGCTGTCGGCACGGATCACGGCGGTGGTGGTGGCCATCAAGGTGGCGGTGGTGCTCATCGTCATCATCGCGGGCGCGTTCTTCATCAACTCCGACAACTACAGCCCCTTCATCCCGCCCGCGGTGGAGCAGGAGTCCGGCTCGGGCCTCAACGCGCCGATGGTCCAGCTGATGTTCGGCTACGCGCCCACCAACTTCGGCGTCATGGGCATCTTCACGGCCGCGTCCGTGGTGTTCTTCGCCTTCATCGGGTTCGACGTCGTCGCCACCGCGGCCGAGGAGACCAAGCGCCCGCAGCGGGACATGCCGCGCGGCATCCTCGGCTCGCTGCTCATCTGCACCGTCCTCTACGTCGCCGTGTCGATCGTCGTCACGGGCATGGAGCACTACACCAAGCTGTCCACCAGCGCCCCGCTCGCGGACGCGTTCAAGTCCGCCGGGCACCCCTGGTACGCGGGCGTCATCAGCTTCGGCGCGGCCGTCGGCCTGACCACCGTCTGCATGATCCTGCTGCTGGGTCAGACCCGGGTGTTCTTCGCGATGAGCCGCGACGGACTGCTGCCGCGGTTCTTCTCGGTCACCCACCCGAAGTTCCGCACCCCCTACCGGCCCACCATCCTGCTCGGTGTGGTCATCGCCATCGTGGCCGGCTTCACCAGCATCAACGAGCTGGCGACGCTGGTGAACATCGGCACCCTGTTCGCCTTCGTCGTGGTCGCGCTCGGCGTCATCGTCCTCCGGCGCTCCCGGCCCGACCTGCACCGCGCCTTCCGCACCCCCTGGGTGCCGTTCCTCCCGATCGTGTCGATCGCGGCCTCGGTGTGGCTGATGCTGAACCTGCCGGCCGAGACCTGGCTGCGGTTCTTCATCTGGATGGTCATCGGGTTCGTCGTGTACTTCCTGTACGGACGGTCGCACAGCCGCCTCGGCAAGCTGGGGCGCGACGCCCCGTTCTGACCGGGGCCGCCCGTGGGGGCGTACCCGCCCGTGGGGGCGTACCGAAGCCGAAGGGGGCTCGCGGCACAGGCCGCGAGCCCCCTTCGTGCGTGCCCGTACCGGGCGGCGGTGCTCAGCCGCCGTGGGCCGGGGACTTCTTCGCGGAGGCGGGGACCTTCTTGTCCTCGCGCAGCGCGCTCCACAGGTCGGTGGCCTGCGGCTCGGCGACGACCACGCGGTTGGGGTCGACCTTGTCGTAGGCCACCGGCAGCATGATGGTCTCCATCGTGTTCGCGTCCACGCCCTTCATGCTCTTGGCGAAGTCGGCGAGCGCGGTGAGGGAGGCCAGGTCGGAGTCGGTCGTCAGCGACTTCGTGCCGGCGTCGGCGAGCTGGTACAGGCGCGCCGGGTTGCCGAAGGCGTCCTGCTTCTTGATCTCGGTGAGCATGGCGAGCATGAACTGCTGCTGCAGGCCGATGCGGCCGAGGTCGCTGCCGTCGCCGTGGCCGTAGCGGGTGCGGACGAACTTGAGGGACTGGGTGCCGTCCAGCTTGTGGGTGCCCGGCTCCAGCGTGAAGCCGCCCTTGGTGTCGTGGATCCGCTCGGTGGTGGTGACGGTGACGCCGCCGAGGGCGTCCACCAGGCCCTTGAAGCCGGCGAAGTCGACCTCGACGAAGTGGTCGATGCGGACGCCGGACATCTGCTCCACCGTGTTCACGACGCAGGCCGGGCCGGCGACCGTGTAGATGGAGTTGAACATGACGCGCTTCCTCGACGGCAGGGTCTCGCCGTCCTTCTTCCTGCACTCGGGCCGGGTCACGAGGGTGTCGCGCGGGATGCTGACGGCGGTCACCTTCGAGCGGCCCTCGGGTATGTGCATCAGCATCGCGGTGTCGGAGCGGGCGGTGCCGCCGACGTCGCCGTGGTCGAGGTCGCCGTTCGCGCCGCTGCGCGAGTCGGAGCCGAGCACCAGGACGTTCTGGGCCCCCGCGACCACCTTCTTCGGGCGGTTGTCCCCGATGGCCTTGTCCAGGTCGACACTGTCGATGTTGCCGTTGAGGTGGCTGTAGAGCCACCACAGCCCGCCGCCCGCGAGGAGCACCAGGACCAGCAGGACCAGCAGGATGACGCGGACCGCGCGGCCCTTCCTGCGACGGGGGGCCCTGCGGGAACGCGGCGGTGCTTCGGTTGCCTGAGTCATGCCAAAGGTGTCCTTCGATCCCGGTGATCGGTCGTCTGGGAGGGTGACCGCCACCTTGCGGGGGACCGGGCGGTCGGTCGCTCCGGCGGCGCCAGGCGGGGGTCTGCGCGCTGCGACGGTGGAGCGATACCCGAGAACTATAGGCAAACGTGCACGTCGAACGGGAGTGCCCTTATCGTGCTCGCGGGTGCCGAGAGGAGAACCCGCGGTGTCGGGTCAGGGAACCGGAGGGGCAAGATGCGTTCAGTGGACCGTCGTTCTGAGGGGCGTGGTAGCGCTGAACCGCAGCTCAACCGGGATGCAGCGGCCGCCGCGGGGGCGCCGCTGCTGATCGTGGCGACCACGCCGGGGGCTGCCGCCGTGCTGTTGGCGGAGGAGGTCGGCCCCGCGCGCGCGAGCATCCTGTGCCTGGAGGACGGGAGTTCCGAGGACCGGGCTGCCTTCGCCCGGGCGGCCGCCGAGGCCGCCGGACGCGGCTGCCCCGCCGACGGCGCGCCGCGGCCGCTGCCGACCGAGCGCCTGGCCGACGCACTGCTGCGGGAGTTGTACGCCGTACGGCCGGCCCGCGTGCTCACCCTCGACCCCCACGCCGGGCGGGAGGGCACGCCGGCCGGACGGCGCGAGGCGGACCTCGCCCTGGCCGTGCTCGACGCGGTGGAGGAGTACCAGCGCGACACCGGGCGGCCGGTGTTCACCGACTGCCGGGTCATCGACGCCGAGGCCTGGCCCGCGCCGGCGTCCCGGCCGCGCTACCCCGCCCCGTTGCACTGGGCGGTGCGCGGCACCGACGGCCGGCTCTCGGCCTACCTGCCCGTGCCGGGCGGGGTGGCCCGCTGGACCGAGGCACCGGACGGCCGTTGGAGCGGCCCCGAGCTCCTCGACGTGCCGGGCCTGCTGCCGGGCCTGACGGTGGTGCAGGGGCCGGACGGCTACACCAAGCTCGTCGGCCTGCGCCGGACCCGGCCGGCGACGGGGGAGTGGAACATCGAGGTGGTCTGCGCGCTGCAGTACCAGAGCGGCCGCCCGCTCGGCCCCTGGCACGCGCAGCCCAACCCGCACCGCGCGGAGCCCCTGCGCGGGCGTTACCTCGGGTACCCCTCGGCGGCCTGCGACGCCGACGGCACCCTGCACCTGTTCGTCCGCAACGACGGACACGGTGTGAACACCTGCCACCAGCGCGCCGACGGCGCCTGGTCCGGCTGGACGCACCTGGCCGGAGCCAAGACGGCCGACGAGAACATCGCGCTGCCCGTCCCGGACGGCACGGTGGAGATGTACGCGAGGCTGCGCGACCGGCCCGGGACGGTGCGTTGGCACCGCGGCGGCCCGGGCGGCACGTGGGTCGAGGACCGCCGGGGCGTCCCCGTGTACGCCGCGCCCGGTTCGCTGGCCGCGGCTCCCGAGGGCGCCGCCCTGCGCTTCCGGTACGCCGAGACGGGCGAGCCCTGCGAGTGGCGCTGGGGGGCGCAGGGGCCGGTGAGCCTCAACGCCCCGCGGATCGCGGGCCGGGTGGTCGGCGCGGCCGGGGTCCCGGTCGGCGGTTGGAGCTGCACGGTGCTGGCGGCCGTGGACGAGCAGGGCTGCTGCGCCATCGGTACGTACGTGGACAACAGCCCCGAGTCGGGCGTCTGGTGGTCCCCGACGGGGCATCGAACGCTCGTGCCCCCCGCGGTCGTACGCGACCGGACGGGCCGGGTGATCATTGCCACACTCGATCCGGCCGGCCGGCTCTCGATCGCCCGCCAGTTGCCTGGTCAGGCCCTTGACTTCGGACCCTGGGACCATGTCGGCCGACCTGCTGACGGCGGGTAAGGTCAGCCGAGGGTGACCGCGCCCCGTCCGAATTTTCTTACTGGTTACTTATTCGTGACCTGAAGACGGGTACTATCCTCACTCCAGGTAAAGCTGAGGTGAAGACTTCACGTCGACGCGGGGAACTCAGCCAGACCGTCACGGAGGGCTGGTTTCCACCCTGTTGATGTGGCCGCAGCCCGTTCCCCCTCCCCCCTCGACAGTGCCTGGTCGTCACGCACGGTAGTGAGAGGAAGAGGACGAGAGTGATCGCCGCGCTGATCCGCCATGCGGAGATCAGCAAGGACAAGAACGTACTTGTCCTTCTTTCGCTGCTGGGCAGTTACCTCGGCATGCTGGTCTCGGCCGTCACCGGGCACTTCTGGGTGTTCCTGGCCGCCATCGTCGTCAGCTACGCCGCGGACCTGCACCTCCACAAGTACGAGCCGGACCTCATCAAGTTCCTCGGCAAGCTCAAGTGGGGTCTTTCCATCCGCGTCCTGGTGCGCGAGCTCGCCGTCATGGTGATGCTGCGCGGCCTGACCGGAGTCGGCGGCGACGCGTTCGTCGTGGTCTTCCTCGGCTTCGTGGCCGTGCACTCGCTGCGCCTCATGTACACGTTCCTGTGCATGTTCATCAAGAGGCGCCGCGCGCTGCCGGTCCGGGTCCGCAACCTGGACCTGTCGAAGCTGAGCATGCCCGAGCCGCCGCCCCCGATCGCGTTCAAGAGCCACGAGCGCAAGCTCCTGTACCTGGACACCGCGGTCATCGTCGGCGGCCTCGCCTCGCAGTACACCAAGGTCATCGGCTTCGGCGTGCTCGGCGTCGCGGTCGCCGTCGCCCTCGCCGTCACCGGCATGGTCATGCTGCTGCCCACGGTCAGCCGCTGCCGCAAGGTGCCCAGCCACGAGCGCACCTTCAAGATCCTCAACCAGCAGGTGGCGAAGTACCAGCCCGAGGTGGTGCTGTACTTCAGCTACGCAGCCGGCGCGCGCGACTCCGCGTACCAGGTCAACATGTGGCTGGACACCCTCGCCCGGCTCGGCCGCCGCCCGCTGATCGTGCTCCGCGAGGTCACCACCCTGCGCTTCCTCGCGTACACCCCGCTGCCCGTCGTCTGCATTCCCAAGGCCGACGACCTGTCGCTGCTGGAGCTGCCCGACGCCCGCGTCATCCTCTACCCGGCCAACGCGGGCAAGAACGTGCACATGCTGCGCATCGCCGAGGCCAAGCACGTCTTCATCGGCCACGGCGACAGCGACAAGCTCGCCAGCTCCAACCGCGTCAGCAAGGTCTACGACGAGATCTGGACCGCCGGCGAGGCGGGCGACGACCGCTACCAGCGCCTGCGCGGCACCATCCCGTCCACCGACCTCGTACGTGTCGGCCGCCCCCAGCTCAGCGCCGTCGAGCGGGTCGGCCGTCGCCCCGCGGGCCACGTGACCACCATCATGTACGCCCCCACCTGGGAAGGTTGGACGGCGGACCCGTACCACACCTCGCTCGTCCTCATGGGCGAGAAGATGATCCGGATGCTGCTCAACATGGACCGGCCGGTCCGCATCATCTACAAGCCCCACCCCCTCACCGGCAAGCGCTCCATCCAGGCCACCCGCGCCCACCGCCGCATCATCGCGATGCTGGAGGCCGACAACGCCCGCCGCGAGAAGGCCGCCAAGGGCATGGCCCAGGGCGAGAAGCGGCTGGCCGAGCTCGAGGCCCGCATGGGCAAGCTCAAGGCCTGGACCGTCGTCGGCGTCTACGGCATCTGGGACAAGGACCGCGCGGCGCTCGCCAAGCCCCCGAAGGAGTCCTGGGAGCAGCTGCAGGCCGAGTGGCACGAGACCTTCTGGAAGCTGCACGGCCCGGCCAGGCACCAGGTCGTCACCACCCAGCTGCCGTCCCTGTACAGCTGCTTCAACGAGTCCGACATGATGATCAGCGACATCTCCAGTGTCGTGTCCGACTTCGTGCAGAGCGAGAAGCCGTACGTCGTCTGCAACCCCGCCGACATGGACCCCGAGCTGTTCAAGCAGCTCAACCCGGCCTCCTCGGCCGCGTACATCATGGGCCCGTCCTGCGAGGAGATGCAGACCTGCGTGGAGGCCGCCGCCTCCGGCGGCATGGACCGGCTCGCCGACCACCGCGCGATCCTCAAGCGCTACCTGCTCGGTGAGGGCGACTCGATGGTCCGCTTCAACGACGCGGTCAACGCCCTGTTCGCCAAGGCCAGCCAGAAGTTCCCGCCCGGCGACGTCGCCGAGCCGATCCTGGCCAACCCCTTCACCCGGGGCCAGACGGTCATGCACGACGCCACCATGCCGATCCGCGTGATCCGGCAGCACCACCAGAACTCCATGCAGCAGTACTTCTAGGCCCCGGCCCGGAAGTGCCGCTCGGGCCCTCGCCGGCGGCCCACCGTCCCTGTCAGCCGATTCGAGGAGTCGACTTGTCCCGCAGTGCCCGTACCATCGCCGTCGTCCTCGCCGGCGGTACCGGTCAGAGGGTCGGCCTCGCCATCCCGAAGCAGCTCGTCAAGATCGCCGGCCGCACCATCCTGGAGCACACCCTCGCGGTGTTCGAGGGCGCGGCCTCCGTCGACGAGGTGCTGGTCGTCATGCACCCCGACTGGGTCGCCGAGGTCGAAAGGATCGTCGGTGCGGCCGGCCTGAGGAAGGTCAGCCGCGTCATCGCCGGCGGATCCACCCGCAACGAGACCACCTGCCGCGCCATCGACGCCATCACCGCCGGCCTCGAGGACGGCGAGCCCGACCCCAAGGTGCTCTTCCACGACGCGGTCCGCCCGCTGCTCTCGCAGCGCGTCATCGACGACTGCGTCGCCGCCCTCGACAACTTCGAGGCCGTCGACGTGGCCATCCCGTCCGCCGACACCATCATCGTCACCCGCACCCACGGCGAGGACGGCGAGTTCATCACGGACATCCCGGACCGCTCCCGGCTGCGCCGCGGCCAGACCCCGCAGGCCTTCCTGCTCTCCACGATCCGCCGCGCCTACGCCGTCGCCGCCGGCGACCCGAACTTCGAGGCCACCGACGACTGCTCCGTCGTCCTGCGCTACCTGCCCGACGTGCCCGTGCACGTCGTCGAGGGCGAGGAGCACAACATGAAGGTGACCCACCCGGTCGACATCTTCATCGCCGACAAGTTCTTCCAGCTCGCCCACCAGGCCGCCCCCGCGCACGGCGACGACGCCACCTACCGGGCCGCCCTGGAGGGCAAGGCGCTCGTCGTCTTCGGCGCCAGCTACGGCATAGGTTCCGACATAGCCGACTTCGCCGAGTCCTACGGCGCCACCGTCTTCCGCTTCAGCCGCTCCGGCACCGGCACCTTCGTCGAGGACCCCACCCACGTGGAGAAGGCCCTCGCCGAGGCGTACGAGCAGGCCGGCCGCGTCGACTTCGTCGTCAACACCGCCGGCGTCCTGCGCACCGGCAAGCTGGCCGAGACCGACCACGAGACCATCGAGAGCGCCACGCTCGTCAACTACCTCGCCCCGGTCCACATCGCCCGCGCCTCCCACCAGTACCTGGCGAGGACCCGCGGCCAGCTGCTGCTCTACACCTCCAGCAGCTACACCCGCGGCCGGGCCGGCTACAGCCTCTACTCCTCGGCCAAGGCCGCCACCGTCAACCTCACCCAGGCCCTGGCCGACGAGTGGGCCGCCGACGGCATCCGCGTCAACTGCGTCAACCCCGAGCGCACCCGCACCCCGATGCGCACCAAGGCCTTCGGCGAGGAGCCCGCCGACTCGCTGCTGACCTCCGAGTCGGTGGCCCGCACCTCGGTCGACGTCCTGATCTCGGAGCTGACCGGCCACGTCATCGACGTACGCCGCCAGGACCCCTTCAAGACGGTGTCCGTGCCCGAGGGCGACCTCGCGGACGCCTTCGCCAAGACGAACGACGAGCTCTGACGGGGACCACGGCACGATGACGATGTACGGGCACGACACCCCACGCCGGCGGATGTTCGTCACCGGCGACTCCACCGTGGTCACGCGCTCGGTCGACTACCTCCCGATGGCGGGCTGGGGCCAGTGCATGCACCTGTTCCTCACACCCGACGTGGAGATCGTCAACTGCGCACGGGCCCGGGCCAGCTCCAAGAGCTACTACGACCGCGGCCGCTTCCAGTGGATCCTGAACCAGGTCCGGCCCGGCGACTACATCGTCATCTGCTTCGGGCAGGTCGACTGGGAGACCGAGAAGGGCCTGCACACCGAGCCCTTCGAGGACTACCAGGAGTACCTGCGGACCATGGTGCGCCAGGCCCGCGACGCCCAGGCGCACCCGATCCTGGTCCTCTCCCACGAGCGCCGCAAGCACGACAAGCACGACAACCTGCTGCGCTTCCTCACCCTCTACCCGATGGCGATGCGCGAGATCGCGGAGGAGACCGCCACCCCGCTGATCGACCTGTACGCGCAGAGCCTGGAGTGGTGGGAGGAGATCGGCCCCGCCGCCACCAAGGAGCTGTTCGCCTACCTGAAGCCGTACGAGAACCCGCTGGCCAACCTCAAGGGCGCGGACGACACCCACTGCCGTGCCGAGGCCGCCGTCGAGTTCGCCCGGTTCGTGGTCCGCGCGATGCGCGACCAGGGCCTGGTCCCGGCCCACTGGGTCCAGGGCCTGGACCGCATGGAGTTCACCACCGACGAGATCGGCTGGCTGGACACCGACACGTTCAACAGGGTCACCAAGGAGCGGGTCGCCCCGCTGCCCGAGGGCACGCTCCCGATCGGCACCGACGCGCAGGGAGCTGCCCGGTGAACTACCTTCTCAGCGTCGTGAAGGTCGCGGAGCCCGGACGCCCGGACAACGCGGCCCGGGTGGCCGTGCACTCCGAGGCCCACCCCAGGACCTCCGTCGCCCCCGGCCAGACCGTACGGCTGGCCCTGACCGTCCAGGCCGCCCGCGGCGCCCGGTACGCCTACGGCTACCTCGCCGAGGACTCCCTCGCCGGGGCCGCCGACGTGCTCGACGTCCAGGGCGCCGAGTACCTGCCCGACCGCGGCTGGTACCGGGTCCGCACCCAGGCGGGCGGGTCCGAGACGGCCGTCCTCACCCTGCGGGTCCGCCCCGGCACCACCGAGCCCGCGCTGCGTCCGGCCGCGGCCGCCGCCGTCCCCGGCCTGGAGTCCCGCAAGCTGCTCCGGGCCGAGCCGCACGCCGACGAAGGCGTCCGCATCCGCGGCTTCTCCGCCCCCGGCCGGTCCCTGAACGTCCCGCCGCACGCCGCGCACCTGCCGGCCCTGCTCGACGTGCGCCAGGGCATGCCCCCGGGCACCGCGCTCATCGGCCACTCCCAGGCCCGCTCCGGCCAGGTCACGGTCACCCACGAGGGTGCCCTCGCCTACCAGGCCGCACCGGGCAGCCAGGGCTACGACCGGTTCACGTACGCCGTCCAGGGCCCCGCGGGCGAGCGCGCCGAGGGCACCGTGGTGGTGTACGTCGGCGACCTGTCGGCCACCCCCGGCCTGCTGACCCCGCCCGGGTTCAACGGCGTCGGCACCACGGCCCACGCCCCCTGGCGACAGGCCCGGATCAGCGGCGAACTGCCGTGGCCGGCCGCCTCGCTCGCCGGGCCCTGACCGCCGGGCCACCGCCGCCGGGGCGCCCGGTGTCCCCGGGCCCGCCCCGGCGGCCCCGCCCGCACCGGCGCTCCAGAGACCTCCCGTATCCCCGTAGGCAACGAAGTTGGGTGACCTCCGAGTGAACCCCCGCCCCCCGCACCCCAAGGACCGGCCCGACGTCAGCGTGATCGTCGACGCGGCTAACGCCATGAGCCACCTCGGCGAGTGCCTCAACTCGGTGCTGGCGCAGGTCGAGGAGGGATTCCGGGTCGAGGTGCTCGCCTTCGACCGGGGCTCCCAGGACGGCTCCCGCGAGCTGCTCCAGCAGTTCGCCGCGCAGTACCCCACCCTGGTGCGGTGCGCGGCCCTGCCGCCCTCGGAGACGCCCGCGGACGCCCGGAACGCGGGGATCGACCAGTCCACCGGCCG
Source organism: Streptomyces sp. NRRL S-87 (assembly GCF_000719335.1). Lineage (GTDB taxonomy): Bacteria > Actinomycetota > Actinomycetes > Streptomycetales > Streptomycetaceae > Streptomyces. The sequence goes on from NZ_JOGB01000030.1 coordinate 95,182, forward strand.
CCACCTGTTCTTCCTCTCCGGCACCGACCGGCTCACGCCCGGCGCCCTGAAGCGCATGGTGGCCACCGCCGACGAGCACGAGGCCGACGTCGTGCTCGGCAAGGTGGCGGGCCTGGACGGGCAGAAGGTGGCCGCGTCCATGTTCACCCGCAGTGCCGCGGACGCCGACCCGTACGCCTCCCGCGTCTACTGGTCGCTCAGCCCCGACAAGCTCTTCCGCCGCTCCCTCGTCGAACGCGCCTACCTGCGCTTCCCCACCGACTGGCGGATGGGCGAGGACCAGGTCTTCACGGCCCTCGCCTACCTGAACGCCGACCGGGTCAGCGTCGTCGCCGACATGGTCTGCGTCCAGCAGGCGAAGCGGGTGGGCGGGGTCAACACCTCCCGCTTCAACGGCTCGCTGACGGACCGCATGATGCTGACCCGCCAGATGATCGCCATGGTCGCCGAGCGCGTCCCGCCCGGCCCCGCCCGCGACCACCTCATGGCCCGCCACTTCGAGCTGGAGCTCGGCAAGGCCACCGGCGCGCCCTACCGCGCCTGCGACGACGCGCAGCTGCGCTGGAACGTGGTCTCCGAGTGCCGCGAGCTGCTGGAGACGTACGGCACCCCGGGGGTCTTCGAGAAGCTGCCGCGCCCGCTGTCGGTGCGCCTGGAGCTGATCCGCCAGGGCCGGTTCGCGGAGGCCGACCGGCTGATCGCGTTCGAACTCGACCGCGAGAAGCCCGAGCAGCTGATCGAGAACGGCCGCGTCTACCGCGTGTACCCGTTCTTCCGGGACCAGGACGTGCGGGTCCCGGACGAGATGTACGAGATCACCCGCACGCTCAAGGCCAAGCACCGCCTGAACAAGGTCTGGTGGGCCGGCTCCGTGCTCCGGCTGTCCGGCCACGGCTACATCGAGCAGCTGCCCACGAAGGCGCCCAACAGCAAGGTGATCCTGCGCGAGCGGCGCACCGGCGCGGAGTACCGCTTCCGGGTGTTCACCACGCCCTCCCCGAAGCTGCGGGCGGCCTCGCCGCGCATCGAGAGGGGCTCGGCGGGCTTCGAGGCCCGGCTGGACCTCGCCGCCGCCGACGGGTACCGGCCCATCGCCGGGGGCCTGTGGGACCTGTTCCTGGCGGTCTCGTTCCAGGGCGTGGTCAAGGAGGTCCGGCTGGGCGCCGTACGGGCCGACGCCGTGCAGGACCGGACCGCGCAGGGCGTGGTGGTGGCGCCCGCCGACCACTCCGGGCTGGAGACCGTCTGCCACCTCTACTGGACCAAGGGCGCCGGGAACCTCACCGTCGAGGCCTCCCAGCGCCGCCCGCTGCCGGGGGCCTGAGCCCGCCCGCTCCGGCTGGGCGGTCCCGCGGTGTGCGGGTCCCCGGCGCTTGACCGGGGCGGCCCCGCGGAGTTCAGAGCGGGGCGACCTGACCGCAGTCGGGGACGTCGGAGCCGTCGGCGGCCTCGGCCCGGTCGTCGCCGTGGAGGTAGTACGCGGAGACCCAGCCCTTCTCCGCGGTCCCCGGCACCCGCGTCCACAGCCACCACGAGTTGTAGACGCCGTCCTCGGTCACCGTCGCGCCCTGGGCGCGGCAGAAGACCTCGTGGGGGCCGGCTGTCAGGGTGCCCAGCCGCTCCGAGTTGCGGGACGGGCTGCTGCGGATGGGGCCGTCCTCGAAGGTGACCACCCGCACCGTGGCCGGCCCCGGCCCGGCCGAGGGGGAGGGAGAGGTGGAGGCCGGGGGCGGGGACGTGGGGGAGACCGGTCCCGAGCCGCCCGCCGCACCGCCGTTCCGGTCCTCCCGCTGCCCGTTCGCGTAGACGACGGCCGAGACGACCAGGGCCGCGACCGAGACCAGCGCGCTGAAGCCGAGGACGGACCGCCGCAGCCACGGTGAGCTGCCCCCGCCCGTGCCCCCGTCCGGACGGGGGAGGGTACGGGGCCCGGGATCCGGCCCGGACCCGGACCCGGCCCCCGACGCGGACGCGGACCCGGAGGGCGGTGCCGGCTCCGCGAGGGCGGGCTCCGTGCGGGCCTGTGCCGTGGACGTGCGGACGGCGTCGGCCACGGGGGCGGGCAGCCACCGCTCGGGGAGGGCGAGCTCGGCCGGCCGGCGGCCGAGCGCGGCCGTGACCCGCTCGAGCACCTCCGCCACCCCGGGCCGCCGGTCGGGGTCCTTGGCCAGGCAGTCCCGCACCAGGGCGTGCAGCCCGGCCGGCAGGGCCGAGAGGTCGGGTTCCTCGTACACGGCGCGGAAGTTCACCGCGAGCGGCGTCCCGGAGCCGAACGGAGACTTCCCCGTCGCGGTCCACGCCAGCACCGCGCCGAGCGAGAACACGTCGCAGGCCGGCCCCGCCTGCTGCCCCCGCACCTGCTCGGGCGCCATGAACCCGGGGGTCCCGAACGTGAGTCCGGTCCCGGTCAGCGCGCTGGCGTCGCCCGCGACCGAGATCCCGAAGTCGATCACGCGCGGACCGTCCGCCGACAGCATCACGTTCGCCGGCTTGAGGTCCCGGTGCACCACCCCGGCCGCGTGGATCGCCTCCAGCGCCTCGGCCAGTCCGGCGGCCAGCGCGAGCGCGGGGGCGAGCGCCCACGGGCCGTGCAGGGCCACCGCCTTGTCCAGCGACACACCGGGTACGTACGCGGTCGCCAGCCACGGCGGCCTGGCCTCGGGATCGGCGTCCACCACGGCCGCCGTGAACACGCCGTTCACCCGGCGGGCGGCCGCCACTTCCCGCGCGAACCGGCGCCGGAACTGCTCGTCGTCCGCCAGGTCCGGACGCACGACCTTGATCGCCATGGCCCGGCCGCCGGGGGACCGTCCCAGGTACACCCGTCCCATGCCGCCCGCGCCGAGCCGCGCCACGATCTCGTACCGCCCCGCCCGACGCGGATCGCCCGCCTCCAGGGCCTCGCCCACCTGCACGAACCCGTCCCCCGCCCCGCCGTCCCCCGGCAGCCCCCGATGTGTCCGGGGGAGACTACCCAGTGGGTCCGGTCGGCGCCACGGCCGGGGGCAGTCGCGCGCGGTCTACAGCGGGGCGAAGGAGTGGACGGTGAAGCGGCGGCCGCCGGCGGCGCCGGTGGCGAAGCCGACGCACAGCCGGGGACGGTCCGTCACCAGGACCGCCAGGCCCTCCGGTTCCCGGTACGTCAGGTCCGGCGCCGCCGTCACGGGGGCCCGGCCGGCCACCGTGCCGGTGCGCAGGTCCACCGCCGAGAGCAGGGCGTTGCCGCCCGAGGCCGCCGGGTTGTCCCCGTCGGCGTCCGTGTACTCGTTGCCGGTCAGCTGGTAGACGTGGTCGCCGTACAGCGCGCAGCCCTGGAACGTCTCGTCCGAGGTGCGGCCGGCCGCCCGGACGGCGTACAGCTCGTCGTACCGCCCGGCGGCGAAGTCGTCCGCCCGGTACACGGCGTACCACTGGGCGCCGGTGCCGCTCCCGGTCCGGTACGCGACCATCAGCCGTCCGGTCACCGCGTCGTACGCCGGCTGGTTCGCGTACGAGCCGGGGACGGGCCGGTGGTGGCGCACCGAGGGGTGGCCGCTGTCCAGGGTCGTGCCGGGCCGGAACGCCACCCGCGTCACGGCCCGCCCGTACCCGGTCTTCGGGTCGGCGTCCGACTCGACCCACAGCAAGGCGCCGGACCGGGTGGGCTGGACGCCCATCGAGACGCCGTGGCCGAAGCCGCGGAGGTACATCGACGTGGGTGCCGTACGGTCCGCGGGGATGCGCGTGACGCACAGGTCGCCGAGCAGGCCGCGTTCGTCGGCCGGGACCCGGTCCGGCTCGTCCGCGAGCCGCAGGCCGCCCTGGACGATCTGCACGGCGTACAGGTCGCCGCGCTCGGAGTCGAACGCGAACGACTGGGCGACGGTGGTGTTGGCGAGCGCGGTGGGGGCCACCACCTCGCGGGTGGCGGCCGCGTCGAAGCCGCCCACCACGGTGGAGGGGGCCGGGGCGGTGCCGCCGAGCAGCCTCCGGCCGGCGAGCAGGCCTCCGGAGAGGGCGACCGCGGCGGACCCTCCGGTCAGCAGCAGGGCGCGCCGGGACAGGCGCTTCGGCTTCGTCGCGGCCACGGTGCGTCCCCTCCCCGGCCGCGTGGCGTGCTCCCGCGGCGGTCTTGCGTCGTGCAGTCGATCATAGGAAAAGACGGCTGCCCGCCCGTGGTCGGTTCCACGGGCGGGCAGCCGGTGATCTTCGTCCCAGGGGGACCGGGGGCTTACGCGGGGACGCTCGCCAGGCCCGGGGCCAGGAACTTCTTGCCGTTCACGCGCTCCGAGACGCCCTCGCGGTCCAGGTACGGCGTGATGCCGCCCAGGTGGAAGGGCCAGCCGGCGCCGGTGATGAGGCAGAGGTCGATGTCCTGGGCCTCGGCCACGACACCCTCCTCCAGCATCAGGCCGATCTCCTGCGCGACGGCGTCCAGGACACGGTCGCGGACCTGCTCCTCCGTCAGGACGGTGTCGCCCTGCTTGAGGAGGGCGGCGACCTCGGGGTCCAGCTCCGGCTTGAAGCCGTTCTCCGCCTTGTAGACGTAGAAGCCGCGCTTGCCGGCCTCGACGACCGCCTTCAGGTTGGGGGAGACCGTGAACCGCTCCGGGAAGGCGCGGTTGAGGGTCTCGGAGACGTGCAGGCCGATGGCCGGGCCGACCAGCTCCAGCAGGACCAGCGGCGACATCGGCAGGCCGAGCGGCTCGATCGCCTTCTCGGCGGTGGCGACCGGGGTGCCCTCGTCGATGACGTTCTGGATCTCGCCCATGAAGCGGGTCAGGATGCGGTTCACGACGAACGCCGGGGCGTCCTTGGTGAGGACCGCGGTCTTCTTCAGCTTCTTGGCGACGCCGAAGGCCGTGGCCAGCGAGGCGTCGTCGGTCTGCTCGCCGCGGACGATCTCCAGCAGCGGCAGGATCGCGACGGGGTTGAAGAAGTGGAAGCCGACCACGCGCTCCGGGTGCTGGAGCTTGGAGGCCATCTCCGACACCGACAGCGAGGAGGTGTTGGTGGCGAGGATCGCGTGCGCCGGGGCGACCGCCTCGACCTCCGCGAACACCTTCTGCTTGACCGTCATCTCCTCGAACACGGCCTCGATGATGAAGTCCGCGTCCGCGAAGCCCTCGGCCTTGTCCAGGACGCCGGTGACCAGGGCCTTGAGGCGGTTGGCCTTGTCCTGGTTGATGCGGCCCTTGCCGAGCAGCTTCTCGATCTCGGCGTGGACGTAGCCCACGCCCTTGTCGACCCGCTCCTGGTCGATGTCGGTGAGGACCACCGGCACCTCCAGGCGGCGCAGGAAGAGCAGGGCCAGCTGGGAGGCCATCAGACCGGCGCCGACGACGCCGACCTTGGTGACCGGCCGGGCCAGCGACTTGTCCGGGGCGCCGGCGGGGCGCTTGGCGCGCTTCTGCACCAGGTTGAAGGCGTAGATGCCGGAGCGCAGCTCGCCGCCCATGATGAGGTCGGCCAGGGCCTGGTCCTCGGCGTCGAAGCCCTTCTGCAGGTCGCCGTCCTTGGCCGCCTCGATGATCTCCAGGGCGCGGTATGCGGCCGGGGCCGCACCGTGCACCTTGGAGTCGGCGATGGCCCGGCCCTTGGCGACGGCCTGGTCCCAGGCCTCGCCGCGGTCGACCTCGGGACGCTCGACGGTGACGTCGCCGGTGAGGACCTTGGCGGTCCACAGCAGGGACTGCTCCAGGAAGTCGGCGCCCTCGAAGAGCGCGTCGGCGATGCCGAGCTCGAAGACCTGCTTGCCCTTGAGCTGCTTGTTCTGGTTCAGCGAGTTCTCGATGATCACCGAGATCGCCTTCTCCGCGCCGATCAGGTTCGGCAGGATCGCGCAGCCGCCCCAGCCCGGGACCAGGCCCAGGAAGACCTCGGGGAGGGAGAACGCCGGCAGCGCCTTGGAGACGGTGCGGTAGGTGCAGTGCAGACCGACCTCGACGCCGCCGCCCATCGCCGCGCCGTTGTAGTACGCGAAGGTCGGCACGGCCAGGCCCGCCAGACGCTTGAAGACGTCGTGGCCGCCCTTGCCGATGGCCAGCGCCTCGTCGTGCGCCTTCAGCAGCTCGACGCCCTTGAGGTCGGCGCCGACCGCGAAGATGAACGGCTTGCCGGTCAGGCCGACGCCGGTGATCGCGCCCTCGGCGGCCTCCTTCTCGACCTGGTCGAGGGCGGCGTTCAGGTTCGCCAGCGACTGGGGGCCGAAGGTGGTCGGCTTGGTGTGGTCGAAGCCGTTGTCCAGCGTGATGAGCGCGAAGCGCCCGGCGCCGTACGGCAGGTCGAGGTGGCGGACGTGCGCCTGGGTGACGACCTCGTCCGGGAACAGCTCGGCCGCGCCCTTCAGGAGCTCAGCGGTGGTGCTCACTTGTCGTCTCCCTCGAAGTGCGGGTTCTCCCAGATGACCGTCGCGCCCATGCCGAAGCCGACGCACATGGTGGTCAGGCCGTAGCGGACGTGCGGCTGCTCCTCGAACTGGCGGGCCAGCTGCGTCATGAGGCGGACGCCGGAGGAGGCGAGCGGGTGGCCGAACGCGATCGCGCCGCCGTACTGGTTCACGCGGGCGTCGTCGTCGGCGATGCCGTAGTGCTCCAGGAAGGCCAGCACCTGCACGGCGAAGGCCTCGTTGATCTCGAACAGGCCGATGTCGGAGATCGACAGGCCGGCCTGGGCCAGGGCCTTCTCGGTGGCCGGGATCGGGCCGTAGCCCATGACCTCGGGCTCGACGCCGGCGAAGGCGTAGGAGACCAGGCGCATCTTGACCGGGAGGTTGTTCTCCCGGGCGAAGTCCTCGGAGGCGATCAGCGAGGCGGTGGCGCCGTCGTTCAGACCGGCGGCGTTGCCCGCGGTGACGCGGCCGTGCACGCGGAACGGCGTCTTGAGGTTCGCCAGCGACTCCAGGGTGGTGCCCGGGCGCATCGGCTCGTCGGAGGTCACCAGGCCCCAGCCGGTCTCGCCGGCCTCGGCGTTGGTGCGGCGCACCGAGATCGGGACCAGGTCCTGCTGGATCTTGCCGTCGGCGTACGCCTTGGCGGCCTTCTCCTGCGAGCGCACGGCGTACTCGTCGGCGCGCTGCTTGGTGATGGTCGGGTAGCGGTCGTGCAGGTTCTCCGCGGTCATGCCCATGAACAGGGCCGACTCGTCGACGAGCTTCTCCGACACGAAGCGCGGGTTCGGGTCGACGCCCTCGCCCATGGGGTGGCGGCCCATGTGCTCGACACCACCGGCGACGGCGACGTCGTACGCACCGAAGGCCACGCCGCCCGCGACCGCGGTCACGGCGGTGAGCGCGCCGGCGCACATGCGGTCGATGGAGTAGCCCGGGACGGACTGCGGCAGGCCCGCGAGGATGCCGGCGGTGCGGCCCAGGGTCAGGCCCTGGTCACCGATCTGCGTGGTCGCGGCGATGGCGACCTCGTCGATCTTCTTGGGGTCGAGGCCGGGGTTGCGGCGCAGCAGCTCCCGGATCGCCTTCACGACGAGGTCGTCGGCGCGGGTCTCGTGGTAGATGCCCTTCGGGCCCGCCTTGCCGAACGGGGTGCGGACGCCGTCGACGAAGACGACGTCCCTGACGGTACGAGGCACGTTGGCTCTCCTCCAGGTGCGGGATGGCACTGCTGCGCGGGAACGCCCGCCCTCAGCCGTCGCGGCTGAGCGAGCGCTCACCCCGCCATGCTACTTGCGGGTAACCCATGTGCACAGTCCCAGCCCCGGGAGCGGCGAAGGTCACACCTGCGGCCCGCCCCACGACCCCGGCACGCCCCGGCGCGCGCCCGCCCGGTCGGCCGAGCGGGGCGCCCCGAAGGGGTCTGATCGACCGGCCCTCCCGCCAGTCCCACCGGGGCGGGCGGCGGGGGGCGGATTCTGGGCCGAGGCCGGAGCCCGCCGGCCCGCGCCGCAGCGAAGGAGCCACCATGCCCACCGACCCCATCGACCACGCCGTGCCGCACAGGTCGTCCGTCCCGGCCAACAAGGACCGGATGGTGAACCTGTTCGTGCGCGAGTACGACGGGACCCCGGAGAACACCCCGCCGCACAAGCGCCGCTGCGTGCTGATGCTGCACGGGCGGACCATCCCGGTCCTGGCGATCTACGACACCGGCGCCGGCGACCGGAGCTGGGCCCAGGAGCTGGCCAAGACCGGCTACGACGTCTTCCTCATGGACCTCCAGGGCATGGGCCGCTCACCCCGGCCCGAGATGCACACCCCGTGCAACGCCAACCCGGCCCACCACGCCCGCGCCCTGACCCCGAACCTGCCGCTGACCGCCGACTGCCCGGTGGGCTACCCCCATCAGCTGGGCAACTCCCAGACCGACTGGGACGAGGTCCACACGGTCGTCACGTTCATCAAGAACCGCCACGGCGTGGACGCCGTGGACATGATCGGCAACTCCGCCGCCGCCATGGCCCTGGGTCCGTACTCGATCCAGTACCCGGACAACGTGCGCAGCCTCATGCTCCAGGGGCCGGTCTTCAAGCCGGACGGCCCGGACAGCGCTGCCGGAACGGACTTCGGCGCCCCGTCCCCGCTGCCCCTGTCCACGCCGGCGGCCCAGTGGGGATTCCCCATGGGCCTCGGGACGAAGGCCGGGCTGGAGGCGGCCTGGCAGAACGAGGTCGACGCCACCTGCCCCGACCAGAAGGACCCGTACGCGGTCGACCTCGTCTGGCAGGTGATGATGGACAGCGACGACAAGGGCCGCGACTGGGGCAAGGTGCTGCCGAACGGCAAGCCGGAAGGGCTGAGCCGTCAGCGCAACACCTTCTGGTGGGGCTGGAACAAGAAGACCGCGCCCCTGCACGGGGTGCTCGGCGGCCCGGTCCCCGTGTGCCTCGTGGTAGGCGAGCTCGACAAGACCGTGACCACCAACGGCCTGTCGGTCATCGAGCTGTACAAGGCCGTCGCGGGCCCGGACAAACTGCTGTTCAAGGTGGCGTGCGCCAGCCACCAGTGGCCCTGGGAGGCCCAGCGCACCACGTTGCACAAGATGTCGCACCAGTGGCTCAAGCAGAACGCCGTGTTCGGGCGCACCAGCGGCAGCTGGTACGTGGACAAGGGAGGCAGCGTCTCGCCCTGGCCCGTGTAGGCGCGCACGGGGCGAGACGCTGCGGGGCTCAGGCCGTCGCCAGGGCCTTGACCAGGGCCGGGGTCACCTGCTCGACCTGCCACGGCCGGGCCCCGTAGCCGGTGAGGGCCTCGGCCACCGTGTCGGCCGCCACCCGCTGCGGCGGCTCCCAGCACAGCCGGCGCACGGTGTCCGGAGTGATCAGGTTCTCCTGGGGCAGCTTGAGCCGCTCCGCGAGCGCCGACACGGCGGCCCGGGCCGCGGACAGCCGGGCCGCGGCCTCCGGGTCCTTCTCCGCCCACGAGCGCGGCGGCGGGGGGCCGCTCGGGGTCTGCCCGGGCTGCGGGAGCTCCGAGTCCGGCAGGGCCTTGGCCCGGTCGACGGCCGCCATCCACTGCTCCAGCTGGCGCCGGCCCATCCGCTGCCCGTACCCGGGCAGCGCGGACAGCGCGTGCACGTTCACGGGGAGCGCGAGCGCCGCCTCGACGATGGCGGCGTCCCCGAGCACCTTGCCCGGGGAGACGTCGCGCCGCTGGGCGATGCGGTCACGGGTGGTCCACAGCTCCCGCACCACCGCCATCTGCCGGCGGCGGCGCACCTTGTGCATCCCGGAGGTCCGCCGCCAGGGGTCCTTGCGGGGCGGCGCGGGCGGGGCGGCGGCGATGGCGTCGAACTCCTGGTGGGCCCACTCCAGCTTGCCCTGCCGGTCCAGCTCCTTCTCCAGCGCGTCGCGCAGGTCCACCAGCAGCTCGACGTCGAGCGCGGCGTACCGCAGCCACGGCTCGGGCAGCGGCCGGGTGGACCAGTCGACGGCGGAGTGCCCCTTCTCCAGCGCGTAGCCGAGCACGCTCTCGACCATCGCGCCGAGTCCGACGCGGGGGAAGCCGGCCAGCCGGCCGGCGAGCTCCGTGTCGAACAGGGTGGTGGGCAGCATGCCTATCTCGCGCAGGCAGGGCAGGTCCTGGGTGGCGGCGTGCAGGATCCACTCGGTCCCGGTGAGCACCTCGCCCAGCCCGGACAGGTCGGGGCAGCCGACCGGGTCGATCAGCGCGGAGCCGGCCCCCTCGCGGCGCAGCTGCACGAGGTACGCGCGCTGGCCGTAGCGGTAGCCGGAGGCGCGCTCGGCGTCGACGGCGACCGGTCCGGTGCCGGCGGCGAAGGCCGCGATCACCTGGGCCAGGCCCGCCTCGTCCGCCACGACCGGGGGGATCCCCTCGCGTGGCTCCAACAAGGGAATCGGCAGCCCGTCGGAGGAGACTCCGTCGTCCGGGGGGCCGCCCCCGGTGGTGGTGCGCAGTGCCGCTGCTGCGGTCTCTTGGGCGTCGGTCACCTGTCAAGGGTATCCGGGCAGACGACGCGCCCGTCGCCGGAACGTTCCGTCGACGGGCGCGTGGTGTTCATACGGCGTTGGTACGGCATGGGCGGGGCCGTGCCGCCCGGTCGGTCCGGAACGGTGCGGGCCCCCGCCGCGGGAGGTCCCGACCGTCGTATGACGGCCCCCGCCGTCAGTGGATGATCCCGGTCCGCAGGGCCACCGCGACCATGCCGGCGCGGTCGCCGGTGCCCAGCTTGCGGGCGATGCGGGCGAGGTGGGACTTGACGGTCAGGGCGGACAGCCCCATCGAGACGCCGATGGCCTTGTTGGACTGGCCCTCGGCGACCAGGCGCAGCACCTCGACCTCGCGGCCGGAGAGCTCGCGGTAGCCGCCCGGGTGGCTCGGGGCACCCGGGGGGCGGCGGTGCATCCGGGCGGCGGCCGAGCCGATGGGGGCGGCACCGGGCCGGGTGGGCAGCCCGATGTTGGTGCGCGTACCGGTGACGACGTAGCCCTTCACGCCGCCCGCGAGGGCGTTGCGCACCGCGCCGATGTCGTCGGCGGCGGACAGGGCCAGGCCGTTGGGCCAGCCGGCGGCGCGGGTCTCGGAGAGCAGGGTGAGACCGGAGCCGTCGGGGAGGTGGACGTCGGCCACGCAGATGTCGCGCGGGCTGCCGACCCGGGGACGGGCCTCGGCGATCGACGAGGCCTCGATGACGTCACGTACTCCGAGGGCCCACAGGTGACGGGTCACGGTGGAGCGGACGCGCGGGTCGGCCACGACGACCATGGCCGTCGGCTTGTTCGGACGGTAGGCGACCAGGCTTGCGGGCTGCTCGAGAAGAACGGACACCAGGCCTCCTGGGGGAGTGGCGGGACGGCGCCGGCTCGGGGAAGAAGCCGGTGCGGACCGTGCGGATGGTCACTGGTTCCTCCTTCGGCACGTCACCCGCCCGGCTTTAGGGAATGATCACGATTTGGTGAGTAACAATTCGGGCAATTCGGACGAGCGATCGATCATCGGGCGATCAGAAGGCCGCAGCGGGCGCGCCGTTTTGACGCTTCGTGGGCATTTCGCTCGGGTTCGCGGTCACCGCTACGGGTGGTACGGCGCGCACCGTTGCGGGTGGCCGCGTACGACGTGCGGCCGACCCGAGGTGTACCCCTACGGGTGGTGCGGACCGCGCCGCTGCGGTAGGGACACCACCGCCGTGTCCGCGGGCCCGGCCGGCGGCAGCCCCGCCACCTGGCACAGCAGTTCGCACCACGCCGACAGGTGGGCCGCCGTGTCCGGTACGCCGCCCACGCCCTCGCGCGGCGTCCAGGACGCCCGGATCTCGATCTGCGTCGCCGGCCGGCGCTCCGCCAGCCCGCCGAAGTAGTGCGAGCTGGCCCGGGTCACGGTCCCGCCCGCCTCCCCGTACGTCAGCCCGCGCGCCTCCAGTGCGCCCGTCAGCCAGGACCAGCACACCTCCGGCAGCAGCGGGTCCGCCGCCATCTCCGGCTCCAGATCCGCCCGGACCAGGGTCACCAGGCGGAAGGTCCCGCGCCAGGCCTCGTGCCCGGCCGGGTCGTGCAGCAGGATCAGCCGCCCGTCGGCCAGATCGTCCTCGCCCTCCACGACCGCCGCCTCCAGGGCGTACGCGTGCGGGGCGAGCCGCTGCGGCGGCCGGGTCGGGTCGACCTCGACCCCCGGGCGCAGGCGCGCCCTGCGCAAGCCGTCGACCGCCCGCCGGAACGGGAGCGGAACCGAGCCCTCCGTCGCGCCGCCCATGCCGCCGGCTCCCTCCGCGCCATCTGAAAATCGTCCCTGAGCCGCAGCCATGCGGGGAAGACTAGGCGGAGAGCGGGCCCGTTCAGCGCAAGGACACCCGCCCCGGGGCGGCCACTTCTTCATACGTGCGAAGATTTGGACCGTGAGCGCCATTGACAGGCCCGCGGGCCAGCCGAGCCAGACGTACGATTCCGCCTTCCTCAAGGCGTGCCGACGCGAACCCGTGCCGCACACCCCCGTGTGGTTCATGCGCCAGGCCGGCCGCTCGCTCCCGGAGTACCGCCAGGTCCGCGAGGGCACGGCGATGCTCGAGTCCTGCATGCGCCCCGACCTCGTCACCGAGATCACGCTGCAGCCGGTCCGCCGCCACAAGGTCGACGCGGCGATCTTCTTCAGCGACATCGTCGTCCCGCTGAAGGCCATCGGCATCGACCTCGACATCAAGCCCGGTGTCGGCCCGGTCGTCGCCCAGCCGATCCGCACCCGCGCCGACCTCGCACAGCTGCGCGACCTCACCCCGGACGACGTCCCGTACGTCACCGAGGCGATCGGCATGCTCACCGGTGAACTCGGCAGCACGCCGTTGATCGGCTTCGCCGGCGCGCCCTTCACCCTCGCGAGCTACCTCGTCGAGGGCGGCCCGTCCCGCAACCACGAGCACACCAAGGCGCTCATGTACGGGGACCCGCAGCTGTGGGCCGACCTCGTCGACCGCCTCGCCGAGATCACCTCCGCCTTCCTGAAGGTCCAGATCGAGGCCGGCGCCTCCGCGGTCCAGCTCTTCGACTCCTGGGTCGGCGCCCTGGCCCCGGCCGACTACCGCCGCTCGGTCATGCCGGCCTCGGCGAAGGTCCTGGAGTCCGTCGCCTCGTACGGCGTCCCGCGGATCCACTTCGGCGTGGGCACCGGCGAGCTCCTCGGCCTGATGGGCGAGGCCGGCGCGGACGTCGTCGGCGTCGACTACCGGGTCTCGCTGGACGAGGCCGCCCGCCGCGTCGGCCCCGGCAAGGCACTCCAGGGCAACCTGGACCCGGCGGTCCTCTTCTCGACCCCCGAGGCGGTGCGCGCCAAGACCGACGAGGTCCTCGCCGCCGCGTCCGGCCTGGAGGGCCACGTCTTCAACCTCGGCCACGGCGTCCTGCCCACCACCGACCCGGACGCCCTGACACGCCTCGTGGACTACGTCCACACGTCGACGCAGCGCTGACCGCGCCGTTCTGCCTCCGCCACGTCCGCTCCGCCGGGGTCACGCCCTGGAGGGGCGGACGTCCGCGTTCGGGCCGCGGCCACCTCCCTCGTCGCGGACGATCATGAGGATCTGGTTGGGGGCCGGCCCGCCTGCCACCGCGGGCGCGTCCTGTGCGACCAGGCTCAGCCAGGTCTGTTCCAGGAGCGTGGTCTCCGTGAGGTTGTACTCGCAGACGTGGTAGAGGACAGCCGTGACCGCGTTGAGGGCGAAGCGTATGCGGGCCAGGATCCGGCCGTCCCAGGGGAGTTGCCGGTCGCGGAAGGCGGACAGGGGCTCCAGGCAGCGGCCGACCAGGAGTGCCAGTGGTTCCAGCAACGACGCGGCGATGGGAGGTCCGCCTGCCCGGAGACTCTCGTGGGCGCGGCGTAGGGTGTCGACCGGATCCTCGGGGATCCAGGGCAGGGGCGAGAACGCCGAGGGCCTGGTGGACACCATGGCGTCGTCGAGGCCCGCGAGGGTGGGCGTCTCCCCACCGGAGGAGGGCATCCATGCGCCCCTGGTTGCCACGACGCGGTGCGCCCGCACAGCGATGTCCAGCGTGCGGTCGTGGGCGGCCAGAGCGAGGTCGAGGGCGGCGTCGATGGCGGAGTCGAGGTCCAGATCGGGGTCGACGGGGTCGCCCATGTCGTTGGCGAGTGCGCCGAACACCCCGGGGTCCAGCTCGCCGGCCAGGTCCGGGGCCGATCTGGTTCCGCTGACGAGACCGAAGGCGTGCGCCTCGTCCAGGGCGGTGGCCAGGTCCTGCGCGAGGCCGCGAGGATCGTCTTCCCGAGCCGGGCCGAGCTCGAGCCCCGGTACGTCGAGGGACCGACCGCGACCGAGGGCGTCCTCGATGTCGAGGATCCAGCGGGCGAAGTCTGCCGTGGCGTCGTCAGCGGACGTGTCGGGCGGGACGACGAGGGCAAGGTCGTGGGCGGGGCCCGCGAGGTCGCGGAAAGCGTTGACGCGTGCGCCGGAACGTTCGAGTGCGAGCCCCGCCCGGGCGAGCACGTGCAGGATCGTGAGGGTGTGGGCTTCGCGGCCGACCCCGGCGGCGAGCCGCGCGAGGTCGAGGTTGCCGGTGAGGGTGCGCGAGACGCAGAGGGCGAGAACGTGTGCCAGGGGAGCCAGGCTGGGATCGCCGGACAACTCGGGGGCACGTGCGAAAGCCTCTTCGAGGACCGCGGCCCAGCCTGCCAGGCGATCGCGGTGTCGGGGTGTCGCAGTCAGGACGCGCAGGCAGCTGCCGGCCTCCAGGCGGTCGGCGGTGGCGGTGGCCCCGAGGTGGTCGGATCGGACCGCGAAGGGCCACCGGACGGCCGGCGGCTGGTGCAGGACGGTGCGTGTGCCGTCTTGGGCCCAAACGGTGTGGAGCTCCAGGACGGACGCCAGCGCTGTGACCGGCCCCTCCAGGTCCTCGGACGCGGCCCACTCGTCAGGTGAGGGCGGTGCCTGGGGGGAGGACAGTTCTTCCGGCCTGGGCAGACGGTAAGCGGAGCTTCCGGTGACGGAGTTGAGCCAGGTGACGAAGCGCTCGGCGTCCCCGGCGTGCATCCCGACCGCGACCGCGACCGCGCCGCCGTCGTCCCCACCTGCTCGCCCGAGCGTGAGGGGGTGCCGATGGCTTCGTCCGGCCGCCTCCTCGTCGCGGACGAAGAACCTGTACAGGGCAACGGGCACGGGCCGCGTGCACAGGGCGCTGGACCCGCCCAGCGGGATGGTCTCGCGCAGGAGGCGGGTGGCATGGATGCCGGCCAGCAGCCGTTCGCGGTCGGAGTCGTAGGGCTGGTCGGGGCCGGGTGGGGCCAACTGGGCCTCGAGGCGGTCGCGGACGGCGGGGTCGACCGTCCTGGCCTGGTCGGCGCAGTCGGCGGCCAGGGCCAGGGCCGGGACCGTGCCGGAGTCCAGGCACGCGGTGATGACGTCCGTGGCGTCGTTCCCGGCGCACCACAGGAGGAGGGTCTCGCGCCACCACGGGTCGCCGACGTTCGCGGTCAGGAGGCCGGTGTCGGCGCGGGGGGTGCTGAGGAGAGCGGCGGCGAGGTACTCCTGGAGGGTCAGGTGGGCGAAGCCGTACAGGCCGTGGTCGCGTTCGACCAGGAGACCGCTCTTGCGGCCCTCTTCGAGGAACACCTCGGGGGTCACGCCGCCGGGGACCTGGCGCAGCGGGCGGCGGATCGCCTGGGCGGCGTCAGCTGCGGGCCAGTCCCGGACCCGGGCCCGCATCATGGCCAGGGCGAGGTGCTGGACGACGTGCTGCTTGTGCGGACCGGTCAGGCCGGTGCCGTCGCGCAGGCCGCGCACCTCGTACCGACGATGGAGCAGGACGTCGCACATCTCCGCGTACAGCTCGGCCCGGCTGCCGGGCAGCTGACCGGCGTACCGGTGCACGTTGGCGATCATCGTCAGGAGGAGGGGATTGGAGGCCAGGTCGTACAGCGCAGGCTGGGCCCGCAGGCGGGCCAGCAGGTCTCGCGCGCTCCGGTCCGCGGCCGCCCGTACGTGGCGGTCGGTGTCGGCGCGGGTGCGCAGCCGGGTCAGGGGACCGTCCGCGGCGCCCTGCGCCTCGCGCCGGGTCAGCGCCCGGGCACGGGCCTCCATCGCGTAGTGCCACTGGTGCAGGTAGCGGGAGATCTGGTCACCGGTGAAGCGCCGCACCTGGAGCACCTCCGCTCCCGGAAGCGGGTTGGAGTGGTAGCCGTGCGGGCGTGAGGTCACCACGTAGAGGTTGCGGGGGTGGCGCTGCTTCTGCCGGACCACCCAGGCCACCACGCGGCTGCGGTCCGCCGGGTCGGCGACCTCGTCGAGGCCGTCCAGCAGCACCAGGCACCGGCCGGCGTCGAGCCGGCGGGCCAGCCACTCGGCGGACACCTTTCCTTCCAGCCAGCCGGCGGTGACCGCGACCTCTGCCAGCGGCGGCGGCTCGTCGGCCAGCAGCGCCGCGGCGTGGTCGCGCAGGTACAGCAGCACCGGCAGCCGCCGCGCCCACGGCCGCCTGCCGTGCTCGCACAGGGCCAGGGCCGTGCTGCGGGCCAGCGTGGTCTTGCCCGACCCGGGGCCGCCGATCACGGCCAGGATCCGCGTCGCGTCTGCCTGCTCGGCGTCCTGGAGGACCGAGGTGAGGGTGCGGCGCGTGCCGGGGGCCGCACCCTCTTCGTCGGGCACCGTGCCCAGGTACGGGGCTACGGCGGCTGCCTGCACCGTCTTGGGAGCCAGGCTGACGTCGACGTACACCTGGTGCATGCGCAGCACGAACTCGCTGTGTGTGGCGATGCCCACCGTCTCCATGTCCTGGACGCTCGCCCGCAGCTGCCGTAGGTAGATCCGACGGCTGTTGCGGACGCCGCGGGCCCGGGCGGCGGCGGTCGGCCCCTCCGAGTACAGGAACGCCAGGACCGCCACCGCCAGCGAGACGTACAGCCACGGCCCGCTGAGCTCCCCGCCGTTGAGGATCTGGTTCACCGCCACGCCGACCGCGACCGTCAGCGCCGCACTGCCCAGGATCCGGACCACGCGCCGCATCCCCGCCACCCCCTCGCCTGCCACGTCCGCCCCGCGCGTACGAGGCTGGCTTCCCCCGCCGGGCCGGGGTCACACCCCCGCGGATCGGACCGCGTGGACGGCTTTGCGGGCGGCGACCAGGATCGGGTCCCAGACGGGGGAGAAGGGCGGGGCGTAGCCGAGGTCGAGGGAGACGACCTGGTCGACCGTCATGCCGGCCGTCAGGGCGACGGCCGCGATGTCCACGCGCTTGGCGGAGCCGGCGCCGCCGACGATCTGGACGCCGAGGAGGCGGCCGGTGCGCCGCTCGGCCAGCATCTTCACCGTCGTCTCGGTGGCCCCCGGGTAGTAGCCCGCGGTGGTGGTGGAGCTGATGGTGGAGGTCACGAAGCGCAGCCCCACCGCGAGCGCGTCCTTCTCCCGCAGCCCGGTGCGGGCGATCTCCAGGTCGCAGACCTTGCTGACCGCGGTGCCGACCACCCCCGGGAAGGTCGCGTAGCCGCCGCCCACGCCCGACCCGATGACCTGGCCGTGCTTGTTGGCGTGGGTGCCGAGCGGGATGTGCCGGTGCCGGCCGGAGACCAGGTCCAGGACCTCCACGCAGTCCCCGCCCGCCCACACGTTCCCGTGCCCGCGCACCCGCATCGACAGGTCCGTGAGTAGCCCGCCCGACTCGCCCAGCGGCAGGCCCGCCGCGCGGGCCAGGGCGGTGCGCGGTTCGACGCCGATGCCGAGGACCACCACGTCCGCCGGGTACTCCTCGCCCGCCGCGGTGGCCACCGCCCGGGCCCGGCCGTCGGCGTCGGTCAGGACGCCGGTGACCTCGGCGCCGGCCACCGTGCGGATGCCCATGGCGTTCATCGCCGTGTGCACCAGCCCGCCCATGTCCGGGTCGAGGGTGGCCATGGGCTGGGGCCCCCGGTGCAGCACCGTGACCTCGTAGCCCCGGTTCACCAGCGCCTCGGCCATCTCCACGCCGATGTACCCGGCGCCGACGACGACCGCGCGGCGGCCCTCCGTGCGGTCCAGCGTCCGCAGCAGCGACTGCCCGTCGTCGAGGGTCTGGACCCCGTGCACCCCGGCCGCCGAGAGCCCGGGCAGCCGGGGGCGGACCGGGCGGGCGCCGGTGGCCAGGACCAGCTTGTCGAAGCCGGTCCACTCCTCCCGCCCGTCCTCCAGGTCCCGTGACCGCACCCGCCCCCCGGCCAGGTCCAGCTCCGTGACCTCGGTCCGCATGCGCAGGTCGATGCCGCGGTCCCGGTGCTCCTTGGGGGTACGGGCGACCAGCGCGTCCCGCTCGGGCACCTGGCCCCCGATCCAGTACGGGATCCCGCACGCGGAGTACGAGGTGAAGTGCGACCGCTCGAAGGCCACGATCTCCAGGTCCTCGGGCCCCCTGAGCCGCCGGGCCTGCGACGCGGCGGACATCCCCGCCGCGTCGCCCCCGACGACCACCAGCCGTTCCGCCGCCATCGCGCCGCTCCTTCCGCCCGTCCGTGTCCCGTCCGGGAACACGCTACGTCCGCAAGGGCGTTCAGTCGCGCGGCGGCTCGGGGGAACGGGGCTCCGGGATGTCGGCGCGGTCGCCGGCCCGCGGCTCGGGGACGGACTTCGGCGTCGTCGGACCCGTCGTGCCCGTCGGACCCGTCGTGCCCGCCGTGCCCGTCGGACCCGCCGTGCCCGCCGGCCCGGACGGCGCGTCGGGCCCGGCGTCCCCGGACCCCGCGTCAGGCCCGCCCGCCCCCGGCCGGTCCGCCACCGGCCCTTCCGCCACTCGGCCGTCTGCCAGCGGCCGGTCCGCCACCCGACGGTCCGCCGCCGCGCCGCCCCGAACCGCCGCGGGCCCCCCGGCCCCGCCGCCGGTCCGGCCGCGCCGCACGCGCCGTACGCCCACCGCGACGGCCGCGATCAGCGCCGCGGTGAGCAGGAACGGCAGTACGGCGCCCAGCACCAGCACCATCCACCGCACCACCGCGGTGAAGGCCGCCCAGCCGCCGGCCAGCGCGTCGGTGAAGCCCGGCTCGTCGTCCCGCTCCGGCGCGGGCGACTCGGAGCCGGGCTGCGAGAGCGTCAGCGTGATGGTGGCCAGCGAGGTCTGGTCCTTGAGCGCGTCCCGCTGCGCCAGCAGGGACTCCAGCTCCGCCTGACGGCGGCTCAGCTCACCCTCCAGCATGACCACGTCGCTCAGCTGCGAGGCCCGGTCCATCATCTCCCGCACCCGCGCCACGCTCGCCTGCTGCGACTTGACCCGGCTCTCGACGTCCACCACCTGCTGCGTGACGTCCTGCGCGTCGACCTTGCGGTTCAGCAGCCGGCCGCCGCCCTCCAGGGAGGCCAGTACCGCGTCGAAGCGGTCCACCGGCACCCGGAGCGTGACCTCGGAGAAGATCGCCCCGCGCAGCGGCTCGCCCTCCTTGCCGTAGTCCTCGCGGCGCGTGGACTCGTTGCCCACGTAGCCGCCCGCGTCCACCGCCGCCGCCCGGGCCGCGGCCAGCGCCCGCTGGACGTCCTTGACCTCGATCGACACCCGCGCGGTACGGATGATCCGGGCCCGTACGGCGGGTGCCCTGCCGCCCTTGTCGGAGGTCCCCGAGGAGCCGCCCGAGGACCCGGACGCCCCGGACGCCCCGGACGCCCCGGACGCCCCGGACGCCCCGGACGACCCGGACGACCCGGACGACCCGGACGACCCCGAGGCGCCCGCCCCGCCCGCCCCCGCCGGCGCCGGGGCGGCGTTCTCGGCGCCCTGCCGGGCCGCGTACCCGTCCTTGGCCGACCCCGTCGCGGAGTCGTTCGCCCCGCACCCGGTCAGCGCCAGGGCCCCTGCCAGGGACAGGGCCGCCACCGCCGTGGCGGTACGTCGTCGTCCCACCGTACGGACTGCCCGCATCGGGCCACCCCCAAGGTTCGTGTGCCGTCCGGACCGTGGTGTCCGGATCACGTCGTCGCCGGTTCGACGTACCACCGCACGGCCCGGGTTGCGCCCCACCCGTTCCGAACCGGTCACGGAACGGCCTCGGTACGGGAACCGGGGCCCGAGCGGGCGGATGAGACGATGGGCCCATGCACGAAGCGGACACGGGTACGAGCACGGACGGGAACGGCGCCGCGCACGCCGCGCACGTCGTCGTCATCGGCGGCGGCATCGCCGGACTCGCCGCCGCGCACCGGCTGGTCGGCACCGGCGCGCGGGTGACGCTGCTGGAGGCCTCCGACCGGCTCGGCGGCAAGCTGCACGCCGGCGAACTCGCCGGCATCCCCGTCGACCTGGGCGCCGAGTCGCTGCTCGCCCGCCGCCCCGAGGCCGTCGGCCTGGCCCGTGAGGTCGGCCTCGGCGACGCCCTCCAGCCGCCCGCCACCGCCAGTGCCGCCCTGTGGACCCGCGGCGCGCTGCGGCCGCTGCCGCGCGGCAGCGTCATGGGCGTCACCGCCGACACCGAGGTGCTGCGCGAGGCCGGGATCCTCTCCGCCGAGGGCCTGCGCCGGGTCGCCCAGGACGCCGAGCTGCCCGCGACCGAGGTCGGCGAGGACATCGCCGTCGGCGCGTACGTCGCCGCCCGCGTCGGCCGCGAGCTGGTGGACCGGCTCGTCGAACCGCTGCTCGGCGGCGTGTACGCGGGTGACGCCTACCGCATCTCGCTGCGCGCCGCCGTCCCCGCCCTCTACGCGGCCGCCCGCACCCACGCCACGCTCGGCGAGGCCGTGCGGGCCGCCCAGGGCGACGCCGCCGCGGCCGCCCGTACCGGCGTCATCGGCGCCGCCGCCACCGGCCCGGTCTTCCAGGGCATCGCGGGCGGCGTCGGCCGGCTCCCGCTGGCCGTGGCCGACGCCGTGCGCGCGGCCGGCGCCCGCGTCCTGACCGGCACCGCGGCCACCGGACTGGCCCGGACCCCCGCCGGCGGCTGGCGGGTCACCACCGCCGCCCCGGCGGGCTCCGAGGTCCTCGACGCCGACGCCGTGGTCCTCGCCACCCCCGCCGGCCCGGCCGCCCGGCTGCTGGCCGACCCGGCCCCGGCCGCCGCGGCCGAGCTGCGCGAGGTCGAGTACGCCTCCATGGCCCTGGTCACGATGGTCCTCCGGCGCGCGGACCTGCCCGCCGGCCTGGACGGCAGCGGCTTCCTCGTCCCGCACGCGGACGGCCGCACGATCAAGGCGTCCACGTTCTCCGGCAACAAGTGGGGCTGGTCCGGCGAGGCCGACCCCGAGCTGTTCGCGCTGCGCACGTCCGTGGGCCGGTACGGCGACGAGGGCGACCTCAAGCGCGAGGACGGCGAACTGGTCGAGGCCTCCCTCGCCGACCTCCGCGCAGCGGTGGGCCTGGCCGCCCGGCCCGTGGCCGCCACCGTGACGCGCTGGGACGGCGGCCTGCCCCAGTACCCCGTCGGCCACCTCGCCCGGGTGGCCCGGATCCGCGCGGCCGTGGCCGCGCTGCCCGGTCTGGCGGTGTGCGGGGCGCCGTACGACGGGGTGGGCATCCCCGCCTGCATCGCCAGTGCCGAAGCCGCCGCACGGGCCGTCACGGACGGCCTGGCCGACCGCCCGGCCGCTCGGCGGCAGCCCTGATACGGACCCTCCCGCAGCTCAGGGGCACCCTGGCGCGGAGCACTGATTCGGACACGGGACAATAGGCACATGACTGCACCAGAGAAGATCCCCAACGCGGGGAAGAAGGCCAAGGACCTCAACGAGGTCATTCGCTACACACTGTGGTCCGTCTTCAAGCTCAAGGACGTGCTCCCCGAGGACCGCTCCGGCTTCGCCGAAGAGGTGCAGGAGCTGTTCGACCAGCTCGCCGCGAAGGACATCACCGTCCGGGGGACCTACGACGTCTCCGGCCTGCGCGCCGACGCCGACGTCATGATCTGGTGGCACGCCGAGACCGCGGACGAGCTGCAGGGCGCCTACAACCTGTTCCGCCGCACCAAGCTGGGCCGCGCCCTGGAGCCGGTGTGGTCGAACATGGCGCTGCACCGCCCCGCGGAGTTCAACAAGTCGCACATCCCGGCCTTCCTGGCCGACGAGGTGGCCCGCGACTACGTCAGCGTCTACCCGTTCGTGCGCTCGTACGACTGGTACCTGCTGCCGGACGAGGACCGTCGCCGCATGCTCGCCGACCACGGCAAGATGGCCCGCGGCTACCCGGACGTCCGCGCCAACACCGTCGCCTCGTTCTCGCTGGGCGACTACGAGTGGCTGCTGGCCTTCGAGGCCGACGAGCTGTACCGCATCGTCGACCTCATGCGCCACCTGCGCGCTTCCGAAGCCCGTATGCACGTCCGTGAAGAGGTGCCCTTCTTCACCGGACGCCGCAAGTCCGTCGCCGACCTGGTCGCCGGACTCGCCTGACCTCCCCAGGGGGGATGGACCGGGGGCCAGGGCCCCCGGTGGTCGGAGGTGGACCGCCTCCGGCACCACGCCGGAGGCCAGCCGCACTCCGGTGAAGGACCGGAGGGCCTGCGCACTCCGGTCACGGACCTGAGGCCAGCCGCACTCCGGTCCGCACCTCGGGGGTCCGCCCCCGAAACGACGCAGCCGGACCCGCCCCGGAAGTTCAGACGGCCGGCGGCAGCATGCCCGTACGGGGTGCTGCCGCCCGGTCGTCCAGCGACACCGGTGCGGGTTCCGGATGCGGCGCGCAGTCGGCCCGCCGCCCGGCCGGCAGGGCACCCTTCAGCAGGTACTCCCGCACGTGCCGGTCCACGCACGCGCTCCGGCCGCCGGCCACCCCGTGCGAGCCGGCCCCGCGCTCGGTCACCAGCGCCGAGCCGGTCAGCCGCCGGTGCAGCTCCAGTGCCCCCGCGTACGGCGTGGCCGCGTCCCGCTCCGCCGCCACGATCAGGGTGGGGGGCAGCGCCTTCGGCAGCACCCGGACGTCGATCTTCTGCTGCCGCTTCGCCGGCCAGTACGCGCACGGCAGGTTCGTCCAGACGTTGTCCCACGTCTCGAACGGGGCCCGGCGCGCCAGGGCCGTGTTGTCCCGGTCCCAGACGGCCCAGTCGCCGGGCCAGGCCGTGTCGTTGCACAACACCGCCGTGTACACCGCCGTCGCGTTCTCCTCCTCGACCGCCGAGGCCGTGTCGGGTCCGGCCTGCGCGGCCAGCGCCCACTCGTCGCCGGCCAGGTACGCGCTCAGCGCGCCCGCCCGCGGGGCCCAGTAGTCGTCGTAGTAGGCGGTCTTGAGGAACGCCGCCTGGAGCTCGCCGGTGCCGACCGTCCCGCCGGCCGGGTGCTTCGCGACGGCCGCGCGGACCTTCTCGTACGAGGCCAGCACCGCCTCCGGGGTCCTGCCCAGGTGGTAGACGTCGTCGTGGCGGGCCGCCCAGGCCCGGAAGTCCCGCCAGCGCCCCTCGAACGCCAGGGACTGGTCGAGGTTGTTGCGGTACCAGATGCCGCGCGGATCGGGGTTGACGACGGAGTCGAAGACCATCCGGCGCACGTACGAGGGGTAGAGCGTGGCGTACAGCGCGCCGAAGTACGTGCCGTACGAGGCGCCCATGAAGGTCAGCTTCCGGTCGCCCAGGGCGGCCCGCAGGACGTCCAGGTCGCGGACGTTGTTGAGCGAGTTGTAGTACGGCAGCGCCGCCCCGGCCGCACGGGCACAACCGCGCGCGTACGCCCGCGCGGCCGCGATCCGCTGCCGCTTGTACGCCGCCCCGGGAGCGCGGGGGGTCTGCGTGGGCGC
This sequence comes from Streptomyces sp. NRRL S-87, assembly GCF_000719335.1. Classification (GTDB taxonomy): domain Bacteria; phylum Actinomycetota; class Actinomycetes; order Streptomycetales; family Streptomycetaceae; genus Streptomyces. Next base: position 118,732 of record NZ_JOGB01000030.1, read on the forward strand.
GTGGCCGAACTGCTTCGGGTCCTGACAGGACAACGGGGCCGAGCGGCCGACCCCGCGCGGGGCGTAGCCCACCAGGTCGTACACCGCGGTGACCGGATCCCACTCGGGCAGCATGCCGACGACGGGGAAGTACATGCCGGAGGCGCCCGGGCCGCCCGGGTTGTAGACGAGGGAACCCTGACGGCGGGAGCGTTCGCCGGTGGCCCGCACCCGGCTGACGGTCAGGGAGATCTGCTTGCCGTCGGGCCGCGCGTAGTCGAGCGGAACGCGCAGCAGCGCGCACTGCACCGTCGGCGGCAACTGCTCGACGCGCGGGCAGGCCCTGAAGGCGAGCCCGGCGGTGGCCGCACGCCTGGCGACCAGAGCCGCGCCCCGCTGCTCGGGGGTGCCGGCGAAGGCGCCGGGTGCGGCCGCACCGGCGGCCGGCCCGGCAGCGGCCGTGGCGGGCCCTGGGGCGGGCGCGCACAGGCTCAGGGCGAGGACCGTGGCGGTCACTCCGTATCGGACGAGTTCCCGCATGTCCCGCATGGCGGCGGCCCCTTCACATCCCACTGGTCCGGATCATCCACAACATCCGTAAATCGGATAAAGGGATGCTTGGGGGACGGATGGCCGAAGTAAAGGAGGCGGCGCGGGTGTCGGCCCGGATAGCCCCCGTTGGGCCAGCCGCACCCGTTGACGAAGCGTCAGCGTCGACCGCCGACACCAGCCTTCGCACCCCCCGGCACCGGATCCGTGCCAGTGCCAGTGCCAGTGACTCCGGTGCGGACCGGCCCCCCGGCCACTGCCAGTGCCAGTGCCAGTGCCAGTGACTCCGGTGCGGACCGGCCCCCCGGCCACCACATCCTTGGCGGTGCCTGGTGGGTCCCGTGGTGTGTGGGGGAGGCGCTTGACAGGGGTGGCAGGCTGGACCGGAGGCAGGCCCGGGCCAGGGGTGGCCGAAGGCCAGGG